>JAVBKC010000104.1:0-34739 GCA_031554255.1 Niveibacterium sp.
CGGCATCGCAATCATCGTTATTTCCTTACTTCCAGCAGGGTTTCTGTATGGACGCAGCCTACTGCCGCGAGGGTCGGCAAGCCAATTCGGCTTTCTGATCGCACCATAAGTTTTACTGCTGAAATTTTGCCACGAGGCAAAAAAGGCAAAGGGCCGGATAAACCGGCCCTTTGGATAACCGCGCCCGGGGGAGTGAGCGCGGTTGGGGGGAGGACAGTAATCAGGCGGCCGCGCTTTGGCGGGCGAGGTTCTGGTTCATCCAGACGACGGCAACATCGCGATTCGGCAGCGTCGAGGACTTCTCGATACGGCGGATCCGGCCTTCCTTTTGTTCGTGAATTTCGGCGTAATAACCATCGTTTGCGGCGTAGACACCACCGAACAGGATGGCATTACCAGCGTTTACTTCAACGACGTCAAGGGCAAAGTTGCTCATGGGGTACCTCATAGTTAAGTACAACGTGCTTTGTTCTGACTTTTGTGCACGGCACAAATACTACCGGTACCTAACGGGTTCACCAATTCAGGCTTTTGAATGCCCGATCAGTAAATTTATTACATACCTCTGCCATCAGGGATAGAAGGCGTAGAGCTTGTAACCCGAGGCGGGCTGATCGAGCGCTTCGAAATAAATCGTGAAGGCGATATCCGTGCTGGCTAAGAAGGCCCGGCTGTCGTGCAAAGCGGCCGGTAGCCAGTCCCTGGGCGGCAACACCTTGCGAACGAGTGCGCGGTTGAACTCGTCGGTCAGCGTAATTTCGAGATTGGGATAGGCTTGGGTGAATTTGGCCCGATTGCGCAGCGTTCCTGCGAGTTCGAAGCTGCCTTCGTGGCCGGCACGCGGATGCAGGTCCGAGGCTTCGATGCTGATTCGCGCCTTCACATGCGGCCACGGCATCGCGCAGCCGATTTGGGCGCAGGCTTGCACGAAATACGGGCGCGTGTCCGGGAAGTCGCGCGCCAGGTCATGGCGCAGCCAAAGCAGGGTCTGTGCGCCAGCCAAGAGCACCAGCACGATGATCGATAGTACCCAGGGCCAGGCTTGCGGCGGGGCTTCGGTTTCTTCGCTATCCGATAAGTGCTGCGCGTCGGTTTCGAGCGTTTCGTCGGGCGCTTGCGGTGGCGCGTCTTCGATAAGCTCGGGCGTTTCTTCCGCAGGACTCGAGTAGGCGGTGAATGTCGACGCGGATACCGCGTCTTCTGTGTCCTTGAGCGGAACTACCTCATCGATCAGGGGTTCGTTTGCAGCTTCGTCGGGCGGTGCGAGATCGCTTATCGCGGGCTCGCGCCGCTGTGGCTCGGCTTGCCAGTCCCAATCCAGATCGGCCGCTGCAACAGGCTGCGCCGGTTCGGGATCGGACAGATCGGGCGCATCGAGATTGAATTCCAAGGATGCGACGGCCGGCTGCGCCTTACGGTCTTGCGCACGCGGCGGCGCGGCGGGCGGATCGGACTCCGCCAGGGAATGCTCGGCGGCCGGCGGCGGTTCTGGTGCTGCTGGTGGCTCGGGTTCAGGTTGTGCTTGAGCCGTGAGCGCCGAATCGGTGTCCGCGAGGCCAGGATCGTCGATCAGCGATTCGAGCGCATTAAAGGGCGCCTGGCAGTGGCCGCAGCGCACGCGTCCGTTGCGGGCACGCAACTGTTCCGGTTTGACCCGGAACGTCGTGCCGCAGTGCGGACAGCGCGTGTTCAGCATGCCGCCACGCTGTCCAGGCGAATCCAGCCCTCGTGCTCGGCGCCGACTGCGAGCGCGATATACGGCGCATAGGCGGCGATCACCTGTTCGGCTTGCGGCGCAAGCACGCCGGACAGCGCGAGCCGGCCGCCGGGCGCGACGCAGGCCGCAATCGCGGGCGCCAATACGCAAAGCGGGTTTGTCAGGATATTTGCCACGACGCGATCGTAGCGTGCGGCATTTGGCTCGCTGCCATGCAGAACAGCGAGCGCGATGCCGTTGCGCGCGGCGTTATCGCGCGTGGCTTCGAGCGCGCGTTCGTCGATGTCGATACCGAGCACGCTTGTTGCGCCGAGCTTGGCCGCCGCAATCGCCAGGATGCCGGAACCGCAGCCGTAGTCGAGCACGCTTGTGCCGGGCGCGATGTTGGCGAGTAGCCATTCGAGACACAGGCGCGTCGTCGCATGCGAGCCGGTGCCAAAAGCTAAGCCTGGGTCCATTTCGATATTGATCGCGGCAGGATCGGGCGCCGCATGCCAGGACGGCACGATCCACAGCCGTTCGTGAATACGGATCGGTTCGAACTGGCTTTGCGTGAGCCGCACCCAGTCCTGCTCGGCGACTTCTTCGATGGCGAAGGGCGGCACCGCATCGAGGCCGCTGTCGGCCGCAGCCGTCGCGAGCGCTGCCGCGAGTTCCACCGTTTCGTCGAACAACGCGACAACGCGCGAACGCCGCCACAGCGGCTGGGCGGGATGGCCCGGCTCGCCGAACTGTGGCGCTTCGTCGGGCGTGCCGGCGTCGGCGTCATCGATTGAAACCGATACTGCGCCGGCGTTCATCAAGGCTTCGGATAGCGCCTCGGCATGCGCCTCATCGGCAAGTAACGCAACCTGCAACCACATACTCAGTCTTTCTTTGCCAGCCGCGACTCCAGATAGTGAATGCTTGTGCCGCCGTGCACGAAATTAGCGTCGTTGAGCAGTTCCTGGTGTAGCGGGATATTCGTCTTGATGCCCTCGACGACCATTTCGGACAAGGCGATGCGCAAGCGGCGTATCGCCTGCTCGCGCGTGTCGCCATAGGCGATCACCTTGCCGACCATCGAATCGTAGTGCGAGGGCACCACATAACCGTTATATACGTGGGAATCTACGCGGATGCCGGGGCCGCCCGGCGTATGCCAGTTCGTGATGCGGCCCGGCGAGGGCGTGAATTTGAACGGGTCTTCGGCGTTGATGCGGCACTCCACCGCATGGCCGCGCAGCACCACGTCCTTCTGGCGGATGCGGAGTTTTTCGCCGAAGGCGACGCGGATCTGCTCCTGCACGATGTCGATGCCGGTGATCATCTCGGTCACGGGATGTTCGACCTGCACGCGTGTGTTCATCTCAATGAAGAAGAACTCGCCGTTCTCGTAAAGGAATTCGAAGGTGCCAGCGCCGCGATAACCGATTTTCTTGCAGGCTTGCACGCAGCGCTCGCCGACCTTTTCGATCAGTTTGCGCTCGATGCCGGGCGCGGGCGCTTCTTCGATGACCTTCTGGTGGCGGCGCTGCATCGAGCAGTCGCGTTCGCCAAGATAGACCGCGTTGCCATGCTGATCGGCGAGTATCTGAATTTCCACGTGGCGCGGATTTTCGAGGTACTTCTCCATATAGACCGTCGGATTGCCGAAGGCCGCCTGGGCTTCGGTCCGCGTCATCGTGACAGCCTGTAGCAAGGCGCCCTCGGCATGCACGACGCGCATGCCGCGACCGCCGCCGCCGCCCGATGCCTTGATGATGATGGGGAAGCCGATCTGGCGCGCAGTCTTGGTGATTTCCTTCGGATCGTCGGACAGTGCGCCGCTCGAACCCGGCACGCAGGGCACGCCGGCTTCTATCATCGCTTGCTTGGCCGACACTTTGTCGCCCATCAGGCGAATCGTTTCGGCGCGCGGACCGATAAAAACGAAGCCCGAATTTTCGATGCGTTCGGCGAAGTCGGCGTTCTCGGAAAGGAAGCCGTAGCCCGGATGGATCGCCTCGGCGTCGGTGACCTCGGCGGCGGCGATGATCGCCGGCACGTTGAGGTAACTGAGCGAGGATGCGGCCGGCCCGATACAGACCGATTCGTCCGCGAGCTTCACGTACTTGGCTTCGGTGTCGGCCTCGGAATGGACCGCCACCGTCTTGATGCCGAGTTCGCGGCAGGCGCGCAGCACGCGCAGCGCGATTTCGCCGCGGTTTGCGATAAGAACTTTTTCGAACATGGCTGGAACCGCGTAAAAGTTAAGGAGGGGACGCGACGCTAAGGCCGCGTTACGCGTTCAGCCGATCACGAACAGCGGCTGGCCGTATTCGACTGGCTGGCCGTTCTCGACGAGCACCGCCTTGACCGTGCCTGCCGCGTCGGATTCGATCTCGTTCATGAGTTTCATGGCTTCGATGATGCAGAGCGTGTCGCCGCTTGCGACCGAATCGCCAACCTCGACGAAGGACTTCGCGCCCGGTGCCGACGAGCGGTAGAAGGTGCCGACCATCGGGGACTTCACGACATGTCCGTCGGGCAGGAGCGGTGCGGCCGGCACGATTGCGGCGGCGGGCGCGGCGGCGACCAGCTGCTGCGGCATGCTCGCCATATAGGTTGTCTGTGCGGCAGGATGTTTGGCGATGCGGACTTTTTCTTCGCCCTCGGTGACTTCGAGTTCCGAAATGCCGGACTCTTGTACGAGGTCGATCAGCTTCTTGAGCTTGCGCAAATCCATGAAAATGCTTCCCTTCGCGTGGAGCCGGTCCGCCGGCTTTCGCTGCGGCGGTCGCGGCTCGTCAGTTCTGACGGATCTTGTCGAGAGCGTATTCGAGCGCGAGGCGATAGCCGTCGGCGCCGAGTCCGCAGATGACTCCGACGGCAATGTCGGAGAAGTACGAATGGTGGCGGAACGCCTCTCGTGCATGGATGTTCGACAGATGAACCTCGATGAACGGGATGCGCACAGCGGCGAAGGCGTCGCGTAGCGCGATGCTCGAATGGGTATAACCGCCCGGATTGATCAGGATGAAATCCACGCCTTCGCTGGCCGATGCCTGCACGCGGTCGATCAACTCGCCTTCGTGATTGCTCTGGAAAGATTCGAGCGCGACGCCGGCCGCTCGGGCGCACGCTTCTAGCGTTGCGTGGATACCGGCCAGCGTGGCGCTGCCGTAGATTTCGGGTTCCCGATTGCCGAGCAGGTTCAGGTTTGGCCCGTGCAGAACCAGGATTCTGGGCTGCCGCGGTTGCGAGCCGATGGGCTCCTGCTCACGGGATTTGCTGCGTTTTGCACTCACCATGCCGACAAGTTTGCCGCAAATCGCTGAAATTGACTACCGACCAAACGAATTTTCGTAGTGCGGAGCTGCCCAAGGCTCCACGCAAGATGCCAGCGAAGCCGTATAAAGGCAAGCCGCTTCGATCGTGCTCAATTCGCTACCGTATGGAGCAGTTTATCGAGCTGATCGCCGCGAAACGCACCGAGTTTGACATTACGTAGCCGCCCTTGGGGGTCGATGACGACGGTGAAGGGCAAACCCTGGGCTGTATTGCCGAGTTGCTGAGACAGGTCTATTTGTTCCGGTCCGCCAAGCAGCAGCGGAAAAGCCGGTTTGCGCGTATCGCGGAACTTGCGGACTGCCTGCGCTTCGTCAATACTGATGCCGACGATCTGCACGCCGCGCGCCTGCCATTGCGCCTGGGTGCGGTCGAGCAAGGGCATTTCCTCGCGGCAGGGCGGGCACCAGGTCGCCCAGAAATTCACCACGAGCGTCTTGCCGCGCCATTGGTTCAGCGCCTGCGGTTTGCCGTCCACGTCCGGCAGTTGCTGCGCGAGGAGTTGGGCGACGGCCTCGGGCGAAACGGAAGACGGCACGCTGGCCGTCGCGTCGTTGCGCGCACTAACCCACCAGCCAGCCGAAGCCGCGCCGAGCGCAACTGCGACGACGAGCAAACCGGCGATTTTTTGATTCATTTTCAGGAAAGTCCCTTTTCCGGTGTGTTGCGGCAGAGCGCCTCGACGGCCGCGAGCCGCGCGCGTTCGGCGCCATTGCGGCGCGGCGTGCGCTCGGCGACATGATCGAAGACGCAGAGTTTGACCGGTACCTCATCCCAGTCGAAGACGAGGATCGCTTCGGGCGATTCCGGCCCCGGTTTGCGGATGTCGCGGTGTTCGTAGTCGATGCCGCGATTGAGCAGAAAGATTTCGACATCCTTCGCGCTATCGGCAAAAACATCGATCTCGACTTCGGAAAACCCGTTGGCGGTCCCTTCCAATACGGAGCCGGTCAAGGCGGGCCGCAGCGCGGCGAGTTCGCGCATGATCTCGACAGCCGTCTCACGCATCGCCGCAAGCCGCTCGTCGTCTTCTTCGTCGCGATAAAGCGCCTGGTAGCTGCGCAGTTCGGCTTCGATTTCGGCCCTGTTGGGCATGGCTTCGCCCTCGGTGATGCCTAACTGGCGGGCGGCCTTGCGCTTAGCCAGACCGAGGTCGGCGATGCCTTCCTCGGCAATCAGACGGGCTGCAAGGGCCGCGATGTTGCGGCGCAGGGTACTGCGCGGCGGGGGAACGTCGCGATACGACATGGCGGGCGCTCAGATAGAATCGCGATCCATTCTACACATCCCGACAGGCGCGGCTTTCGTCGCCCGATTTTCGATGCATATCCACATTCTCGGTATTTGCGGCACCTTCATGGGCGGCATCGCGCTGCTCGCGCGCGCACATGGACATCGTGTCACCGGTTGCGACGCCAATGTCTATCCACCGATGAGCACACAACTCGTCGATCAAGGTATCGAACTGATAGAAGGCTTCGACCCGGCCCAGCTCGCACTCGCTGCCGACGTCTGGATCGTCGGCAATGCCGTATCGCGCGGCAACCCGCTGCTCGAAGCAATCCTCGATCGCGGCCTGCCTTATACGTCCGGCCCGCAATGGCTGGCCGAGAATATCCTGCCCGGGAAATGGACGCTCGCCGTGGCCGGCACGCACGGCAAGACGACGACCTCGGCGATGCTGGCCTGGCTGCTCGAATCCGCTGGTCTGAACCCGGGCTTTTTGATTGGCGGCGTGCCACAGGACTTCGGCGTCTCGGCGCGGCTGACCGATTCGCCGTTCTTCGTGATCGAGGCCGATGAGTACGACACGGCGTTTTGCGACAAGCGCTCCAAGTTCGTCCATTACCGGCCGAGGACCGCGATCCTCAATAATCTCGAATACGATCATGCCGACATCTTCGCCGATCTTGCTGCAATCGAAACCCAATTTCATCATCTCGTGCGCACTATTCCGAAGCTTGGCCGGATCATCGCTAACGCCTCCGAGACTAGCCTTGCGCGCGTAATCGAGCGCGGCTGCTGGAGCGAACTCGAATGGTTCGGCAGTGCGGACGGTTGGTCGGCGGCGGAAGGCCATTCGGTCGCGCATGCGGTGTTCTCGCTCGCCGGCACGGCGCTCGGCGAAGCGGAAATGCCGCTTGCCGGCGCGCACAACCGAATGAATGCGCTCGCGGCCATCGCGGCCGCCCGCCACGTCGGCGTGAGGCCGCAGGATGCAATCGCCGCGCTCGCCAGCTTCAAGGGCGTCAAGCGGCGGCTGGAGGTGCGCGGCATTGTGGGCGGCGTGACGGTCTATGACGATTTCGCCCACCACCCGACCGCGATCGAAACCACGCTCGCCGGCCTGCGCCGCCGTCAGCCCGAGGGGCGCATCCTCGCGGTGCTCGAACCGCGTTCGAACACGATGAAGCTCGGCACGATGAAGGACAAGTTGGCGAGCAGCCTCATGCTAGCCGACCACGTCTATTGCTATGCAAACAAGCTCGGCTGGAACCCGGCCGAAGCACTCGCGCCGCTGGGCGCGCGCGCGCGGACCTTCGACGATCTCGCAGCGCTGGTTGCCGCCGTGGCGCAAGACGCGCGGCCTGGCGATCAGGTGCTCGCGATGAGCAACGGCGGTTTTGGTGGCGTGCACCAGAAACTGCTGGCCGCGCTTGCGCCGCATTAAAAAGCGCGAGCCGTCGATCGCCAAGGCGCCTGCGGGCGCCTTTTTCGTTTTTTCGTTCATGCCGTGCGACGAATGCCGCGCAAAATCGCATTGATGTGTGTCAATGTTTATTGATAAAGCCGCAAACGCTATGGCAACATCCAATCCATCCGCGCAATCGTGATCTTGAGCAAACAAAAAGGGATCACGCGGGAGTTGGCGTAGCGGCATGCATCGTTTCCTCGGCCGATCTCCACGATTCAGGCTGACCCGGCGCGTGTCGTCCGAAGCATCCATACGAGGTGTCAGGGGACATGAGAACTACCACTCGCGCAACAACCGTCTTCGCGGCTCAATTGGCCGCACCTGCCGCGTTCGCCAGCGGCGCCCGCCTCAATCTACAGCAGCCAGTCACCGCAATCGCCTCCGACATTTACAGCATGCATACGCTGATGTTGGTGATCTGCCTGTTCATCTTCATTGCTGTTTTCGGTGTCATGTTCTGGTCGGTATTCCGACACCGCAAGTCGCAAGGCGCGGTGGCGGCCCATTTTCACGAGAACACGACGGTCGAGATCATCTGGACCATCGTTCCGGTCCTGATCCTCGTCGGCATGGCCTGGCCGGCCACGCGCACGATTATCGCGATGAAGGACACAAGGAGTTCCGACATCACGATCAAGGCTACCGGCTATCAGTGGGAATGGGGCTACGACTACCTCAAGGGCGAAGGTGAGGGCGTGCATTTCATCTCCGTCCTTTCCACGCCGCGCGAACAGATCGAAAACGGCGCGGCCAAGAACGCTAACTACCTGCTCGAAGTCGACAAGCCGCTCGTCGTACCGGTCGGCAAGAAAATTCGCATCCTCGCGACGGCCAACGACGTTATTCATTCCTGGTGGATCCCGGCCTTCGGCGTCAAGCAGGACGCCATCCCCGGTTTCATCCGCGATACCTGGTTCAAGGCCGAGAAGGAAGGCGTCTATCGCGGCAACTGCGCCGAGCTTTGCGGCAAGGAACACGGCTTCATGCCGATCGAGGTGCACGTCGTCTCGGCCGCGCAATACAGTGCCTGGGTCGCTGAACAGAAGCAGCGGCAGGCTGCGGCGAGCGCCGCCAGCGCTGGCTGACAACGCTATTCAAGAGACGGGAGCCAGAGGATGAGCGCGGTACCACAAGGTTTGGGTCACGCCCACGGACAGGCGCATCACATCCCGAGCGGGCTGATGCGCTGGATCACGACGACGAACCACAAGGACATCGGCTCGATGTACCTTGTCTTCAGTTTCATCATGTTCCTCTCCGGGGGCGTGATGGCGCTGACGATCCGTGCTGAACTCTTCCAGCCCGGCCTGCAGGTCGTACAGCCGGAATTCTTCAATCAGCTCACGACGATGCACGGGCTCGTGATGGTCTTCGGCGCGATCATGCCGGCCTTCGTCGGCTTCGCCAACTGGCAGATCCCGCTGATGATCGGCGCATCGGACATGGCTTTCGCGCGCATGAACAACTGGAGCTTCTGGCTGCTACCGCCGGCCGCCCTGCTCCTGATCGGCTCGTTCTTCGTGCCGGGCGGCGCGAGCGCCGCGGGCTGGACGCTCTATGCGCCGCTGTCGATCCAGATGGGCATGGGCATGGATATGACGATCTTCGCGATCCATATCATGGGCATCAGCTCGATCATGGGCGCGATCAACATCGTCGTCACGATACTCAATATGCGTGCGCCCGGGATGACACTGATGAAAATGCCGTTGTTCTGTTGGACCTGGCTGATCACGGCTTATTTGCTGATCGCGGTGATGCCGGTTCTGGCCGGCGCAGTGACGATGATCCTCACGGACCGCCACTTCGGCACCAGCTTCTTCAACGCGGCAGGCGGCGGCGATCCGGTGCTCTACCAGCATGTGTTCTGGTTCTTCGGGCATCCCGAGGTCTACATCATGATTTTGCCGGCCTTCGGCATCGTCAGTCAGATCATTCCGACCTTCTCGCGCAAACCACTGTTCGGCTACGCCTCGATGGTCTATGCGACGAGTTCGATTGCGATCCTTTCCTTCGTCGTCTGGGCCCACCACATGTTCACCACCGGCATGCCGGCGGTCGGGCAGATCTTTTTCATGTACGCGACGATGCTGATCGCGGTGCCCACGGGCGTGAAGGTCTTCAACTGGATTGCGACGATGTGGCGCGGCTCGCTCAGTTTCGAGACACCGATGCTGTTTGCCGTCGGTTTTCTGTTCGTATTCACGATGGGTGGCTTCACCGGGCTGATCTGCGCAATCGCGCCGATAGACATCCAGTTGCAGGACACCTATTACGTCGTCGCGCACTTCCATTACGTGCTCGTCGCCGGTTCGCTGTTCGCGCTGTTCGCCGGTACCTACTACTGGTTGCCCAAGTGGAGCGGCCGCATGTATGACGAAACGCTAGGCAAGGTGCATTTCTGGTGCTCGATCGTCTTCTTCAACATCACCTTCTTCCCGATGCACTTCCTGGGGCTTGCCGGCATGCCGAGAAGGATTCCCGATTACAACCCGATGTTCGCCGACTTCAACATGATCGCGACGATAGGCGCTTTTGGCTTCGGACTCTCGCAACTGCTGCTGCTCTACAACGTCGTCCGCTGCGTGCGCGGCGGTGCGCCTGCCGCCGCCAAACCCTGGGATGGCGCGGAAGGGCTCGAATGGACGCTGCCCTCGCCGGCGCCGTACCACAGCTTTGAAATACCGCCGGTCGTGAAATGAGCCGCACAGCGAACCCGCCAATGCTCGCGGCACCGACGCGACAGCGTGCCAACCGGCGAACTGCATTCGTGCTGTTCGCCGTGGCGCTCGCCTTCTTCTTCGCGATCATGGCGAAATACTGGCTGTGGCGGCATTCATGAATGCAAGTGCAGATAACCGGCGTCTCTTGCTGCGGCTCATCATCGCGGCGGTCGTGATGTTCGGCTTCGGCTTTGCGCTCGTGCCGTTCTACAAGACGATCTGCGAAGTCACCGGCGTCAACCGGCTGCTCTCGGTCGATCCTCCGCGTAATACGCAGATAGACCGCAGCCGCGTCGTCACGCTCGAATTCGACGCCAATGCACATGGCTTGCCGTGGCGCTTTCATCCCATGAAGAACAGCCTCCAGGTTCATCCTGGCGAACTGGTCCGTATCGACTATGAAGTCGAGAACGCGAGCGATGCGCCAGTGACAGGCCAAGCGATTCCAAGCTACGGGCCGGATTACGCGGGCCAGTACGTCAAGAAACTCGATTGCTTTTGCTTTACGCAGCAGCAACTTAACGCACGCGAGAAAAAATTGATGCCTGTCGTATTCGTCCTCGATCCCGAACTCCCCAAAGGCGTACAAACAATGACTTTGTCTTACACCTTTTTCGAGATCGAAGGCGCGGCGCGCGCGCAGGCAGGTGGAGGCGGGCGAGGATGAGCGGCTTCTGGGCGACGGTGCGAGCCGTGCTTTGGTCTTTCGTCGGAATTCGCAAGCGGCACGACTACCAGCGCGACGCTACCGAACTGAATCCGCTCGCGCTCGTCGTCGCCGGCGTCGTGGGTGGCGCGATCTTCGTGCTCTCGCTGCTGGCGATCGTGAATCTGGTTATTTCGCAGCATTGAGACAAGGGGGACCAACATGATGAGTGCCTCGCAGGGCAAGTACTTCGTACCCGAACCCTCGCGCTTCCCGATCTTCGGCTCGCTGGCGCTGCTCTTGATCGGCGGCGGCGCGGCCATGTGGGTCAACCAGCTCATGCCCGGCAAATGGATGGTGGCGCTCGGCGCGGCGACCTTGATCTATATGCTGTTCGGCTGGTTCGGCCAAGTGATACGCGAATCCGAATCCGGCAAGTACAGCAAGCAGGTAGACCGCTCTTTCCGCTGGAGCATGAGCTGGTTCATTTTCTCGGAAATCATGTTCTTCGTTGCCTTCTTTGGCGTGCTGTTCTACATCCGTGTGCTGAGTTTGCCCGAACTGGGCAGCGGCGAATCCGCGCTGCTCTGGAACGGCTTCAAACCGACCTGGCCGAGCGCAGGTCCGCTCGCCCCGGAAGCCTTCACGCCGATGCAAGCCTGGGGCATTCCCGCTATCAACACGCTTCTGCTGCTCTCCTCGGGTGCGACGCTGACCTGGGCGCACTGGGGCCTGCTCAAACAAAAGCGTGGTCAACTCATCACGGGTCTCGCGCTGACGATCCTGCTCGGTATTGCCTTCCTCTGCCTGCAAATCGTCGAGTATGCGCACGCCTACGAGGCTCTGAACCTGACGTTGCAATCGGGCGTGTATGGTTCGACGTTTTTCATGCTGACAGGATTTCACGGCATGCATGTGACGATAGGCGCAACGATGCTGATCGTGATTCTCGCGCGCGCCTTGCGCGGCCATTTCACGCCCGAGCGCCACTTCGCCTTCGAAGCCGTCGCCTGGTATTGGCACTTCGTCGATGTCGTCTGGCTGCTGTTGTTCGTCGTCGTGTATTGGCTGTGACGGAACAGCCAAATCTCACAGCTTCCCCTGGATGAAACCGAAGTGATAAGCAGCCATCAGCACTACGAACAACACGATCGATATACCAACCCGGAGCGAGAGCGCCGTGGCCGTACGACGCCCCCGGCCACGGTCGTTGAGCAGAAATCCGAGGGCCGAGGCGAGGCTTGCCACGATCAGGCACAGCAGCACGATCACAACGATGCGCATGAAGATCTCCGGAATAACGGCAATGTCTTGTGGTATCGGCTCGCGAAGTACGCGCGCATGATCCGCGTTCGTATAACGGAGTGTAGTGCCATTGGCATACATACGGTCAATCCCACGGGGCGAAAAATGCCTTGGCTGGGGTGGCTTGCCGGAATTGTCTTCGGCGCGCTGTTCGCAGTGCTAGGTTGCTGGCAGCATACGCGCGCGTATTACAAGGACGAGCTTGCGCAGCGCTATGCCACCACTGCGACGCTTGCGGCGCTACCCACCGCCACGGCTTCCCAAGCTATCGACGGCATGCGCGTTGCGGTGCGCGGACATTGGTTGCCCGAGCGTACCGTCTGGATCGATAACCGCACGCACCAAGGGCGTGCCGGGGTGCATATCCTGACGCCATTGGTACTCGCCGACGGTCGCTGGCTTTTTGTCGACCGTGGCTGGGCGCCGCTCGCTGCGCGTCGCGATCTACCCGTCGCACCGCCCGTGCAGATGGGCGACATCGAATTACAAGGCAGGCTGGCGCGGCCCGCCGAGGGTTTTCATTTTGGAGGGGGCTCTGCGACTGGGCGCCTCTGGCCGCGCGTCGATCCACAGGCGATGCGCACGCTGGCCGAGGGCGCGCAAGTCTATCCGGCGCTTTTGCAGCTCGAACAAAGCGGCGGCGACGCACTCGTGCGCGATTGGACGCCGCCCTCGATGGGTGCGGATCGCCACCGCGCCTATGCCGCGCAGTGGTTTTCGTTTGCGATCATCGCCTTGATCCTCGTGGCATGGTCGGTCCGGAGTTTCTTGCGTGAAAACTAAAGCCCGCCGCACCTTGATCCTGCTTGCGCTCGTCTGTATTGCGCCAGTCGTGGCGAGCTATGGCGCATTTTATTTCTGGAAGCCCGCTCGCGGCACGAATTACGGCGAACTCCTCGTGCCCACGCCTTGGCAACCCAAGGGGCTGGCCTCGGCCGACGGCGTCGCGTTCGATCCTGCGCCGCTCCGCGGCCACTGGGTGATGGCCTATGTGGCATCCGCCGCATGCGACCAAAGCTGCCGTAATAAGCTTTGGATCATGCGCCAGGTGCGCACAGCGCAAGGCAAGGAAATGGATCGCGTCGAGCGCGTCTGGTTGCTGACCGACGGCGGCCGACCCGACCCGGCCTTGCTCGCCGAACATCCGGGCTTGCGTGTTGTAAATGCGCGCGAAGCCGCACTCGAAGCAGGCCAGATCCAGCTAATCGACCCGCTTGGCAATCGTTTCATGCGCTACCCGGCCGAACCCGAGCCCAAGCGCATGATCAAGGATCTCGAACGCCTGCTGAAATATTCGAGGCTGGGCTGAGATGCTCAAGAAAATCGCCCTCGCCGCGCTTTGTCTCGCTTGCGTCGTCATCGTGCTCGGCGCTTATGTGCGGCTGTCCGACGCTGGGCTAGGCTGCCCCGATTGGCCTGGCTGCTACGGCAAGTTAAGCCCGCATCATGCGACTGATGAGATTGCCGCCGCCGCGAGTGAGAATCCCAGCGGGCCGGTGAATATGGCGAAGGCATGGAAGGAAATGATCCATCGCTATCTTGCCGCCACGCTTGGGCTTTTGATTCTCGCGCTTGCGTGGCGCGCGTGGCGCACGCGTGCGAGGTCGAAAACACTGGCGACGGCGCTTGTCGGCGTCGTGACCCTGCAGGGCTTGCTCGGCAAATGGACCGTGACCCTGCTACTCAAGCCAGCGATCGTCACGGGTCATCTGATCGGCGGGCTCGCAACCGTCGCGCTGCTGGCCTGGCTGGTCTTTCGCGAATCCGGTTTGCGTGCGATCGCAGCGCCGCCGCCGCTCGTGCGGCTGGCGCGCATTGGCCTCGTCCTGCTCGCGCTGCAAATTGCGCTCGGCGGCTGGACCAGCACCAACTACGCCGCGCTCGCGTGCTCCGACTTGCCGCAGTGTCAGGGCAGTTGGCTACCGAACATGGATTTTGTCAATGCATTCCACATCGTGCGCGAACTCGGCATGACGGCCGATGGCCAGCTTTTACCGCTCGCCGCGCTGACCGCGATCCACTGGACGCACCGCGTCGGCGCCCTCGTCGTGGCGTGCGTGCTAGGCCTGTTGTGCACAGCCCTGCTCGGCTCCAGCAATACGCGTGGCCACGGCCTATTGCTGTTAGCGGCGCTCGCGCTACAACTGATATTAGGCGTCGCGAATATTCACTTCGGATTACCACTGGCGCTCGCGGTCGCCCACAACGCGGGTGCGCTATGCCTCTTGCTCGTGACGCTCAGGATCAATCACGCGATGCGCCACGCGCGCGCAGCTATCCACTATGGGAGGTCTCTGCGTGAAAACTCTACCGCTTGAATTCGCCCAACCGCTGACGCAGCGCCTGGGTGCTTATTTGGCCCTGACGAAGCCGCGCGTGAACACGCTGGTCGTATTTTGTGCCGTGATCGGCATGTTTTTGGCGGTGCCGCAGGGTCTGCCGCCGGCGGGCGTCGTGATCGTAGCGACGCTGGGTATTGCCTGCGTCGCCGGCGCGGCTGCCGCGATCAACTGCCTGGTCGAGCAAAAAATCGATGCGCGCATGGCGCGGACGCGCGCGCGTCCGCTGCCGCGCGGCATATTGAACGCGGCCGAAACGCTCGCCTTTTCCGGCCTGCTCGGCGGCGGCGGGCTCGCGCTACTCTGGAGCGTCAATCCCTTGACGATGTGGCTCACGCTGGCGACCTTCGTCGGTTATGCCGTTGTCTATACCGTGCTGCTCAAACCTTATACGCCGCAGAACATTGTGATCGGCGGTGCGGCCGGCGCGATGCCGCCGCTGCTGGGCTGGGCCGCCGTTACTGGCGAAGTCTCGCCAGATGCCTGTCTGATGTTTTTGATCATCTTCGCCTGGACGCCGCCGCATTTCTGGGCGCTCGCGCTGTATCGCACACAGGATTACGCACGCGCCGGCTTGCCGATGCTGCCGGTGACGCATGGCTCGCAGTACACGCGCTTACAGATGCTGCTCTATACGCTGATCCTGTTTGCGGTAACCCTGCTGCCCTATGCCACGCACATGAGCGGGCCGTTGTATCTTGCGGCGGCGACGCTTTTGGGCGGCGGCTTCGTACGCTACGCGTGGCGCCTCTGGCGCGACTATTCAGATGGGCTCGCGCGCGCAACTTTCCGCTATTCGATCGTGTATCTTTCGGCATTGTTCGCCTTCCTGCTGATCGACCACTATCTCTGATGCGTAGAAGATTCATTGCAGCCCTGCTCGCAGCCGCCCTTCTAGGCGGCTGCAACGCCTCCACGCCCCAATTTCAGGCAACCGACATTACCGGTGCGGACTACGGCAAGGATTTCAGCCTCACCGACCAAACCGGCCGTCAGCGCAGCCTCGCCGATTTTCGCGGCAAGGTCGTCACCTTGTTCTTTGGCTACACGCAGTGTCCCGACGTGTGTCCGACTGCGCTGACCACGATGGTGCAAGTCAAGAAGCTGCTCGGCGCCGATGCGGCAAAACTGCAGGTGCTCTTTCTTACTGTGGACCCCGAGCGCGACACCCAGCAACTGCTGTCGGAATACGTGCCGGCCTTCGATCCGGGCTTCATCGGCCTGCGCGCCGATCCTGCCAAAACCCCGGCCGTGCTCAAGGAGTTCCATGTCTATGCGCAAAAGCAGGGCGACATCGCAAGCGGCAACTATTCGGTCGACCATTCGACCGGGACCTTTGTCTATGACACCCAGGGCCGCTTACGCCTTTACGTGAAGATGGACCAGCCGCCCGCTGCGATCGCCAAGGATCTGCAACTGCTACTGAACGGCGCCTGAACCTGCTTCGATAAAAAACGTGCATGAATTGCAACAGGCTATGATTTGCCTTGACAAGATTTGCTTCGGCAAATAAATTTCGGCCTTCCTCAGCCGGAAGTAAATCATGGCGTCCTGTCCCACTACCGAGGATCGCAGCCTCGGCCTTCTCCTCCATTGTGTCCGCCTTGGCCTGATCCGCCATCTTGAGCATGCGCTGGACAAGGATGGATTCGGACTCAATTTCACCCAGTTCCGCATTCTCAAGATACTCAGCCAACATGCGTCGATAACGCCTTCTGAGCTGGCCCGCGCGCTCGATCACGACGGCGGCGCACTTACGCGCATGCTCGACCGCCTGCAGGAGAAGGGCTATGTACGCCGCAAACCGCGCGACGACGATCGCCGGATCGTCGATGTCGGTCTGACCGAAGCCGGCCGTATGCTCTGGATTGCGATCCGCGCAACCGCCGATCACGTCAGCGCCTTTGCCGTGCAGGATCTCGACGAGCCCGAGCGCGAGCTGCTTTTTGCGCTATTGATTCGTGTCCGTGCCACTCTGGAAAGCAGCTCCCCCGGAAAAATTGCCTAAGCAAATCATGAAGCACAAAAGCTATCTTTACCCCCCTCTGCTGCTCGCCCTCGTGGCGGCCGGCTGCGCCGACATGCGCGGCTTGGCTCCCATCGGCAGCCTGACCGAAGCGGCCGCGCTCGCAAGCGAAAAAAGCCTCGCGGGCGTACGCCTCTCGCCCGCCGCGTGGCCTGCGACCGACTGGTGGCAAGGCCTTGGCGATGCGCAACTCGATGCCATCGTTGATGAAGCGCTGCGCGGCAATCCCGATCTGGCCGTCGCCGATGCCCGCGTGCGCGAGGCCACAGCACAGGCGCTCGGCGCCGATGCGGCGCGCATGCCGGAAATCGGCTTCAAGGGTTCGTTGCCTGGCGCGCAAATTCCAGCCTCGCTCTTGCCCGAGCCTTACGGCGGCAATTATTCGATCATCAAGCAGCTTACGTTCAGCTTCAGCTATACCTTCGATCTGTGGGGCGGACAGCGCGCCGCCTGGGAATCCGCACTCGGCCAGCAACGCGCGGCCGAGGTCGATGCGAAGGCTGCGCGCTTGTCGCTATCGGCCGATGTCGCGCGCGCTTATTCGCAGCTGGCCTATGCCTTCGCGGCCAACGACGTCGCGCGCGACGATCTGGACCGCGCCAAGCGGCTCATGGCATTGACGCAGCAACGCGTCGTAGCCGGTATCGATAGCCAGGCCCAGTTGCGTCAGGCCGAGGCGACCGAGGCTTCGGCCGAGCAAAAACTTGCTCAGTCGGCACATACGATAGAAAGCGGCCGCACGATGCTGGCGGTGCTGCTCGGCAAGGGGCCGGATCGCGGGCTCGAAGTCGCGCGGCCCACGCCGCTCAAGGCTATGGAACTCGCTTTGCCGGAAGCGCTGCCTGCCAACCTCATCGGTCGCCGCCCGGATCTTGTGGCTGCGCGCTGGCGTGTCGAGAGCATGCAGCGCGGCATTGCTGCGGCCAAGGCCCAGTTTTATCCGAACGTCAATCTGACCGCGCTGGTCGGCACGATGGCTCCACACACACAGGACATCCTCGAACTGGGCAATCGTTTCGCACTCGTGACGCCAGCAATTTCGCTGCCGATTTTCGACGGCGGCCGGTTGCGTGCAAACCTCGCCGGAAAGGATGCCGGCTACGATCTTGCCGTTGCGCAGTACAACAAGATCCTCGTCGGCGCGCTTGGCGAAGTGTCGGAACAAGTCAGTCAGTTGCAATCGCTCGTCACGCAGGAAGCCGCGCAGCAACGTGCGCTCCGTGCCGCACGCGAAGCCTGGGATCTGGCGACGCTGCGTTACCGAAACGGCGTTGGCAGCTATCTCGAAGTCCTCAGCGTGCAGCAGGCGCTGCTCGCGGCCGATCTGCAATTGGCCACGCTGCATACCCAACAGGTCGATGCATCGATCCAGCTCGTGCGTGCGCTGGGCGGTGGCTATCGCGATACCCCCCTGGCGGCCGCCGCGACGGACAAGACCGTCGCGGCGCATTGAAAAGGTCAAGAAACATGAGTACCCAAGCAAACACTCCCTCTCCGATCGCAGCCGAAGGCGGTCGTCGCCGGCGCATCATGTTGACCGGGCTGGCCTCGATCCTCGTGCTGGCTGGCGCAGGCGTCGGCGCTTATCATTATTTTCACGGCCGCTGGTTCGAAAGCACCGACGACGCTTATGCCAACGGCAATGTCGTCCAGATTACGCCGCAGACGGCAGGCACTGTCGTCTCTATCGGCGCCGACGATAATGCGCTCGTCAAGGCCGGTCAGACGCTAATCGCCTTCGACCCGAACGATTCGAAGGTTGCGCTCGAACAGGCAGAGGCTGCGCTTGCGCGCACCGTGCGCCAGGTCCGCGGTCTTTACACGAACGTGAGCGGCTTCGAGGCCGATGTCGCGGCAAGGAAGGTTGCCTTCGAGCGCGCGAAGTCCGACTTCGAGCGTCGCAAGAATCTCGCCAGCAGCGGTGCAATTCCGCAGGAAGAGTTGTCCCATGCGCGCGATACGCTGGCGGCTGCGGAGCAAGCGCTGTCGGCTTCGCAGCAGCAACTCGCGACGAACCGTGCGCTGGTGGACGACACGGGCGTGTCTTCGCATCCAGAAGTCAAATCCGCCGCCGCGCAGTTGCGCAAAGCCTATCTCGACGCGGCGCGCGCCACGCTGATTGCGCCCGTTACCGGTTACGTCGCGCAGCGCAATGCGCAGGTCGGGCAACGCGTTGCGCCCGGCACGCCGTTGATGGCCGTCGTGCCGCTCGGCGAGCTATGGGTCGATGCGAATTTCAAGGAAACCCAGCTCGAACACATGCGCATCGGCCAGCCGGTCGAACTGCGCTCCGACGTTTATGGCGGCGACGTCGCCTACCACGGCCGCATTGCAGGCCTGGGTGTCGGCACCGGCAGCGCCTTTTCGCTGCTGCCAGCGCAGAACGCGACCGGCAACTGGATCAAGATCGTCCAGCGCGTACCGGTGCGCATCGCGCTCGATCCGAAGGAACTCGCCGATCATCCATTGCGCATCGGTTTGTCGATGAGTGTGGAAGTCAATATGCATGACCGCTCCGGTCCGATGCTGGCCCAGAAACCGAATGACAAACCGGTGTTCTCGACCAACGTCTATGTCGACCAATTGACCGACGCCGATGCGCGCATCGCGCAGATCGTCAGCGCCAACATTGGCGGCCATGCAGCCACGAAGCTCGTCAAGACGCGCGACCCCGCCCGTGGTGCGCATGCCGACAAGGCGCCGCATTCATGATTTTCGCGTATCGATTTAGCGCGGGAAGGCTTGCGGCGGCAAAGCCGTGCGGATGCGCCGGAGGAAAATCATGAATCCGTCGTTCCGTCCCGCCAACCTCGCGCTGTGTACGGTCGGCCTCGCGCTGGCGACCTTCATGCAGGTGCTCGACACAACGATCGCCAATGTTTCGCTGCCGACGATCTCCGGCAATCTAGGCGTGAGTTCCGATCAGAGCACCTGGGTCATCACGGCCTTCGCGGTCAGCAACGCAATCGCGCTGCCGCTGACTGGCTGGCTGTCGCGCCGCTTCGGCGAGGTCAAGCTTTTCGTCACCGCAACACTGCTGTTCACGCTTGCTTCGCTGCTTTGCGGCATCGCGCAGAGCATGGGCATGCTCGTGGGTTTTCGCGCTTTGCAGGGGTTCGTTGCCGGACCGATGTACCCGATCACGCAAGCGCTGCTAATAGCGATCTTTCCGCCGAACAAGCGCACGCAGGCGCTCGCGCTGCTCGCGACCGTGACGGTCGTCGCGCCGATCGCCGGGCCCATCCTCGGCGGCTGGATCACCGACAACTACAGTTGGCCGTGGATCTTCTTCATCAACGTGCCTATCGGCATCTTCGCCTCGACCGTCGTCTGGCAGCAGATGCGCCATAAACCGGCGCAAACCGAGCGGCCGAAGATGGACTACGTTGGTCTCGTCACGCTCGTCATCGGCGTCGGCGCGCTACAGATCGTGCTCGACAAGGGTAACGACGAGGACTGGTTCGCGTCATCCTTCATCGTGTGGACCTCGGTGATATCGGCGATTGCAATCGCGGTCTTCATCATATGGGAATTGACCGACCGTGATCCGATCGTGAATCTGCGCCTGTTCAAGCACCGCAACTTCGCCGCCGGCACGCTCGCGCTGATGCTCGCATACGGGGCCTTTTTCAGCACGTCGCTACTCGTACCGCTGTGGCTGCAAACGCAATTGCACTACACGGCCGTGTGGGCGGGTCTGGCCTCGGCGCCAATCGGCGTGCTCCCGGTGATTTTGACGCCTTTCGTCGGCAAGTATGCAAATCGCTTCGATCTGCGCTTTCTTGCAGCCTTCGCTTTCGGTTGCCTGATGCTGACGAGCTTCATGCGCAGCGGCTTTACGACCCAGGTGGACTATGCCAGCGTGGCTTTCGTGCAGTTGATCCAGGGCTTGGGCGTGGCGTTCTTTTTCATGCCGGTGCTCACGATCCTGCTATCGGATCTGAAGCAGCACGAGATTCCGGGCGGTTCGGGTCTGGCGACTTTCCTACGCACGCTGATGGGCAGTTTTTCGGCCTCGATCACGACTTATCTGTGGAGTCACCGCGCGATCCAGCATCACGCCAATCTGACCGAGCACTTCACGCCCTACAGCCCGACCACGCAGGAGGTGATCCGGTCGCTCGGCCACGGCAACGCGCAGGCGGCTGCTGCGATGCTTGATCGGATGATCTCGCAGCAGGCTTTGCAGATTTCGTTCAACGAGATCTTCCACGTACTCGGCTGGCTGTTTTTATCGCTGATCTTCGTTGTCTTTCTTGCCAAGCCGCCGTTCTCGGGCCGCACAACAGGAAGCGCGGCGGCCGGGGCGCACTAGCGCTCAGGACTCGGAATGCGTTAGCAACGGCGTCGCGCCTTGCGCAGCCGTGCTCGCATGCGAGGCTGCTGCCAGGCGGCGAGCGAAGTCGGCGGCGGGTTGCGGCCTGCCGAACAGGAATCCTTGCAGTTTGTTGCAGCCGTGTCTGATGAGAAAATCGCGCTGGAAATTGGTTTCCACTCCTTCGGCCACAACCTCCTGACCGAGGTTGTGGGCCAGCGCGATGATCGCCGCGGCGATCTGTCCGTTGCTGCCATCGGGCTGGATGTCGCGCACGAAACTACGGTCGATCTTGAGCACGTTGACCTGAAAACGCCGCAGATAGGCAAGCGAAGAATAGCCCGAGCCGAAATCGTCGATCGACAGGGTTATATTCATTTCGCTCAGGCGGCAGAGGATGTCGATCGTGTGTTCGAGATCGCGCATCAACATGGTTTCGGTCAGTTCGAGTTCGAGCAGCGAAGGCGGTAGTTCGTTTTCGGCAAGCGCGTCGCGCACGATTCCGACTACATCCTGTTGGGCGAACTGCTGCGCCGACATATTGACTGCGATAGGCACGACTGCAAGGCCGGCGTCCATCCATGCGCGTAATTGACGACAGGCTTGCTGGATCACCCATTCGCCGATCGGGACGATCAGCCCCGATTCTTCCGCAACCGGGATGAAACGGTCGGGCGACAACAGGCCCATTTGCGGATGTTGCCAACGCAATAGCGCCTCGGCGCCGGTGAGGCGATGGGTGGCGGCATCGACCTTGAGCTGGTAATGGAGCTGCAGTTCATCGCGTTCGATTGCGCCGCGTAGCTGGTTTTCCAGCAAAAGTTCCCCGAGCGACGCGGTGTTCATATCCGCAGAATAAAACTGGAAGCAGTTGCGGCCGTTCGCCTTGGCCCGGTACATCGCGGCATCGGCGTTGCGCAACAATATCGATTCGTCCGCGCCGTCGTCGGGATAGAGCGCAATGCCGATGCTGGCGGTTACGGTAAGCGCATGCGATCCGAGTTCGAATGGCTGTGCGAACGAAGCGAGAATCTTGCGCGCTATCAGGGCCGCATCCTGCGTTTGTCCCAGGTCGTGCAGCAAAGCGACGAACTCGTCGCCACCTTGTCGCGCGAACGTGTCGGTATTGCGCAGAACAGCAAGACAGCGCTGCGTGACCTGTATCAGCAAGGCATCCCCGATCTCGTGACCGAGCGTGTCGTTAATCGTTTTGAAACGATCCAGATCGAGCAACAAGACTGCCGCGCGTTGCTCCGTATGCTGCGACTGGAGGATGACATGATGCAGACGGGCCTGCATCATCAGGCGATTGGGGAGATTCGTCAGCGCGTCGTGGTGCGAGATATGGTGAATGCGTGCTTCGGCTTCCTTGCGCTCGGTGATGTCGGAAAAAATGCCGATGTAATGAGTTGCGGAACCCATGCCATTGTGTACTGCCGTAATCGACAGCCACTCCGGGTAGATCTCGCCGCTGCTACGCCGGTTCCAGATTTCGCCTTGCCACTGACCGCGCTCATTTAGCGTGTGCCATAGCTCGCGATAGAACTCGCCGTCCTGGCGGGCGGACCGGAGCACCGACGGTTTGCGTCCAATGAGTTCGGTAAGCGTATAGCCGGTAATCCGGGTGAACGCCGGGTTGACCGCGACGATTTGGGTTTGTGCGTCGGTGATCGTCATGCCTTCGGCCGCATTGGTGAACACGGTGGCATAAAGATTGAGTTGTTCCTGCGCACGGTGCAAGGCTTCGATCTGGTTTTCGAGGTCGCTATTGGCGCTCGTCAGCGCCTGCGAGGCGCGGCCCAGGCGAGTAAACGCCAGGATCAGGTAACCGGCCAGGCCCAGCGCGCAGACAAATAGCAGCACACGATGAATATGGGCGCGCCGCGCCGCGCGTTCGTAGCCGTCGGCATAAAGACGCGTCAGTTCGTTGCTGATTTGCGCCGTGGGTAGCGCAAGGATGTCGTGCGTAAGTGCATCCAGAACCGGCTTGCGTTCGAGAATCGTGACGGCATGAGCAAGCAAATTCGAGAGCCGCCCCGAGGCTGTGGCGTCCGAGTCGGCAGCTTGCCGCTGGAGCGTACGCGCGCGGTCGAGCAGATCGCTACGCAGCGCCGGGTCCCCGTTCAAGGCAAAGGTCGTCACCCCGCGCGCGAGTATGCCGATCGAACGTGCTAGCAAGGTGTTCTCGCGTGTTTGCTCGACGAAATCGTCGGCCGCCGAAGGAAAGTAGGCGACCGAGTTGCGCAGCAAGGAAATCTCGCGCTTGTAGTGATCGACCGCCTCGGTTTTTTTTGCCTGTTGTCGGTTGAATTCGAGCAAACGCTGGCGCAGCAGCGCGCGATCGGCTTCGGCAAGAAAAGATGGCGGCGCATCGAGCGCTCGCATGATGCGCTGGATATTGACGACCGAGGCGGTGATGGCGTCGAAATCGCGGCGCATCCCGAAATGGCTGACGAGAATTGCCGCGTTGAATTCGGCGTCGCCCTGGCGCAGCCAGCCCAGTTCCCGCGTGTATTTCTGGTGCTCGCTGATCGAAATTGCGTCGGCTTCCCAGTACAGCCAGCCTAAGACCGCAACCGCAAACAAAACGAGCGCCCAACTGCGGGACTTGTGCGGGCGGTCGGCGGGCGATTTCTGGGGTGCGGGCGTAGCGCCGTCGGGTTGCTCGGGAAGCGCGGTAGTCATTGCAGTGGCTTACCCTTGAATTGGCCGTTGAGCGTTTCCAGGAAGGCGACGATCAGCCGCTTGTCCTCGTCCGAAATCTCGCGCCCGAGCTGGTAGCGGGCCATAACGCCGACAGCCTCATCGAGCCGATCGACCGATCCGTCGTGAAAATATGGTGGCGTAAGCGCGACATTGCGCAGGCTAGGCACCCGGAATACATGGCGATCCTCGTCCTTGCCGGTGACGTTGTAGCGACCGAGATCGGCCTTCGTGATTTTTCCGCGATCGCCGAAGTAGTCGCCCATGAGGCCGAAACGCTGAAACATATTGCCCCCGATGTTGACGCCTTGGTGGCAGCTCGCGCAGCCGTACGCTTTGAACAAGGCATAACCCTTTTGCGCGTGACCGTCGATTGCGGCATGGTCGCCGCGCAGGTAACGGTCGAACGGGGCGTTCGGCGTGATCAGCGTGTTTTCGTAGCTGGCAATAGCGTTTTTGATCGAAGACTCGGTAATTCCTTCGGGATAGATGGCTGCAAACTGGGCACGGTATTCGGGTTGGGCGCGCAGGCGTTCGACGACTTCGGGCCAGCTCGACGCCATTTCGGCAGGATTTGTGATCGGGCCTGTCGTCTGCTCGTCCAGTGTGGTGGCACGTCCATCCCAAAAATACGCGAAGTTGAAAGTTTGGTTAAAGATAGTGGGCGAATTGATCTGGCCAAGCACACCCCCGACGCCGAGGGAAAAACGACGGCGGTCGCTGCCACCGAGGGTCAGCGAATGGCAGTTTGCGCACGCGATCGTTTTGTCGTGCGACAGCAGCGGATCGTTGAACAAGCGTTCGCCGAGTTCGCTATTTGCTTTAAGGGTAGAAATAGTCTGCGGCAAGGGGGAAATCGGTTCTTGGTCGCTGGTTGTCGCAATAACCGGCGGGGGAAGCACCCGGTCTGGCGAGGATGCCTTCCAATTCAATAGGACCAGCACCGCCGCAAGCGCGGCAAGAAAGACAATGGCGACCAGATGAGGAATTCTTCGATCAAGCACGAGTTTTTGTGTGTCCGCGACCGATGGGTCGTAGGCGTCGGTTTCGAAATTACGCTCTGGGTACGGAACAAGATGATATTGGGGTCTATTCTAGGCTTAGGCAGCCAGGAGTGCGCAATTGGGGTTATCACCGTTGCCCCGAACGCAATTCCCGCTTAACGATCTGGGATTTTCGAGATGTCTTCGCGCTTAAAAGGCATCCGCTCGGCCAGTTCGTCGAGATAGGCGTCCACGCCGTCGCGTTCCTGTGCGACGAAATCTGCTACCGCATCGCGAAAGCGCGGATCGGAAATCCAGTGCGCAGAAGCCGTGGCCACCGGTTCGAGCCCGCGCGCGAGCTTGTGCTCGCCTTGGGCGCCGCCTTCGAAGCGTTGCAGACCTTGTGCGATCGCGTAGGCAATACCCTGGTAGTAGCAGACTTCGAAATGCAGGCAGGGCACATATTCGAGCGCGCCCCAGTAACGGCCATAGAGCGCGGCTTCGTCGCGCAGCATCAGGCTGGATGCGATCCTGCGGCCGGCGCGCGATGCAAGGACGAGCACACAGGCTGCGGGTAGCACCTTGCCGAGCCGCTTGAAAAATTCGAGATTCAGGTAGGGTGCAGAACGGTGTTCGGCATAGGTCGTCCGGTAGCAGCGAACGAAGAATTCCCAGTCGGCGTCTTCGATCTCATGCCCGCTGCGCCATTCGAACCCGATGCCAGCATCCGCGATCTTGCGCCGTTCCTGGCGGATCTTCTTGCGCTTTTCATGATTGAGCCGCGCAAGAAAACCTTCGAAATCTGTTTCTCCTGCGCTGTTCCAGTGAAATTGCACATTACGTCGCACGAGCAGGCCGCGCGATTTAGCGCAGGCGATATCCGCGTCGGCGCCGAAGAGCAGGTGGAAGGACGAGAAGCGCGCTTGGCGCGCGAGCGCAATCACCGCATCGAGCAGCGCGGCGCGCATCTCGACGCTGACTGCAAGCAGGCGCGCGCCGGGAACCGGCGAGAACGGAATCGCACCGAGCAGTTTGGGGTAATAGCGCAAACCGTGGCGCGCGTAGGCGTCGGCCCAGGCCCAATCGAACACGTATTCGCCCCAGGAATGCTGTTTGGCATAAAGCGGCAGGGCGGCAAGAAGTTCTTCTCCTTGCCATAGCGCAGCATGCATGACGCGCCAGCCGGTGTTTTGCCCGACGCAGCCGCAGTGCTCCAGCGCTTCCAGAAATGCATGCCGGACAAAAACCTGTCCGCCAGCCAGCGCATCCCAGGCGGGTGCAGGTATTTCCGCGATGGCCGGGTGAATGCGAAATTCAATGGGATTTGGTGTTTCGCTGCATTTTTTCATTGGCGAGGGGCTTTGCGCCTGCATGGCCGGAACGCTCGGAAAGCGCAGCCAATGGTTCTATCGGAGAAACACGAAATAGCTTATTGGCGCATTGAAAGCTTTGTTTGGACGGAGGATGCGTCTCTGCTTAAACTGGGATCGTAGTAAAGATTATTCACCCAAAAAGGAGCTGAACATGCTTGTCTTTTCACTACTCATACCCTTGATGATTCTCGCCGGCTGGCCAAAGGCCGATATGCAGGGACCTTTGTCTTCCGCATGCGAATGCTAAAAACCGCGACATAAACTTGGCGTGTATTGGCCTGTTTCCGGCCTTAGTCGACAGGCAGCATTGTTGTTCGTTTCACCTCTTCCAGCGCGAAACTCGATTTCACATCGAGCACGCCAGGGTGCCTGAGCACCTTGTCCATCACAAAGCGCGAAAAATGCTGCAGGTCTGTCACCAGAACCCGCAGTAAATAGTCCATCTCGCCGGTCATTGCATAACATTCGCTGACTTCCGGCCACTCCTTGACCGCAAGCTTGAATTCGTCGGTTGCATGGCCTGTGCGTTTGTCTAGCGATACATTGACGAAGGCGAGTAGCGACAAGCCCAGTCGCTCGGGATTCAATATCGCCGTGTAATGACTGATTACGCCCGCATCTTCCAGCCGTTGGAGCCGCCGCAGACAGGGCGAGGGCGACAACGCGACCTGGCGTGCGAGTTCCACGTTCGCGATCCGTCCATCTTGTTGCAACACTTCGAGAATCCGGCGGTCGGTCCGATCGAGATTGATGGCTTCGGTCATTATTTTCTGCTTTGGAGACAGTTCAAGGTCGAATATTGCTTGAATTGTCCGCGAATCGGCAATATTTGAAACGAAATAGCAGGGTAAGAGATCTAAACTTTCTCTCAAGGAAAATAAAAACGCCGATGCCGCACCTTCGGCGCCCAACAGAGGAGACAGAGATATGCCCCTGCACCTTGCGCAGGCGCGACAGGCAAAGGCCGCGCTCTGGGACAACCCGGCTGGCACCGATGGCTTCGAGTTCGTCGAATACACCGCGCCCGACCCCGCCCTGCTCGACGCGCTGTTCCGCCAGCTCGGCTTCAAAGCCGTTGCGCGCCACCGCTCCAAGGACGTTACGCTCTATCGCCAGGGCGAAATCAACTTCATCGTCAACGCCGAGCCAGCGAGTTTTGCCCAAGGTTTTGCGCGCGAACACGGTCCCTCGGCCTGTGCGATGGCTTTTCGCGTGCGCGACGCCAAGGCTGCATACGAGCGCGCACTTTCGCTTGGCGCAATATCGCATGCGCAGCAATCCGGCCCGATGGAACTTGCGATTCCTGCGATCCGTGGCATTGGTGGTTGCCCGATCTATCTTGTCGACCGCTACGATGGCGCATCGATCTACGACGTGGATTTTCTTGCGCTCGACGGCGGGACCGAGCACAAGGGTTTTGGCCTCACCCATATCGATCATCTGACGCATAACGTCGAGCGTGGCCGGATGCGCCACTGGTCGGACTTTTACGCAAGGCTGTTCAACTTTCGCGAGATTCGCTACTTCGATATCGAGGGCAAGCTGACCGGTTTGCGCAGCCAGGCGATGACGAGCCCCTGCGGGCAGATCCGGATTCCTATCAACGAATCGGCCGACGATAAAAGCCAGATCGAGGAATTCCTGCATGCCTACAAGGGCGAAGGCATCCAGCATATCGCGCTCGGCACCGACGACATCGTTACAACCGTCGAAGGCATGCGCGCGGCGGGCGTGAAATTCCTCGACACGCCCGATAGCTATTACGAACTTGCAGGCCACCGTGTCGCAGGCCACGCCGAAGATATGGAGCGCTTGCGCACAAACCGCATCCTGATCGACGGTGCACCGAGCGCCGGACAGGGCTATCTGCTGCAGATCTTTACCGACACCGTGATTGGCCCGATCTTCTTCGAAATCATCCAGCGGCACGGCAACGAAGGTTTCGGCGAGGGGAATTTCAAGGCGCTGTTCGATTCGATCGAACTCGATCAGATTCGGCGCGGCGTTCTGCAGGACTCCAGCGCCGCATAACGCAATCCGCCCATCGGGAGATGGCCATGCCAAAAGCTGAAAAGCCGCTGCGCGGCGACTACTCGAATATCGATTCCGACTACACGGTCGAACAGAACTGGCATGCTTACACGCCGGCCCAGCATGCGCTCTACAAGCGGCTCGTCGAGCGCCAGACGGCAAAGCTACCGGGGTTTGCCTGCGACGAATTCATCGCGCATGTCGCGCCGCTGCTGTCCGAAAAGATCCCGCGTTTCGACGCGGCCAACGATATTCTGCGACGCGCAAGCGGCTGGCAGATCGTCGGCGTACCCGGCCTGATCCCGGACGATGCCTTCTTCCGCCTGCTTGCAGAGCGGCGTTTCCCGGTCACGACCTGGCTGCGCGAGCCCGAGGAATTCGACTACATCGTCGAACCAGACGTATTTCACGATTTCTTCGGGCATGTGCCGTTGCTGATGGACCCGGTGTTCGCCGACTATTTACAGGAATACGGTCGTGGCGGCGTCAAGGCGCAGGGGCTGGACGCGCTCGGCTATCTCGCGCGCTTGTACTGGTACACCGTGGAGTTTGGTCTGATCGACACAGCGCAAGGCTTGCGCGCCTATGGCGCGGGCATTCTGTCCTCGGGCGGCGAGCTTGCACACAGCATCGAATCGCCGCACTCGCACCGGCTGCATTTTGAATTGCCACGGATCATGCGAACCGACTACAGGATCGATCGCTATCAGGATTCGTACTTCGTGATCGACAGCTTCGACACGCTGTTCAAAGAAACCGCGCAGGATTTCGCTCCGCTGTACGAACAGCTCAGAACGTTGCCATCTCTTGATCCGTCGACAATCTACCCGGGCGACAGATGCTTTAGGCCCGGCTGCGAAACCGCAAAAGGAGAAAGGCACGCCGCATGAAACAATGGATCAGCTATCCGAAATCCGCAGGCGTCCACTCGCGCCAGGCGCATTGCGATCTGCCCGATGGCAGTTACGAGCGCGAGATGGGCAAGGAGGGCTTCTTCGGTCCGGCCTGCCATTTTCATCACCGTCATCCGCCAACCTCCTGGGATGCCTTCGACGGCCCGCTGCGTCCGCATGCTTTCGATCTGAACCAGCTCGACATAAAGAGTCATTCTCCGTTCAAGGCGCATCCGCTCTTGCACAATACCGACGTGCGCGTGCGCTGGTGGCGTTGCGACGAGCCAATGCAAAGTCTGGCGCGCAACGCCGACGGCGACGAGTTGCTATTCATTCACGCTGGCGAGGGCAGCCTGTTTTGCGATTGGGGCCATCTGAGCTATCGCGACGGCGACTACATCCTGTTGCCGCGCGGCGCCATGTGGCGCATCGAACCCCGTAAGGCGACGGCGATGCTGCTCGTCGAAGCAAGCGGCAATGGCTACGGCCTGCCCGACAAGGGGATAGCCGGTCCGCATGCGATCTTCGATGCGGCCGTGCTAGAAACGCCGCAGATCGACGAAGCCTTCATCGCGCAACGCGACGGCGCGGCGGGACGCGCGCGCTGGGACGTGTGGGTCAAGCGGCGCGGCCAAATGTCGACGATTGCCTACCCGCACAACCCGTTGGACGCGCTCGGCTGGCACGGCGATCTTGTTGCCTGCAAGCTCAACTGGCGCGATATCCGGCCGCTGATGAGCCACCGCTATCATTTGCCGCCATCGGTGCACACGACCTTCGTGGCGCGCGGTGTTGTCGTCTGTACTTTCGTGCCGCGGCCCATCGAATCGGACCCCGGCGCGCTCAAGCTTCCGTTCTATCACTCGAACGACGATTTCGATGAATTCATCTTCTACCATCGCGGCAGCTTTTTTTCGCGCGACAATATTCGTCCTGGCATGACGACGCTGCATCCGAACGGCTTCACCCACGGCCCGCATCCGAAAGCCTTCGCAACGGCCGCACGCGCCGAGCGTCGCGAAACCGACGAAGTCGCCGTCATGATCGATGCACGCATGCCGTTCGATATCGACGAGTCCGCGCGGGCGGTCGAAGTCGCGGAATATGTGGACTCCTGGAAAACGAAATGAAGCTTGCGAGCCTCAAACAAGGCGGTCGCGATGGCGCGCTCGTCGTCGTCAGCCGCGACCTTACCCGCTGCCTGTCGGCACATGAGATCGCACCCAGCCTGCAAGCCGCGCTCGACGACTGGGCGCGTTGCGCACCGCAGCTCCACGCCGTCTCGCTCGCACTGAACAACGGTCACGCGCGCCACGCGCATCCCTTCGATCCCCGCGAATGCCATTCCCCCCTGCCGCGCGCCTACCAATGGGCCGACGCCTCGGCTTATGTCAATCACGTTGAACTTGTGCGCCGCGCGCGTGGCGCAGAAATGCCATCCGAGTTCTGGAGCGAGCCGCTCATGTATCAGGGAGGCTCGGATGCCTTCCTCGGTCCGTGTGATCCCATAGTGGCCTGCCGCGAAGACTGGGGCATCGATTTGGAAGGCGAGGTCGCAGTCGTTACCGGCGATGTGGCGATGGGGGCTTCGCCGGCGCAATGCGCAGCGGCGATCCGGCTCTTCATGCTTGCCAACGATGTGAGCCTGCGCAATCTGATTGCGGCCGAACTTGCGAAGGGTTTCGGTTTCTTTCAGAGCAAACCGGCTAGCGCGTTTTCGCCGGTCGCAGTCACGCTCGACGAACTTGGTGATGCCTGGGACGGCGAACGACTCCATCTGCCGTTGACGGTGACCGTGCGCGGCGAACGCTTCGGCGCGCCACTATGCGGTGAGGATATGGTGTTCGGTTTTCCACGTCTGATTGCGCATGCCGCCAAGACGCGCGCGCTCGTGGCTGGCAGCATCGTCGGCAGCGGTACGATATCCAACCGCGACCGTTCGCGCGGTTCGGCCTGCATCGTCGAACGCCGTATGCTCGAACAGATAGCCGAGGGCGCGCCGCGCACGCCCTATCTGGGACATGGCGAACGCCTACGAATCGAAATGTTCGACGCGGCGGGGATTTCCATTTTCGGTGCAATAGATCAAGCAGTGGAGATTCGCCCTAATGCGCCTTTATAGCTATTACTTATCTTCGGCCGCCTTCCGCGTTCGCATTGCCTTGAATCTCAAGGGTTTAGCGATTGAAACGATCCCGGTCCACCTGCTGAAGGGCGGCGGCGAGCAGCATGGCGCCGACTACCGGGCCTTGAATCCGCAAGGTCTCGTACCCGCGTTTGCCGATGCTAACGGTTTAATAACGCAATCGCTGGCGATTTGCGAATACCTCGAAGAGCGCTACCCGGAACCTGCGCTTTTGCCGGCCGATGCGCCAAGCCGCGCGCGCGTGCGCGCGATTGCGCTACAAATTGCTTGCGAAATCCATCCGCTGGGTAATCTGCGAGTGCTCGGCTACCTCTCCGACACCTTAGGCTGCGACGAGGCAGCAAAGAAAGCCTGGCGTAGCCATTGGGTTCGCAGCGGGCTCGAACAACTCGAAATGCGGCTCGCGCACGACGCGGCGACGGGGCGTTTTTGTCATGGAGATGTGCCTGGCCTTGCCGACTGCTTCGTCGTGCCGCAACTCTTCAATGCGCGCCGCTTCGATGTCCCGACCGATGGCCTCGCAACGCTGCTGCGCATCGAGAACGCCTGCTGCGCGCTTCCTGCCTTCCGTGACGCCGCGCCTGAGAATCAGCCGGATGCCGGCTGATTCATTCGCACCTAAGCGCCAACCGCCCGCGCGACAGCCTCCCGCACGCGCGCGCGAAGATCGGGGGCGAAGCAGTCCAGGCTTTGTAGCTCGGGCCATTCGCTGGCGAATTTGCGCTGCCAGGTGATCTGGCGTTTGGCGAGCTGGCGCGTGGCGTAGAGACCGCGCGCGCGCAGCGTCTCGAAGTCGTAGTCGCCGGCAAGATATTCCCACGCTTGGCGATAGCCGACGCAGCGCATCGACGGCATGCCAGGGGCAAGAGCAAAGCGCGCGCGCAGCGCTTTAAGTTCGCCAACGAGGCCGCTAGCTAGCATCGTGTCGAAACGTTGGCGGATATGTTCGTGAAGCACTTCGCGTGCGGAGGCTTCGAGCGCGATGACCGCGAGTTTTGGCGAGGCTTCGTCTTCGCGCTTCGCGTAATTTTCGGCCAGCGAATGACCGGTCAGACGCACAATTTCGAGTGCGCGCTGTATGCGTTGCGCATCGCCCGGTTCGAGCCGCGCAGCGGCATCAGGATCGAGTTGCGCGAGTTCGGCGTGCAACGCCGGCCAACCTTGCGCGGCGGCTTGGCGATCGATTTGCGCGCGCAGCTCAGGATCGGCCTGCGGCAAGTCGGACAAGCCGTCGCGCAAGGCTTTCAGGTAGAGCATGGTGCCGCCTACCAGCACGGGGATGCGGCCGCGCGCGGTAATGGCCTTGATCAGGCCGATGGCATCCTGACGGAATAATGCGGCCGAATAGGCTTCGACCGGGTCGACGATATCTATCAGATGATGCGGGCAGACCGCGCGTTCCGTGGGCGTCGGCTTCGCGGTGCCGATGTCCATGTAGCGGAAGACCAGGGCGGAGTCGAGACTGATGATTTCGATCGGAAAATATTCGGCGAGCGCGAGTGCGATAGCCGTTTTGCCGCTGGCCGTGGGGCCGATCAGCGCGATAGCATCGATAGTTTCGTGGGGAAGGCGGGGCATCAGAGATGGCTATGGGCGAGAAGCGTGATTCTAGTGGCTGGCGGCAGCGTCTGTATGCGCTCTTGCTCGCAGGAACCGGATTTCTGGCGCAGGCATTGCCGGCGCAAGCTGCTCCGCTGTTGCTCTGGGAAGTGACTGGCGGCGCGGCGCCGATCTGGCTCTTCGGCTCGGTTCACCTGTGCCGCGCCGATTGCTTCCCGCTACCGCAGGCGGTCGAGTCGCGCTTTAAAAAGGCCGCAGTGCTTGCGGTCGAACTCGATGCAACGCGGCCCGATGTCGCAGCGGCGATGTCCAGTGAGACGGCATCTGGCGGCGATCTCAAGGCGGAACTTACGCCAGAGGAATGGGCCTTGCTACGGCGTCAGATCGCGCCGCTCGGCTTGTCGGACGCCGCAATCGCCAGGCTCGCACCGAATATCGCGAACCTGATGCTCTCTCTTGTGGCTGCGCGCCGTGCGGGCCTGTCGCCGCGCTACGGCATCGACCTGCATTTCATCGGGCGGGCGCAAGAACTCGGCAAACGGCTCGTCGAACTCGAAACCGTCGCGCAGCAGATCAGTGCATTGAACGCCGGGACGTACGAAGAACGGCTCGCGGGTTTGCGCAGCACGCTGGCGGCAGCCGACGACGGTTCGCTGCGCGAGTTGCTCGAAGAAATGGTCGCCGCCTGGCAGGCGGGCGACGCCGCGCGGCTCGCAAAAGCAATTGACCAAGCCTTGCTCGACGATCCTTCGAGCAAGGCTTTGTTCGCCGAACTCTTCGGGCGACGCAACCGCGCAATGAGCGAATCGATCGCCGGGCTCGCACGGCGCGGCGAACCGGTCTTCGTCGTCGTCGGCAGCGGGCATCTGACGGGGCCGGACTCGATTCCGGCCCACCTCGCCCAGAAGGGCTTCAATGTGCGGCAAATCGACGCCGCCGACGCACTGTGACTGTCCGAAATAATACAGTGGTTATCAGATCACCTGGAAAGGTAAGCTACAAGGGGCCCGCGCACGTCAATCGCACCTGTACCTCTTTGGAGGCGACTAGAGCGGGCTCCGTAGCAAGGACAAGTATTTTTTCTCCGCCACTTTTTAACCCGATTAACCCTTCTTGCAATATCTGCCGCACCCTCCCCCGGTTTACGCTACTGGTGTAGGTTGCTAGCGCCGAGAGACAGCCGCACTCGCCAATTGATTTATGCAAATGGATAGTGGTATTTGCCAGCACTATATTGGATTCCGTCAGCGTCTTCTTTACCTCTACTGTCACGCAGCCGGATAACTCATTCTGAAATACAATTTTTTCGGCATTGGCGGTGAAAGCTATACTACTCAACGTAGCCAGCATTACAAACTGAATCCGGCTACGCACGCGTACCTCCGTTTGTCGCCCTTCCCGGAACATATTTGACTTTCAGAATGAAATTGCGGCGTAGTGCTATCGCACGCGATCGCAGGATCGTGAAAAACCTAGACTCGACCTCAATACATCCGTGGCTGTAGCCTTTTGTCGAATCGTGCAGATAGAATCCGCCCCGGATGGGGGTGCAAGCGTTGCGTGTTTTGATGTCGGCGGGTTCCAGCCTTGCCCGGTTTCGCCCCCAGTTTGCCCAATAGACTTCGCCGCTTTCGGCGTCAGCTCCCCGGGCAGGGCCATCGCACTCGAACAGCATACTAGATATTCAATTATCTTGTAGAATCGTTCGCCCCATGGGCCATGCCCCATCTTGTGAGCCTGCGCAAAAACGCGTCTACTCGCGTCTTTTGGGTGGCGCAAATGCAGAGCTCGGGAGAGAGTTTGATGGAGGTGCTCGCTGAGCTTGAAGATCCACGTCAGCCGAGCAACGGGACTCGGCATGACTTTCAGGAAATCCTGGCGATCGCTCTTTGCGCCATGCTCTCGGATGCGGACAGCTTCGAGGACATCGCCTTGTGGGGACGACTTAAGGCGGACTGGTTACGACGTTTTCTCA
>JAVBKC010000118.1:0-25966 GCA_031554255.1 Niveibacterium sp.
CGCCTTTCGCCGCTGTGCGGGTGCGCCACGCGGGCGGCAATGTGGGCAAGGCGCGTCTGCGGCCCGAGCAATGGCTGCTCATCGAATGGCCCGCAAACGAAGAGGAGCCGAGCAAGTACTTCCTGTCCACGTTGCCCGAGGACATACCCCTCGGCGAACGGGTCGGCACCGCGCATCAGCGCTGGCGCATCGAGCGCGACTATCAGGACCTGAAGCAGGACTTCGGTCTGGGCCACTATGAAGGATGTGGCTGGCGCGGGTTCCATCATCATGCGGCCTTGAGCATTGCGGCCTACGGGTTCCTGATGGCAGAACGCCTCGTCGCCGACCAGCCGGTCGGCAGTAAAAAAACTTCACCGAACGCCAGATGCCTGCCCTTCCCGAGGATTACGTCCCCCGCGGCAGTCCTGCGCGCGCAAAGGCACGTGCCCACCTCGATCACGAGCCTACGCCAGCGGCTGAGCTACCCGGCGATCGTGCGTCTGGGGCAGTGTCCCTGCTGCGGAAGAGCTGGCGAAAAACCGCTCTTGTGACACAGTAAGAACAGGTACACAGTTCGACATTGTCTGACGCAGTACGGCACAGAGTGTGCAGCATGTCAAGCCACATCAATAGCCTGCGGCGGTAACTTTCCACAACCAACCGGTCGCTGCGGCGAGTATGTCGGTGAAGTACTAGGCAATCGATCCCTGCTGCGGGAAAAAACATTAAAACCAAGCACTCTTCGGGTTCAGTGAGTGATGCGTTTCGCGTTAAACTACTACATTTTTAGAAAAGTTCTCTAACAAGGAAGTTGGGGGTAGCTATCCGTGAGTAGCTTTTTGGGCTTGAAAACGCTTCATCACACTCATCGCTTGTTTCTAATCTAAGAAAAATAATAACGATCAAGGGAATTAAAATTTAATTTTCTGGCGCTCTTCAAAAACACAGCACCGACAAGATTGAGATAACAAACACCAATCGATAGACGCATAAAATCTATAGGCATGAAAATCTCACGCCGGCTAATTCTGGACACGATAGACATGCGGACACCTCGAAAAACTACTATTTTCGGCAACTTCATCGTTGTAACTATTGGTTTAATTGATGGTGGTTTTTGAAAAATAAGGCTTACCGAGGCGGCCATGCAAGAAATGATATTTTTCTGCGTTTGTTGAGACAATTTTCATTCAAATTAAATAGATTAAACTGATCCGCGATGTGGTTGTATTCTTTGCTAGGCACAAAAGTAGAAGGTCTTAGAAATTATGGAAAAAAATTTGTTTTGGCGGATTACCTCTCCCATACGATTTGCCAAGCGATTTATTCGGCACGGTTTGTTGGTGGAAGATCGAAAATGGTTTGAAAAAAAGCTCCGTTTTGCGTTTAGAGCGCTGCCGAGCGGAAAATATAAAACAACGCTACGTGAATGCTATGTCGGTTTTTTTGGACGTCCGATCCTAGACTCAAGTTCGAGTCCTGTCTTTATGAGTGCGCTCGATATGGCGCAATCTGTTCATCTTGGCGACAAAGAAAGTGGTTTTTTGAGCCCAGAGCACTGGCCGCATCAAAGTGAGCCGTATGGTGTTCTGGTATTCCCTGTGGAAGGTCAAAATTCCTCTGTGCAGCGTTTGCGACAGATTGCACACCAATACGCATTAAAAGGACATCACGTCGCCTACGGGAGTTTAGATTCCGATAGAAGAGCAACTGTTACGTCATTCGAAGATTTTTTTGATTTATTGAGACCCAGCGGAACTGAGGATGCGAATGCTCATGAAGATATACCATCTCCGCTTGTTGTTGATGCAGCTGTGGATGCGTTCAGCTCATACATTGACCGCAAATCATCAATAAGTCATTGGATTTGCATTGTCCAGTCACCGTGGTGGGGAGCGGTTGTTGAAAGGCTACGAGCGCGAACGAGTTGCCAAATTGTTTATGATTTCGTATGCAGTCGATCTGAAGCTTCCTTTGAAGGAAAGGCAGCAGCACATCTGCTTGGTCAATCGAGCTTAGCGGTGGTCTCGTCAGACTCATTGCTCGGAAAGGTTTCGGCTTTTGCGCCGAATTCCGTTTTAATCCAGAATGCAGTTGACTACACACATTTTGAGGCAATTTCAGAAACGCGACACCGTCCTGGTTCGTCGCTGATAATAGGCTGTCATGCGGCTGCCTCGGATTGGTTTGACGGTTCTTTGGTGGCTGGTATCGCAAAACTACGGAAAAATTGGAAATTCATACTAATCGGTAACATATCTGCTGCAAATGCCAGATCATTGGCGGTTTGTGACAATATAAGTACTCTGGGAGAAATTTCATATCAAAAGTTACCGGAATTTATTGCGCACTGGGATTGCGGAATTATACCTTTTGAGCGATTTCCTTCCAGAGAAGCAGGCAATCCAATAGAGATATATGAAATGCTTGCAGCTGGGAAGCCCGTGGTTTCAGTTGCTCTGACAGATCTTATGCCAATGGCTTCTGCTGGTCATATCGCTTTGGCTGAAACTGCGGAGGAGTTCGTTCGCTCAATAGAAATACAAGTACTCCAGGATACCGCAATCAAGCAGCAAGCGCGGCAATGCTCCGCAGCAGAAAATACGTGGACGAGTAGGCTCTCGCATCTCGATCAGGCCGTCCGCTCCGCTTTTCCGAAAGCAACTATTATTGTTGTGACATACAACAATTTGGCTCTAAATCGTTTGTGTTTGGAGAGCCTGCTCAATGATACGGATTATCCGAATTACGAAATCGTTGTTGTTGATAACGCATCTTCGGATGGAACACTGGAGTACTTGAGCGGCATTCATGATTCACGGTTCACGATGATACATAACAAGGTTAATCTTGGCTTTGCTGCCGCGAATAATCAAGGGTTGAAATGCGCAAGAGGGGATTTTTTGTGCTTGCTCAATAACGATACTGTTGTTACGGGGTCGTGGCTGTCCGATTTAGTGAAGCATTTGCAAATTCATCCGGACATAGGCTTGATTGGTCCTGTCACGAATTCGATCGGAAACGAGGCAAAAATATCAGTAGATTATCGTGATCTTGTTGATCTGCCGAAATGGTCTGCGCAGTATTGTGAGGTTAATAAAGGTCGGCTGGACGATATTTCGATGCTCGCCTTTTTCTGTGTGGTGATGCCCCGAGCGGTGTTCGAGTGTGTTGGTTTATTGGATGAGCGCTTTGGGCTCGGCATGTTCGAGGATGATGACTATAATCGACGCGTGCGTGCGGCTGGCTATAAGGCGCTGCTAGCCCGGGATGTTTACGTACATCATTGGCAACGGGCTTCATTCAAACTTCTGGGTGAAGACGTCTACCACGAAATATTCCAACAGAACAGACTGAAATATCAATCCAAATGGATAGCCGAAAGCCTTTCCCAGAAAGATGCGGAAAGTCTGTCGAACCTGTTGGAGCGCTCAAAAAATACGCCAAAAACAATTATTTTTGCGCCGTCCATAGGATGGAGTATTCATCTTTTTCAACGGCCGCATCATTTGGCTCGCGCTTTTTCGCGTCAAGGCTATATGGTTGTTTTTGATTGCACGGGTAGTCACGAAAAGATTTCATTTCTGGAAGAAATAGAACATGGGCTTTTTCTCTATAGCGGAAAAGCCGAGCTTCTGGCGGGGCTACATCAACCGGTGTTGTGGACCTTCACTTATAATTACGGCTATCGCGATTATTTCCAGAAAGACATTCCCGTTGTCTATGACTGGATAGACGATCTTTCGGTCTTTCCTTACGACCAGACACTGCTCGCGCAAGCCCATGCGCGCGCGATGAGCGAGGCTGCGGTAGTTTGTTCGGTTGCTAAAAGACTGCATTGTGCGGCGCTCAAAGACCGTTCGGATGCCATCTATCTTCCGAATGCGGTTGAGCAGGGACGTTTCGATCGTATTCCAGATCCGAATCCAGCAAAAAGGGACGAAATATTTAATCGTATCGCTTCGAGCAAGAAATTCATTGCCGGATACTATGGCGCCCTGGCGGAATGGTTCGATTACGAGCTGTTGGTACGGGTGGCTGAACTGCGTCAGGACTGGTACTTCGTGCTTATCGGTCCCGATCATGATGGATCCATGGGGCATTCAACGATCGGCCGATGCTCCAATATTGTTTGGTTGGGACCGCGAGATTACGCAGATCTTCCGGGTTATCTCAACTTGTTTGACGTTGCGATTATTCCATTCAAAATTAACGACATCACACTGGCAACTTCTCCGCTGAAATTGTTTGAATACTTTGCTGGCGGCAAGCCGGTGCTGACTACCCAAATGCCGGAATGCATGGCGTTCGGTGAAGTGTTTATTGCACAGAATGCAGAAGAATTTGCGTTGTTGCTTGATCCGGCGCGCTGTGCTGCTACTGATCAGAAATACACGGCACGTCTTGAAAATTTGGCGGAACTCAATTCCTGGGAAGCAAGAACACAGGTTGTATTGTCTGCTCTTTCTTCGCAGGGTGCGCGTAGCATAATGAACGCGTTTCGCGACAAGGAAAGCATTGATAACAAGAACTTTTTCAGAGCGTTGGCATCCCACCTTTCCGATATAGCAGATGATCCGCGTCTGTCGATGTATTTCAATTTTGCATTATCCACAAACGATCGCGGGCGAGAAGTCGCTCGACTAATTGCCAAGCATATTGAAATTCTAGGCAAGTTGCATTTAGATATCGGATGCGCTTACGGTGGTTTCCTCGTCGCATTCGCCGAACATGGCGCAGAGTCTTTTGGTTTTGATATTGATCCGACGCTCCTTGGGCTGGCTGAACGTAATTTTCAAGACAGCGGACGAAACTTTCGTATCTACCAGAAGGATGTCACTCGCTGGGAGGAGATCGCGGAGTTCAAAGGCAAATTTGACATTATTACCTGTAACGATGTCATTGAGCACGTTTCCGATCCCGCGACTGCTTTCGAACATATCGCTCTGCTGCTGAACGAAGGCGGGGTGGCGTATTTTGAAATTCCAAACCGCGATGCTGCGCCGTTCGTGTTGAGCGATGGTCATTATCAATTGTTTGGAATTACACAGTTGGACAAGGCTGATGCGGCGGATTATTTTTCTGCTCATGCACCAGGCGTTCCCTATACGGTAGAGCATTATTTGCGCTTGCCTGAGTATAGAGAGCTGATGGGAAGGGTTGGATTATCGTTGGAGGTTTTGCCTGAGTCCTTGGCGAATGTGGGCCGTCAAGCCATTGAAAATATTGCAGACGATATCGAGTCCTCATTTGAGGATAGGTTGCTCAGCGTACCGGCGTCGATAAGAGATAAGGTTTCGGAGTCAGTGCGCACTTACTTGAGCAGGATAAAGTCGGATGCATCTTTTACAGATAGAGAAAAGAGAGATTCTTATCTTCTGACTTACGGAGTTTCTTTCTGGAAGATCGTAGCAAGGAAGGTTTGTATCGAGCCAGAACGAGCCGTTTTTGAAAAGGCTGGCTCATCGACTCTAGAAGAAAAATCTAATGTGTAGCTAACGGATGGGCGTCGGCTTGCGTGGACAGAATGACAATTGAGAGAGTTCTAGCAGGCTGGCGGCAGTTTGCCGTTTTCAGCGTCGATATGGTGGCGACGGTCGGCGCCTGGGCGATTGCGTATCTGGTGCGATTCAACGGCGCAATTCCGTCAGAATTCGCTCACACAGGTATCGTCGCGGGCTTTGCGATACTTCCTGTGCATGCCTTATTGTTTTCGATGCTCGGCTTGTACAGGGGAATTTGGATATTCGCGAGTCTGCCGGATCTTGTGCGCATCGTGCGGGCGGTCGGTGCTGCGGCTGTAGTGACAGTGGTTTTGAATGTGTTTCTGGGTTTTTCCCCCCCTGTTCCGCGCACCGTCTTTTTGCTTCAGCCCGTTTTCTTATTACTTTGGATGGGCGGTAGTCGGGTCGCGTATCGCGCTTGGAAAGAGCACCGGCGCTATGGCGATCTACTGGCTCGTGGACGGCCCGTGCTTATCATTGGCGCAGGGCGAGCGGGTGCGAATCTCGTTAGCGAGTTGAGTCGTTCAGCCGAATGGCGCATCGTGGGACTGCTCGACGATGACGAGAATAAGGTTGGGCGGGAGATTGCGGGAAATAAGGTTTGTGGGCGGGTCGATGAACTGTCGATATGGGCGCTACGCCTCAAGGCCAGCCATGCAATCATTGCGATGCCGTCGAGCTCGCGAGCGGCGCGCCAGCGCGCAGCGGCTGTATGCGTGAAGTGCGGCATTCATGCAATGACGCTACCGGCGATCGAGGACGTCGTTCGTGGGGGTGTTTCCGAGAGCCAGTTCCGCGATATCGATCTTCACGATCTGATCGGGCGAACGGCGGTCGAGATAGATACGCCCGAGGTCGAACGGCTTTTAAGCGGTCGCGTTGTCATGGTTTCGGGCGCGGGAGGGTCGATCGGCTCGGAGTTGTGCCGGCAAATTGCGCGCTTTGTGCCGGCTCAGCTCGTTTTGCTGGAAATGAGCGAATTCTCGCTTTACACGATTGATCAGGAATTGCGAGGATGCGTCCCAGATATCGAGGTTGTTCCGATAGCTGGCGACGTGCGTGACCGGATCTGGCTCGAAAGCGTTTTCGCTCAATATTTGCCGACAATCGTTTTCCACGCGGCGGCATATAAACATGTGCCGTTAATGGAGGAACGTAATGCCTGGCAGGCGGTTCGCAATAATGTGCTCGGTACATACAAGATCGCGAGCGTTTCCATTGCGCACCGTGTCGACCGGTTCGTGCTCGTGTCGTCCGACAAGGCGGTCAATCCGACAAATGTGATGGGCGCCTCCAAACGCATGGCGGAGATGGTCTGCCAGGTACTGCAGCAGGGGACGAAGAATACGCATTTCGAGATCGTGCGCTTTGGCAATGTGCTAGGCAGCGCGGGCAGCGTGATTCCAAAGTTTCAGGAGCAGATTGCCAAAGGCGGCCCCGTTACCGTGACGCATCCGGAAATTACGCGGTATTTTATGTCGATACCCGAAGCCGCCCAGCTCGTTCTTCAGGCTGCGGCGATGGGCCAGCGCGGCGATGTCTTTGTAATGGACATGGGGGAGCCGGTGCGAATCGTGGATCTCGCGCGCGATTTGATCCGCTTGTCGGGCTATACCGAGGAGCAGATCAAACTGGTTTTCACCGGCCTGCGCCCAGGTGAAAAGCTTTACGAGGAATTGCTTGCCGATCAAGAAGAGACGCGCGAGACGCATCACCCGAAGCTGCGCATCGCTCGGGCGCGCAGCGTGCCTGAGCACTGGTTGGCCGAGGTACTCGGCTGGCTCACACAGGGCGTGATTCCCGGCGACGACGAGATCCGCCGCGATCTGCGACGCTGGGTGCCCGAATACGAGCCAGCCCGTCGGCCGGCGCTTTCGGTTGTGCCAACGCAATTGCCGGATCGCTCGCGAGCGGGTTTTTGAATCATATGGCGCACTATGTCATCGGCGATCTTCAGGGACATCTTGGCCCTTTGAAGATTTTGCTATCGAATGTGAATCCGAACCAGGATTCCGATGTGCTTTGGTTCTGCGGCGATCTTGTCAACCGTGGCCCGGACAATGCGGACTCCTTGCGGTTTGTGCGTGCACTTGGCAAGCGCGCTGTGGCGGTGCTCGGCAATCACGATTTTTATTTGCTCGGTATTGCTTGCGGTGCGATTCCGCGAGCCAAGGACGATACGCTCGATGACGTGCTCGCCGCCCCCGATCGCGAAGCGCTTATCGCATGGCTACGTCATCGACCTTTGATGCATATCGAGGGCGATTATGCGCTTGTGCATGCGGGTTTGTTGCCGGCATGGACAATTCCCGAGGCGCGTGCGCTGGCGGCGGAAGTCGAAGCTGTATTGCAGGGGCCCGATTGGGTTGAGTTTCTGCGCAATCTATGGGGCGGCAAACCAACGCGCTGGCGTAAGGGCCTTAAGGCATGGGATCGCCTGCGAGTCATCGTCAATGCGATGTGCCGTATGCGCATGTGCTCGGTAGACGGCGAGATGCAGCTTAAATACAAGGGGCCTATTGCAGAGGCGCCCAAGGGCGTGTTGCCATGGTTCCGCGTGCCGGGTCGCCGCAGTATGACGCATACAGTGTTCTGCGGGCATTGGTCCGCGCTTGGCTACTACGATGGCGATGGCATTGTCGCGCTCGATACGGGTTGCGTTTGGGGCGGTAGCCTGACGGCAGTACGGATCGAGGATCGCGAGGTCTTCTCCGTTCGGTGCACGCAAGCCGCAGCGCCGTCGGGTTGGGACTGATACCGGTTGCTGCATTTTTCCGCGCCAGGGGCTTCCTTTGCTATGAGTGCGATTTATCACGGCACAAGCGCTGCGCCTCGATACGCGGATGGTGTATAACCAGTTTATTACCAATCCAAAATTTTGGCGAACGGAAGCCCTCCCATGAAATCGCTGGCGGACATCCTTCAAACGCTCGATCCGAACAACAGCCTGCCGCTTTATCAGCAATTGCAGCGGGCGCTTCGCGAAGCAATAGAAAGGCGCATTCTCGGTCCTGACGACGCATTGCCATCGGAACGGCAGCTTGCGACCGCACTTGGGGTTTCGCGGATCACGGTTCGGAAGGCGATCGACGGCCTCGCCAGCGAAGGTCTGCTCGTCAGTCGTCAGGGCTCGGGGAACTTCGTTTGCGCGCGAATCGACAAGAATTTCGCGAAGCTCACATCATTTTCGGAAGACATGCGTTCGCGCGGACGCGTGCCGCATAGCGAGTGGCTGCGACGCACCGAAGGCACGGTTGCGCCAGAGGAGGCCCTCAAACTCGCTTTGAGCCCAGGCACCCAAGTGTTTCGCTTCCATCGCCTGCGTTATGCCGATGACACGCCGATGTGCCTCGAATATGCGACGATCGTTGCATCTTTCCTCCCGTCGCTCGAAGCGGTGGACGATTCGCTTTACGACGCGCTCGAACGGGTGAACCATCGTCCGGTGCGTGCATTGCAGCGGTTGCGGGCATTGTTGCTGAACGACGAGCAAGCCAAGTTGCTTGCAGCCAAATCTGGAGATGCCGGGTTATTGGTCGAGCGGCTGGGGTATCTGCGCGACGGGCGGGCCGTTGAGTTTTGTCAGTCGTTTTATCGCGGGGATACCTACGATTTCGTGGCCGAACTATCGCTGTCAGGGTGAATAGCGGGGCTGACTCCTAGACTGCTACCGATTCGTGTTGGCAGTCTGTTAGGTTGCGACCGGCATAGCGAGATGTGACATCAATACCGCATGGGAAGTGGCGTTACGGTAATAGAAGTGAGTTGTTCGACCGACTCGCGTTGTGTCATGGGTCGATGCGCTTGTCGATATCGTATGCTGTCAGGGTGCGGCGAATCAGATGCACCGCGCCGTCGCATGCGTCGCCCGCAGGCGCTACGCAACGCATGCGCGTGGCCTCCGGCAGTCGCGTTGCGAGATGTCGGCCCACACTTCCGAGCAGGGCCAGCGGCAAATCGCCGGCAGGATCGAGCGCTATGGCGATGGCGTTGAGTTCGGCTGCTGCCCTATCGAGCAGCATTGCAGCTTGCGGATCGGCATCCTTGCAATCGAAGACGATGGGCGCGAGCTGCGCGTAAGCATGTTGGCCTGCCGCGACACACCATCGCTGCATGGCATCCGCATTGCCACCGGTGGCGGCGGTAATCCGACGCGCCAACGCTCCGCTCTTTGTGCGACCGTCAGCCGCGCGCTGGGCTTCGCGCATCGCGGCGAGCCCGAGCCAGGCGCCGCTGCCTTCGTCGCCGACCGGAAACCCCCAGCCACCCACCGAAACGCGGCGGCCATCCGGATACAGGGCCGCGCCGACGCTGCCGGTGCCAGCGGCGACAATCGCGCCGGGCCGCCCGCCGTGGGTGCCGAGCAGGCTGGTATACGCGTCGCTATCCAATATCAGTTGGAAGAAAGAAGGTGCAGCGAGCAGAAACTCGTCGCGCCAAGCCGCGACTTCAGTACCTGCCAGGCCAAGCCCGATTGCGCAATCGGCATAGGAGACTTTTGTCTCGCCGGCGTCCGAGAATGCCTGCGTGAGGGCTTCGACAATGTGCCGCCATGCCTGCTCTATGCCTTGACCGAGGCCGGACGGGCCGGCTTCTCCGTAGCCTATGCAGTGGCTATCCGGCAGGCAGACACGAACGCGTGTCCCAGAGCCCCCGCCGTCTACGCCGATCAGAAAACGGATCGCGCGGTTTTTGCTGCTTGTCTGTGGCATGGAGTGCAAATTCATCGATGTCAATGTAGCGCCAAGATAATGAGGGTCAATTGATCCCCGGCACGGTCCGTAGCCACGAAATCCAGCAAAGCTGTTGTACGGACGCGAATGTCGGCCGCATTTAGTGGTATCCACGACGTCCGACTTGTCCATATAGTCGCGGATATTTAAGCTGTCGAGCGGCAATACCAAGAACCAACCGGAGTCGGCGGCCGTTTGCCGCGGATCGCAGTTCGAACCGTCCGGTACCCAAACCAAAGGAGATGTCTTACATGCGTATGAATCTGCGCGCCATTGCGCTTGCCCTCAGCACCGCCTTCATCCTCGCTGGTTGCGGTAGTGACGATGTCCAGTCGCTCAACCCGACGAAGCCGTCGTTGTCTGCGGGTTTCAAGCAGGTCGTCGTGTTTGGCGACAGCCTCAGCGATGCCGGCACCTACAATCCGACGACCGGTGACACCGATCCGAGCAACGACAGCGCAACCGGCCTGATGTTTACCACAAAGCCGGGCGGTACTTGGACAACTTATGTTGCGGCGGATCTGGGCATCCCGCTAGGGCCGCGCCAGCAGGTCAATTTCGGCATCGTCGGCAATGGCGGCAAGATCATCCAGCTCGACGGCACCGACTATGCCGAAGGCGGCGCTCGTATCGACTTCGATAGCGGCACCAATGGCGTCAGCAGCCAGACGATTCCTGGCGTCGGCACGGTGCCGGTTCAGCAGGCAACCCAGCGCTCGGTCAAAACGCAGATCGACGCCTTTCTCGCCGAGCACGGCAACAGCTTCAACGACCAGCAACTCGTGTTGATCCAGGGCGGCGCGAACGATTTCTTCAACTTCTTCAGTACCACGCCGCCGGCTGACCTGGCAGCGCAGGCTCCCGCCTTCATCCAGGCCACGGTCGTTTCCATGGCGACCCAGGTCGCGCGTCTGAAAGCCGCCGGCGCGAAGCATGTGCTGTATGCGAATCTGCCCGATCTCGGCCTGACACCGCAGTTCCTAGCGCTTGGCGCGGCAACGGCAGGCCAGGCCAGCCAGCTTGCTGCAGCCTATAACGCCGCAGTCAAGCAACAGCTCGATGCGATGGGCGTAAAAACTTACGACACAGCGGGTCTGATTCAAAAGGTCGTCGCCGCGCCATCCTCGTACGGGTTCACGAACGTGACCGTGCCGGTCTGCACGAGTTCGTCCGCACTGATCTGCACGCCGACGACCCTGGTCGGAAATCCGAATCAGTATCTATTCGCCGATGCCGTCCACCCGACCGCGCGTGCGCAGTCGATCTGGGCCGACCAAGTGGCGCAGATGGTTCTCGCCGGTTCGATCTGAGCCAAATCGAAGGTAAAAAAAGCCGCAGCCTCTGCGGCTTTTTTTATTGACGCGTCCGGTGCAGCCTTCTGCCGCGATGCTCGCAACGCGATTTTCGCGTCCCGGCCGCCAGTAGGAGCGCGGCGCGAAGTTTGCACACTTGGCGAAAATAGAATTGCAGAATGCGGCGACTGGTTTGCGTTTGGTTTCCAAGTCATGCTAGGAAGTTGCTGCTGATCTACGTCGAGCCTGTGCTGGCTATCGGGTTGTTCGTTATTGCCTTCGCGGCAGCGATGCTTATTGAAGCCTGGATATTGGCCCGCAGCCTTGCCCCGCTGTAGCGCGCAATGCTCCACGCCACGGCGGCATGTAAAGCACTCAGGCCCACAGTGCCCCGGAAATCTCGTCAATCTGTGTCTCCAGCTCGGCCCGTTTTTACTTCAAGGCATCGCGCTGCGTTTCCAGGCTGACAATGGTCTTCCGGCGCGCCTCCACCGTGTGCAGGTCTTCATTACCCCAGCGCTTGTCAAACTGGGCTTTCGCCCGTCGCATGAACTCCTCGTGAATCTGGTCGCCAAAATAGCAGCACGCGGCTCGGAGGGATAGCGTGGAGCCGTCGTTGCCAAACATTCCAGTCGGCAGGAACGGATCCTTCTCAACGGCGCTCAGCGGCTCCTTATTCTGCGGGAAAGCGTCAAAGCTTTTGGTATCGCGGAAGAGATTGAATTCCAGCATTCCCATATGCTCATTGATTAGCTTCTCAATTTTCGCCCGTAGGAAGCTACCGAAATCCTTCAGGTTGACCGGCATAGCGTGCAGCTCGTGAATCCTGCCGTCGATGCTGCCAATCTCGCGATTGGTTTCGGCTAGTTCAGCCTTGAGTGTGGATAGCTGGCCGGTTATCGCAGAAATGGCGGATTTCGAGTCTGTAATCTGAACTGTGTAACTGCAAACTTGAGCCGAAGATATCGGCCAGAGCGAGGAGCAGAAACGGCGGTCTCAAGAGTCAAGTACCCATCGGGTATGTCCCACCCGCCGAGGCTGAAGCAAGCTATTACCGAAGTCTGAGCGAGCAGGCGATCATCGCCTGACTCAAACCAAACAGCCTCCGCGAAACCCGGGGCGGTTCACTCCCCGCCTGGCAACCCCGTTTGCGCCGACCTTCCGACCGTCATTTCCCAGTTTGTTACGCGGTTTTCAAAACGGTTTAGCCCAGCACCTTTCTTTTTCAGCGCTATACCTCGGATAATTTGAAAAACATAGAATTATCAAATACCTGCGGCGGTAAAAACTTTCGTCTCGCTACGGTTCTGCGACAATCTCGGGTATGCCAGCATCCGCACCGCTTCGTTGGGACATCTTCTGCAAGGTCATCGACAACTTCGGCGACGCCGGCGTCTGCTGGCGTCTGGCGCGTACGCTCGCGCTCGAACATGGCTTGCGGGTGCGGCTCTGGATCGACCGGCCCGCGACACTGAATGCGCTGCGCGGCGGTGAATCCATTGCTGGCGTAGACATCCGGCCGTGGGATGCGAATGCCGTGCCCGTCGATCCGGCCGAGGTCGTCGTCGAGGCTTTCGGTGCCCCGGTGCCCGAGCCCTATCTTGCCGCGATGGCACGCAGCGCGCAGCCGCCGGTCTGGATCAATCTCGAATACCTTTCGGCCGAGAACTGGGTCGAGGGCTGCCACGGCCTGCCTTCGCCGCATCCGCGTCTACCGCTGATTCAGTGGTTTTTCTATCCGGGCTTTACCGAACGCACAGGTGGGTTGCTGCGGGAAAGCGATCTTCTCGTACGCCATCGACGCTTTCTGGCCGACGCTGGCGCAGCTTCGCTCTGGCGGCGGCTCGCAATCCCACCGCCGCCGCCCGGCGCGCTCAAGCTCTCGCTCTTCGCCTACGAGACCGAGACACTGGCCGGCCTTTCTGATGCCTGGGCCGCGAGTACCAGCCCGATCTGGTGCGCCGTTCCGGAAAATCGCGTCTCGCAACAGCTGCGCGCTTGGGCCGGCGCGCCGCTCGCGCCCGGCGACGCGCCTTTTCAATGCGGCGCGCTGACGCTTCAACCCTTGCCCTTCGTGAGCCAGGACGAGTACGACGCGCTACTTTGGGCCTGCGACCTGAATTTCGTGCGTGGAGAAGATTCCTTCGTGCGCGCCCAATGGGCCGCGCGCCCGTTCGTCTGGCAAATCTACCGGCAGGACGAGGACGCGCATATCGATAAGCTCGCGGCCTTTCTCGCGCGCTATCTCGACGGCCTTGCCGAGCCGGCCGCCACCGCGCTGCGCGCCTTCCATGCCGAATGGAATCCATCAAGCAGCCATGCCACCGCCCAGGCTGGCCTTATTTGGCCGGCGCTGCTCGCCAGCCAGTCCGATCTTGGCGCTCATGCACAGCGCTGGCGCGACAGGCTCGCGCGACAGGCCGACCTTGCCACGACACTGGCGAATTTTGTAAAAAGCAAGTTAAAATAACGGGTTATCCGTTCCCGTTGGCGCCTGGCGGCGCCATTTTAGATTCAGGTGCCCCAATGAAAATCGCCCAAGAACTGCGTGCCGGCAATGTCGTGATGGTCGGCAGCGACGCGCTGGTCGTCCAGAAAGCCGAATACAGCAAGTCCGGCCGTAACGCCTCCGTGGTCAAGATGAAATTCAAGAATCTCTTGACCGGCGCCGGCTCGGAAACCGTCTATCGCGCCGACGACAAGTTCGAACTCGTCACGCTGGACCGCAGGGAAGTCACGTACTCCTATTTCGCGGATCCGATGTACGTGTTCATGGACGCCGAGTACAACCAGTACGAGGTCGAAGCCGAGAACATGGAAGACGCGCTCAAATACCTCGTCGACGGCATGCAACTGGAAGTCGTGTTCTACAACGGCAAGGCAATTTCGGTCGAATTGCCGAACAGCGTCGTGCGCGAAGTCATCTACACCGAACCTGCCGTCAAGGGCGATACCTCGGGCAAGGTCATGAAGCCAGCCAAGATCAGCACCGGTTTCGAACTGCCGGTGCCGGCCTTCGTCGAAATTGGCGACAAGATCGAAATCGACACGCGTACCGACGAGTACCGCAGCCGCGTCAAGTAAAAGCGGCCGTCGTTTGGCTTATGAAAAAGGCAGGCTCATGGGCCTGTTTTTTTCATGGCTGACGCAATGCCTGTTCGAGCCGCTCGGGCGTGAGTACGCAGAGACGCTCGCGCAAGAGCCGGTGACGGCCGGCGCGCAGCACGGCCTTGTCGCGGCTGGCGAGCAGATCGGCACGGCCTGCGACCGCAGTTTCGAGGAATTTCTGATCGTCGCCATCGCGGCAAAGCGGCAGACCGCCGGGTGCGGCGGCCTCCTCGATGCACTCGACACGCGCACGGTAGGCAGCCAGCAGCGCCGCCTGGCGTGCCGGTTCGGCCTTGAACTGCGGATAGGCAAGCACGCGGCGCAGCTCTTCCAGGCAATCTTCGCGCGAAATCAAGTGGATACGGCCGGCGTCGATCGCGGCGCGCAGATGCGTCAGCGCCGGGTCCTCGAACAGCCAAAGCGCGAGCACGGCATTGGAATCGAGCAGCAGACGCGGCCGTTCGGGCAAAACGATGGGATTTGCGGACATCGCAGGCGTTTCGCCTAATCCGAATCCAGCCAGCGATAGCGTCCGCCGAAATAGATCAGCGGTTCTCCCTCGCCCTGTGCGAAGCGCTCGACCTCTCCCAAAAACAGCAGATGGTCGCCGCCTGCATGGCGAACGGCGTTGCGACACTCGAACCACGCGCAACAATCGGCCAGCAACGGCGCGCCGCCAAGCCCCTCGCAAAAGTCCGCCGTGGCGAATTTGTTCGTCTCGCGGCTCGCGAAATGGCGCGAAAGCGTAACCTGGCTCGCCGCGAGTACATTAACCGCGAAGTGCGTGCAATGCTCGAAACCCGCCGCGAGCGGCAGACCGCGCGCGAGGCTCCAGACAACCAGCGGCGGCGCAAGCGAGACCGAGTTGAACGAATTGACCGTGAGGCCGATGTGCTCGCCGGCCGCTGTGCGGGCAGTGACGACCGTGATGCCGGTGGCGAACATACCGAGGGCCTGGCGAAAAGCAAGGGTGTCGAAAACCACGGGAGAGTCGGCGTCCATGAGTGTTTCCGGAGGGTGATGCAGGCAAGGCGCCGCTAAGTGGCCGTGCGGGCGGAGCCGGATTATCGCTTGCCCGCAACGGGTAGTCGACCGCGGCTTGGCGGCGCGTGAGCCTGGCTCAAGAATTCGGCGAAAAACCCTCGCTGGTCGCCCCCACTGTGTTTGGCATACAGTGAATCCATGAGCCGTGGCGAAGCCTCGCGGCGATAGCGGAGAACACCATGATCCAGATTAGATCGGCAGCCCAGCGCGGGCATGCGAATCACGGCTGGCTGAATAGTCATCACACATTTTCGTTCGCGGACTATTACGACCCGGAGGAAATGGGCTGGAGCGTGCTGCGCGTGATCAACGACGATACGGTCGCGCCTGGCATGGGTTTTGGCACGCACGGGCATCGCGACATGGAAATCATTTCCTATGTGCTGTCCGGCGTGCTTTCGCACCGCGACAGCATCGGCAACGGCGCACAGATCCTGCCCGGCGAAGTTCAGCGCATGAGCGCCGGCAGCGGCATTCAGCACAGCGAGTTCAACGCTTCGGCGGACGCGCCGGTGCATTTTTTACAGATCTGGATCGAACCGGCCGAGCGCGGTATTGCGCCAGGATACGAGCAGATTGCGTTCCCCGAGGCGGCGCGGCGCGGCAAGCTAAGGCTGGTTGCCTCGCCCGACGGCGCGGAGGGCTCGTTGACTATCCATCAGGATGCGCGCGTCTTCGCGGGCCTCTTCGATGCGCAAGAGTCGGCGGATTACGCGCTCCAGGACGGACGGCTGGCCTACCTGCATGTTGCACGCGGTTCGCTGCGGCTCAATGGGCGGGAACTGAGCGCTGGCGATGGCGCCCGGATCGCGGCAGAGCCATGCTTGAAGCTCGAAGGCGTGGCACGCTCTGAAATTCTGCTTTTCGATCTACCTGAGTGAGCAGCAAAACGGGCCGCGTCAGGCAAGCCCGTTTTGCCGAACCCAATACGATTTATTTACTTTGCTTCGGATGCCGCAGCGACCGGCGGTTCCTCGAATTTACCGCCGGATTTGTTCGCCATGAAGGCGATTGCACGGGTAATTTCCTCGTCGGTCAAATCCGGGTTGCCGCCGCGAGCCGGCATTTGGTTCAGGCCCTCGACCGCGTGCTTGACGAGCGTTTCGAGCCCCTGGGCGATGCGCGGCGCCCACTGACCGTTTTCGCCGACTTTTGGCGCACCAAGGGCACCGCTGTCGTGACAGCTCGCGCAGGTCGCCTTAACGACTTGTTCACCCGTGTGGCTGCCCTTGGCTGCCGTTTCGGCAGCGCCTAGCGCAACCTGGGCTACGGGTTGAATCAGCGAGGCGGTTTCCTCGGAGTCGGGCGTCTGCGGTTTGCTGCAGCCAGCCAGGAGAGCAGCGGAAATCAGGGCAAGCGAAAGCGCGGTGCGGAGCATCATGGCGTCGTCGAGAAGTTGAGATCATTGGGCGCGGCTTGCCGCGCGAACTACGCATTATAGCGCGGAGAGGCTTTGGCTGTAGCGATCCATATTGGACGTATCCGTGGCTGCTGCGCTATACTTCTACGCTTCTTGTTCTGCCGTCCGGCAGATCTCGCCGGGAGTTTTAGCTTCCCCGGTTTTGTGGCGGCCATCGCCGTCTCCTTGCGCGACCGTAGCTCAGCTGGATAGAGTACTGGCCTCCGAAGCCAGGGGTCGTGGGTTCGAATCCCGCCGGTCGCGCCAATCTCTTTTTCCAGTTATTGCTCTTGCTGGCACAGCACGGCATCGGCTCGATCGTTCGGACTCGCGAGCCAGCTGATCAGTGCTGTTTCGGGCATTGGCCGGCTGACCAAAAAACCCTGCAAATAATCGCAGCCGGAGGCCCGCACGAGGCCGAGCTGGTCATGGGTTTCCACGCCTTCAGCCACGACGCGGCGACCGAGCGCGTGCGAGAGCGCCACGATGGTGCGGATGATCGTGTGCGCGTTGCGGTCTTGCGTCGAATGCATGACGAAGCTGCGGTCGATTTTCACGATATCGAACGGTAGGCGCGACAGATAGGCAAGGCTCGAATAGCCGGTGCCGAAATCGTCGAGCGCGATCGAGACGCCAAGCTCCTTGAGCCGCTGCATTTCGCGTAGCGCCGCATCCGCATCGCGCATGATCAGGCTTTCGGTCAGTTCGAGTTCGAGCAGATCGGCCGGAATATCGTAGTCGGCGAGCACTCGGGCAACGGTATTGCAGAAATTGCGGCTCTCGAACTGCGGCGCCGAGATGTTGATCGCTATGCGCGGCAAGTAGAGGCCAGCGGATTTCCAACGCGCCAGCGCTTCGCAGGCTTGACGCAGCACGCGCTCCCCGATTGGCATGATCAGACCGGTTTCCTCGGCAATCGGGATGAAGCGGTTGGGCGTGATCGGCGCGCCCACGGGCGGGTGCCAACGCAGCAGGGCTTCGACGGCCACGAGATGGCCGCTCGCAAGGTCCACCTGCGGCTGGAATTCGAGCCGCAGTTCAGTGTCCGAGGCCAGCGCGCGCCGTAAGCCGTTTTCGATCGAAAGCCGCTCCATCGCGCGCTGATTGAGATCGGGGGTGTAGAAGCGGTAACCGCCGCGAGCATGCTCCTTCGTCGAATACATCGCGAGGTCGGCGCTGCGCAATAAGCCTGACGCATCTTGTGCGTGTTCCGGGCAAAGGCTGATTCCAATCGAAAAACCGATATTGAGCGCCTGACCTTCGATATCGAGCGGTACGGAAAAAGCGTTGAGGATACGCCGCGCGATTGCCGAGACCTGTTCGGAACTCCCTACATTACGCACGAGCATCACGAACTCGTCGCCGCCCAACCTTGCAATCAGATCGCCATCGCGCACGCATTGCCGCAGCGTGTCCGCGATGCGCAGCAGCAGCGCGTCGCCAGCGTGATGGCCGAGCGTGTCGTTGATCCGTTTGAATAAATCGAGATCGAGAAACAGCAGCGCGAGGCGTTCGTCGTTCATGCGGTGGGAATCGAGCGCGCGTTCGAGCATCTCGCGGAAATGGGCGCGATTCGGCAGCCCAGTCAGGGTGTCGCGCTGGGCGAGATCGAGTGCCTGGGCGGTTGCCTGTTCAAGCTCGCGGGTGCGCGCCTGGACACGGTTTTCAAGTTGATTCTGGTATTCGAGCAAGCGGCTGCGCGAGGCGCCGAGCTTGTCGATCATGTGTTGAAACGCCCGCGCGAGATCGGCGATCTCGTCGTTCGAACGGACCGGCACCGTTTGACCGAGTTGGCCGTCCGCCACTTCGCGCGCCATCGCCGCGAGTTCGTGCACGGGCTGAACAAGCCGGCGCGTGAATAGCAGCGTGAGAACAATCGCGAGTGCAGCCACCACGATCGTTAATCGCGTTGTTTCTTTTACGAATGTGAGCGCTTCGGCGCGGGCATGAGCGCTAGAGAGAATCAGCCCGACAAATGCAGGAGCGGGTTCCGTCGTCGCACCAGGGTTCGGGCCAAACAACGGATATTGGCGAATGGCGACTGCGAAACGCAGCAAATCACTATCGAGATTACTGATTCGGATGCTTTCGCCGGATGCGGGCCAACCGCCGTGCTGAATCTGGTTGAGCGCTTGCGCGCGGACCACACGCTCGGTGATCGGAGCGCCGCTTTGGTCGAAGAAACCGGCATAGGCGACGTCGACATTGCCTTCGAGGCTGGCGAGCAACTGGGCGAGGTGCGCCTGTTCTCCGTTGGAGAGTGCGATGGCGCCGCCTTCGGCCAGCATGCGGGCGACGGCCGTGCCCTGGTTGCGCAGCGCGCTGAAGGCCAATAGCGACTGAATGCGTACGACCGCAACCCCGATTGCGCTGGCGGTGAGCAAGATGATCGCCACCGTCAACAGATTTAGCTTCATCGCGATGCCGAGCCGATTCCGCCAAACGGTTGCGCCGGTCCAGCGCTTCTTCGTCGCGTCAACGGCCGATGCCTGAACGCTTTTGGCATTTGGCAACAATTTTTGTGACGGACGGTACATCGGGATCCTCGTGCCTTTTCGGCTGATCTTTCTTTGAACGGCTTGGCGGGGCACTTCCTGAAGTGGTTTCTGCTAAGGTTAAGGTCCAGTCTTGGCTAGAACTACTAGTTGACCTCAAGGAGACAGGCTTGCAGCATCGCATTATTCCGATAACGCCGTTCCAACAGAACTGCACTTTGCTGTGGTGTCCAGAAACCCGTATGGGGGCGCTTGTTGACCCCGGCGGCGAAATCGACCGCTTGCTGGCGGTACTTGCGGACGAGGGCGTACAGCTAGAAAAAATCCTCTTGACGCACGGCCATATCGACCATGCAGGCGGAGCCGCCGAACTTGCGCGCCGCACTGGCGTGCCGATCGAGGGGCCGCAGCGCGAAGAGCAATTCTGGCTCGATGCCCTGCCAGACCAGAGCCGCATGTTCGGCTTTCCGCAGGTCGAGCGCTGCGAACCCGATCGCTGGCTCGACGACGGCGATACGGTGACGGTCGGCCAGCAAACACTCGAGGTAATTCATACGCCAGGCCACACGCCAGGCCATGTGACGTTCTTCGATCAAGCGGGACGGCTCGCCCTGGTGGGCGATGTGCTATTCGCGGGCTCCATCGGGCGCACCGATTTCCCGCGCAGCGATTTCGAGACCCTGGTCGAATCGATTCGTAAAAAGCTGTTTCCGCTCGGCGACGATGTTGCGTTCATTCCGGGCCATGGGCCGATGTCCACCTTCGGCGCAGAGCGGCGTAACAATCCGTTCGTCGGCGATTCGCGTAATTAAGGAGCGGCAATGCGGGTGGTATTGCTGGAAGACGACCGGGACCAAAGCAGGACGCTCACGGCCTGGCTGAAGGAGGCGGCATACGATGTATATCCGTTCGATCATCCGCATGAACTGATCAAGGCCGCCGCGCGCGAGAGCTTCGATCTTTTCCTGATCGACTGGAATCTGCCCGACATGACGGGCGCCGAAGTGCTGCGCTGGCTGCGCGGCGAACGCAGCGATCTGACGCCGGTGATTTTCGTGACGGCACGCGACGCCGAAGAGGACATCGTAGCGGCGCTCAGTACCGGCGCCGACGACTACATCGTCAAACCGATCCGGCGCGGCGAACTGCTTTCACGCATCGTGGCGGTGCTGCGGCGCGGGCGTCCGCGCGAGCCGGAGCGCGATTTGCAGATGCCGCCGTACCGCTTCGACTTCTCGCTCAAGCGCGTTTATCTCAACGACGAAGCTATCGATTTGACCGACAAAGAGTTCGAACTTGCGGTCTTCCTGTTCCGCCATGTCGGCAAACTATTCTCGCGCGGCCATTTGCTCGAAGCCGTCTGGGGCCGCACCCAAACAACAGTCGCGACACGCACGATAGACACCCACGTTTCGCGGTTGCGCAGCAAGCTTTCGCTGCGGCCCGAGAATGGTTACCGGCTCGCGCCGGCGTATAACTACGGCTATCGACTGGAGCGCATCCTGGACGAATAAAGGCGGTTATCTATTTTTTCAGCGCATCGCGAATTTCGCGCAGCAGGGCGATGTCTTCAGGCGTGGCGAGCGGCTCCTCGACCGCTACCGGCACGGTGTTTATGGCCGAGCGTTGCAGCCGGTTCATTGCCTTGATCGCGACGAAGATCGCCAACGCAACGATGAAGAAGTCGACGACCGTATTGATGAATGCTCCGTACTTGAGCAGTGGCGCGCCGGCTTTTTCGGCGGCTTCGAGATTGTCGTAAAGTTTATCGCCAAGATTGACGTAGAGATACTTGAAGTCTACGCCACCGAGCAGCCGTCCGACGAGTGGCATGACGATGTCTTTAACGAGCGACTCCACGATCTTGCCGAAAGCGCCGCCGATGATCACACCGACCGCCAGATCGACGACATTGCCCTTGAGGGCGAATTCTTTGAATTCCTGAATGAAACCCATGAGCTGGTCTCCGCGTGGATTAGGGAATCAGGCGCTTTGGATTGCGCCTGGCGCTGGACGCGCAGTGTCCCCGATTATGCATGTGGCCTGCAAGCCGGGAGCCTGCCATGCTTGAAAGCGATGCGATGCTGATCGAGGCGCTGCCCTTCGGCGCCGCTTGTTGCGATGCCCAGGGCCGTGTCCTGCGCGGCAACCGCAGACTGCGCGAACTGCTGGTGCTGCCTGATGATGAAGAACTCAGCGCAGCGCTGGCGGCTGTTCTTGGCACGGACTGGTTTGCGCGCCTACCGTTCGAATTTCGCTCGACCGAAGCTCGACAACTCGCCTTAAGCCTGGGCGGCTCCGATGCGATCCGTCTTCTGATCGTCGAGGACCGTAGCGAAACAGCGCTCGCGGACGCGGCGCGCGATCACGTCGTCAAGCGCTTGTCGCACGATCTACGTTCACCGATTGCCGCGATTATCGGGCTTGCGCACAGTGTCGTCGAAGGCTTGTTCCCGCCGGACCGGGAAAGTTTCGATCGCATCGTACAGCAGGCTGAACTCGCGCTAGGGCGCTCCGATGCCTTGCTCGCCGTGCTGCGTGCAGCAGCGCTGGCGCCCGAACGCATGGTTCCAATCGATCTCGTACGAGTAATCCACGAGGCTCACGACGTCTGCTACGCCGCAGCGAAGCGTCGCGGTGTAGCGCTTCGCGTCGAGGAGCCCAGCGGCCCCGACGGCGCGGAATGCCTCGTGCGCGGCGAGCTCGAACTGCTGCGACGTGCCGTCCAGCAAATCGCGGAACTCGCCTTGCCGCACTGCGCGGGCAATGCGCTCGTGCTGCGGCTGTGCGACGCCGACACACACTGGCGCATCGAAGCGCGGCCCACCCACGCAACCCAGGCAGATCCGCCTACCGAGGCAGACTTGCTGCTACTGCGCATTCTTGCGCACAAACACGGCGGCTACCTGGCTATCGACCCAGCAAATCGTCAACCGCAGTTGCTATGCCCCAAATTGCCGGCCGAAGACGCGTCGTAGCATGCGTCCGATAGTTTGATCCGGTTGAACCCTGGCCGGCCAGAAATCGCATCATGGCTCGAATCTCAAGGCTTATCGCATTTCTACTCGGCGGCATCTGTGCGGCCTATGCAGCTGGCGCGCTTTTCCTGCTCGCCACTTGGGACGGCGTACGCGTGCGCAACGAACTCGTGCTCGAACTACGCGAGCGCTGCGAGCGACGCCTCACGATGGAAGGCGCGCCGCGATTGCATTTCGCCCCCTGGCCAACGCTCGTCATGGAAACCCTGGCGCTTGGCGAACCGGCGGGGCCGGGCATCATCGCGCGCGCGAGTCGCGTCGAGGCCAGGCTCGCCCTCTGGGCGCTCGTCGCCGGCCGGCTGGAAGTTACGCGGCTAGCTTTCATCGATCCAGATTTGCGCATTGCGCGCCGACCCGACGGAAAAGCGAATCTTGCCGACCTTTTCGAGAATAGCAGCGGCGCAAATTGGCCGGCCCGCTTTGCGCTCGAATCGCTGGAAATCGAACGCGGCAAGCTCGACCTCGTTGCTGCTAACGGCGAATCCTGGCTCAAACTCGAACGCGCGAATTTCACGCTTGGCCCTCTGGCGGTCGATATGCGCGGCGATTTGCGCGGCGCAGCGACGCTGATACAAGGGCCGGGCAGCGCCAGCGGCGGTCTCGAATTTTCGTTTGCCTACCTGCCCGGCGCACAAGGCTATGGCCTCGAATCCGCCAATCTGCGGTTTCGCGGCGACGCCTGGGGTGCTACCGCGCTCGATACCCAAATCGCAATTGGCGGCGGGCACAACGGCGGCGAAGCGTTCGTACTGAACGGGCTGTCCTTGCGCGGGCATGGCCGGGTCGGCGTGCGCAGCCTGGACCTCGATGCATCAGCCGAGCAACTGGCCAGTAAGAACGGTCTCTTCGCCTTGCGCGGAGTCAAGGCCAATTTCGTCGCCGCGAACGGCGACGAGCGCTTCGAAGCTCTGCTCGAAAGCCCGACAATCGCAACGCGCAGCGCCGAGTTTCAGGGGGCGCCACTGCGCGCAACGTTCAGCAACCGCACGACCGCACGCAATAGCGAGGGACGTCTGTCGGGCCGCGTCGTCTTTCGACCCGAGGCGCAGCGGCTCACCCTCGACGGCCTCGCGCTGCAATGGAATGTCGCGGCAACGCAAGGCAAGATGGCGTGGACCGGTAATGCCAACGGCCGTACCGAACTCGCGCCGAGCGGTCAAGCCGCGTTGCTTAAATTGCAGGCAAGCTATGCTGGCGCGCGCGGCCGCATAGCCGCCGATTACGATCCGGCGCGTCCGCTGCCGCTGCAAATCGACCTCGACGCCGACACCCTCGATCTGGGGCGGCTTGCGAGTGCGAGCGGTTATGCCTCGCTACCCGAACTCGCGACTGCCGTATCGACGCATGCTTTCACCGCTCGTCTGCGCGCAACGAATCTCGCGCTAGCCGGTTTGCATGCAAGCCGCGCCTCGACAACGCTGACCGTCGGCGGCGGTCGGCTGCAATTCGCCGATCTGAACATGGACGCCTACGGCGGCACGCTTGCCGGCAGTCTCGATTACCAGCCCGTGGCGCGCCGCCTGCTGCTCGATCAGCGCTTTTCGCGGATCGCGCTCGCACCGCTCTTCGCCGATCTGCGTGCGACCGATTTGCCTCTGCGCGGCGAACTGACCGGGGCCTGGAAACTCGCCGCCGTACCGGGCGCCTGGTCCGACATGTCGCGCAGCCTGACCGGCAGCGCACAATTGACGCTGCGCAACGCGCAATGGCTGGGCATGGACATTGCCGAGTTTCTGCGCGCCGTGCGCCCAGCGCTACGCAACCGCCAGCATGCCGAACGCATCGCCGCGCCGCGCGAACGCGAGGAATTCGACAGCCTCGCGCTCGCCTGCAATCTCGCGGGCGGCCATATCGACTGCACCGATTTCAACGCCGAGAACAACTGGCTGCGTTTAGCTGGCGGCGGACGCTTGCAATTCGGCGCCACGCTGGCCTGGCGTACCCGAATCGAGATCCTGCCGCACGCCATCCCGCGCGACCTTGTAGGCTTGCGCGGTATCGTCGTGCCGGTGCGGCTGGATGGCCTGCTCCAGCGGCCACTCTGGCAACTCGACTGGACAGCCGTGCCGCCACGCGAGCCGGCAAAGGCTCCCACCGCACCGCCACCAGCCAGGCGCGAGACACCTTCGATGTCGGCGCGCGCAGCCGGCTGATTCATGCAGCGCCTTGCCGTGCCCGCGTTGCAGCTTCGAGAAATTCCTGGATGATCGGCCCGCTGTCGAGCGCCGCGCTACCGACGGTGTGGAACTCAGGATGCCATTGAAATCCGGCGAGATAACCCTTGCCGCGCCAGCGGATCGCTTCGACGATACCGTCGGGCGCCTCGGCCTCGATGTCGAGGTCATGGCCCAGGCGCAGCACCGCCTGATGGTGGATGCTGCTCACGCGTGGCGCGAGCAAATCCGGATAGAGCCGCACCAGGCGCGCGCCCGGCACAAATCTTATGTCGTGATGCAGCTTGTCGTAGAGCGTTTCGTCGCGATGAACGATCGCGCCTTCGTGCAGGCTGGGAATATCCTGGATCAATGAACCTCCGAGCGCCACGTTGATCAATTGCGCGCCGCGACAGATGCCGAGCACCGGCTTGCCGTGGAAAACGAATTCCCACATCAGTTCGATTTCGTAGAGATCGCGCACGCGGTCGCCAGCCCAATCGGGATGCAGCGGCGTCTCGCCATAGCTTGCGGGACTCACGTCCGAGCCGCCTTGCAGCAACAAGCCATCCAGCACGCCAACATAGTCGCGCACCGACAAGCTGTGGCGCTCGATTTCGGACGCCTTATAGAGCGTAGGCACCATAAAGGCAAGCGCACCGTGCGCCATGATCCAGTGAGCGGCCGACTGCTCCAGGTATTGCAGCACCTTGTCGCGAAAGCCAAGCTCGGCCGGCGGCGCGTGCATCAGCCGCGCCGACAAGCCTATTCTGAGCGGCCCTTCGCGGTCCACGTTATTTCAGCTTCTCCAACGCAGACACTGCTGCCGTACGACCTCCGGCAGCAGATGTTCGTCGTGGTAGCGCTGGCGCAACCAGGTCGCATCGTCGCTCTCCAGCAAAAGCGAATCGCGCAACTCGCGCAGGGCAGTATCGGCGCGCAGTTCGATTGCATGCTGTTCGACTTTGGCGAGCGTGGCAAGAATATCGTCGCCGATTCGTACGTGCGCATGGCTGCGCGGGTCCACCATATTGCCTTCCGCGCCGAAGCGGCAGGCTTGAAAGCGATTGAAGTTGTAGACAAGATAATCGTCCTCTTCGGGTCGCCAGGGGCGCTCTATCATGATCCAGCGCGCCAGCGACTGAATGTAGGCGGCAATTTGCGCCGCGCGCTGGATCGACAGCGGCGTGTCCATCACGCGCACTTCTATCGTGCCGA
>JAVBKC010000142.1:0-11774 GCA_031554255.1 Niveibacterium sp.
AGCTCATGTCGCCGCGCAGCACGCTCCACAGTTGTGGCAGCTCATCGAGACTCGTTCTGCGCAATACACGGCCGAGCGGCGTGACATGCGCTGCGGCATCATGCAAGAGATGCGTGGCGACGACCGGCGCGTCGATTCGCATCGAACGGAACTTCGGCATGCGGAATATCGCGTTATCGCGCCCCACGCGGTCGGACCAGTACAACGCCGGACCATCGGAAGATCGCCGCACCAGCACTGCAATCAACAGCATCGGTAGCGCAAGAATGAGGCCAAGAACGAGCGCGAGCAGAATATCGAATCCGCGTTTAAGCATGACTTCACCCGCCTCAGATAGCCTGGGCTGCATCGACCGGAGTCGGTGCTAGCAATGGAGCGAGATCGGCCGGTGCAATGCCGAGCAAATAACCGCGTGCGCCGCCGTTGATCCAGATCCGTTCGAGATCGAGCACGCTGCGCTCGATATAGACAGGCATCGCGCGGCGCGTGCCGAACGGCGAGGTGCCGCCGACGCGGTAGCCCGAGTGCCGTTCGGCGACTGCGGACTGGCAAGGTTCGACATGCTTCGCGCCAATCGCCCGCGCGAGATTTTTCATCGAAACCTCGCGGTCGCCATGCATCAGCATTACGAGCGGATGCGCGTGCTCGTCCTGCAACACCAGCGTTTTGATCACCGCGTGTTCGGGCACGCCGAGCGCAGCAGCGGCGATTTGCGTGCCGCCGTGTTCGACATAGCTGTAAAAATGTTCGCTGAAGGCGATCTTGCTTGCGCGCAGCAAGCGGTTGGCGGGCGAGGAGGGCGGTTTGGCGGTCATTCTTTTTGCATATCCCTGTTGCGGGTGGCGCGGCGTCGGCCAGAGCATGGCCGAATTTTAGAGCCCGGTTTGGCTGCCGTGAAATGGATCGGCAGGAAAAAGATCCGCGACGACCGAGATAGGCCCGCACTTCCCACAAGACAGAACCACGGCCGCAAGCCGGCGTTACAATGCTGCGCAACTCGCGCGCGATCGCGCGTTGCGCTCACCTCGGTATTTATGCCGGGGCCGTCACAAGCGTGCGTCATTTATTTCTGCAACCTGCTTCGCGAATCTTCCCGTGTTTCGACAAATCCGCGCCGCCTGGCGGCTTCTTTGCGTCATCCTTCACCTGTTCCGGGGTTGCGTCATTGTGGCCGTCAGTTTCCGTTTTCGCTCGCGCGAATATCAGCGGCAGGTCAAGCAGATCTGGTCGCGCCAGTTGCTCTCGCGGCTCGGGGTTCGCTTGCGCATCGATGACGAAATTGCGCAGCACGGCGGGCTGTTGATCGCGGCAAACCATATTTCGTGGATCGATATTTTTGCGATCAACGCGCTACGCCCCTGTGCCTTCGTCTGCAAGGAGGAGGTCCGCGCCTGGCCGCTGATCGGCTGGCTGGTCGCGCATGCCGAGACCGTGTTCATCGCGCGCGGCAGCCGCCGCGCCGCGCGCCGCGCGGCCGAGGCGCTCAAGCACGAACTTGCCCGTGGCGCGGCGATCGTCGTTTTCCCCGAAGGCGCAACGACCAACGGCACGTGCCTTCTGCCGTTCCGGCCTGCGCTGATGCAGGCTGCCGTCGATGCCAATGTGCCGGTCATTCCGGTCGCTTTGCGCTACAGCGACGCCAAGCACCCGATCAGCCCTGCGCCCGCCTACGATGGCGACATAAGTCTATGGACTTGTCTGCGCGCGATCACACTTGCCGAGGATCTTGTTGTGCAGGCCTATGTGCTCGATACGATAGACACCAGCCGGGAACGGCAGCATATTGCAGCGCATGCGCACGGCCAGATTGCGACAAGGCTAGGTTTTGTGGAAACACATGAAGCGCTTTGCCTGCAAACGAAAATCGACGATGCGGCGGCTTGATCTCATTTGGCATTTTGCCGCGCTACGCGTAGCGCGCCTGGAAATCCGCATAGGCAAGCCGTAGCCCGTCCGTGAGCGAGGTTTTAGCGACCCAGCCCTTCGAGGCCAGCAGCGAAACGTCCATTAATTTGCGCGGTGTGCCATCGGGTTTGGTGGTATCGAACACGATTTCGCCCGTGTAGCCGACGGTTTCGCGAATCAACTCGACGATCTGGCGGATCGTGAGGTCGCAGCCGACGCCGATGTTGACGATCGGCGGTTCGAAGCGGCCGGTCTTGGCTTCGTCGCTGCCGAGCAAGGACGCGAATTCCTCATCGGGCAGATTCATCAGATGCACGCAGGCCTCGGCCATGTCTTCGCTGTACATGAACTCGCGTAGCGGCGAACCCGTGCCCCACACCGCGACCGACGGACTTGCCGTCAGCTTCGCCTCGTGAAAGCGGCGGATCAGGGCGGGAATCACATGGCTGTTCTGCGGATGATAGTTGTCGCCCGGACCATAGAGATTCGTCGGCATGGCAGAAAGATACTGCGTGGCATATTGCCGGTTGTAGCTCCAGCACATCTCTATACCGGCGATCTTGGCCAGTGCGTAGGGTCGGTTCGTCGGTTCGAGCGGACCGGTCAAGAGATACTCCTCCTTGAGCGGCTGCGGCGCCAGGCGCGGATAGATGCAACTCGACCCCAGGAATAGCAGCCTTTTCACGCCAGCGCGCCAGGCCGAATCGATGACATTGGTTTGAATCGAAAGATTGTCGCGGATGAATTCGGCCGGGTAGGTGTTGTTGGCGACGATGCCTCCGACCTTGGCTGCCGCGAGGAACACATGGTCCGGGCATTCTTGTTCGAAGAAGGCGCGGACAGCTGTCGCGTCGGTCAGATCGAGTTCGGCGTGCGTGCGCTGTATGAGTCTGCCATAGCCGTCCCGAGCGAGCCGGCGCGCGATCGCAGAGCCGACGAGGCCTTTATGCCCTGCAACAAAAATCTTTGCGTCTTTCTGCATTGCGCTCACTCGTGAAAATCGTAAGCCTGGAAACCGGCTTGTTTGACGAGTTCGTCGCGCCGCGCCGAGGTGTAATCGGCCTCGACCATTTCGCGCACGAGTTCCTGGAGCGTGATCTTCGGCACCCAGCCGAGTTTTTCGCGCGCCTTCGTTGCATCGCCGAGCAGGGTTTCGACTTCGGTCGGACGGAAATAACGCGGATCGACGCGAACGATCGCCGCGCCCGCCTTCACGTTTGCGCGATCCGGCTGTACTGCCTCGACGATGCCGATTTCATCGACGCCCGTGCCCTCGAAACGAATCGTTATGCCAAGCTCGCGTGCCGCGAACTCGACGAACTGGCGCACGCTGTACTGCACGCCGGTCGCGATTACGAAATCCTCGGGCGTGTCTTGCTGCAACATCAACCATTGCATCTCGACATAGTCGCGCGCATGGCCCCAGTCGCGCAGCGCGGAGAGGTTGCCAAGGTAGAGGCAATCCTGCAGGCCGAGCGCGATCCGCGCCATTGCGCGCGTGATCTTGCGCGTCACGAAGGTTTCTCCGCGTACCGGACTTTCGTGATTGAAGAGGATGCCATTGCAAGCATAGAGCCCGTATGCCTCGCGGTAATTCACCGTGATCCAGTATGCATAGAGCTTGGCCACCGCATAGGGGCTGCGTGGATAGAACGGCGTCGTTTCCTTTTGCGGCACTTCCTGTACGAGGCCGTAAAGCTCGGAAGTCGAAGCCTGGTAGAAGCGTGTTTTCTTTTCCAGACCGAGAATCCTGATCGCCTCCAGCAGGCGCAGCACGCCGATACCATCGGCATTGGCCGTGTATTCGGGCTCCTCGAACGAAACCGCCACATGGCTTTGCGCCGCGAGATTATAGATTTCGTCGGGCTGCACTTTCTGGACGATGCGCAGGAGACTGGTCGAGTCGGTCAGATCGCCGTGATGCAGGATGAAACGACGATTGTCGATATGCGGATCCTGATACAGATGATCGATCCGATCGGTATTGAAAAGTGAAGTCCGGCGCTTGATGCCATGAACCTCATAGCCCTTGGAGAGCAACAATTCCGCCAGATAGGCGCCGTCCTGGCCGGTAACTCCGGTGATGAGCGCGACACGACTCATGAAGAACCTCTAGAAATTCTGGAATCCGGTTCGTTCGAGCCGGATGCGAAGCGGGATTGTCGCCGATAGCGCGGCACTTTTCCGACGGGTGTGGATCGTCCTACTGCCTGGGCGGCCCCGCATTTACTCGGCCGGCATGGGCACGAACCACGCGCCACGGCAATACCGACCACGCCGGATATTCGCACGAACGCAAGACCCGCGCGAAACCCGGCCCGATATAGATTCCCGCCGGCGTTAAATGCCAGCTCAGGGATTCCCATACTGCCGGATCGGCGTAGGCGCAGGCGTCCGTGTCTTGCGAGGCGGGCATCTTGTCGGGGTATAGCCTGCGCATTGTCTTTGCGAGCCAGGGGGCAAGTACATCCCTGCGATATGCGTAAAAGGCGTCGTTGTCATCGGGCTTGTCCTTGGGCGGCACGCCTTTCCCAAGGTAGAGCACGTCTTCGAGCGCGAGGAGTTCGCCTGTCCGGCCGTCTATCGTCAACGGCGCGTCGCCAAAGTCGGGATGCGCGCCACCGCAATCGAAGGCGGTGAAGATGCTAAGACTAATGGCGTCGGCTCCGATATAGCGCAAGCTCACCGTTTGCTCGTAGTCGCCGCCCCTGGGGGCCGACTTGCAGATGAAAGCGTCCGCGACGCTACGCCATTGTTGATCGAACAGGATCTTGTTGATCCGCTGGCGAACAGGCTCCGCATAACCGGCGACCACCCGAAGCGAGCGAATCCCGCTGCGAGGTTCCTCCTGCCATTGGATCTGGAAATCGCCGCGCGTTTCCTTCTTTCCGGCCTTGAATTTCAGATCGCGTACTCGCTGTCGATCATAGGCTTCGCCGATTCGCTCGCGCTGTTTGTCCGGGCCTGCGGTGCTTTGATCTGAAGCCGGCAATGCATGCAGGCGAATCGGCAGGCGACGGCCGTCCGGGCCTTTCCATTCGCCGTTCCAGGTATCGCCGCCCGGCGTTTGCATGTGCCAGCGCGGCCCGTCTTCGCCTTCGAGCAAGTCCTGCGCATCGGATTCGTTCCGGGCGTGCAGGGAAATATCGAGCAGATAGCGCCGGTAAAAATAAGACCCCTGATCGGACGCGTGCGCGGGATCGTAATTCACCACTACTGCCGCCTTGCCTATCGTCCCTTCCCATAGCGAAGCCGCCAAGGCTACCGTAGGCATCGCGCACAACAACAGGAGAGTCCAGCAGCATTTCAGATATTTCATCTTGGGCATCCATTGCGTGAAGCAAAAGTGGAAGCGATTTTATCCTCCGCCAGCAAAACCTTGTTGCCGCCACGCTTCGAAGACGACGAGTGCAACCGTGTTCGACAGATTCATGCTGCGGTTCGAGGGCAGCATCGGAATCCGCAGCTGCCGCTCGGGTGGAAAAACGTCACGCAGGTCGGGTGCCAGGCCGCGCGTTTCGGCGCCGAATACGAAAATATCGCCGGCTCGGTAATCGATGGTGTCGTAGCGGACCGCGCCATGCGTGGTCAATGCAAAAAAGCGCCTATCCGCGAACGCCGCACAGCAGGTAGCCCAGTCCGGGTGCAGCGTGACGCGCGCAAGGTCGTGGTAGTCGAGCCCCGCGCGGCGCAACTGTTTCTCTTCCAGATTGAAGCCCAGCGGTTCGATGAGATGCAGGTGGCATCCCGCGTTCGCGCTTAGGCGAATAATGTTGCCGGTATTGCCGGGAATTTCCGGTTCGACGAGAACGATCTCGAACATGCTTCAGTCCGCCAGGGTCGCGCGCAGCGTTTCGAGATAGGCGGGCGCGTCAAGCGAGCCCTCCGCCGGCGCCCAGCTCGCGAATTCGGTGTCGGCCCCCGCGAGATACGGGCCTCCCTTGGTTTCGAGAAAAACCGTACCGTTTTCAAGTGAGACGATGGCATGCCAGATACCTGTCGGCATATGAAAACCGAACTGCCGGCCGCCGGCCGCAAGAACGCCATGCCGAATGATACGACCCATATCGTCGAAAATAAGTACGCCGACGCGTCCGCGTACAACGATCAAGGTTTCCTGCTTGCCTTCGCCGCTGTGCCTGTGCGGCTGCACATAGCTCGTCGGCTCCATTGCGTTGAAGAAGCGCTGGCATGCTGCGCCGGCACTTTCGTGCAGATTCAGATTCGTCCGCAAACGCGGTGCGGCAAGCGCCTTTTCGCGTAGCGGTGCGAGCCAGGCATCGTCGAGGATCAGGGCGGCATGCATTGCGAAATCCTCAAAAAGGAAGGGCGCCTGGCGGCGCCCGATTGTCCCGTGAAGGCCCTGGTATGAATGCCCGGGCTTTCCACCAATTTGAGCGAACGCCCTTTGGACGTTCTAGGCTCGGTCTCGTTGCGGCTTACTGCCATAAATGGCGGGTGAGCTGCAACGCGTGGTCAAGACCGGGTACGCGATCAGAAACCGATCGTAACGCCGATGTTGGCGACCGGGAACCACTTCGCACCGTTGAGATCGTCGACAAGACGCTGCTGCTCTTTCGCGACGTCGCTATGCAGCTGGGTGCAACTGGCGGCGTCCAAGCTTGCGCCGCAAGCGGCGGAGAGGCTTGCCTTCGGCGTGCCCATGTACATGACGCCCAGGTCGAAATAGAAGTTCACGCCGGCCGTCGCGACGTTACCGTAGCCGATGCCAAGATACGGCGCGACACTGTTGCCTGTCTTTACTTCGCCGGATAGCGATCCGATGTCGGAAGCCTGATAGGTATTGCCGTTGAGCGTATAGGAGCTGCGGGTCGGACGCCCGTTGAGTTCGAGCTTGTTGTTGTTGGGCATCAAACCGGCAGTGATCCGGAACGGGCCGAGTGGGCTCCAGTCGAGCAGCAGGCTGGCGTTCGAGAGCTTGAGCTTGCCGTCGTAGCTGACGTCGGTCTGATCTATCGTATGGCTGTAGTTCAGGTACGAGTAGCCGATGCGCGCGAGCAGCGTGGGCGCCAGTGAAAAACCGATGTCGCCGCCGATACCGGTCGTGCCGACGCGCGCACCGACGCCAACGGCCTGAGCAGAACCGGTGGCAACAAGCGTTGCTATTGCCAGCAAAAGCGTCTTTGTTTTCATCTTGTAGATTCCTTTTTTGGATAAAGACTGCCAGATTTATATGCGACGGATTATGCCTGCTGCAAGTATTTTCCGGCAGCGTTCGGCTACGCCTTGTATTGAGCCACCGATTCTTGTAGACGGATTGAAAGCCGGTCAAGTTCGAGCGTGGTGGTGTTATTGTGGTCGGCAGATAAATTATTGCGTTCCGTTTGTTTCGCTATCTCTTCGATATTGACCGCCACCTGCCGCATCGCTTTATCCTGCTCGTCGAGCGCGGTCGTGATGGTTGCAACCTTTAGCGCCACGTCACGCGCGTTCTCGTTGATTTGGTGTAGCACTTTTTCCGTGCTCTCGATATGAGTGACCCCGGAAAGCGCTTGCTCATTGGCCTGGCGCATGGACACCACGGTAATTTCCACGCCTTCCTGGATGCGGTGGATCAAGGCGTCGATCTGGGCCGTGGCCAGGGATGTGCGCTCGGCCAGCTTGCGGACCTCGTCGGCCACAACGGTAAAACCTCTGCCTTGCTCGCCGGCCCGGGCTGCCTCGATGGCCGCATTCAGAGCCAAAAGATTGGTTTGCTGTGCAATGCCGTGAATCACTTCGATAATGCCGCCGATTTTCTGCGAATCATCGCTCAATGCCGTTACCTGATTACGCGAAGCGCCGATCAAAGCGGCAACATGCTTCATGTTTTCGACGGTTTCGGCCATTTCCTCAATGGCGGTGGAGGTTTGCGTGCCGGCTGCGGTAACGGTTTCCGAAACAAGATGTGCATTTTCGGCCGTTTCGCTAACGCTCAGAGAAACCTTATCCACCGCTGTCGCGACCGAGCCGGCCGCTGTCGATTGCGTATCGGCTCCGGCTTTCAATTGCTGGCTGGATGCCGCCAGGGCATGGGCAGCTAATGTAATACCTTCGCACGAAGTTTTAACGCCGGCAATCACGTCCCTGAATTTATGCATGAGCGCATTAAAAGCCTGACCCGCCCGCACGACTTCAATCGGGCCGCGTTCGGCCATCAGGTGGGTCAGGTCATTGTCGCGGATGGCGGCTTCGGCCACATGTACTTCTTCGCGCAGCGGTTTGCTGACGCTCGCGGCTACGCGCAATCCGATATATACCGTTAGCAGAACCACGATAAAACCCGCGAATACGCCACCGGCCAGCATTTTCTCGGTGCTCTGGACAATTGATTCCGTCCTGTCGGAGATGTGCTTGGCCACCAGATTCTCTGCTTGATACAACGCATTGATCATGCTGGTCTTCTGCTTGAACCATGCGGCAGGATCTAAACCGAACGAGCCGCTGGTTCCTGTTTTCAGTATCACATCCCGTGTGCGCTGAATTTCCTTGTTCTCCGGGCTATCCAGCAGGGACTGCAATGCCGCCAATTCATCGGGGGCCGCTATCGTTTTGAATTGCTCGAAGCTGGCCTTTTGCCGAACATCCAGCGAAAAGAACGCAAGCAGCTTCTGGAAATCGGCGGTGTCGGCGGTAAGTATTGCCGCCCCGACCGCGCGTTCCTGTCCCGAGTATTCCTTTGCCCGAATCAGAGCCATATAGGCATTGACCTGCTGTGCCACACCCAAATCGGTATTGTAGAGCCCGATCGTTTCCGCCATATGGACCAGCGCCGCTATCGTCTGGGTATAGGCGGCAATTCCCTCAGCCGGGGTGATATCGAATTTATCGATCCGGCCGCGCAACGTCGCGAGATTCGCTAGTTCCGTTTGCGCGGCGTTCACCGCGTCGCGTAGCAAAGGCATATCCGCGAGCTTGGTTTTACCCGTTTCGGCGGCCAGTTTTGCCGTGTGGGCATCCGACCCCTTGCGATAGCCGGGCACGACATCCGCGAATTTCTGCCCGTGCGATTGGATAAAACCGGCGCTCGCGCCCCGCTCCAACTGGACGCGATGAATGAGATCGCCTGCGGCAATCGCAATCTGCAGGACTTCGCGCGTCTGAGCGGCCCCCCGATAGTCGGTGTAGTTGGTGTGGAGTAAACGAAGGGTAGTTATCGTCAGCGCCAACAGAGGCACCGCGATCATCAGCACGAAACGCTGGCCAACTGTCATGTTCTTCAAAACTTGTACCTTTAAAATAGTAATAACGGCAATCGAATAGCCATTGGTTTAGATTTAACGGCAATATCTTGCCGATCTTTAGATTCGAAGGACTTACGGCGATAGACGTATTGCCGCACCAGCCATAAAAATGCCTCGGGCCTATCCACCTTAATGAGTTTATCGGCGATGCGCAGACCGCCGGTGAAATCGTCGCGCTTGATTCTGGCTTCGACGATCGGCACTTCGTCGGTGTTCATAGTTTCGGCGAAGACCCGAGATTTCGAGCTGCACGCTGCCGTCGTCGATCTGCACGAAACAATTTTGCCGCGCTGACCAGCGCATTGGCGGCGTGAAAGGGAGTTTCATTAGTGCCGTCACGGCTACGGGAACCTCGCCTTGAATTGTTCCCAGCGTGAGGGCGGAAGCTTCGTCATGCCATCGTCAAGATCGTACCCACCCCCAATCCAGCTAACCGCTGTGCATGTACTGAATTCCGATGAAGACGAATCGTCTCCCGGATCGGGGGCTTCGCTACAACCAAACCAGTCGCTTCCCCACCCAGCTCCTCGTGCGATTTGTAGGTTTTCATAGAGAACCCTATGCGTACGTGGGTCAATAATCTGAACATTGTCAATAGAGGTGATCGGGGCATATCGTTCGCTATCGCGCAGCGTGCAAATTCTAAGGATGTAATGCTTATCTGGCGACATGTCGTCGAAGCAACGTTCAAGATTTGAATGCACGCGCAGCCATACCGAATGCGAATAATCCAGCAAATGAAACACCAGTGCGGCCGCCAGCAGCCGCGCCGGCCAGCATATTGGCGGCGTGAAAAGGGGTTTCATTAGCGCCGTCACGGCTACGGAAGCCTCGCCTTGAATTGCTCCCAGCGTGAGGGTGGAAGCTTAGTCATGTTGTCGTCAAAATCGTACCCGTCCCTACTCCACCTAACCGCTGTGCACGTACTGAATTTCGATGAAACAGAATCGTCTCCAGGACCGGGGGCTTCGCTACAACCAAACCAGTCTATCTCCCCCCCCCCATCGTGCAATTTGTAAGTTTTCATGGAGAACCTTATGCGTGTGTGGGTCAATAATTTGAATGTTATGAATAGAAGTGATCGGGGCATATCGTTCGCTATTGCGCAGCGTGCAAACTCTGAGAATGTAATGCCTGTCTGGCGACATGTCGTCAAAGCAAAGTTCAGGATCTGAGTGCGCGCGCAGCCATACCGAATGCGAATAATCCAGTAAATGAAACACCAGTGCGGCCGCCAACAGCCGCGCTGGCCAGCGCATTGACGGCATGAAAAGGGGTTTCATTAGCGCCGTCACGGCTACGGGAACCTCGCCTTGAATTGTTCCCAGCGTGAGGGCGGAAGCTCTGTCGTGATTTCGCGTACCCCCCCTCCTCTACTCCAGCTAACCGCTGTGCACATCCCGGCGTCTAATGATGCTGAATTGTTTTCAGGCTCTTTTTCTTCACGACAACCATCCCAGTCTATCGGTCCATACACTTCTGATCCGCTTTCTAGGTCTTCATAAAGGACCCTATGCGTGCGCGGATCAATGATCTGAACGGTTTCAATATAGGTTATTATTGGGAAATACTTCTCTCCACTGCGTAACGTGCAATGTCGGAGCATATAATGCTTATCGGGCGACATGGTGTTGAAGCAACTTTCAGGATGTGCGCGCAGCCATACCGAATGCGAATAATCCAGCAAATGAAATACCAGTGCGGCCGCCAACAGCCGCGCTGGCCAGCGCATTGACGGCGTGAAAATGGCTTTCATTGGCGTTGTCACGGCTACGGAAGCCTCGCCTTGAATTGTTCCCAGCGTGAGGGCGGAAGCTCTGTCGAATTATCATCCTCATCATACCCGCCAAAATCCCAATTAACCCCTATGCATATCCCGGGGTCTGATGGCGTAAAATCGTTTTCTGGACCTTTTTCTTCACGACAACCCCACCATTCAGTCGCCCCCCCCCTCATTCCAGTTCTTAAGTGTTCATAAAGAACCCTATGCATTCGCGGGTCAATAACCTGAATATTCTCAATAAGAGTTGCCAAGTAATACCATTCCTCCCAGCGCAGTGTGCAAATTCTGAGAATGTAATGCTTGTCTGGCGACATAGTGTCGTAGCACTTCTTTGGATGCGCGCGCAGCCATACCGAATGCGAATAATCCAGCAAATGAAACGCCAGTGCGGCTACCAGCAGCCGCGCCGCCCAGCGCATTGGCGGCGTGAAAAGGGTTTTCATTTCTGCGCCTTCGCGGCAGCGATTTCCGCCTTGCTGGCCACGAAATCCAGCCAGGACGTGGATTCTGTCCGTACGTCGCTGAAAATGACGAAGTCCCCGCCGCGGCCACGTCGGGACCGCCACGCGCGAAAGGTTGCATTTTCAATCGGGTAATACCAATTGTCCTCGTCCTCGGGATGCCAGGAATAGATCGGCCTCGGATCCAGGGCTCCCGCAGCTACGCATTTGACATTAATCGTCATCGTCTTCTTCAGGCGGGAAGCCAAGTAGAACGGTGCGGAACTCGTCCGAAGTTGCCGCCAAAAGGCGCTTGGTCTTAATGCTGGTCTTGACGCTCGTGTCGAGCCGGATAAGGTTCAGCGCGATGTGGCGCACCAGCGCCAGGTTGTGGGCAACATG
>JAVBKC010000114.1:0-20663 GCA_031554255.1 Niveibacterium sp.
CAGCGCTCGATCGGTTATGCCAACCGGGTTGCTGGTAGGGGTGGTGGTGGCGTGGTGGGCATCCTTCGGCTGCGCGTCGGCTGGCTGGGTGGTGGCGGCCACCATCAGATCCCCGTGTGCGTCGGGCAGACTGGCCGCGAGCGAAGCCAAGCGAATCCCGGTGTCCTGAGTGCTGTGGCTGCTGATGTCGACGAGGCCGATCGAAATGTTCTTGAGCAGGCCGCCGACGCCGTCGGTGCGGCTATAGCCAATACGTTCGCCGTCCCCGCCCGGGGTGATCGAGTTGCCATCGGTCGTTTTGAACTCCAGGCGCTCGACGTTACCCGCCGCCATGACGGCCTTGTCGACGTCACTCTGCTCCCAATGCGTGTGTGTTGCTTTATAGGCCTCCGCAATTGCAGCCTTGGCTGCCTCGATGCCTGCCTTCGTGGCTGTGAGGTTTAGCGTATAGGTTTGGAAGCCTGTCGACTTGGCCTCTAGCGTTGTGACCAACTGGCCGCCCCAGAAAACGTTGACCTTCGACGTGTCGCCTAATTTTGCTGCGGCATAGTCGAACGATATCTGGAACACTTTGCCGTCGTGCGCAGGGAGGTTGGTAAAGACGTTGCCTACATCGCCACGACCGCGTTCGATCCTCATCACGTTGACACCAGATTGCGTAGGGTCTTTCTCGAGTGCGATAAGACCGTGCGGATAGATGGGACCATTAGTGGGATGAGAGGCGCCAACGAGATTGCGTAACTGAGAGTCGCTCTCCCATATCGCGCTGCCGAACGAGTTGAGTGTTTTGCCGCCCTGGTTTCCAGGGGAATTGATCCACTGGCAACTGCCATCGGGGTACCAAGCGCCCTTGTTGATCCATGGCGCGTCAAGATCGGTAGCCGTCACGGAAGTTAGTTTATGAGCCCGTACGATGACATCGATGGTTTGGGTCGTTGGGACGGAGTGGCTATTGGTGGAGGTTTCGGTCGATGTTGCGGACACGCCTATGTGAAGCGTGCTGGCAGCCGTGGTCGGAGAAGGCTTCAGTTGCAGGGTCGTGAGGTTCCAGTTCGTTATGTCGACCGTGGCTTCATTTTTCTTGGCAGTAAATATAGGGCCTTTGCCGTCCCACAGTTGTGTTCCTTCTGAGATATTGGTTAGCGACAGCGTCAGTTTCTCGGAGCCATCCTTATCGAGCAATTCCGCCGATATCTTGCTCAACTTGATCCAGTCGCCCTGGAAGCCGACGTTGCTATCGATTTTGCCTAGCGAAATGTTGTCGAGCAGACCGCCGCCGCGGAACTCCAGCTGGGCCGGGCCGTCCTTCGTGGCCGTCAAATCCAGTTGAATGTTCTTCAAATCCGTCGAAGAGAACGTTCCCTTGTAATGACCTTCCCAAAACACGCGGACCTCCGAGTTGTAGCCAGGCCGCGGGGCATAGTCGAACTTCAGTTGGTATACATCCCCTTTGTAGCCCTGAAGATCGGTGTACAGATTGCAGGCATCCCCCTTATTACGTTCGAGGTCGAGCACCTTGTTGGTACTGTTGCCACCGCGATAGATACTCTCGTAGCCTACCTCTACTAGGCCTTCCTTGTTGCCGCTGTGCGTGCCGCTGCGCCAGGTCGCAGCTCCGAGCGAGGTCATGTAGCCGGGATAGATGGACTGCGTGGATCCCGTCGAGGGACTGATGACATCCTCAAAGTCGGTGACATGAACCGAACTGGGGGGGCTGACTTCCAACTTCAGATTCGGCGTGTCCGCCACGGCTGCGATATCGATGAGCAGGGTGCCGACCTTGCTGCTCTGGTGGCCAGAGCTGACCGTATAGGTGAGCTGCGCGTAGTGGGTTTGATTGTTACCGACGCCGGTGCCGCCGGTGTGGCCGGGCGAACCCGACTCGTGCAGTCCCGGTACGAAACGCAGCATACCGGCGTCGATATCCGCCTTGGTGAATTGCTGATTGGCAATGACCGGTTTCCAGCCGTCGTTGGCGCTCTTGTACTGCAGCTCACCATTGAGCGGCAGACTGCCAACATTGATCGACAGCGCGTCCGCGGGTGAATCGATGGCGTTGGCTTTGAAGTCGCGCCAGTTCAACTGGAGCGCGGTATCTTCGGTGCCCGTCAGTGCCTCATTGGTCCCGGTAATCGTGACGGTAATGGCATGGGTTGTGCCGTCGACACTGGTGACTGTGATCTTGCGGTCTAGGGTTTCGCCTCCCTTTAGTGCCTGCACGGCCGGATCGGCGTTGTCGAGCGTATAGGTCCAGTTGCCGGCGGCATTGATCGTGAGCGCGCCGTAGGCGCCATCCGTAATTGTGGCTGGGCGGAAGGCGGCTTCGCCGGCATCGGGGTCGGTGATGTTGAGCTTGCCGCTGGCGGTGAGTGTGCCGTCCTCGGTCACCGAGCCGGTGTTGGTGCCCGTGATGCTTGGCGCATCATTGGTCCCGGTAATCGTGACGGTAATGGCATGGGTTGTGCCGTCGACACTGGTAACCGTGATCGGGCGTGTGAGCGTTTGGCCTTCTCTCAGCGCCTGTACGGCCGGGGCGGCGTTATCGAGCGTGTAGATCCAGTTGCCGGCGGCATTGATCGTGAGCGAACCGTAGAAGCCATCCTGGATCTTGGCGGGGCGGAAGGCGGCTTCGCCGGCATCGGGGTCGACGATGTTGAGCTTGCCGGATACCGATATGCCGACATCTTCTTTGACTGCGCCGCTATCCTGGCCAGAAATTATGGCGGGATCGGGTGTTGCGATAACGCCGACCGTGACGGTGGCTGTTGCGGAGCCGCCGTGGCCATCGTTGACTGTCATGGTGAAGCTGTCGGGGCCGTTGTAATGGGGGTTTGGCGTATAGGTGAAAGTGCCGTCCGCATTGACGCTGACCGTGCCGTGGGCCGCCTCGCTCGCTTTGGCAAAGACGAGCGTATCGCCATCGGGATCGGCCGCGGTGAGCCTGCTGGAGATCGGCGTATTTTCGCGCGTAGCAAGGCTCAAATCCTGTGCCGTCGGAGCGCTGTTGAGCGGCGGTCTGACCGATGTGATGCCTGAAGTCGACGAATTCGGTGCGCTTGCTGTGTTTTGCGCAAGACCAGCGGGAAGCTCTAAGTTATCGCGCGCCTCTGCCGCCAGATGCACGAAGTTCGCCGGTGTATCGGGCGGAGAGACAAAAGTTTCGCCGAGTCTTAGCAACTGAACGAAGCCATGTACCTCATTACCGCCACCGGCGCTCAGACCGGCGGCGGTCGGGTCGAGTTCGGCGAATGGGTCGTTGCCGGCGTCGAGCGCGAGCAGGGCGCGCTCCTGATCGCTGCCGGTTTGCCGTACTGCTGCTTCATGCGCACCGGAGGTCTCCTGCGTGAGAAGGTCGCTATCGGCGAGAACTTCGCGTCCTTGGCCGATTTCTACGAGCGTGCCTTGCGCGTTACGCAGTTCTACGCTGCCATGAGCGTCGGTGACGATGACCTGGCCTTCGGCGATGCGATCGCCGACTTTGAGCTCGTGCAAGCTGCCATTACTGTGGCGTACCCAAACCTTACCCACCACCTGTGTAACGCGGGCTTCATTACGAACCACAGTACTGTCTGACATTTTTGGCCTCTGAACGAATTACAAAAATCGAGATTCGTAGTATGGGCAAATATTGAAAATGTCGTTATTGGCGGTTAAGGCGATTTGTCTCGTTATATGTTAATTATTGTAATTTCTGTGCGAATTTGTGAATTTTTTGGATTTTTTTTGCTCAATCCGAAAACTGTGAAGATGGTTCGAGCTGTTTTTACTGCGGGAGTAAGAATTTTCCGAAGACCGCCAGGCTAAGCGGCTGAATGGGCCATAGCGCGGGTGGACGGCTTGATTTTGCAGCGCAAAGGCTGCGGCTGAGATGCCGAGGCGAGCTGCAACGTAGGGCCAAGCAGTGCCTTCGTCAAGCGGACGAAGCGCAGATGCGCGGCAAGCTGGTGCCTGCCGCGCAGGTCGATCAGCGGATGCCGTGCACCTTCAGGGCCAGCTGTAACCTGTCGGCAACGCCGAGCTTCTTGAAAACGACGGACAGGTGTTCCCTGACGGTGCGTTCGCCGATGTCGAGCGCCGTCGAGATATCTGCGTTCGATTCGCCGAGCGCGGCGCGGCGGGCGACTTCATGCTCGCGTTCGGTCAGTTCGGAAGCCCAGTTTTCGGCAAGTTGCGGCCGCGCCGTATTGACTGCATGGACGAGGCGTGTCACCAAGCTGCGCCCGATCCACAATTCGCCGGATTCGACGACATCGAAAATCTGCTGCAACTGCGCGGGCGCGCAGTAGGCGTGACAGTAGCCGACGAAGCCGGCTTCGATGGCAGCGATGCCTTCGGTGTCCTGCGGGTGGTTGCTAGCGAAAATCAATTGGAGCCGTTGCGCCAGCGCGCGCCAACATGGATCGCTAAAAGCGGGCAGTCCGGACAGGACGGCATCGATGACGACGATGTTTTCCGCTGCATCGATTTGGTCGAAAGTGCGGATGTGGAGGATAGGTGCGCCGTCGCAGGCAGCCTGCCAGCGGCGCGCGAGGCCATCGTCTGGTGTGGCGAGAGTGATCGTACCGTTTCGCATTGGAAGGCTCAACGCTCGGTGAGTGCGGCGGCTTTGGCGCGCAGCACGGGCTTAAGAAGGTAGGCGAGAATCGATTTCTTGCCTGTCAGGATATCGACCTCGGCAACCATGCCGGGGATGATGGGCAGATGCTTGTCGCCTATCGTGGCGTTCTTCGTGCGCACGCGCACTTCGTAGAAGGCGTTGCCTTTCTCGTCGACGACTGTGTCGGCGCCGATGTGTTCCAGCGTGCCCACAAGACCGCCATAGGTCGAGAAATCGTAGGCGGTGAACTTCACGAGTGCCGGCTGGCCTGGACGCAGGAAGGCTATGTCGCGCGGCTGCACGCGAGCCTGTAGCAAAAGCGCATCTTCGGAAGGCACGACCTCGATGATTTCCTTGCCCGGTTGGACGACACCGCCGATCGTGTGCACGAAAAGCTGCTTGACGGTGCCGCGCATCGGCGCGCGGACTTCCGCTTGCTTGACGCGGTCGGCGAGCCCGACGCTGCCTTCGGAGAGTGCGCCAAGCTTTCCGCTTGTCTCGGAAAGCTCCGAACGCGCTTGATTCTTCATCTGCAGCTCGACTTCCTGGATCTTGCGTTGGGCTTCGCCTATCGATGCCTGGATGCGCGGGATCTGCGCATTGGCCGCATCGCGTTCGCCACGGTAACGCGCGACATCGCGTTCGAGCCGCAAGAGTTCGACATCGGACACCGCACCTGTGTTTGCCAGCGGCCGTGTAACTTCAAGCTCGCGGGCGGTCAGGTCGTAGCTCTGAGATGCCTGTTCGCGGCGTGCGCGCACTTCGTTGAGCTCCTGCGAGCGCTGGGTCATTTGCTGGCGCGCCACGCCGACGCTTGCGTCGAGTTCCAGCTTTTTCGACAGGAATGCCTGGCGTTCCTGCTCGACGACATCGGGGACCGCCTCTTGTGCTTCAGGCGGTGGCACGTAGTCGCGGCCTTCGGCAAGTGCCGTCAGCCGCGCGGCCTTGGCCAGCAGCGAGAGATACTGGGAGCGGTTCTCGCGCAGCGAGGAGACAAAACGCGTCGGGTCGATCTTGAGCAGCAATTCGCCTTTCTCGACTGACTGACCTTCCTTGACGAAGATCTCAGAGACGATACCGCCGTCAAGGCTCTGCACGATCTGGTTCTGGCTCGACGGAATCACCTTGCCGTCGCCGCGCGTGACTTCGTCGATCTTCGCCAGCGCGGCCCAGACGATCAGTACGACCAAAGCGCCGAGCGAAAGCCAGATGGCGAGCTTGGCGCCGCGCGGGGTTTGCTCGCCGATTGCCCAATCGGCATCGGCAACGTGATTGGCGCTGTCGTGCAGGTCGTTGCGACCGGCGATGCGGACGATTTGGTCGAGCGCGCCTGCGGGGCTGCTGGATGCGACCTTGATCGGATTCTCCATCAGACGGCCCTCCCGATGCGGCCTTGTTGCAATGCCTCGACGACCTGAGCCTTGGGTCCGTCGGCAACGATCTGGCCGTTGTCGACGACGATCAGGCGGTCGACCAGATCAAGCAGGGAAGTGCGGTGCGTGATCAGAATCATCGTCTTGCCTTGAGTCGTTGCGCGCAGACGCTGCTTGAGCCGGTCTTCGCTCTGGTGATCCATGTTGGAACTGGGCTCGTCGAGCAGCAGGATGGGTGGGTCGTGCAGCATTGCGCGGGCGATTGCGACGGCCTGCCGCTGGCCGCCCGAAAGCGATTCGCCGCGTTCGCCGACGAGCATATCGAAACCGCGCGGATGGGCATTGGCGAATTCGGTGACGCCGGCGATGTCAGCGGCGGCGAGAATCGCCTCATCTTCGGCGAACGGCGCGCCGAGCGCGATGTTCTGGCGCAGGCTGCCGTAGAACAGCGTAGCGTCCTGCGGCACGAAACCGATTGCGCGGCGCAGTTCGGCCGGGTCGATCTGGCGTGTGTCGATGCCGTCGATCAGCACGGCGCCGTCTTTGGGCTGGTAGAGGCCGAGGATCAGTTTTTCCAGCGTCGTCTTGCCCGAACCGATGCGGCCGATGATCGCGACCTTCTCGCCTTGTTCGATACGTAAGGACAGATTGCGCAGCACGGCCTGCTCACGGCCGGGATAGGCGAAGGTCAGATTGCGAAATTCGATTTCGCCGCGGAAATGCGTGCGGTGCAGGAAGTTTGCGCCCTCGGGTCGCTCGATTGGCAGCTTCATTTGCTGCTCGATGCCGGTCAGCGAGGTGCGCGCGTTGTGATACTGAAGCATCAGGCCGGCGATTTGACCGAGCGGCGCGAGCATGCGGCCACCGAGCATCGAGGCCGCGATGATGCCGCCCATCGAGAGCTTGCCGTCGATCAGGAGATAGACGCCGAGCACGACCGTGGCGACGTTTACGAGCTGCTGGATCGTCATCGTGAAGTTCACGACGACAGCCGAGAGCAGTTTGAGCTTGGTGCCGATTTGCGCAATGAACAGCGTGCTGCTTTCCCATTTGCGCTGCGTCGCACCTTCAGCACCCTGAGTCTTGACGGTCTCCAGCCCGACCAGCGCTTCGACGAGCGTGGCCTGGCGCTGGCCCGAGGCGCGATAGGTGCTTTCGGTCAGCATGTGCAATTTCTTCTGCACGACGAGCGCGACCAGCAGCGCGAGAATGCCCCCGATTAGCGGTGGCAAGATCAGCCATGGCGAGAGCCAGACCAAAACCACCACGAAGAGCAGCGAAAATGGCAGATCGACGAGCGCCGTGACCGTAGCCGAGGCGATGAAGTCGCGCACGCTCTCGAAGGCGCGCAGGTTCGAGGCGAAGGAGCCGACCGACTCGGGCCGCGCCTCCATGCGTAAGCCGAGTACGCGTTCCATGATCTTCGACGACAAGGTTACGTCGATGCGCTTGCCCGCAGTATCGATGATGAAGCCGCGCAGCGTGCGCAGGCTGAAATCGAAGAGCATGACGAGCAGGATGCCGATTGCGAGCACCCAGAGCGTCTCTTCCGCATGGTTGGGGACCACACGGTCATAGACGTTCATCGTGAACAGCGGCAGCGTGAGCGAGAAAAGATTGACTGCGATCGAGGCGAGCAGCGCGTCGCGGTAGAGCCGCCAATTGTTGATGACCACGCCCCAGAACCAGTGGCGGCCGGTCAGGTTGCCGACTTCCGGCACGCGCGCTTCAAAACGGAAGCGCGGTTTGACGTAGCAGAGGATGCCGGTGAATTGCTCGGCAAGCTCTTCGCGACTGATCAGGGTTTCGGTTTCGCCAGCCTCCGGAAAGCGCACGCGCGCCTCGCCGCTGGCGGTCCATTCGAGCAGCAGGCAGGCGCGCTGGTCGCGCAGCAGCAAAATCGCGGGCAGCAGCGCCGCGCGGATCTTTTCGAGCGGCTGGCGTACGAGCCGGGCCGAAAGCCCTGCGCGCGAGGCGGCGCGCGCGATCAGCGAAGGCGTCAATCGGTTGTCGACGAGCGGCAGACCCGCCGCAAGGGCTTCGTGCGTCCACGGGTGACCGTGAATGCGTGTGAGCGCCGCAAGACAATCGAGCAAGGGATCGTCGTGTGTTGCGTGCTCGTTCATGTGCCAGGAATTATTGAGGACATTCATGATTTTTTAAATTACGTCTTGATCTTGCAACAAATTCAGGGCGCCCTTTATGCGCTGGCGCAGACCTTTTCGCGCCGAAAGCTTGCGTTGCGCGCCATGCGGCAGATCGGTGACGCGTATTGCGCCCTTTTCGATCAGGGCGTCGATGACGTCTTCGAGCACACGAATGAAGTCGGCATCGAGTTTCGAGAATGAGGCGTCCTCTGGAGCGCCGATAAAGGCGCGCACTTCGGGATGATTGGGGGGTAGCTCTTCGTTGACACCGTCGACGCTTGTCTGGAACAAGGCATCGATCTTTCCATCGGCAGTTCTGCGTACAAAAGGCATGAAGACTCCGGAATTCTTGGCGTGACCAGCAGGGGCGCCAATATTGCAGTGACGAAAACGGGTTTCCTCTTTTTCGGCCAAGGTGTAAGTGACTTTAGGCCGAAAGGGATACAGCTTGAGACTAAATCAACAAATAGTGAAATTAAGGCTAGAATTTTCGGACTTATTTCACTGTTTTGTGCGGATCTTTCCAAACGAGTTACGTCGAATAGGCAGGTTTCGTAGTGTCCCCGCCATTACTTGCAATGTAGTTACGATTGGTCTCATGTAAAAGTCGCCCGGGTTTGCGACCTGCTTGGCGTACTCCGATCAGTGCGTCGGCGTACGTAGTTCCGGCGGGAGTGGGAAACTTATGTGCTCGGTCACGCCTTCCAGTGTACGCACGCTCGCGGCGCCGAGTTCGCGCAGGCGCTGGATGACCTCCTCGACAAGAATTTCGGGCGCCGAGGCGCCGGCCGAAACGCCGATCCGTCGATGGCCGACGAGCCAAGCCGGATCGATCGCCGCGGCGTCGTCCACCAGCCAGGCGGGGATGCCGCGCAAGGCCGCGACCTCGCGCAGGCGGTTCGAATTGGAGCTGTTCTTCGAGCCCACGACGAAGACCGCGTCGACATGCGGCGTCATGAACTTGATCGCGTCCTGGCGATTCTGTGTGGCATAACAGATGTCGTCGCGCTTGGGGCCGACAATTGCCGGGAAGCGCGCCTTGAGCGCATCGACAACGGCGGCCGCATCGTCCACCGACAGAGTTGTCTGCGTCACATAGGCGAGCTGCGCGGGCTGGGCGACCACGAGGGTTGCGACGTCCGCGACGGTTTCGACGAGATACATGCCGCCCATGCTTTGGCCCATCGTGCCTTCGACCTCGGGATGGCCCTTGTGGCCGATCATGACGATTTCGCGGCCCGCATCGCGCATTTTCTGCACCTCGATATGGACCTTGGTGACGAGCGGACAGGTAGCGTCGAAGACCTTCAGACCGCGCTGGAGGGCTTCATGGCGCACGGCTTGCGAGACGCCGTGGGCCGAAAAAATCACGGTGTTGCCGGCCGGCACTTCGGCGAGTTCCTCGACGAAGATCGCGCCCTTGGTGCGCAGATCGTCCACGACGAACTTGTTATGTACGACTTCGTGACGCACGTAGATCGGCGCGCCGTAGAGCGTGAGCGCGCGTTCGACAATCGTGATCGCGCGCTCGACACCGGCGCAGAAACCACGAGGATTGGCAAGCAGGACTTCCATTGGAGCTCCCTTTTTGCGAGCGTCCGCCGTGCATTGCGGCGGGGCGATTATCAAACCTGGTTGATGCCGATGACTTCGACCTCGAAACTGACGGCACGGCCGGCAAGCGGGTGGTTGAAATCGATCAGCACCGCATCTGCATCGACCTCGAGTATCTGGCCCGAAAAGCGATTACCGTCGGGCGCGGTGAAGGCGAGTACTTGCTGCGCTGCGAGCTCGTACTCGCCGGGCGGCAGCGCCGCGCGCGGCACGCGTTCGATCAGCGCCTGGTGGCGCGGCCCGAAGGCGGTGTTTGCGGGTAAGTCGAAACAACGATATTCGCCGGTCGCAAGCCCGACGAGGCAGGCTTCGAGGCCGCGCGTCAGCTCGCCGCAGCCTAACTGCAAGGTCGCCGGCGTGGCCTCGAAGGTCGAGATCAGCACCGGTCCACCGTCGGGCTGGGAAATTCGGTAATTCAAGGTTACGAGGCTATTGGCTTCGATGGTGTGGCTCATGAAAGCGATTCCTTGGCGCGACGCGATTCGCGTAATTGGGCTGCGATCATCAGGACGACGCCGAGCGAGATTGCCGAGTCGGCGAGGTTAAAAGCCGGCCAGGCGTAATTACCGATATGAAAATAGAGGAAGTCGACGACCGCGCCGTAGGCGAAACGGTCGATCACATTACCGAGCGCGCCGCCAACGATCAGCGCGAATGCCGCCGGTTGCAACCATTCGTTCGCATGTTTGCGGATCAGCGCGATCAGCCAGGCCGAAATCACGAACGCGAGCGTAACGAAGAACCACTTCTGCCAGCCTGGCTGCGTGGCGAGAAAGCTGAAGGCCGCCCCTGGGTTGTAGACCAGCACGAGCTTGAAAAAATCGGTATAGGAGATCGCTTCGCCGAGCCGCAGATGCGCGAGCACCGCGAGCTTGGCGATTTGATCGAGCGCGATCACGAGCCCCGAGAGCGCGAGCCAGCCAAAAAACCGCCTAGGCATGGACACGCACCTCGCCTTCGCCGAACAGGTTCGTATTGCACCGGCTGCACAGCGTCGGATGCTCGGCATTGCTGCCGACATCCGCATGCCAATGCCAGCAGCGCTCGCATTTTTGCTGTTCGCTAGGCCGCACGAGAATCGCTTCGTCGGATTCGGACGCGGCTTCGATAAGCTTTGCACTTGATACGATTAGCACGAGCTTGAGTTCGTCGGCGAGCGTGGCGAGCGCGTCGAAACGCTCGCCTACCGCGCGGATTTCGACTTCGGCTTGCAATGAGGAGCCGATCCTGCCTTCGGTCCGTACGCCTTCGACCGCCTTGGCGACCTCGCCGCGCACCGCGCGGATCATGGCCCAGCGCGCGAGCAGACCCGCTTCGCCTTCCTGCGCGGGCAGCGCGTGGAAGCTGTGCAGCATCACCGAATCCTCGGCGTCCTTACCGCGCAGCACCGACCAGATTTCCTCGGCCGTGAAAGAGAGGATGGGCGCCATCAAGAGAACGAGCGTCTGCGTGATGTGCCAGAGCACGGTTTGTGCGGCGCGGCGCGCGGGCGAGTCGGCTTGGGTCGTGTATAGCCGGTCTTTCAGAATGTCGAGATAGAAAGCGCCGAGATCTTCCGAGCAGAAGATCTGTAATGCCTGCACGATGCGATGGAACTCGAACTTGGCGTAATCGGCCTCGGCTTGGGCTGCCATCTGGCGCGTCAGGGCTAGCGCGTAACGGTCGATATCCAGCCATTGCGCGACCGGCACCGCGTGCTTTTCGATGTCGAAATCGGCCGTGTTGGCGAGCAGGAAGCGCAGCGTGTTGCGCAGTCGGCGATAGGTTTCGACGACGCGGTCGAGGATTTCCTTCGCCATCGCCAGTTCGCCCGAATAGTCGGTCGAGGCGACCCACAGGCGCAGGATTTCGGCGCCCATCTTGTCGCTGACTTCCTGCGGCAGGATGGTGTTGCCGAGCGATTTGCTCATTTTGCGACCCTGCTGGTCGACCGTGAAGCCATGCGTGAGCAGCGCCTTGTAGGGCGCATGGCCGTCGATTGCCGCGCCCGTCAGCAGCGAGGAATGAAACCAGCCGCGATGCTGGTCCGAGCCTTCGAGGTAGAGATCGGCACGCGGGCCGTGCGCGTGGCCATCACTATGCGAGCCGCGCAGCACGTGCCAGTGCGTGGTGCCCGAATCGAACCAGACATCGAGCGTGTCGCCGATTTTTTCGTACTGAGCGGCCTCCTTGCCGAGCAGTTCGGCTGCGTCGAGCTGGAACCAGGCTTCGATGCCGGTTTTTTCGACGCGGCGAGCGACTTCTTCCATGAGTTCGACTGTGCGCGGATGCAGCGCGCCGGTTTCCTTGTGCAGGAAGAAGGGGATGGGCACGCCCCAGTTGCGCTGGCGCGAGATGCACCAGTCGGGCCGCGTGGCGATCATCGAGTAGAGGCGCGGCTTGCCCCAGCCGGGGTAAAAAGCGGTTGCCTCGACGGCGGCGAGCGCCTTGTCGCGCAGCGATTGGCCGTCAGCCGGCGGTTTGTCCATGCCGACGAACCATTGTGCCGTCGCGCGGTAGATCACCGGCGTTTTGTGGCGCCAACAGTGCATATAGCTGTGTTCGACTTGGCCATGCGAGAGCAGGGCGCCGATCTCGCGCAGTTTTTCGACGATAGGTGCGTTGGCTTTCCAGATCGACAGGCCGCCGAAGAACGGCAGATCGTCAACATAAAAGCCGTCGCCCTTTACGTGCGAGAGGATTTCGTCGTTGCCGCGGCCATAGGCGAGCCAGGCGGTAAAGTCCTCTACGCCATGCGCGGGCGAAGAGTGCACCACGCCGGTGCCGGCATCCAGGCCCACGTAGTCGGCAAGATAAACCGGCGAGGGCCGGTCGTAGAACGGATGGCGGAATTCGATGCGGTCGAGCGCCGCGCCCTTGGCGGTCGCGATCACCGTGCCGGTAAGCTCGAAGCGCGCCAGACTGGCGGCGACGAGTTCCTGGGCCAGGAGCAGGATGCGGCCGCCGACATCGACGAGCGCGTAGTCGAATTCCGGGTGCAGGTTCAGCGCCTGATTGGCCGGGATCGTCCACGGCGTGGTGGTCCAGATCACGGCGAAGACGGGTTTGCTCACTTGCGCAAGATGGAAGGCAGCGCAAAGCTTGGGTAGATCGGCCTCGCTGACCTGGAAGGCGACATCGATCGTCGGCGACTTTTTGTCGGCGTACTCGACCTCGGCCTCGGCCAGCGCCGAGCCGCAGTCGAAACACCAGTTCACGGGTTTCAAGCCCTTGAAGACATAGCCCTGGCGGACCATCTCGGCGAGCGCGCGGATTTCACCGGCTTCGTTAGCGGGCGCCATCGTGAGATAGGGGTTGTCCCAATCGCCGAGCACGCCCAAGCGGATGAATTCCTTCTTCTGGATTTCGACCTGCTCGGCAGCGTAGGCGCGGCACAGTTCGCGCACCTTATCGGCCGGCAGTTTCTTGCCGTGCGTGACTTCGATCTTGTGCTCGATCGGCAGGCCGTGGCAGTCCCAGCCTGGCACGTAGGGCGCATCGAACCCGGCCAGGGTCTTGGCGCGGACGATGATGTCCTTGAGGATCTTGTTGAGTGCGTGGCCCAGATGCAAATTGCCGTTCGCATAGGGCGGGCCGTCGTGCAGGATGAACTTCGGCCGCCCGGCGGCTACCTTGCGGATCTTCTGGTAGAGCTTGCGTTGCTGCCAGTCGGCGACCCAGCCCGGTTCGCGGCGCGGCAGATCGCCGCGCATCGGGAACGGGGTGTCGGGGAGATTCATCGTTTTTCGGTAGTCGGACATATTTTTCTAAGCTCGCAAAATTCGGTCGGATGCGCGCCCGCGCGTGGCGCGGGTCCAGGATTCGGAGTGGGCCGGCGCTTCAGGTGGCGATACCTGAGCCCGGCACCGGAATTCGGTGTTGCGCGAGGATGTCGCGCGCGGTCGCGCAATCCTGCCTGATCGCATCCGTGAGCGCTTCGAGCGAGGCAAATTTCTGCTCGTCGCGTTGCTTGTGCAGAAAATGCACGCGCAGATGGCGGCCGTAAATGTCGCCGTCGAAATCGAGCAGAAAGACTTCGAGCCGAGGTTTGCCGCTATGGGTGATCGTCGGCCGCACGCCGAGGCTCGCCACGCCCGGCCACGGCGCGCTCGCAATGCCTTCCACCGTGACCGTGAAAATACCGCCGAGCGCGGCGCGGTTGCGCTTGATCTGGATGTTGGCGGTCGGAAAACCGATGGTACGGCCGATCTTGTCGCCGTGGATGACGCGGCCGCTCATCGAGTAAGAGCGGCCGATCAGGCGTTCGGCATGTTCGAGATCGCCCGCGATCAAGGCACAGCGCACAGCCGAACTCGAAACCCGCTCGCCCTCGAAATTCAAGGTGGGCATGGCAGCGACGCTAAAGCCAAAAATTGCGCCCTGCGCCGTCAAAAGTGGGAAATTGCCGCGACGGCTACGACCGAAGCAGAAATCGTCGCCGATCAAAAGATGCCGTGTGGCTAGGCTGCGAACCAGAATGCGTTCAATGAAGGCTTCGGCTTCCAGCTTTGCTAGCGCTTGGTCGAAGCGCAGCACGTATACGCGGTCGACGCCGGCCTCGCTCATCAGTTCGAGTTTTTCGCGTAACCGCGACAGGCGCGGTGGGGCGGCTTCGGGCGTAAAGAATTCGCGCGGATGCGGCTCGAAAGTCAGCACCGTGGCCGGCATGGCCCGTTCGCGCGCGCAACGCACAAGCTGTCGGAGAAGCGCCAGATGGCCGCGATGCACGCCGTCGAAATTTCCGATGGTGAGCACCGAGGGCATCTGGGCATGCGAGGGGAGGCCGCGAAAAACCAGCATGAGCGACTGAGAAAAAAGGCAAATTATAGCCTTGGGCGCGGCATGGCTGTGACCCGCCTCCGCCGATGACGGGCTAGCCTGGGCCCGAGCGCCCCAGCGTAGATCGCTGTGGGCAGGTTATGTCGGGCCTCCCAATGAAGGGATGGAATTTAGGGTCGAAGACCTTTAAAAATATTCCAGCCGTTCTCGCCCTTCACTGTTTTGCAGTAATAGGAGTAGTTTGCAGTCATGCCCGCCATAATGCCAATTGCAATTCCGAGTCCGCGCGTAGTGTCTATTTTTATGAACGCCTCAATCACACCGCCAAGCACGCCAGCGAGCACGGCTAGTCCGAGAATCGTAAGTGCTTTTTTCCACATTCCCAGTATGAGAAAGTAGATTGGACCAAAGAAAACTGCATAAAAATTTATATTTATCAGCAATTTCTTTTTGTATGGAAGCGCCTTGTACGCAGTTTGGAAGGACGGCGCGGACGGTGCGCCGTTTTGTTCGAAAAACATAAAACGCTCACGCCATTTCGGCGACAAATTCATGGATTCGAGCGAAGGGGTAATGGCTTTGTCTTGCGTATCCAAGGCGAACTCTCCGTAAATTGTGATTCCGGCCAAGCGTATTCGATCCGCTTGGCCGGAAGACTTAATTATAATGAGCTACCTGAATGCGGGATTGAATCCGGCCAATGGTTGCGCGATATTTGATTTGTATTAAATTTCTATAGATTCAATTTGACATCTGGCTGGAATGCCAAGATCGAATCGATTTCGATAATGAAACAACCCACGGATAGCGAGTTGATCCGGAGTCTATTTAATTCGAATGGATTCCGCTCAGCTAGTAGCCCGCCGTTTAACGCTCTCGACATAGGCTGTCGCATCCATCGGTACGCGGTCGCGCTGGGCGCGCCAGATTGTTTCGCCCAGACATTCGAGCACGTCATGCAAGGCCTCGTGGCGCTCGCCCCGGCGCGCGAGGCAGGCATCGAAGGCGGCGCGCAGTCCTGGTGGCTGATCGATAGAGAGCTGTTCGTGGATCGCCAGATGCAGCGATAGATGCAGGAACGGATTGACTTGGCCGTCTTCGGGCGAGAAGTCGCGGTCGGTTGCGTCGGCGTCTTCGAGCACGGCATGGTATTCGGGATGAAGTAGAACCAAGTCGGCTGCGATCTGTTCGAGGGGCGTCAGCACGCCGCGTTCGCGGTATTTGCGCCAGGCTTCGATGAAGAACATGCGAGCCTGCTCGCGGGAAGGATCGAACATCTTGAAAAATCTCTCGGTGGAGCGAACGTTTGCTGGGCGTTCCGGTTTTTATCTTGTTGAGCGCAAGTTGTGCTGCAACATGTGATTAAACGGTTTTGTCGGTGAATTGGCATAAATCGCGCACTATACAAGCGCTGCAATTGGGCCGTCTTGCCATACAAGTGTAGCGGCCATGCAGGATTAGCCAGTGATGGGCGTTGAGCAGGAATACCTTCGGCACGCGCCGCATCAGCGCTTTTTCGACCTCAACGACGTTTTTACCGCGCGCCAGCCCCATTCTGTTCGCGACGCGGAAGATGTGCGTGTCGACGGCCATCACGGGTTCGTGAAATAGCGTGTTGAGCACGACATTGGCCGTTTTGTGGCCGACGCCGGGTAGGGCTTCGAGCGCGTCGCGCTCGCGCGGCACCTGGCCAGCATGCTTTTCGAGCAGCATCCACGAGAGCTGGGCGACGTTCTTGGCCTTGTTGCGGTAAAGGCCGATCGATTTGATGTATTCGACGATGCCCTCTTCGCCTAGCGTGGCCATTTCGGCGGCATCGGGCGCAGCTTTGAAGAGTCCGCGCGTTGCAAGGTTTACGCTCTTGTCGGTAGCTTGCGCGGAGAGCACGACGGCGACCACCAATTGAAATCCGTTGGCATATTCGAGTTCGGTCGTGGGCGTTGGGTTCGCGGCTTGCCAACGGATGAATGCCTCGGTAACCGCAGCTTGGCTCATCGGTTTTGGCATGGCGTGGATCAGGCGGAAACTTGCGCTGCTGGTCGTAGCGCGGTGGCGCGTGCCTGGAATTTGTTCTTGGCGGCGATCAGGCAGCCGAGCGCGATGAAGGCGCCGGGCGGCAGCACGGCGAGCAAGAGGTTCGGATAGTTCTCCGGGAACACGCGGATTGCATGGGCGCCGGGGATGACGAGATCGATGCCGTTGAGTAGCGCGCCAGTGCCGACGAGTTCGCGCACGCTGCCGAGTACGGCCAGCACGAGGACGAGGCCGGCGCCCATCGCCGCGCCGTCGACCGTCGATGCCAGTACGCCGTTCTTGGCCGCGAAGGCTTCGACGCGCGCGAGCACGATGCAGTTGGTCACGATCAGCGGTACGAAGATGCCAAGCACGAGATACAGCGAATGCAGCCAGGCGTTGAGTGCAAGATCGATGACGGTGACGAGCGCCGCGATGATCAAAATAAAAACCGGGATGCGGATTTCATAGGGAATCAGGTTGCGCAGCGCCGCGACGACGGCGTTCGAGAGCGCCATGACCGCCATTGTGGCAAGGCCCAGCGAGGCGCCATTGACCGCGCTCGTCGATACGGCCAGCAGTGGGCACATGCCGAGCAATTGAACCAGACCGGTGTTGTTCTTCCAGACCCCTGCATGGACGATGGCGCGTAGATCGGTGCTCATGTGGGCTTCCTTGCAAACAACTGTTCGCGCTGTGCCGCGACGTAAGCGAGCACGCGGCCAACGGCCTGCGCGACGGCGCGTGCGCTGATCGTCGCGCCGCTCATCGAATCGATTGTGCCGCCATCCTTGCGCACGCGCCAGGCGCTCGCGGGAAGCTCGGCCGGGCGATTTTCGAACTGCGCGATCCACGGTTGCGTCTTGTTTTTGTCTTTTTTCGGGTCGATGTAGTCACCCAAGCCTGGCGTTTCGCGGTGCTGTGTCACGCGCACGCCCAGGAGCTTGCCATCGTGCGCAACGGCGACGATCAAATCGATCCTGCCGGCATAGCCGTCGGGGGCTGCAGCCTCGATTACCACGGCGACGGGTTCGCCGGCACGGCGCGCGCGCCAGGCGTAGCCGCCGTCGTCGAGCCCGATTTCTGGCGTCGGCGGTAAGGCTAGCGTGTCCTGGAGCAGCGCATTGTCATACAGATTGCGGGGCAAGATCGCGTCGATCAGCACAAGTTTTTCGGTTTCTGCGCTTTGTGCGATCGTTTCGTGCGTCATCAGGTAGGTGCCCGCCATCAGCGCGGTGAAGGCGATGGTAAACACCGTCATGGCGAGCGCGTTACGCAATGCGAGGCGGCTTGCGGTCGTGTCCGTCATGGCCGTTCAGTCCTTCTTGTGGCCGAAGACGGGCGGCTGCGTTTTCATGTCGATCAGCGGCACGCAGATATTCATCAGTAGCGTGGCGAAGGCGATGCCATCAGGATAGCCGCCGAAACGCCGGATGATCCAGGTCAGGATCGCCGCGCCAGCGGCGAAGATCAGCTTGCCGCGTGGCGTCGTGGCGCCGCTGACCGGATCGGTCAGGATGAAGAAGGCGCCAAGCATCGCAGCACCGGAGGCGAGTTCAAAGGCGGCATCAGGGAAGCGTTCTGGCGCGACAACGTTGGCGAGCGTCGCGATCAGCACGAGTGTGCCGATGAAGGCCACCGGCACATGCCAGGCGATGATGCGGCGCGCGATAAGGTAGATGCCGCCGAGAAGAAAACCCGCCGACACCCATTCCCAGCCGCGCCCACCGAGAACGCCGAAAGCTTGACCGTGGAGCAGGGAGGGCAGCGCGGCAGTTCCGCCGTGCAAGCCGGTGCGCAGCGCGTCGAGCGGTGTTGCGCTCGTGATCGCATCGACCGTGCGTTCGCCGCCGAAAATCAAAGCTGTCTGTGTGGCGGCGGCAAGCTGATCGGGCGCCGGCCATTGCGACATCAGCGCCGGGAATGACACGATCATCGCCGCGTAGGCGACCATGGCCGGATTGAATGGGTTCTGGCCGAGGCCGCCATAAAGATGCTTGGCGACGACGATTGCGAGCGCCGTGCCGACGACGACGAGCCACCAGGGGCCGATGGGCGGGAAGGCGAGCGCCACGAGCCAGGCCGTCACGACCGCCGACAGGTCAAAAAGATGCGGCGCAGGCGGTTTGCCGCATGCCTTTAGCATTGCGGCCTCGCAGATGAGCGCGGTCAGCGTCGCGAGCGTGAGCTGGATCAGGATGCCGATGCCGAACAGATAAACGTAGGCAGCCAGTGCCGGCAGCAGCGCGAGCAGCACGTCGGCCATGATGCGGGTGACACTGTTGGCGCGGCGCAGATAGGGGGAATTGCTGCTCGTTGGCATGAAGGTTCAGCCTGTTTCGTCCTGTTTCGTTGCGGCCTGCGCGGTTTCGCGCTGGGCTTTCGCGCGCGCTAGCGCGGCGGCGATCAGAGCCTTCTTCGGATCTTCGGTGGCGGGCGCTTCGGCTACACCGTCCTCGGCGCTTGCAGCCTGTGCGCTCGCGCGGGCTGCGGTGGTCTTGGCGGCGAGTCTCTCGGCTTTTTCCTGCTTTTCGCGTTCGACGCGTTCGTTGCGAAAATCGAAGCGCTCGCGCGCCGAATCGGCCGCGCCGCTCTGGCGTTCGTGCGCCCAGATTTCGCTTTTGGCGAAGCGGTAGTAGTCGACGAGCGCGATGCTCGATGGGCAGACGTAGGCGCAGCAGCCGCATTCTATGCAGTCGAACAGGTGGTACTCCTGCGCGCGCCCGAAGTTCTTTGCACGTGCATGCCAATAGAGTTCGAAGGGTTGCAGATCTACGGGACAAGCGCGCGCGCAGTCGCCGCAGCGGATGCATTGCTGCTCGGGTTTAGGCGGCGGGAAAAGCGCTGCGCTGCCAACAAGGATGCAGTTGGTCGCCTTGACGACCGGCACGTCGAAATGCGGCATCCGGTAGCCCATCATCGGTCCGCCCATGATAAAGCGGTCGGTATCGGGCTTGATGCCGGAAAGCTGTGCGACATGCGACATCGGGGTGCCGAACGGTACTTCGTAGTTGCGCGGATTTTCGACGTTGCCGGCGACCGTAAGAATGCGCGATACGAGCGGCCTGCCGTGCAGCACGAAGTCTGCGACAGCCCAAGCGGTACCGGTGTTGAAACACTGCACGCCGTAGTCGGTCGAGCGTCGCCCGTGCGGTACTTCGATGCCAGTCAGCACGCGGATCAATTGTTTCGCACCGCCCGCCGGATAGCGCGTCGGGATTGCGACGACTTCGAGCGTGGTTTCGCTCAGTTGGACAATAGCCGCCCGCATGGCGGCGATGGCCTCGGGCTTGTTGTCTTCGATGCCGATGAGCACCTGTTTTGCGCCCAGCATATGCTGGATGATGGCCGCGCCGCGCACGATTTGCACGCTGCGTTCGCGCATCTGCATGTCGTCGCAGGTGATGAAGGGCTCGCACTCGGCGCCGTTGATCACCAGTGTTTCGGTGCCGCTGCGCGCGGGTCTGAGCTTTAAGTGGCTCGGGAATACTGCGCCGCCGAGTCCGACAATGCCCGCGTCGCGCAAGGCGTCGCGTAGTTCGTCCGCAGCAAGCGAGCGCCAGGGCAGGGGTTCTGCGGCGATCCAGCGGTCTTCGCCGTCGGGTGCTATCCGTACGCAGAGGCCGGTGAGGCCCGAGCTGTGCGGCAGCACGCAGGCTTCGAGCGCGATTACGCGGCCCGATGTTGGCGCATGCACAGCGCTCGATAGCTGTCCGTCGGCAGCGCCGATGCGCTGGCCTTTGAGCACAGTTTCGCCTGCCATGACGAGCGGATAGGGCGTGCCGCCCACGTTTTGATGCAACGGAACGACGAACTCGGCTGGCAGCGGCACCGTGGCGATCGGTAGCCGCGTCGATTCGGTTTTGTTCGTCGGCGGTTTCACGCCACCGTTAAAACCAAATAGGCGGCGGATCATTGCGTGACCGCTTTCATTTCGAATACCGGATGGCGCCATTTCCAGGTTTCGGCTGTTTCGCCGACGACTTCCATTGCGATGCAATCGACCGGGCAGGGCGCGATACACAATTCGCAGCCGGTGCACAGTGCATCGACGACTGTATGCATCTGTTTTGCGGCGCCGACGATTGCGTCGACCGGGCAAGCCTGAATGCATAGCGTGCAGCCGATGCAGGTGGCCTCGTCGATCAGGGCGACGGCGCG
>JAVBKC010000124.1:0-21706 GCA_031554255.1 Niveibacterium sp.
CAGCGCGCGTTCGATGCAGCGCGTGTCGATCGGGCACAGTGTCAGGGTTTCGAATTCGAGGAATTCGCCGAAGCCGGCTTCGGGCGCGGCGACGTTGAGCAACAGGTTCTCGATCCGCACGCCCCATTTGCCGGGGCGGTAGAGGCCGGGCTCGTTCGAGGTGATCATGCCCCGCTCCATCGCCATATTCGGATTCGGCAACGCTTTCGAAATCGATTGCGGACCTTCATGCACATTCATGAAGTAGCCAACGCCGTGGCCGGTGCCGTGGCCGAATTCCAGCGATTCGGCCCAGATCGGCGCGCGCGCGATCGCATCGAGCATCGGCGAGAGCGTGCCGCGCGGAAAGCGCATGCGCGAGAGCGCGATCATGCCACGGAGCACGAACGTGAAGTCGCGCTTTTGCTCGGCCGAAACACGACCGACGGCCCAGACGCGCGTGATGTCGGTGGTGCCGCCGAGGTATTGCCCGCCCGAGTCGATCAGCAATAGGCCATCGCCTTCGACAACGGCATGCGATTCGGGTGTCGCGCGATAGTGCGGCATCGCGCCGTTGGCATTGAAGCCGGCAATCGTGTTGAAGGAGAGCGAGACGAAACCGGGTTCCTGCGCACGCTCGGCGGAAAGGCGTTCGTCTACCGTGAGTTCGGTGATTCGCTCGCGGCCGAGCGCGGCCTCGAACCAGGCATAAAAACGGCACATCGCCGCGCCGTCGCGCGCCATCGCCTCGCGCACACAGGCCGCTTCAGCGGCGGTCTTGCGCGATTTGGCGAGCGTGGAGGGATTGATCGCCTCGATCACGCGCACGTTCGCGGGCACCGCGTCGCGCAGACCCAGCGTAACGCGCGCCGGATCGACGAGCAGCGTTACGTCGTGTGGCAGAGCAGCGAGCGCCGCTGCCGCCAACGCATACGGCGCCAGCACGACGCCATCGCGTGCGAGCGTTTCGGCAAGCGCGGCGGGAACCTTGCCTTCGCCAACGAAGAGCTGCACGCCCTGTTGGCCAATCAGCGCGTGGGCCAGGAAAACCGGGTTGTAATTCACGTCGGCGCCGCGCAGGTTGAAGAGCCAGCAGATGTCATCGAGCGTCGAGATGAAATGCCACGTCGCGCCGTGCCCCTCCATCGCATCGCGAACCGCCGCGAGCTTGGCCGCGCGGCTCACTGCAGCATGTGGCGGAAGGTGTTCGAAAACCGCCGCGGTCGGTAGCCCCGGACGTACGGACCAGGCTTCGCCGACGATGTCCAGATCGGTGCGCAGCGTCTTTGCGGAAGCAGCAAGCTTGTCGCGCAGAAGCTGCGCATGCGAAAGCCCCAGGCAAGCGCCATCGACCGCAACCGTGTCGCCAGCGGCGAGCTTCTCGGCCAGCCAGTCGAAATGCAGCGTCGCTGCACCGTTACCGATTTTCACCAGGGCGATGCCGCTGTCCGCAAGTTCCGCTTCGGCCTGGACCCAGTAGCGGCTATCGGTCCATACGCCGGCAAAATCCTTTGTCACCACGAGCGCGCCCATCGAGCCTGTGAAGCCCGAAAACCATTCGCGCGCCTGCCAGCGGTCAGGCAGGTACTCGGACAGATGCGGATCGGCAGACGGCACGATCAAGGCTTCGATGCCGTGACGCGCCATCGCATCGCGCAACGCGGCGATGCGGGAAGGAATGTCGGGCTTGCTCATGGGGCTCCTGGCTTTTCTCGGTCGCCGCGCGCTTGGCTTCGCTCGCATCTGCGCGCGTATTTGCGGATTAAACGGGTTTGGGACAGACCTGCTCAAGCCGGTCCGGTTCCGATCATCGCACGAAAAAAAAGGCGGGTCCGAAGGCCCGCCTTTTTTCATCCAAACCCGTCGCGTATTCAGAATGTCCTAGAACACGCGCCGCGCGATCTCCCAGGCGAGCGCAGCGACGAAGGCCGAGCACGGAATCGTGAGCACCCAGGCCCAGACGATATTGCCGGCCACGCCCCAACGCACCGCCTTGGCACCCGTGCAAGTGCCGACGCCGACGATCGCGCCGGTGATCGTGTGCGTCGTCGAAACCGGAATACCCATCGCGGTGGCCAGGAACAGCGTGATCGAGCCGCCGCTTTCGGCACAGAAACCGCCGACCGGCTTGAGCTTGGTGAGCTTCTGCCCCATTGTCTTGACGATGCGCCAGCCGCCGAACATCGTGCCAAAACCGATCATCATGTAGCAACAGATCACGACCCAGACCGGCAGATGATCCTTCGACGCCTGCATCCAGTGTGGCATGCCTGCGGGATTCGAAGCGGTCGCCGCGATCAGCAGCATCCAGATAATGCCCGCCGTCTTCTGTGCATCGTTGCCGCCGTGGCCCAGGCTGTAGGAAGCGGCCGAAAACAGTTGTATTCGGCGGAACCATTTGTCTATCCGGCGCGGCGTCATGCGGCGGCAGATCCAGGCAACGGCCAGCATCAAGAGCGATCCGAGCAGCATGCCGAGCAGCGGCGAGATCACGATGAAGGCAATCGTCTTGAAGAGGCCCGAGGCGACGAGCGAACCGGTGCCCGCCTTGGCCACGGCGGCGCCAGCGAGTCCGCCGATCAGCGCATGCGAGGAACTGGACGGGATACCGAGCCACCAGGTGACGATATTCCAGACGATTGCACCGGCCAGCGCGCCGAAGATCACGTAGTGATCGACGATCGTCGGATCTATGGTGCCCTTGCCGATTGTCGCAGCGACGTTCAGCGGAAACAGGAAGTAGGCAACGAAATTGAAGAAGGCAGCCCACCAGACGGCCCACTGCGGGCGCAACACGCCAGTGGAGACGACGGTTGCGATCGAATTCGCGGCATCGTGAAAGCCGTTCATGAAATCGAAGGCGAAGGCTAGCAGAATCAGTACAAGCAGGATTTCGAAACTCATCAATGTCGCCGGAAGTTTGGGAAAGGTCCGGGACGCTTACGCGTTTTCGAACACGATGCCTTCGAGGATCGTGGCAACGATGTAGCAGCGGTCGGACATGTCCTCCAGACGCTCGTACACCGTGCGCAGCTTCATGACCTGGCGCACCTCGGGTTCCTCGCGGAAGATCCGCGCCATCGCGCTGCGCATGACATGATCGGTTTCATCCTCGATGCGGCCGATCTCCTTGCAAACCTCCAGGATGCGCGCCGCGTTTTTCATGTCCGAAACCAGGCCCACGCCTTCCTTTACCAGAATCGCGGCTTGCAGACAAAGCTCGGCAAGCTGCTTGGTTTCGGGCGTCAGCTTTTGAATGTCGAACTCGTAGATCGTGGCGGCGCAGGAATGCGCCATGTCGAGAATGTCGTCCAGGCGCGTGGCGAGCGCATGGATGTCCTCGCGATCGATCGGCGTGATGAAGGTCTTATGCAGCAGTTGCAGCGTATCGTGCGTCAGCGTATCGGCCTCTCTTTCGAGCGCCTCGATGCGCCGACAACGGCTCTGGAGCTGATCGATGTTGCCCATCAGGGCGGCTAATTCGCGGGCGCCCTCCACGACCTTGGCTGCAACAGCATCGAAGTATTCAAAAAAGCGCCCCTCCCGGGGCATCAGGCGCGCAAACATCGGGGGGTGTCCAATACAAAGAGAAGCCGCGATTTTAGTGTATAGCCTTCACACTCTACGAAAGTTTGCGCTGCCTGATACAAGATCGCGCGCTGCGATTTTGTCGCCAATCAAAATCGCATCAATAATTGTCAGTGCGCTGCGAATCCATTCGTAATCTGTTTCGAAAGAGCGATCGACCCGCGCCGGCTCAAGACGCACCGAACCGTTCGCCAAGCTTGGCGCGGAATTTGGCGAGCTTGGGCGCCACGACGACCGCACAATACGACTGGTTTGGATGAGCCTGGAAATAGCCTTGGTGATAGTCCTCGGCAACATGAAAGGCCGGCGCCGCTGCCAGCTCGGTCACGATGGGCGCGGCGAAAACCTTCTGCTGCGCAAGTTCGGCAATCATGGCGGCGGCCGTTTCGCGCTGTTCGGGGGTCGTCCAGAAGATCGCGCTGCGGTACTGCGTACCAAGATCGTTGCCTTGACGGTTCGGCGTCGTCGGATCGTGAATCACGAAGAAAATTTCGAGCAGGTCGCGATACGTAATCGCATCTGGGTCGAAGCAGAGCCGCACGGCTTCGGCATAACCGGTGGCGCCGCTACAGACCTGCTCGTACGTTGGCTGTGGCGTGCTGCCACCGATGTAACCGGATTCGACCGAACGCACCCCGCGGACGCGCTCATAGACGGCCTCAAGGCACCAAAAGCAGCCTCCAGCCAAGATTGCAATCTCGTCTTCCTTGCACGCCACCATCTCGTTCTCCTTTTTGGTAAAGCCACGAGGCTCCGGCGAGCCTCGCGAGCACGTCAGTTTCTTCCTCTTTGTGTAAGCATTCACGATAGATCTGGACAATTTCGCACAAAACTAGGAATAATCTTGTTTTACATCCCCCTGTTCGCGAGGAATCTTCCGAAAACTTCGGTTTCACGAAGTCGATTCGTTGTAGAAAAACGCCTTCAGAATTCCGCAGTCACACGGAGATCCTCCAACCTATGTCCGGCCCATGCTGCTAGAAAAACAAGACGATGGCGTCTGGGTGCTCAAGAACTCCAAAGGAGAGGTCCTGGGCACGATAGACGACCAATACGGCGAATGGCTAGTCCGTTCCAACGGCTGGACCGTTGGCATCTGCCATTCGCGCAAGACGGCAGAAACCCTGCTGCGCACCTATTTGGGCGGCGAAGCGCTGCAGACCATGCCACGCCCGCAGGACCATTAGTTCTTACCGAAAGCTGACCGTATAACCTAAGTCGATCGCGTTATCGGTCCCGGCCTGGGCGATGACAGAAATCCTGCGCGTCAGTATGTAGGTCAATTTCACAAGGCTGCCTGTACCGGTCAGGCTCTGCTCGAAGGACAAATCGAGCGTGTCGTTGAGGCGTTTGGCAAGCCGCACGACCTGCCCGCTGACGGTATCCGAACTCGACGAGGCGCTGCTGCTCGAAAATCCGGTCGCCGAGCCAGCCACCTGGCTCGTCGTGGCGGTGCCGAGTCCGCGCGCCTCGCCCTGCGCAAGCGTAATCTGATCGATGCCGAAGGTGCGGGCGATGTCGTTCGTAAGCCCTCCCGATGCATCGCCTATCAAAACCGAGGCCGCTGCGACGAGCAGCCCGGCATCCGCCTGCGAGCCGGCAGCCGCGTTTGGCCCGCGTCCAAGTACGATCCACGAGAGTTTTTCGGCATCCGGCACGTTCGGATTCGAAACAAGCTTGATCTTCGGCCGCTGCGCCGAGCCGTTGATCTGAATCCCGGCCTCGACCGGCAGCCCCTTGCGAATCGCGGTAATCGCCAGCGTCGGGTTGTCAGCCGGCCCCTGGAACGTAATCAGGCCCTGATCGATTGCGAGCAACTGGCCGTAGGCATCGTACTTGCCGTCGCGCGTCTCGATCTGGCCGGCAACGCGCAGCGGTTCGCCCGGCCGGGCTTGTAGCTGAAGCCGGCCGGCGAGCCGCGTATCCACGCCGAAGGCTTTGAGGTAGAGCGCATTGCCAAGATCCGCTTCGACATCCACGCGCGTCTTGTAAGCTTTTTCGCGCGGCACATTGCGCCCGCGCACAACGACATCGCTATCGAGACGCGGCGCGCCGGCCCGCGCAAAACCGACGTAGCCCGCCGGCACCTCGACCTTGCCGCGAACCGCCACCTGCGATCCATCGGTATCGATCTGACCATTGCCCGACACCACGATCCAGCGGTCCGGCAACTGCAGGAGCGGCAGACGGTCGGCCGTGATATTGAAACCACCGACCAGCGTCGCAAGATCGATTTGCCCTTTCATCGCGGCGCGGCCCGGCTCGCGCGTCAGGGCCGCGTAGTCGATGCGTTTCTCGTCGGGCCGCACGCGGCTCGGCGAAACGAAGGACAATTCGTCGAGAAAAACGCTATGCCGATCGAAGCGCACACGCAGCTTGCCGCCTTCCAGCCGCAAGCCCTGTTCGATCATCACGAGCGAGAGCTTGTCGCCATTGATCGCGCCAGCGGCAACCGGATCGGCCGGCGTGCCGGACAGCGAAAAGTCGCCTTGCAGCGCGCCACGCGTGCGCAGGTTCTGATCGACCAGGGGGCCAAGCCAATCGATTGCCGGCACCTCGATGCGCGCGCGACCCAGCAATGTGCGCGCACGTGCGAGCCCCCAGCGGCTGCCGTTGAACTCTGCTTCGGCCGTTGCCGCCGCCGAAATCACGCCTATCGTCTTGCCCGCCGCCGAAAACGAAAAGGCAAGCCGGCTGTCGTTCGCGGCCAGCACGGCTTCGAGTTCGGTAAGACCCAGGGCGACCGGCGCCTCGCCTTCGAGCACGATGTCGCCGGATTCGCGAAACACGCGCACGAGGCCATCGACGCTGGCACCCGAGCGGATGTTCCATTCTGCGCCTAGCGTCAGCGTCTCGCCGTGGGCGACGACCTGCTGCTCTTCGTTGAGTGTGAGTCCGAGCTTGAGCCCGGACATATGGCCGCTCGCGGCAAAATTTCCCGGCGCCCATTTCGTCGATTGGAGCTGGATATCGGCCGTCTCGCCTTTCAAGCGCGCGCCGCCAAGGGCAAAGTGATCGGCCCCGAAAGCCAGTTCGGCCGGTGCGGCAAGCTCCAGTTCGTCCTGCCAGACGATATTGAGCCGGCCAAGCTTGCCGCGCCAGTCGAGCTTGTCGGACAAACCGCCCTGGGCCATCAAGGCGATGCTGCGACCGCGCGCAAAATCGGCTTCGAGCTTGATCGTGTGTTCGCCGCGCAAGCCCGTCACGACAAGCGATGCGCGATGCAACGCCTGTTCGGCCGAATCGCCCGTCCGCAGCCCGGCGACGGCAACACGGGCATCGATGGCGCTACCCACGCCAGCGGCGAGCCGGGCGCGAAAATTCAGCGCATCGAGCCGGTAGCCGTTCGGCATCGAAAGCTTGTCGGCCACGACCTCTACGTCGCCGGCCGGCTCCATATAGCTGCCGACGAGCGAGCCGCGCGCGCGCAGGCGACCGCCAAAACCATGGCCGATCTTGTCGAGTTCGTTGGCCTGAATACGGAAATCGAGCCGGTCGTTCGGCGCACCGAGAGAGCCGTTCGCCGTCAATTTGTTGCCCAGCGCTTCGAGCGCGAGATCGAGCTTGGCGAGCCGCTTGCCGGCAAGCGAGGCGCTGCCCTTGCCGACCAGCGGCAGACCGGCGAGGCGGCTCTCGCGCAGCGCCAGCGAAACATCGAGCGCGAGTTGCGGTTGCAAGCCGCCAGAGGCCGTAAGATCGCCGCTGATCTGGCCGACCGGCGCTGCGCTCCAGAAGAAATGCGGATCGAATTTTTCGGCGCTGACATCCAGCGCAAAACTCTTGCTCGCAGCAAGCATGAGACGCCCGACGCCTTTCGCATGCATGGCGCCAGCATCGATCGCGAGCGACTGCACATCGACACGCCCGCTTTCGTGGCTGGCTTCTAGCGCCAGTTGCATCTTCGTATCAGCCAGCCGCGCAAGAAGATGCTGGCGCCGGCCTGCGGCCTCGGCGCGAATCTGGCCGGCCAGCCGCGCACGCGGCAGAGCGCCGTGCAATGCGGAAGGATCGAGCGCGGCCAGTTGCAACACGCCCTCGACAAGTCCGAGCTTATCCGCCTCGCCCGCCTTCGGCATCGTCCAGCCGGCGTCGCCGCGAATCGTGCCGCCACCTTGCAACGCAATCTCCATTTGCTTGAGGCTCACCATGCCATCGGCAAGGCCGAGACGTCCCGCGAGCCGTTCGACCGGTAGCCTGCCAGCATCGATGCGGCCCGGCTCGGCGTTGTGGATTTCAATCGGGCCTTCGACGTGCAGCACGCCAGCGCGGCGCACCACATCCGGCACACCCAGGCTCGGCAAACTCGGCACGAGTTGGACGCGTACCGTCAGTGCGGCGTGTGGCGCATCCGCATGAAACCGCTGCGGATCGAGCACGCCGGCTGTAAGTTCGAGGCCAGCTATCGGTTGGGGATCGAAACTATGCAGCGCAAGCTTCGCTTCGGTAGCAAGCCCTGCGGCCGAGCCCTTGGCCGCAAGCGTCAGCGCGACGAGCGAACCGTCCGCCGTAACGCCAAGATCGAGATCCTTCGCACCGTATTGCGCACGAAAACGGCCCTGCGCGGCAATCGCAAACGGCGCCAGCGGCGCAAGCCTGCCCGCCAGTTCGGCATGGCCCCAATCGGTTTCGCCGACGAAGGAATCGATGCGCCAGTCCGCACGGTCGAGCAGACCGCTCGCAGCGGCGGCGCGCAGGCCGAAGATGCGGCGGCGCGCCTGTCCGGCTTCCTGCGAAAAAAGATCGAAGCGCGCGATCCGCGCGTCATTGAGTTCAATCGCTATCGGCAACTGGAACGAACTCGGCGCATGCGCCGGCGTCGGCGTACTGCGAAACGTGACCTCCAGCGTGTCGGCAATCAGGCTACGCGCATGCACGCGGCCCGTAAGAAGCGCGGCCGGACGCCAGGCCAGCGCCACGCCGGTAGCGTCGATGCGTATGCCGGCCACATCGACATGCAGGCGCTCGACCGAGAACTTGTCATTGAGCTTGCCGGCGACGCCATCGAGCGTGATTTGCCCGCGCGTGAGCCGCGCAAGCGTGGCGGCCGTCGTACGAAAACCTTCGGGGGTCGCAACAAGCCAGGCAAAAACGCACCATGGCAGGAGCGCCGCAACAAGCCCGAGCACGATCGCGAGCGGTCGCGACAAACCGCGCCGCCACAGCGGACGCTGCGGTTTCTTGCCATGGGCCGCGTCCGGCTGCGCCTCTCCGGGCGGGGTGTCGGCCTTGTCATTCTGCGCAGCTTCGGCCATATGCGTTACGGGTCAGCCGAATAAGCGCGCCAAGGCGCTGCCGGGCTCGTCCGCGCGCATGAAAGCTTCGCCGACGAGGAAAGCATGGACGCCGTGCGCGCGCATTTTCGCCACATCCTCCTTGGTAAGGATGCCGCTTTCGGTCACGGCGATACGTCCAGCCGGAATCTTCGCCAACTGCGCGAGCGTCGTATTCAGATCGACTTCGAAGCTGCGCAGGTTACGGTTATTGATGCCGAGAAGCGGCGTGGCCAGCCCCAGTGCGATATCGAGTTCGCTCGCGTCATGCACCTCAACGAGCACTGCCATGCCAAGATCATTGGCGAGGTTTTCGAGTTCAGCGAGCGAAGCCTTCGCGGCGCGCGCCGCCGCTGTCGAAACGACGCCCTCGGGCGGCAGAAAGGCCGCAACGATCAGCAAAATGCAGTCGGCGCCCATCGCGCGGGCTTCGAAGACCTGGTAGGCGTCGACGATGAAATCCTTGCGCAGAACGGGTAGCACGCAAGCCGCGCGCGCGCTGCGCAAATACTCGGCACTGCCTTGAAAATACTGTCGATCGGTAAGCACCGAAAGGCAAGCCGCGCCGCCCGCTTCGTAGGACCGCGCAATATCGACCGGCACGAAAAGCTCGCGCAGCACGCCCTTGGATGGGCTTGCCTTTTTGATCTCGGCAATCACGGCGGCATGCCCGGCGTCGATCTTTGCGCGCATCGCGGCGGCGAAATCGCGCGGCGCATCGGCGCGGCAGGCGCGTTTGACGATGGCATCGCGCGACACTTCGCGCTCGGCCTCCTCGATCTCGTAGCGCTTGGTGGCAAGAATCTTTTGCAGGATGTCGGACATGTTCAGCCTTTTGCGAACGACTGTGTTTTCGTAACGAAACGATCGAGTTTCGCACGCGCCGCGCCTGAAGCGATTGCCTCGCGCGCGAGCGCGATGCCGGCGTCGATGGATTCGGCTACGTTGGCAGCATAAAGCGCGGTACCCGAATTGAGTACGACGATCTCGCGCGCCGTGCCCGGCACATTGGCAAGCGCGTCGAGCAGCATAGTTTTGGACGCTTCTGAATCGGCCACCTTTATTTGGCGCGTGGAAGCCATGCCGATGCCGAAATCCTCCGGGTGGATTTCGTATTCGCGCACCTGCCCGTCCTTGAGTTCGCCGACCAGTGTCGTGGCCCCAAGCGAAACTTCATCGAGCCCGTCGAGCCCATACACGACAAGCGCATGCGCGGCACCCAGGCGCTGCATCACACGTACCTGGATGCCGACGAGATCCGCATGGAATACGCCCATCAGGATGTTCGGTGCGCCGGCCGGATTCGTCAGCGGCCCGAGGATATTGAAGATCGTGCGCACGCCCATTTCATTTCGCACAGCCGCGATGTTCTTCATGGCCGGATGATGCGTCGGCGCAAACATGAAACCAATGCCGATATCCTCGATGCATTCGGCGACCTGTGCCGGCGCGAGCATGATGTTGGCGCCCAGCGCTTCGAGCACATCGGCGCTGCCCGACTTGGAACTCACGCTGCGATTGCCGTGCTTGGCGACGCGCGCGCCAGCTGCCGCCGCGACGAACATCGAGGCCGTCGAAATATTGAAGGTATGCGCGCCGTCACCGCCGGTGCCGACGATGTCGACAAAGTTCTTGCGCAGCGGCACAGCGACTTCTACTTTATTGGCGAAAGCGCGCATCACGCCTGCTGCTGCTGCGATCTCGCCTATGGTTTCCTTCTTGACGCGCAAGCCGACGAGGATCGCGGCCGACAATGCGGGCGACACCTCGCCGGACATGATCTGGCGCATCAGGTCGGTCATTTCCTCATGGAAGATTTCGCGATGTTCGATGACGCGCTGAAGCGCTTCTTGCGGAGTCATGACGGACACCTTAAGGGGCAAGAAAGTTTTTGAGCAGCGCGTGGCCGCCCTCGGTCGCAATCGATTCGGGGTGGAACTGCACGCCCTCGATTTGCATGTCGCGATGACGCACGCCCATGATCTCGCCATCCTCGGTCCAGGCCGTGATTTCGAGACAGGGCGGGCAACTCCCGCGCTCGATAGCAAGCGAATGATAGCGCGTCGCCGTGAAGGGCATCGGCAGCCCGTGAAAGACGCCCACGTCCTTGTGCTGAATCGGCGAAGTCTTACCGTGCATCAACCGCTGGGCATGCACGATCTTGCCGCCGAAGGCCGCGCCGATGGCCTGGTGGCCGAGACAAACGCCGAGGATGGGTAGCTTGCCGGCGAAGTGTTCGATCGCCGCGACCGAAATTCCAGCTTCGGCCGGCGAGCATGGCCCAGGCGAGATCACGAGCCGCGCAGGCCGCATGAGTTCGATCTGTTCGAGCGTGATCTGATCGTTGCGGAACACGCGCACGTCGGCGCCAAGTTCGCCGAAATACTGGACGAGGTTGTAGGTGAAGCTGTCGTAGTTATCTATCATCAGCAGCATGGCAGCCTCCCTTATTCAATACGGGTATCGAGACCGTGCTCGGCCATCTCGGCGGCGCGCAGCACGGCGCGGGCCTTACTCTGCGTCTCCTGCCATTCGGTCGCGGGGTCGGAATCGGCGACGATGCCGGCGCCGGCCTGCACATGAAGCTGCCCGTCCTTGATCACGGCCGTGCGGATCGCAATCGCCACATCGAGTTCGCCGTCGAAACCCACATAGCCGACGGCCCCGCCGTAGATGCCGCGCTTGGTCGGTTCGAGTTCGTCGATGATCTCCATCGCCCGCACCTTCGGCGCGCCCGACAGCGTGCCTGCCGGAAAGGCCGCGCGCAGCACGGCAATCGGCGCAGCGCGTTTGTCCTCGACTTCGCGCAACCGGCCTTCGACGTTCGAGACGATATGCATGACATGAGAATAGCGTTCGATAACGAATTTCTCGGTCACGCGGACCGAGCCGGTGGCTGCGACACGGCCGACATCGTTACGGCCCAGATCCAGCAATTGCAGGTGTTCGGCAAGTTCCTTCTGATCGGCGAGCAGTTCGCATTCGAGCGCCGCGTCTTCTTCGGGCGTGGCGCCGCGCTTACGCGTGCCGGCGAGCGGCCGGACCATGATTTTTCCGTCTTCGAGCTTGACCAGAATTTCGGGCGAAGCGCCGACAACCTGGAAGTCCTCGAAGTTGAAATAGAACATGTAAGGGCTGGGATTGAGCGTACGCAGGCTGCGGTAGAGCGCGAGCGGACTCGCCGCGAAGGGTTTGCTCATGCGCTGCGAGAGCACGACCTGCATGATGTCGCCATCGACGATGTAGTCCTTCGCGCGGGCGACCGCCGCCTTGAAGGCTTCCTCGCCGAAGCCCGACACCGCAGGCTCCGAAACGCCGCGCGTATCGGCCGGAATCCGCACCGGGTCGCGCAGCCGGACCAGCAGTTCATTGAGCCTGCGTTGGGCGCGGCGATAAGCGCCCGGCACCTCGGGCTCGGCATAGACGACGAGCGTGAGCTTGCCGGAGAGGTTATCGACGATCGCGATCTCTTCGGAGAGCAGCAGCACGATATCGGGCGTACCGAGTTCGTCCGCAGGTTCGTTCTTGGCCAGGCGCGGCTCGATGTAGCGCACCGTGTCGTAGCCGAAGCAACCGACCAGGCCACCGCAATAGCGCGGTAGGCCGACGCGCGGCGGCACCTTGATACGTTGCAGGAATTCGCCGACGTAGTTGAGCGGATCGCCGTAATCGCGCCGCTCGACAAGGCGGTCGTTCGTCAGCAGCATCGCCGAGCGGCCATAGACTTCGATCCGCGTGTTGGCGCGCAAACCGATGATCGAGTAGCGGCCGAAACGCTCGCCGCCCTGCACGGATTCGAGCAGATAGGTGTTCGGCTCGTTCGCGAGCTTGAGATAGATCGACAGCGGCGTGTCGAGATCGGCAAAGGTTTCGAGCGTGAGCGGAATGCGGTTGTAGCCTTGCCCGGCCAACGCGAGGAATTCGGATTCGGTCATCATGACTCCGGAATTTTTGACACACAGGCCCGGCTGGGCGCCCCGTTCGACGGGGAATGTGTGGAATACGACCTGATCATCGAAGCATGCAAAACCAATAAGGCTCTTGCATGCAAAAGCGGGACCGTGCGGTCCCGGCGCGTCAGCTAACGCGCCATGAGCATCCGTAGCGCTGCCATCGTTCGGCGGCGCAAGTCGGAATCAGCTCCTTTTCGATGTTCTTGATCACGCAAATCATGAAATGGGGGGTCAGATCGTGCCCGTAGCACGCCCAATGTGGCGCAGCAATTCGGGGAACGCGGATACTACCGCGTCGCATTCGATAGTGTCCACCGGCCGGCCCTCGCTATACCCATAGGGCAGCAGCAACACCGGCATGCCGGCCGTTTTTGCAGCTTGTGCGTCGTTGGCCGAGTCGCCGACCATGATCGTGCGCTGCGGCGCAACACCGATGCGCTCGCAGGCATGCAGCAAGGGCGCCGCATCGGGCTTCTTCTTTACCAGCGTATCGCCGCTGACGATGACATCGAAGTAATGTGCGAGGCCCACGCGTTCGAGCAGCGGCAGCGTGAAAGCCTGCGCCTTGTTCGTCACCACGCCTAACCGGATGCCCTGCGCGCGCAGCTTGGCGAGCGTCGCTTCGACGCCGGCGTAAATCCGCGTCGCATCGCCATTGACGGCGGCATAGTGACGCTGGTAGACCGGCAGCGCCGCGTCCGCGAGCGCCGGATCATCGCCCAGACAGCGCAGCACGAGATTCGCAATCCCCTTGCCGACGAAGCGGCGGATTTCGTCCTGTGTGCGCGGCGCATGACCGAGTTCGGCGAGCATCGCATTGGCTGCGCTGAAAAGATCGGGCAAGGTATCGAGCAAGGTGCCATCCAGATCGAAGAGCGCGGCATCGACATCGAATTTCATTGGCATCAGACCCGCGCGAGTTCCGCGCGCATCGCGGCAATTACGCTGTCGTATTTATTCGGATCGCTATCCTTGCCGGCACCGAAGATCGCCGAGCCGGCGACGAAGGTGCAGGCGCCCGCGCGCGCGATTTGCGCGATGTTGTCTATCTTCACGCCGCCATCGACTTCGAGCAGCACGTGCCGGCCAGTCTCTCGCTCCCAGGCGTCCAGCCGCGCGCGCGCCTCGGCGAGCTTGGCGAAGGTGTGCGCAATGAAGCTCTGGCCGCCGAAGCCGGGGTTCACCGACATCAGCATGATCAGATCGATCTTGTCCATCACATGATCGAGCCAGGACAGCGAGGTCGCCGGATTGAAAACCAGCCCGGCCTGGCAACCGTGGTCGCGAATCAACGCAAGCGTGCGGTCGACATGGCGCGAAGCGTCCGGGTGGAAGGTGATACTGTTGGCGCCAGCCTTGGCAAACATTGGCACCAGCGCGTCGACCGGCTCGACCATCAGATGCACGTCGATATGCGCATCGGTAATCGGCCGCAAGGCTTCGCAAACCAGCGGACCGACTGTGAGATTCGGGACGTAATGGTTATCCATCACGTCGAAGTGAATCCAGTCGGCGCCCGCCGCGATAACGGCGAGTACTTCCTCGCCGAGTTTGGCGAAATTCGCCGATAAGATGCTCGGAGCAATTCGATAGGTCACGCCGTCCCCCATGTGACAAAATCCGCCAAAGACTTCAGCGGAATGCGAAGCTTGTCTTTGTTGAATCCGTATTCGTTACAGCACATCCTCAGGATTTTCCCACAGGCCCTCTGCCCGCCCGAAATGAGCGCATCCAAACCCCAACAGATTCGCGTCGAAGCCATCGCGCAGTTCGTTCCCGAACAGTCGGAACCCGCAGCCGGCCGGTATGTGTTCGCCTACCGCATCACGATCAGCAATCAGGGCAAACAGCCCGCCCAGTTACTGACGCGCCACTGGATCATCACCGACTCCGACGGGCTGGTGCAGGAAGTACGTGGTGTCGGCGTGATCGGCGAGCAACCGCAGCTCGCGCCTGGCGCGAGTTTCGCGTACACGAGCGGTTGCGTGATCGCGACGCCGGTCGGCACGATGCGCGGCAGCTACAGGATACGCACCGAGGATGGCCAACTGTTCGACACCGAGATCCCGGAGTTCCTGCTCGCCGAATCCGGCGCGCTGCATTGAAAGCACGCGGCGTTAACTCCGATAGTCCGCATTGATTTTCACGTAGTCGTACGAAAAATCGCAAGTCCAGACCGTCGCATCGAAAGCGCCGCGCGCAAGATCGATGCGCACTTTGATTTCTTCGGATTTCATGACGCGCGCACCCGCTTCCTCGATATAGCTCGCCGCGCGCCCGCCGTGTTCGGCGACCAGCACTTCTTCGCCATCGCTGGCCAGCCAGACGCGCAGCCCGCTCACATCGAGATCCTCCACACCGGCATAGCCGATCGCAGCGAGAATCCGGCCGAGGTTGGGATCGGAGGCGAAGAAGGCGGTCTTGACGAGCGGCGAATGCGCCACCGCATAGGCAACCTGCCTGCATTCCTCGCGGCTGCGCCCGCCTGCGACCTCTATGCTCATGAACTTCGTAGCACCCTCGCCATCGCGCACGATTGCCTGCGCAAGCGTCACCGCAAGATCGACCAACGCGCCGCGCAAGGCCGCGTACTCGGCGCTCGCACAATCGACGATCTCGGGCGCGCCCGCAGCGCCGGTCGCCATCACGATAAAGGAATCGTTCGTCGAGGTATCGCCGTCTACGGTGATGCTATTGAAGGAAAGATCCGCCACTTCCTTGACAAGCGAAGCGAGCAAAGACGTTTTGATTGCCGCATCGGTCGCAACGAAGCCTAGCATCGTCGCCATATTCGGCCGAATCATGCCGGCGCCCTTGCTGATGCCGGTCAGCGTAACCCGCTTGCCGCCCAGCGTGATTTGCCGCGAAGCGGCCTTGGCGACGGTATCGGTCGTCATGATTGCGTGCGCCGCGTCGAACCAGCCGTCGGCCCGCAGATCCGCCCGCGCGGCCGGCAAGCCCGCTTTCAGGCGGTTGACCGGCAGGTGTTCGAGAATCACGCCGGTCGAAAACGGCAGGACCTGCGACGGCTTCACGCCAAAGAGTTCGGCGACCGCCACGCAGCTCGCATGCGCGTTCGCCAGTCCGATTTCGCCAGTGCCGGCGTTTGCATTGCCGGTATTGATGACGAGCGCGCGGATCGCCTCGCCGGCCAAATGCTCTTTACATACCACGACCGGCGCTGCGCAAAAACGGTTGCGCGTGAACACACCGGCCACGCGGCTACCTTCGGCGAGTTCGATCAGCGTCAGGTCGCGGCGATTGGCCTTGCGAATCCCGGCTTCGGCAACGCCGAGACGCACGCCGGCAACCGGCAGAAGTTCGGAAGCAAGCGGCGGATTGAGGCGAACAGGCATAGCAGACTCCGGAAAAGGCCAGGACACAAGCAGAAACGTAAATTCTAGCGGATCGGTCGCACCCATCGCGCCAACAAAAAGGGCGCGGTCAAATCCGCGCCCTTTTTAATACTGCCCGACCTATCAGGCGAGTTTGCCGTGGCAGTGCTTGTATTTTTTGCCCGAACCGCAGGGACAGGCGTCGTTGCGGCCGATCTTCGGGCCTGAATCGGCCAGCAGCGCCCTGGGCGGGTGCTGGGCGTCGGCGGTCGCCAGCGCTTCGTCGTAGTCGGCGTGATGGTACTGAACGTTATCGGCTTCCTGATGACGTTCGGCTTCTTCGAGTTGTTCCTCGGAGCGAACCTGCACTGTCAGCAGTAAGCGACTGACTTCCAGGCGCACCGTGTTGAGCAAGCCCTCGAACAATTCGAAAGCTTCGCGCTTGTATTCCTGCTTGGGGTTCTTCTGGGCATAGCCGCGCAGATGAATGCCCTGGCGCAGATGATCGAGCGCGGCCAGGTGTTCGCGCCAGTGCGTATCGAGGCTGTTGAGCATGACGTTGCGCTCGAAGCCGCGCCAGGCTTCCAGATTCACCGGCGCGATCTTGTCGGCATAAACCTTGTCGGCGAGCGCGATGACGCGGTTTTGCAGATCCTCGTCGGAGAGGTTCTGATCGTCGTGACTCCACTGGGCGACCGGCGCCTTGATCTGGAATTCGCCTTCGAGCGCACGCTCGAAACCCGCCAGATCCCATTGTTCTTCGACGCTGTCGGCCGGCACATGGACGCGGAACAGATCGTGCAATACGCCCTGGCGCATCGCAGTAACGGTTTCGGCGATGTCGTCCGATTCGAGGATCTCGTTGCGCTGCGCGTAGATGACCTTGCGCTGGTCGTTCGCAACATCGTCATATTCGAGCAATTGCTTGCGGATATCGAAGTTGCGTTGTTCGACCTTGCGCTGCGCCGATTCTAGCGAGCGCGTGACAAGGCCGTGCTCAATCGCCTCGCCTTCGGGCATCTTGAGCCGGACCATGATCGCGTTGAGCCGCTCGCCGGCGAAAATCTTCATCAGCGGATCGTCGAGCGAGAGGTAGAAGCGCGAGCCGCCCGGATCGCCCTGCCGGCCAGCGCGGCCGCGCAACTGATTGTCGATGCGGCGCGACTCGTGGCGCTCGGTACCGATGATCTTGAGGCCGCCAGCCGCGATCACACGTTCGTGCAGCGCCTGCCATTCGGAACGCAAGGTCTCGATTTGCGCGCCCTTATCTGCCTCGGGCACCTCGGTATTCTCGCGCAGCAGCGAGATCTGCTTTTCGACGTTGCCGCCAAGCACGATATCGGTGCCGCGTCCGGCCATGTTCGTCGCAATCGTGATCACGCCGGGGCTGCCCGCCTGGGCGACGATCTCGGCTTCGCGCGCATGCTGTTTCGCGTTAAGCACCTGGTGCGGTAGCGTCTGCTGGCCCAAGAGGTGCGAGAGCAGCTCCGAATTCTCGATCGAGGTCGTGCCGACGAGCACGGGCTGGCCGCGTTCGTGGCAATCCTTGATGTCGGCGATGATGGCCGCGTACTTTTCCTTCGCCGTCCGATAGACGAGATCGTTCATGTCCTTGCGGATCATCGGCCGATTCGTCGGTATGACAACGGTTTCGAGGCCGTAAATCTGGTGGAACTCGTAGGCTTCCGTGTCGGCCGTACCGGTCATGCCGGAGAGCTTGCCGTACATGCGGAAGTAATTCTGGAAGGTGATCGAGGCGAGCGTCTGGTTCTCGGGATTGATCTGCGCGCCTTCCTTGGCCTCGACCGCCTGGTGCAAACCATCGGACCAACGGCGGCCGGCCATCAGGCGGCCGGTGAACTCGTCAACGATAACCACTTCGCCGTTCTGCACGACATAGTGCTGATCCTTGTGATACAGCGTGTGCGCGCGCAGCGAAGCGTACAAATGGTGAATCAGCAGGATATTGGCCGGGTCATAGAGGCTGGAGCCCTCGGCGAGCAGGCCGGCGTGCGCGAGCAAGCCTTCGGCGGTTTCGTGCCCTTGCTCGGTCAGCAGCACCTGATGCGCCTTGAGATCGACCGTGTAGTCGCCGGGCAGCGTCGCGCGCTCCTCGTCCGAGAGGCCCTCGCCGCCTTCTAGCGGCTTGAGCAGTGGCGCGATTGCGTTGATTTTCTGGTACAGCTCAGTGTGATCCTCGGCCTGACCCGAGATGATCAGCGGCGTGCGCGCCTCGTCGATGAGAATCGAATCCACCTCGTCGACGATTGCGAAGTTCAGACCGCGCTGCACGCGCTCGCTTACCGCGTACACCATGTTGTCGCGCAGGTAATCGAAGCCGAATTCGTTGTTCGTGCCGTAGGTGATGTCGGCGCCATAGGCGGCCTGCTTGTCGTCATGACTCATCTGCGACAGGTTGCAGCCGGTCGTAAGGCCCAGGAAGCCATAGACCCGGCCCATCCATTCAGCATCGCGGCTGGCAAGATAGTCGTTTACCGTGATGACATGGACGCCACGGCCGGTCAGCGCATTCAAATAGGCCGGCAGCGTAGCCATCAGCGTTTTGCCTTCGCCAGTCCGCATTTCGGCGATCTTGCCGTAGTGCAGTACCATGCCGCCGATGAGCTGCATATCGAAATGGCGCATGCCGTGGACCCGCTTGCCGGCTTCGCGCACGACCGCGAAAGCTTCCGGCAGGATCTTGTCGAGCGATTCGCCGTTCGTCACGCGCTGCTTGAACTCGTCGGTCTTGCCGCGCAACTGCGCATCATCGAGTGCGGAAACAGCCGGTTCAAACGCATTGATAACGCGCACGGTCTGCGCATACTGGCGAATCAGCCGCTCGTTGCGGCTACCGAAGATCTTCTTGAGAAGGCCGGAGATCATGTCAAAGAGAGGGCTAGCGGCAAAACAATGATCATAGCACGCACCCCCAAAGACCCCCGGCCAAAAGCCCTAGGTAGTAAAGGTTCGCCGATGAAGCCGCGCGTTCAGGCCATAGGCGATTGCTTCGCCGGAGATTCACCGCTCGCACGCCTGCAAGACCATGCGCAGCGCCTATTGCGATTACAGCGCCAGCTCGTGCTACTGCTGCCGGATTATCTACAAAATGCGGTAACAGTCGCGAATTTTCAGCAGGATATTCTCGTTCTGCATGTACCCGGAGCCGCCGTCGCCGCGCGCATGAAGATGATCCTGCCGCGCCTGGTCGACGGTTTCTACGCCCAGGGCACAGCCGTTCATGATATTCGCGTAAAAATTCGACCCCCGCGCGCCGAATACCGCCGCCCGCCGCCCACTCGCGCGGTCAGTGAAGACATCCTCGACGGCATCGAGACGCTGCGCGCAAGCCTGCCCGGCAACTCGCCGCTGGCCGAGCCGCTGGCGCGACTGCTCGCGCATGTGGCGCGCAAACCCGGCGGAATCTAATTACTGCCTTGCTCGCGAGAAATTACGCCTTACACATCGAACACATACGGCGGCGTAATTTTCCACTCGCGCCCTGTCTTGCTTAGCTGACCGGTTTTTTCGAGGTGCCTGCAAGGTTTATGATGCGGCCATTGCACGCGGCATCCATAAGGCTTATTCGAGGGCGCGAGCGCAACGAATATCTACATCCAAGAACAACACGCCAAGACAGATTGACCATGCACTGGATCGCCCCTTCCGAAAAAAACGCCGCCTCCTCCTCGCTCGAAAAACGCCTGTGGGATGCCGCAGACCAGTTCCGCGCCAATTCCGGCCTCAAGGCGCAGGAATATTCCGGGCCCATCCTTGGCCTGATCTTCCTGCGCTTTGCCGAGGTCCGCTTCGCCACCCAGCGCATCAAGATCGAAGCGGAAAGTGCATCGTCGCGGCGCGGTAGCCGGGTCGATGAGCCCACGGCTTACCACGCCGAAGGCATCCTCTATCTCGTCCCAGAGGCGCGCTTCGACTACCTGTTGACGCTGCCCGAAGTGGCCGACATCGGCGCCAAGGTCAACACCGCGATGCGCGAGATCGAAAAGCACAACCCACAGCTCGCCGGGGTGTTGCCCAAGACCTACAACCTCTTCACCAGCACCTTGCTCAAGGAACTGCTCAAGAAGGTCTCCGAGATTCCGGCCACGCTCGATTACGACGCCTTCGGCCGTATCTACGAATACTTTCTCGGCGCCTTCGCCATGACCGAGGGCCAGGGCGGTGGCGAGTTCTACACGCCAAGTAGCATCGTCAAGCTGCTGGCCGAAATCATCGAACCCTTCCACGGCCGCATCCTCGACCCCGCCTGCGGCTCCGGCGGCATGTTCGTGCAGTCAGCGCGCTTCGTCGCCGAACATCAGAAGAACCCCGCCGCTGAACTTGCCATCTGCGGCGTCGAAAAGACCGACGAAACCGGTCGCCTGTGCCGCCTCAACCTCGCCGTGCATGGGCTGGAAGGCGACATCAAACACGGTGGCAACATCAACAGCTACTACGACGACCCGCACACCGCCACCGGCCAGTTCGACTTCGTCCTCGCCAATCCGCCCTTCAATGTCAATGCGGTGGATAAGGAACGATTGAAAGACATGGTCGGCGCCGGTCGCCGCTTTCCCTTCGGCCTGCCGCGCAGTGACAACGCCAACTACCTGTGGATTCAGCTCTTCTACTCGGCGCTCAATGCTACGGGCCGCGCTGGCTTCGTCATGGCGAACTCGGCGTCGGACGCCCGATCGAGCGAGCAGGAACTGCGGCAGAAGTTGATCGAAGCGCGGGCGGTGGATGTGATGGTCGCCGTTGGCCCCAATATGTTCTACACCGTCACGCTGCCCTGCACGCTGTGGTTCTTCGACAAGGGCCGTGCAAAGACGAAACGCGCCGATACGGTGCTCTTCATCGACGCCCGCCACATCTATCGACAGATTGATCGCGCTCACCGCGACTGGGCGCCGGCACAGATCGGCTTCATCGCCAACCTCGTCCGCCTCTATCGTGGCGAAGCGCTCGATATCACGGTCGGAAACGGCGAGACGCAAACCAGGCTCAAGGAAGTCTTCGGCGACACGCCGGCCTATCGTGATGTACCCGGCCTGTGCAAGGCGGCAACGCTTGCCGAGATCGAAGCCCAGGGCTGGTCGCTCAACCCCGGCCGCTACGTTGGTGTCGCACCGGGTGAAGAGGTCAGTGACGAGGACTTCAAGGAACAGCTCGAAACCCTGAACGAGGAACTGGAATCGCTGAACGCTCATGCACGGGAACTGGAGCAGACCATCGCCGCGAATGTGGCGGGGATTCTGGAGGCGTGAGGATGGCTGACTGGCGCAACTGTAACCTTGGCGATCTGCTTCAAATTAAGCATGGCTTCGCCTTCCTTGGCGAACACTTCGCCAACGCCGGTACACACGTCGTTTTGACTCCTGGTAATTTCCTTGAGGAAGGCGGCTTCAAAGAGAAAGCCGACAAAGCGAAGTGGTATAACGCATCTCGTTATACAGAACTCACGAATCCTCCCGGAGCGCCAGAATCATGGAGGCTGCGTCCATGGTTCGTTGCATGCCGATCCAGATCGTCTTGGCGCCGGGTTCGCCGTCGCTTTTGCGCCCAAGAAAGCCACCCAGGG
>JAVBKC010000017.1:0-3237 GCA_031554255.1 Niveibacterium sp.
ATAGGCAGGAAGCTACACAAAATAGTGGCGCGTGAACAGCGCTATCGCAAGTGATTGAGTGTCAACAACATTTACACTGCGTCTATGTCAAGTGCGTAGCTGCGGGAGCCCTGCCATTTGTCCACGGGAATGGATGGCACGCCTTTGGCTTTCCAGTCTTCCAATCCAATCGGGTTAGCCAACGCCAGTTGCTCTACATTGCCCGGATACATCAGCGCATAACGGATCGCCAGCATGCCGCCGGTCGAATGCCCCAGCAAGGTCACGTGATCAATGCCCAGCGAAGCCAGTAGCGCATGCGTGTTATTGGCCAGTTGCTGGAATGAATACTGGTAATGCTCGGGCTTACTCGATTTGCAAAAGCCGATCTGATCCGGTGCAATGACGCGATATCCCGCCTCGGTCAGGGCCTTGATGCTGCTTTTCCAAGTGGCTGCACAAAAGTTCTTGCCATGCAACACCACCACGGTACGCCCGTTGGGTGCAACGACCGGCTTCACGTCCATATAAGCCATATGCAGTAGCACGCCTTGCGACGTAAAACTGAATTGTTGCACCGGTGCCGGATAGTTGAATCCTTGCAATTCCCCGCCATAGGCGGGTGCCGATGAGGCATCGGCAAAGGCTGGAGTCACCAGAGAAAGTGGCAGGCATAACGCCATCGCCCAGAGCTTGAGATTCATGAGTGGATTGCCAAAAAAATAAGGTTTCCTCGATATTTCGTCTTTATCAGGCGGATTTTTGCGATCTACTTTTCCTGATTTTGTTCGCTGGATCACAGTCTACATGGCGCACCGTAGTTTGCTCCAAGCGAAACCCTCAAACGCGTCGTCGAAACCATCGGGGCTTTTTAAAACCGCGCGTGAAGGCTCCGGCACAAGCGAGAACAGCCGCGCCCGACCACGCCTGCGGCCGGGTTACACTGGCAAGCTTGGCAGAGAAGACACGGAGGAGGTGGCGCCATGCACGTCATCGAGGCAATCGAAGCACGCAAATCCGCCTTGTCGGCAATCCGCCGCGATATTCACGCCAATCCCGAGCTGGCCTTCGAGGAAGCGCGCACGAGCGAAATCGTTGCGCGGCATTTGCGCGAACTTGGGATCGAGACGCATACGGGGCTGGGTAAGACCGGCGTGGTTGGGGTCATCCGCGCCGGCACGAGTAAACGAGCAATCGCCCTGCGCGCCGACATGGACGCGCTGCCGATCACCGAGCGGAACACCTTCGAGCATGCATCGAAACACCGTGGTCGCATGCACGCCTGCGGCCACGACGGCCATACGACGATGCTGCTCGGCGCGGCCGAATATCTGGCGCGGCAGCGCAATTTCGATGGCACGGTCGTGCTGATCTTCCAGCCGGCCGAGGAGGGCGAAGGCGGCGCGCCGGCGATGCTGGCCGACGGCCTGCTCGAACGCTTCCCGTTCGATTCGGTATACGGCATGCACAACTGGCCTGGCCTGGCGGCCGGCAGCTTTGCCATCCACAGCGGGCCAGTGATGGCAAGCTCGGACAAATGGGAAATCCGTCTGCACGGCCGTGGCGCGCACGCGGCCATGCCTCACCAGGGTATCGATCCGATCACGGCTGGCGCGGCCATCGTCCAGGCATTGCAGACCTTGATCACGCGCTCGCGCGATCCGCTCGAACCGGCCGTGCTCTCGGTCACCCAGTTCCATGCCGGCGAGGCTTACAACGTGGTGCCCGACCGCGCGATGCTGATGGGCACGGTGCGCGCCCTCAGCCACGCCATGCGCGACAAGCTCGAAGCCGAGATGGCGCGCGTCGTCGCGGGCGTCGCGGCAGCCCACGGCATCCGCGCCGAATTCGACTACGTGCGCGGCTATCCGCCGACCGTCAATGCAGCGGCCGAGGCCGCGCTGTGCGCCAAGGTCGCCTCTGATCTCGTCGGCGCGGCCAATACCCTTACCGATCAACGCCCCAGCATGGGCGCGGAAGATTTCGCCTTCTTCGCCGAACAACGGCCCGGCTGCTACGTCTGGATCGGCAATGGCCCCGGCGAGGGTGGCTGCATGCTGCACAACCCGCTCTACGATTTCAACGACGAGGTTCTGGCGCTTGGCGCGAGTTACTGGGTCCGGCTCGTCGAAACCGCCCTGCCACCGGCCTGATCCACTATGACGTTCGCACAACTGCTGATTTTCCTGCCGATGGCGCTCCTGCTCGCGCTCGCGCCCGGCCCGGACAATCTCGGCGTGCTCGCGCTCGGCGTCTCGCGCGGGCGCGCCGAAGCGCTCGGCTTCGCACTCGGCTGCGCGGCGGGCTGCCTGAACCACACGCTGCTCGCCGCGCTCGGCGTATCCGCCTTGATCGCCGCCTCGCCGCTTGCGTTTACCCTGCTCCAGTACGCCGGGGCAGCCTATCTGATCTGGATCGGCCTGCAAGCGCTGCGCAGCCGTGGCGCAAGTCTTTCGCAGCTCGATGCGGCGCCGGCCAAAATGGACGACGCGCAGCAAGACCCAGGCAGATTCATCCTCGCTGGCTGCGGCCCGTATTTCAAGCGCGGCCTCATCGCCAACGCGATCAACCCGAAGGTCGCCTTGTTCTTCTTGGCCTTCCTGCCGCAGTTCGTCAAGGTCGGCCAATGGCCGGCCGCCGCGCAGATCGCGATCTTCGGCATCTTCTTCGCACTGGTGGCCGCAAGCGTCTTTTGCGCCATCGCCCTGTCCGCCGCGCGGCTCGGCCACTGGCTGCGTGGCCGCGAACGCCTGGCCCTCTGGCTCGACCGCGCGACCGGGGGACTCTTTATCGCGCTCGGGCTACGTCTGGCGAGCGCCAATATCCGCTAGCGCCCCTGGCGTCATCGTTGACGCCGACCTGCCAGATGCTTTAACGCGCGCGGCTCAAATCGTAAAACCGGAACCGTCGCTTCGGGCTGCGTCGTGTGCCCAGTGAAAAGCACTGCGGGTTGCCGGCTCCACCGCATCGGCGGATCGAGTGCGTCGCTGTCGGAGAACGGATGGTTGAATGCGGCCATGACACTCTTTCCGTTCGGTGCGAGGACGATATCGTTGATATCCCAGGGATAACCCCAGAAATATTTGCCGGGATATGCCGCATCTTTTATAACCGGGAAGATCTCAAGCCGACGCTTATAGGCATCTCGTTATACAGAACTCACGAATCCTCCCGGAGCGCCAGAATCATGGAGGCTGCGTCCATGGTTCGTTGCATGCCGATCCAGATCGTCTTGGCGCCGGGTTCGCCGTCGCTTTT
>JAVBKC010000075.1:0-36997 GCA_031554255.1 Niveibacterium sp.
GGAAGCGCCGAACAGTGAAAACACCAAGTCGGCAGACCAAGCGCCAAAGCGCCCGCCCGGGTTCATCACATGCTCGATGCGAACTGCATGCGACCAGCCAGGATCGGCCTTGTCGTAGCCGAACAGGATCATCGCAAGATAAAGACCGCAAACGCCGAACAACAGCCAGCGCGCCTCGCCGAGCAGGCTGGACATTCGTTCGGGCAGCGGCTGCGAAGGCGAACGGGACAAACCTGGGAAAAGCATCAGACCGGAAGCACCTTTTCAGAAACGAAGACAGGGCATAAAGCCCTGCCATGGATGACGGGGCATTGCGCTCATTTTAAGCGAACGCCCTTAGGGCGTTTCACGGCCCAGTCTTGCAGCTTGTATCCCTTTGTTATCAGATTTGTTCGATCCGCTCGCACAGAACGACGCCTTCGGGGGTTTCGCTGATCAGGCCCTGAGTCTGGAGATCCTTCATGACGCGGCTGACCATCTCGCGCGAGGCGCCGATCATTTTGGCGATGTCCTGCTTCGAGATCTTGCGCTTGACGATGCGTCCGCCGCCGTCCTCGGCCGCCATATCGAGCAGCAGGCGCGCAACGCGGCCGTAAACATCCATCAGCGCGAGGCTTTCGATCTTGCGGTCGGCTACGCGCAGACGCCGCGCCAGGTTGCGCATCAAGTGCAGCGAAACTTCGAAGTTCTCCTGCAGGATGTGCAGAAAATCGGCTTTCGAGATTGTCACCAGATCGGCCGGCGTGACGGCAATGACGGTGGCCGAACGCGGCTCTTCGTCAACGATGCCCATTTCGCCGAAGATTTCGCTCTGACCGATCATGGTCAAAATCACTTCGCGACCATCCTCGTCGCTGACAAGAACCTTCAGACTGCCCGTCAATATAAAGTAGACGAAATCCGTGCGATCGCCCGCGCTGACGATGGTAGTGCCCCGCGCTGCGCGGCGCATCACCGCGCAGCGTGCAACCATGCCGAGTCTGTCTTCGGACAAGCCCTGGAAAATCGGAAAAGTCCTGAGGGCCGTGATCGAAACAGTGTGGGGTGTGCTCATTACGCATTCTCCGTTATTGCGCGACCGCCGAATTCGTCGCGAACCCTTTTGCGGCGCGAATTATCTCACAATGCCAGCGGGGTTAGCGGAAGCGCCGGGCCTCCGTTGCGGCTTCGTTATAATTGGGTGCAACAACCCCCGAAAGGCTAACGATGGGCAATTCCACCCGGCATTCGCATCTGATCATCCTGGGCTCTGGCCCCGCTGGCTATTCCGCCGCAGTTTATGCCGCGCGCGCGAATCTCGCTCCGCTCTTGATTACCGGCATTGCCCAGGGCGGGCAGTTGATGACGACGACCGATGTCGATAACTGGCCGGCCGACGCCGACGGCGTGCAAGGCCCCGATCTGATGGCCCGCTTCGAGCAGCATGCGCGTCGCTTCAATACCGAAATCCTGTTCGACCATATTCACACGGCGCACATTAATGAGCCCCCGTTCACGCTGATCGGCGATTCGGCCACCTACACTTGCGATGCGCTGATCATCGCAACCGGCGCGACGGCCAAATATCTCGGCCTGCCGTCCGAAGAAGCGTTTGCCGGCCGTGGCGTCTCGGCCTGTGCGACCTGCGACGGCTTCTTCTACCGCAACAAGGAAGTCGCCGTGATCGGCGGCGGCAACACGGCGGTCGAAGAAGCGCTGTATCTGGCGAACCTATGCAGCAAGGTTACGCTGGTGCATAGGCGCGAAAAATTTCGCGCCGAAAAAATCATGATCGATCACCTGATGGAGAAGGTTACGAGCGGCAAGATCGTGCTCGAACTCAACGCAACGCTCGATGAAGTGCTCGGCGATTCGAGTGGCGTGACCGGCGCGCGGCTTGCGAACGTCAAGACCGGCGCGAAGAAAGACCTGGCGCTCGCTGGCGTCTTCATCGCGATCGGGCATAAGCCGAACACCGACATCTTCAAGGGCCAGCTCGAAATGGACGACACCGGCTACCTGATCACCCACGGCGGGCGCAACGGCAACGCCACGCAGACGAGCATTGCGGGTGTGTTTGCGGCCGGCGACGTGCAGGATCACGTCTATCGTCAGGCGGTCACTTCGGCCGGCACCGGCTGCATGGCCGCACTCGACGCCGAACGCTATCTGGATAATCTGCACAAGGTCGATTGACCACGTGTTGCAGCTCACCCCGCCATTCATGGCGGGGTGAGCTGCAACAAGACCGGACCCAGAACGCTCAGCGGGCGTTCGCTCTAACTTGTGGCGAATCTCCGTTATTTATGCCGGAGATTCGCCACGCGCAGCAGCTTTCGGAGTCCCTCCTTGGCCCAGAACCGCAAACTCCCTCTCGGCAACGGGCCTTTCGATGCGCTCAAAACGCTGCGCGCGAAACCCGCGCCGGTAAAGCCCGCCGCAGCGCGCTGCAATAGCGCTGAGCCGTCGGAAATCGATTTTCGCGCAGAGATGCGCGGCGTGCGTGCGATGCCCGTGCCAAATCGCGCCGAACTCGAACGCCCCAAGCCCGCTCCCGTGCCGCGTCCACAGGCCATCGAGGCCGCAGGCAAAACTCCTGCACCTGAACGAACGCGCGCGCTAGATAACTTCAGCGAGGCCATGCACGATGTCGTGCGGCTCGCTTCCGACGGCCGCGTCGATCCCTCGGTGCTGCAAATCGGCAAGGCGCGCGCCAGCACAAAACCGAAAACCTTCACCCCGCCCGACATGACGGCCTGGCTCGACGCCGCGCCCGCCCCGCACGATGCCGCCGCGCTGTTCCGCCATGCGGTCGGCCCAACTGCAGCAGTCAAGGACAAGGGGCGCGTCCTGCTCGAACGCCCGCCACCCTCGTCCCAACCCTTGCAGCGCGTGGCCGACGACCGCGAAGTGCTGCGCGAAAGCGTCGCAGCGCCGCTTTCGTTCGAAGACCGGCTCGACATCGGCGACGAAGCGGCCTTCTTGCGCAACGGCATCGCACGCCGCGTGCTGACCGATCTGCGCCGTGGCCGCTGGGTCGTCCAGGCCGAACTCGATCTGCATGGGCTCACGCGCGACGAGGCGCGCAGGGAGCTCGGGCTGTTCCTGGCGGCGCGGCTCGCGCGCGCAGAACGCTGCGTACGCGTCATCCACGGCAAGGGCCGTGGCTCGCCGGGCCGGGTCGGCATACTCCGCCAGCTCTCGCGCAACTGGCTTGCCCAGCGTGAGGAAATCCTCGCCTTCTGTCAGGCCAGGCCGCACGACGGCGGCGATGGCGCGCTGCTCGTGCTGCTGCGCGCGCCACGCCAGGCGTGAAGTTCGGGCGGATAAAAAAGCGCCCGGAGCCGATCTCAGAATTGCATACCAAGCGCCACATAAAGAGAGCGTCCGCGCCCTGCGACGTTTTGCCCCCACACGGCCGGTTTCGTGCCGACGTAGGCGCCACCCAGCGGTGGTTCGTAATACTTGCCGAGCGCGTTCTCGATACCGGCGTCCAGACTCAGGTTCTGCCATTCGTAACGCGTACGCAGATTGAGCAGGCCATACCCCGAGGTGGCGGTTTCGTTGCGCACTGTCTGCACGTCGTGCTTGCCGGCGACAAGCTGCAGTTCGACCACGCTGCTCCAGTCGGCCAGCGTATGTTCGAGCGTAAGCTTTGCGTTTAAGGGCATGATGTTGTAGAGCGCATCATTCGTGCTTGCATCCTTGCCATGCACATAGGCTGCAATGCCCTTCAAGCGCAAGCCGCCGTAGCGCGTGTCGGCCAGCGGAAATTCTCCCGTCATGTCAACGCCGTAAAGACGCGCGTCGTGATTGACGAATTGAAGAAAAACAAAGTTTGCTTGCTCGGTGAGGTTCGCATTCGTGCAAGCTCCTGCGGCAAGTGCGCATCGTGCAACGTCGATATAGTTCTCTACGTAGCTTACGTAGGGCGTCACACGCAGGCTCCAGGGCTTCTCGGAATGACCGCGCCACTGCGCCGTTGCACTCAATGTATGCGCGACCTCGGGCTTCAGATCGGGATTGCCGACATAGCCGTTGGCGTCGCCAAACCAGCCTGTCATCAACATCGCCATGCGGCCTTTGCCCCAGGCGAAGCGTTCGTACAGATTCGGCGAGCGCGTCTTGCGCGCGTAACCGGCTTCGTAGCTCGACGCCTCGCTGGTTGAGTAACGCAGGAGCGCGGTTATATCGAAGTTGTTGTCGGCACGGAAATGATCGAGCGCATTGAAAGCCTTGGCCGCAGCTGCGTCGGGCGCATTCATCATGCCGCTCCAAGCATACGGTTGCACTGCGCCGGTATCCATTGCAACGCGGTCGTAGCGCACGCCGAGCGCGCTTTTCCATTCGGGACGCCATTGATGCTCCCATTCCGCGAATGCGCCCAGCCGGTCGCGCCGTCCGTCGTTGATGTTCGCGTAGGGATTCGGTCCCATCATCATGCTGCCGGCCACCGGCGGCCACCAGTCGTCGAGCCTGAAACGGTGGAATTCGTTGCCGATTCGCAGAACATCGTCATCGGATAAAGGGAGGTTGGCCTTGATCGAATAGCCCTGATTCCTGCCATCGGTATTCATCGGCATGGCGCCGCCCTTGTCTTCGAGCATATCCATCTCGTGCAGCGTATGGCTGCTATAAGCGCGCGCTTCGAGCGCGCCCCAGGAGAACTTGTCCTTGTAACGCAGGTTGAAGTGGTAGGACTGGTTCTCGGTGGTATCCATACGCGCGTTCGGATACGCCTCGTGCGGAATGAACTGGACGCCGGCGTCGAGTACGACCAAGGCATCTCCACTTCGTCCGGCCAGCGTTAGGGCGGTGTTTTGCGCGGCATAGCGCGTCGACTTCACGATGTTGCCATTGCCGTCCCTGTAATTACCCGACTGTGCGGCGCTGGAATCGATGCGAGCAGAAAAATGCTCGTTGGCGGCGGTGGCGGAAAGATTGGCGCCGTAGCCGTCTCCATTGCTGCGATAGAAACTGCCGATGCTCCCGCTGGTCAGACGCTCGCCTGGCGCTGCGAATTCCGGTTCGGCCGACTGCACGCTGATCGTACCGCCTATGCTGTCGCCGCCTTCGCTGACCGGCGCGATGCCGGCATACACCGAGACCTTCGCGATCCGCGAAGGATCGATGTAGGACAGCGGCGGGTTCATATGATTACCGCAAGCCGACGTCATGCTCATCCCGTCGACTTCGACGCGCACGCGTTCGTCGTTCATACCGTGAATCACCGGCAGGCTTGATACACCGCCTGCACCGTAGAGACTCACGCCAGCCACATCGTCGAGCAGCGAAGCGCTATCGCTGCTGGCGGCCCGCCTGCGCGCTATCGAATTGCCGGGCAGCGTACCGGCAGCCGGCATTTTCTCGCGCACACCGACGACCGTGATCTTGGTGACATCGCCGAATGGCTCGAAGGCTTCGCTTTTGGCTGCGAACGGTAGCGCCGCGAGCGTGAAGGCGACAATGGATTTCAAAGTGGTTTTTGATGTTTGCATGATTGACGACGAGCGAAAGCCGCCGACGCGCACGCTTCGGCGCATTCGGCAGGTACTGCAATGGGATGCGATGCGCACGCAGCATGGCGCGACGCGAACGAACCGCGCCGACGCAAAGCCCGGGGGCAATGCGTACGCGGTTAAACGAGAGGATTTATGCGGGTTGCGGCGGCGCGCGGGGCCGTGCAATAGCCCAAACGAAGACCGGCCGTGGGGCGCTCAAGAAGAAGAGTGGCGCAAGGGCCTGGCCTGCCGATATCTGCGGTGCGATCCGCTGTGAGGCAGGTATCGGATGTGCAAACCGCAGCGCGCACGAAGGGCAGTGATCGGTTTGCGCTGCGGGAGCGGAATCGCGTGGCGCGTGCTTGCCGGGCTGTTCCGAAACGTCGATCAGCACACGCCCGTGGCGCGTGCAAACCTCGACCCAATTGCCGCCAGCCGAATGCGACTTGGCCGGCGCATGGGCGAAGCTCGAACCGAAGACCGTCATTACGACGGCTGCGATTGCGCACCACAAACCAATCCGAGCGAGTCTATTACTCATTCCCATAGGCGCGGAATCTATCACCTGGGAATCGGAGCGCGCTTCTTGAAGGAGGATTAAGTGAGAATCTTTTGATCGAATCGTACTTTGTGCGATTTGCTGTCGCGCGCCTTGAAGTCTTACCCGCGCGTTGTGGCGTCCGCTCCGGCATCGGTACCGGAGTGGACGCCGGCCTGGGCTTTACGTGCGCGTAATCGATATGCCGCCATCGACGAGCGAAGCGGTGCCGGTCACGAAAGACGAATCGTCGGAGGCGAGATAGAGCACCGAGCGCGCGAGCTCTTCCGGCCGTGCGACGCGTTTGAGCGCATGTAAGCCGGCCATGACAGCCTGCGACTCGGCGCTGTCGTTCATGCCGCGATACATCGGCGTATCCACGGCGCCCGGCAAAATGGCGTTGACGCGCACGCCTTGCGCGCCGTATTCGGCGGCAAGCGTCTGCGTCAGTCCGATCAGGCCGGATTTGCTTGCAGCGTATGCCGCCGTGCCCGGGAACCCGAACGAGTAGCCCACGAATGTCGAAGTGAAGATGATTGACCCTCCGCCTTGTTTGAGCATTGCGGGGATCTGGTGCTTCGCGCCCAAAAAGGCGCTCGTCAGATTGGTTGCCAATGTGGCCGACCAGCCTGCTTCCGAGACGCCCGTGGTCGGGCCCATTTCGCCGAGCGTGCCGGCGTTGTTGAAGGCGATGTCGAGACGGCCGAAGCGGTTGACGGCGAGCGCGACGAGCGCCTGTGCGAAATCTTCCGACTGTACGTCGCCGGCCAGGAAGGCAGCCTCGCCGCCCGAGCCGACGATCTTGGCGACCAGGGTTTCAAGTTCGGCTTCGCGGCGTGCCGCAACCACCACTTTTGCGCCTTCTGCGGCGAACAGTTCTGCGGTCGCACGGCCAATTCCCGAACTCGCGCCAGTCACGATGGCGACTTTTCCCGTCAAGCGTTGCATGTTCAATCTCCTGCTGCAATGTATCGTTCAGTGCCCAATGCCCTGAACGTTGGCTGCACTATAGGCTTCAGGATTGTTTGTTAAAACTGTCAAAACATGGGCATATAATTCATTTTTTGTGAATGATAAAAGCGGCATATATGGACAGACTGCGCGCGTTTGAAGTCTTCATGACCGTAGTCAGCCGTGGCGGCTTCGCGCGCGCGGCCGATGCGCTCGCGACCTCACCCGCCAACGTGACGCGCTACGTGAGCGAACTGGAAGCGCATTTGGGCACGCGTCTGCTCAACCGCAGCTCGCGCAAGCTCTCCCTGACCGAGGGCGGCGAAACACTTTATGCCCGCTGCAAATCCATCCTCGACGATGTTGCCGAGACCGAGGCGCTGGTGTCGTCGGCCTCGGTCGAACCACGCGGGCGGCTGCGCATCAATGCGCCGGTGAGCTTCGGCATCCTGCATCTGGCGCCGCTATGGCCTAAGTTCATGCAGAAATATCCCGGCGTGGAACTGGATATTGCGCTGATCGACCGCGTTGTCGACATCGTCGACGAAGGCTACGATCTCGCCATCCGTATCTCGCGCGCCGGCTCGACCGACCACGCAGCGCGCAAACTGGCGACATCGCAAAATATCCTGTGCGCAGCGCCCGCTTATTTGGAGCGCAGCGGACACCCGACAGCGCCGGCCGACTTGACCGCGCATCGCTGCATCGGCTACACGTATGCCGCCACCGGCGACGAATGGCAACTGATAGACAGTGCGGGCAAGACCCACGCCGTACGCGTCAACTGTCGAATGCACGCCAATAACGGCGATACGGCGCGCGCGGCCGCGCTCGCCGGACAAGGCGTGATCTGGCAGCCTACTTTCCTGATCGGCAACGACCTGCGCGAAGGCCGCCTCGTCCGGCTATTGCCCGACTATCGCCTGCCCGATATCGACGTGCTCGCTCTGTTCCCAAGCCGCCGCCATCTGAGCGCCAAGATACGCCTGATGGTCGATTTCCTCGTCGATGCATTCGGCGGGGCGGTGCCACCGTGGGAGAGGGCTGGCGGAGCTTGACCGTGCGTTGCCGCTCACCCCGCCATTCATGCTGCGCCGTTGAGCCGCACTCCTCAGGCAAGCCCGAGTCGCTGCCATATCGTCGTCGTGAGACCGGCCTGATTCAGCGTGTAGAAATGCAGACCGGGGGCTCCTCCGGCGAGCAGGCGTTCGCAGAGTTCGCTGACGACGTCCAAACCAAGCGCCTTTACGCTCGCCGTGTCGTCGCCGAAGGCTTCGAAGCGACGCCGCATCCATTGCGGAATCTCGGCACCGCAGGTGTCGGAGAAGCGTGCGAGTTTCGAGAACGATGCGATGGGCATGATGCCGGGCACGATGGGCGCATCGATGCCCTTGGCGCGCACCGTGTCGACGAACTGGAAGTAGGCGTCGGCGTTGTAGAAATACTGGGTAATCGCCGAATCGGCGCCGGCCTGCATTTTGCGCACGAAATTGGCGATGTCGGTCTCGGCCGAGCGCGCTTGGGGATGGAATTCCGGATAGGCGGCAACTTCGATATGGAAGGCCTTGCCGCTCTCGGCGCGGATGAAGGCGACGAGTTCGTTCGCATGGCGGAATTCGCCCGGATCGGCCATGCCCGAAGGCAGGTCGCCGCGTAGCGCGACGATGTGCCGCACGCCGATTTCGCGGAACTCGGCGAGGTGTTCGCGGATGCTTTCCTTTGTGGCGCCTATACAGGACAGATGCGGCGCGGCGCTAAGGCCGTCGGCCTGGATGTCGCGCACGATTTCCAGCGTACGGTCGCGCGTCGAGCCGCCCGCGCCGTAAGTGACCGAAAAGAATGCGGGGTTCAATTGGGCAAGCTGGGCGCGCGCGAGCCGCAGTTTCGCCACGCCCTCGGACGTGGCCGGCGGGAAGAATTCGATGCTGAATGTCGTCTTGCTGTTTGTCATGTGTCTACTGTTCCAGAAGCGTCCGGCGCGCGGCGCGCATGGACGAAGAATTCACGATTGCCATCGCCACCGCTGATTGGAGAGTCGTACCAGCCTAGGGCGTGCAACCCGTTTGCCGCGCAAGAGGCGCGGATTTTGGCTTCGACTTCCACGTAAAGCGAGACGTCGCGCACGATGCCACCCTTTTTGATGCCTTGCGGGCCGACCTCGAACTGCGGTTTTACGAGCAGCAAGAGATCGGCGTTCGGCGCCATCAGGGCCACGGCGGCAGGCAGGATCAATGTCAGCGAAATGAAGCTCAAGTCGCCGGTCACGCAGGCGAAGCCGCCCTGCGGCCAGTGCTCGGCAAGATCCGCAGGCACGAGCGCGCGCGCGTTGATGCCTTCGCGCGTGACGATGCGCGCGTCATTGGCGAGGCGTGGATGAAGCTGCCCATGCCCAACCTCGATGCCGACAACCTTCGCCGCGCCCGCCTGGATCAGGCAGTCGGAGAAACCGCCCGTGCTCTGCCCCAGATCGAGGCAGATACGCCCCTGCACGTCGAGCCCGCTCGCGGCGAGCGCGCCGGCGAGCTTGATTCCGCCGCGCGAGACGAAGCGATCGTCCGCGTCCTCGGTCACCACGAGTTCGGCCGTGTCGGGCAGGCGTTCGGCGGATTTCGCGACGAGGCGCTCGCCATGCGGACCGCGCCAATGCACGCGGGCGGTGTCGATGAGCCGCTGGGCGGCGGTGCGCGAGGCGGCAAGCCCGCGCACGACGAGCAGTTGATCCGCGCGCATGCCGGCTTGTGCTGCGCGCGGCCGCTCGGCGGGCATTGCGCGCGGTTTGCTACTGTTGCGCGCGTGGAACGAATTCATCGACACGGCAGAACACGCCTTCGCCGAACAGAAGTTTTCAGGATGCCCACAGAATGGAAGTAGGGCTCGCTCATCGTTCATTACCGCAAATCACGAATATGTGGTTCCAATACGGGACTGTACTGAAGCCTGATTTCAAACCGTGAAGACCCCGGCATGACTGCCGGGGGAAGCTGCAACGCGTGGTCGATCAGTAGCGGTAGTGATCGGCCTTGTACGGGCCTTCGACCGGTACGCCGATGTAGGCGGCCTGGTCGGGACGCAGCACCGTCAGTTGCGCGTTGAGCTTCTTCAACTGCAAGCGCGCGACTTTTTCGTCGAGGTGCTTGGGCAGCGTGTAGACGCCAACCGGGTACTCGGCGGTCCGCGTAAACAACTCGATTTGCGCAATGGTCTGGTTGGCGAACGAGGAACTCATCACATAGCTCGGATGGCCGGTGGCGCAGCCGAGGTTAACCAGGCGACCCTTGGCGAGCAGGATGATGCGACGGCCGGACGGGAAGATCACATGGTCCACCTGCGGCTTGATTTCGTCCCACTCGTACTTTTCGATTGAGGCGACATCGATCTCGTTGTCGAAGTGACCGATATTGCAGACGATGGCCTGGTCCTTCATCTTCGCCATATGATCGTGCGTGATGACATGGTAATTGCCGGTGCAGGTGACGAAGATGTCGGCCTTGTCGGCGGCGTAGTCCATCGTGACGACGCGGTAGCCTTCCATCGCGGCCTGTAGCGCGCAGATCGGGTCGACTTCGGTGACCCACACCTGCGCCGAGAGCGCGCGCAGCGCCTGCGCGCTGCCCTTGCCGACGTCGCCATAGCCGCAGACGAGTGCGACCTTGCCGGCGACCATCACGTCGGTGGCGCGCTTGATGCCGTCCACCAACGACTCGCGGCAGCCGTAGAGGTTGTCGAACTTCGACTTGGTGACCGAATCGTTGACGTTGATGGCCGGGAACTTGAGTTCGCCGCGCTGATGCATCTGGTAGAGGCGATGCACGCCGGTCGTGGTTTCCTCGGTCACGCCGAGGATCTTTTCAAGGCGCGTCGAGTACCACTGAGGATCGGTTGCGAGCTTGGCGCGGATCGCCGCGAAAAGAAGGGTTTCCTCTTCGCTGGACGGCTTCGCGAGCACCGAAATATCCTTCTCGGCACGCGCGCCCAGATGCAGCAGCAGCGTCGCGTCGCCGCCGTCGTCGAGGATCATGTTCGAGTAGCCGCCATCGGTCCATTCGAAGATCCGGTGCGTGTAATCCCAATAGTCTTTAAGCGTTTCGCCCTTGACCGCGAAAACCGGGATGCCGGCGGCGGCAATCGCGGCGGCGGCGTGGTCCTGCGTCGAGAAGATGTTGCACGAGGCCCAGCGCACTTCCGCGCCGAGTGCAATCAGCGTCTCGATCAGTACGGCGGTCTGGATCGTCATGTGCAGCGAGCCGGTGATGCGCGCGCCCTTGAGCGGGCGCACGGCGGCGTATTCCTCGCGAATCGCCATGAGACCGGGCATTTCGGTTTCGGCGATGCGGATTTCCTTGCGGCCCCAGGCGGCAAGCGACAGGTCAGCGATTACGTAGTCTTTAAAGTCAGCCACGGTGTTCATTCGAACTCCTTGAACGATGTGGCCGGGAGAAGCGCAGGTGGTGCGGAGGCGTTGTTTCCGTTTCACTCACCGTCGCCCCATGCCCGGCATGGGTTGATCAGGTGAGCGCAGTTCTGGCCGCATGGGCCTAGGTCCATACGCAATCCGAGCCTGGGAGACAGGGCCTCTCGCAGCGCTCCTCGGAAGTCGCCCATTGTAACAGCGCGCGGCGGCGCGCCGATATACTCGCAACTCTTGCGATGGCGCGAACAATGGCATGACGGACATGACGGGCGGCGGAGAATCCGCAGCGACGATAGAACAGGACGAAGCAGGAAGCCGCACACCGCCCGGCTTTCTGCGTGCGTTCATAGCCAACTTGCTCGCCGGTCTCGAATGCCTGGCGTTCCGGCGAGCGGCGACGCGGCGCATCGTCGCCAACGTGCCGCAGGTGCTCGCTATCGTCGGCCTCGGCGTCGTGCTGGCCGGCCTCATCGACTTTCTGCAAACCCGCCCGGATGGTCAGCACAATCCCGAAGGGCTTGCCGGCTTGCTTTACGCCCAACCCTTTCTCCTGCTGACGGCCTGGGCGGCGACGCGTTACTCGCGGGCGCGCTTGCGCACGCTGACGGCCCTGCTTGCGCTCGAAGCGCTGTGGTTCCCGCTCGATCTTTTGCCCGCCGCTTTTGTCTATCTGCCCGAGCCGCTTTGGGACAGCATCGGCGGCCCGCGCGATCTGCCGTTCTGGGGCGTCTATATCTGGGGCATGGCTGCAAGCTGTCTGGCCATGATGCGTCTGAGCGGACTTCGGTTGCGCTACGCCTGGCTTGCGGCTGTCGTGGTCGAACTCTTTCTTTTTCTGCCGACGTTCTACGCGCGTCCCGAACGGCGGCTTTGGGTGCCGCCGCCGTTTTTCGAAACAGACGAAGCGAGCGCCAAGATGCGCGCGAGCGAGGCGCTACTCTACGGCGAACGGGATCTGCTCGAAGACACGCTTGCGCGCCTGCGTCCAGGCCGTCCCGGCGTGCCCGAGCTCTTCCTCGTCGCGCTCGGCGGCACCGCGAGCCAGGACGTGTTCATGCGCGAAGTCACCGCAGTCGACGCCTTGTTCGAGCGCCGCTTCGGCACGCAAGGGCATAGCGTGGTGCTGCTCAACAATCCGGCCACGCTCGCGCGCTATCCGGTCGCAAGCCTTACCGCACTGCGCCGCACGCTCGCAGTCGTCGGCGGGCGCATGAATCGCGATGAAGACGTGCTCGTGCTCTTCATGACTTCGCACGGCGCGCAAGACTTCCATTTCGATCTCGAACTCGAACCCTATGCGCTGGAACCCGTGAGCCCGGCGGCGCTGCGCGACGCGCTCGACGCGGCCGGCATCCGCAATCGTGTATTGATAATCTCGGCCTGCTATTCGGGCGGTTTCGTCGAACCGCTGGCTAGCCCGGATACGCTCGTCATGACCGCCTCGCGCGCCGACCGCAATTCGCATGGCTGTAGCCATGCCACAGACTGGACTTTTTTCGGCCGCGCCTTCTTCGCCGAGGCGCTGGCGCACACGCGCTCGTTCGAACAGGCGTTCGCGGTGGCGAGCCATCGCATCGCCGAGCGCGAAACCGCCGAAGGGCTTGTGCATTCGGAACCGCGCATCGCGGTTGGTGCGCGGGTTCGCGCGCGGTTGGCTGCAATCGAGAAAAGATTGGGGGGATGAACGACTCAGGTCGGCAACTGCCTTGGCTTGTGTTTGGCCTTGGCGAATACGCGATCGAAGATCCAGTTTGGCAGCATGGCTAGCAGGCGCGCGACGACGCCCATTTGCCACGGAATCACCGTGTAGCTCGTGCCGCGTGCAATGGCACGGGCGAAGCGGCGCGCGGCTTCGTCGGCTTCGAGGATGAAGGGCATTTTGTAGGGATTTACGGCAGTCAGCGGCGTGCGGATGTAACCCGGCGCAATCGTGACGACTTCGACGCCTGCACGCCGCAGTTCGACGCGCAACGCTTCCAGGTAACGCACGGCGGCGGCCTTCGAGGCGCTGTAGGCGCTGCCGCCGGGCAGGCCGCGCACGCCGGCTACCGAGGCGATGCCGACGAGCTTGCCTGCACCGCGCGCTGTCATCGCTTCGATGAACGGATGAAAGGTCGCGAAGAGGCCAAGCACGTTCGTGCGCAGCACTTTCTCGAAAACAGCCATGTCTTCGGCATATTGCGTCAGCACGCCGACCGAGATGCCGGCATTGGCGATCACGATGTCGGGCAGGCCGTGCTGCGCGATAAAACTTTCGGCCGCCGTTTTCATTGCCGGCAGGTCGGCGACATCGGCTGCGAGCGCCATGTGGCCCTCGCCCGGCAGGCTTGCGGCAAAGGCCGCCAGCTTGTCGGCGCTGCGCGCGACCAGCCCCATTACGGCGCCTTGCGCCGCGTAATGACGCGCGAGGGCCTCGCCGACGCCGCTCGATGCGCCGGTCAGGAAGACGCGTAGGCGTCGGCCCGCCGGCTGGGCCGTTTCCGGCATCACTTGAGGCCGCGCGTTGCGCGAGCCTTGGCGATCAACTGGTCCGTTACTTTGAGCGAGGCTTCGAGGGACTGGGTTTGCGCCGGACCGGTCTGATACTTACCGTCGACGATCAGGGTCGGTACGCCCTGGATCTGGTAGGCGGCGGCGGCCTGCGTCGCGCGCTGCATGCGGCTCTGGATGGCGAAGGATTTGAAGGTGTCGGCGAACTTGGCCGGATCGACGCCGTTGCTCTTCATCCAGGCGTTGCGCGTGGCCTCGTTCGAGAAATCGACACGATCGGCCTGCACCGCCTTGAATACGTTCGCCGAGAGCTTTTCGGCCACGCCGAGCGTGTCGAGCGTCAGATAGATGCGGCCGAGCAGCGTCCAGGCCTCGCGGCCGAACGAAACCGGCACGCGCTTGAAGACGACATCCTTGGGTAATGTTTTTTCCCAGGCTTCTATGCTCGGTTCGAACTCGTAGCAGTGCGGACAAGCATAGGAGAAAAATTCGAGGACTTCGATTTTATTGGCGCCGCTATCGGTAGGTTGGGGCGTCTTTAGTAACTCGTAATCCTTGCCTGCCTGCTGGGCTTGCGCGGCACCGAGACTGCTCGCGAAAAACAGCAGGCCGAACAGGAATTTGGAAACACTGCGACGATTCATCGGGAGGGCTCCTAAGGTTTCAACGCGGCGCGGCGGCCGTGTCTTTGTTCTTGATCTTGATTACGCTCGATTCGATGCCGACTTGCGCAAGCTGGGCCCGCGCGCTGTCCATGTCTTCGGGCTTGGAATACGGGCCGACGCGCACGCGGTAGAACGTGCCCTTGTCGGGCGTCTCGATGCGCTGCACCGAAGCCTCGGTGCCGGTCAGCGCAAGCCGCGCCTTCAGGTTGTCGGCTTCGGACGGATCGGCGAAAGCGCCAAGCTGCAGGTAGAGCTTGTCGCTGGACGCGGCTTTGGGTTCCGACTGCGCCTTGTTGGGCGCCGGCAATGTTGCCTGTTCGCCCTTTTGCAGGATGTCGTAGAAGTCGAATTTCTTCTCGCCGGTGGCTGGGCTCGCAGCGCTTGCGGGAGCAGAGGCTGCCGCAGCGGTCGTCGTGCTCTTCCCTGCGACCGGTTTGTCGCCGGGCTTGCCGGGTAGCACGATGGGTTTATCGCCCGCGCTGCTCTGGCCAGCGGTGGGCAGTGCGTTCTCGCCTTTTTTCTGGAATTCGTAAGGCCGCGAGAAATACCAGGCGAGCGCGGCGGCGATCAGCACGCCGATGACAAGGCCGACGAAGATGCCAGCGAAAGTGTTGCCGCGACAGGAATTTCTTGTCTGCGCTTGCTGACGCGGTTTGGCTGCGCGACTCATGCCGGCCTCCGCGAAGTCGCAGCAAGGAGTCTGGCGCCCCTTTTCGGGGCAGCGAACGTGGTGAGCGTGAAGGCTCGTTTCATGGATGTAACCCGTCGGGCGCGGAACGCGCCGTTTCAGGGGCGAGAGTATAGCGCGGCCAACCGGGGCGGCTTTGTCCTGTCCAGCTTTACAGGTACAGTCTGCCGTTTCTGTCTTGTTCCGGTTAGCCGTGCGCCTGTTCCGCCTCGCCAAGATCGCCCTCGTCAGTCTGCGTTTCGGACTGGATCAAATGATTCTCGACGGGGCGTCCCAGACGACGCGGATCGGCGAAATCCTGCGTCGCATCGCGCCGCGCCGCCGCTTTACAGCGCCGCGCGGCGAGCGTTTGCGCTGCGCGCTCGAATCCTTGGGGCCGATCTTTGTCAAATTCGGCCAGGTGCTGTCGACGCGGCGCGATCTGATCCCACCCGATATCGCCGACGAACTGGCGCATCTGCAAGACCGTGTGCCGCCGTTCCCCACCGAACAATCGATCGCGCGTATCGAAGCCGAGGCCCGCCAGTCGCTGACGGCTTTGTTCCGCAGCTTCGAGCGCACGCCGGTGGCCTCGGCCTCGGTCGCCCAGGTCCATTTCGCCGAGTTGCACGATGGCACGCCAGTGGCGGTCAAGGTGCTGCGGCCAGGCATCGAACGCGTGATCGATCACGATCTGGGTTTGCTCGAAGCGGCGGCCGTGCTGATCGAAAAAATCTGGATAGACGGCCGCCGGCTCAAGCCGCGCGAGGTTGTTGCCGAGTTTGCCAAATATCTGCGCGACGAACTCGATCTGATGCGTGAAGCCTCGAACTGCTCGCAATTGCGGCGCAACTTCAAGGGCTCGCCGCTGTTGATCGTGCCCGAAGTCCATTGGGATTATTGCAGCCGCAGCGTCATGGTGATGCAACGCATGTACGGCACGCCGGTTTCGCGGCTAGACCGGCTGCGCGAACAAAACGTGGATTTGAAAGCGCTCTCTCGCGCCGGCGTCGAAATTTTCTTCACCCAGGTTTTTCGCGACGGCCTTTTCCATGCTGACATGCACCCCGGCAATATCTTCGTTTCGCCGGGCGGACAGTACATCGCGCTCGACTTCGGGATCATGGGCACACTCGAAGAACGCGATAAGCAATACCTCGCGCAGAACTTTCTCGCCTTCTTCCGGCGCGACTACAAGCGCGTCGCGCAGGCCCACGTCGATGCCGGCTGGGTGCCGCCGGGCACCCGCGTCGATGAATTCGAGAGTGCGATCCGCGCTGTCTGCGAGCCCATCTTCGACCGACCGCTCAAGGATATTTCCTTCGGCAAGACGCTCTTGCGGCTGTTCCAGACCGCGCGTCGCTTCCAGATGGAAGTGCAGCCGCAACTCGTGCTGCTGCAAAAAACCTTACTCAATATAGAAGGGTTGGGGCGCGAACTCGATCCCGAACTCGATTTGTGGAAGACAGCCAAGCCCTTTCTTGAAGCCTGGATGAACGAGCAGGTCGGCTGGCGTGCTCTTGTACGCCATTTGAAAGAAGAGGCGCCCAATTGGGCGGGCACGCTGCCGCAGTTGCCGCGCCTGGTCCACCAGACGCTTTCCCAGACCGCGCAACCCGTGCTGCGCGAGGACATCGAAGCCCTGTCGAGTCGTGTTTTGCGGCTCAATCGTTTGCTCGCTCTCGTGGCGGTGGTGGCGGCAAGTGTGCTCGGCCTTGAACTCTGGCGCTTCTTTCACGGCTGAAAGATATAATCCGGCCCGATCGCCGCCGACGGGCCCCGATTCCGGTCCGAATCAAGTGCGTTCCAGTCGTGCCGAAACACGGTCATTGCTCGCGGAACGGATTGAATCGGTAAGGAAATAAGGCTTTAAGGACGCGCGCGGGTCATGGCTTCCGGTTCGCGCTGCGGAGCTTTTGCCAGATTGGCGCGCGCCTCGGTAAACCTCATAAACCTGCGCGCGCGGGGTTTTGCGGAGTCGTCCCCACCATGCTTTTGAGCTTTGTGATCGCCTATTGGCTGGTCTCGATCGCTATCGGCCTCTATGCGGCGCTGCGCGTGCATAACACGAAGGACTACGCCATCGCCGGCCGCTCGCTGCCGATGTATGTCGTCACGGCCACGGTCTTCGCGACCTGGTTCGGTTCCGAAACCGTGCTCGGCATTCCGGCCACCTTCCTCAAGGAAGGTCTGCACGGCGTCGTCGCCGACCCCTTCGGTTCCTCGCTGTGCCTGATCCTCGTCGGACTGTTTTTCGCCAAGCCGCTGTACCGGCTCAATCTGCTGACGATAGGCGACTACTACCGCCAGCGCTTCGGTCGCACGGTCGAAATCATCACGACGCTGTGCATCGTGATCTCGTACCTGGGCTGGGTCGCCGCCCAGATCAAGGCGCTCGGCCTCGTTTTCAATGTGCTCTCCGATGGCGCCGTGTCGCAGGAAACCGGCATGTGGCTCGGTTCGGCCTCGGTACTGATCTACACGCTGTTCGGCGGCATGTGGTCGGTTGCGATCACCGACTTCATCCAGATGATCGTGATCGTGATCGGCCTGCTCTACATCGGTTGGGAAGTCTCCGATCAGGCTGGCGGCGTCTCGGTCGTCCTGAACCATGCCCAGGCAAGCGGCAAGTTCAATTTCTGGCCCGAATGGAGCGTTGCAGGCGTCGTGCCCTTCGTCGCGACCTGGATGACGATGATGTTCGGCTCGATTCCGCAGCAGGACGTATTCCAGCGCGTGCAATCTTCGGCCACCGAGAAGATCGCGGTGCGCGCCTCGGTGCTCGGCGGTTCGCTGTATTTCTGTTTCGCCTTCATTCCGATGTTTCTCGCCTACTCGGCGACGCTGATCACGCCGGATCTGGTCGCCAAGTACATCGACAGCGATTCGCAACTGATCCTGCCCAAGCTGGTGCTCGAAAAAGCGCCGTTATTCGCGCAGATCATGTTCTTCGGTGCGCTGCTCTCGGCGATCAAGAGTTGCGCCTCAGCCACGCTGCTCGCGCCCTCGGTGACTTTTTCGGAAAACCTTGTGCGCCCCATCCTGCGCGCGGCTCGTCCGGATATGACCGATAAACAGTTTCTGCGCGTGATGCAAGGTGTCGTGCTGATCTTCACCGCCGTCGTCACAACAATCGCCGTCAACTCGAAACTGTCGATCTACGGCCTTGTCGAGAATGCTTACAAGGTCACTTTCGTGGCGGCCTTTGTGCCGCTCGCCTGCGGCGTGTACTGGAAGCGCGCGACGACGCAGGGCGCGATCGCCTCGATGGTGCTTGGCTTGATCACCTGGCTCGCGCTGGAAGCGCTTGGGCCTTCGGATGTCTGGCCGCCGCAGTTTGTTGGCTTCCTCGTTTCGGCCGCAGCGATGGTGGTCTTCTCGCATCTGCCACAGTTCATCGCCACATCGACCACGCTGCTTGGCAGCGCCGAGCCGCAGCATCCGCAAACCTGATCGCAGCGCCCGTCTTAACTTGTGGGAAACTCCGGTTTCTTGCTGGAGTGCTCTCGACCGAATGTCCCCGCGATGCCTTCAATGTTTCGCTACGCCCCGCAGCGCATGAGTGCCGGCCAATGTCCTTAGAGCGCTCGCATCTGCCGCGCGACCTCGCGCTGTCGATCACGCTGCTGACCGCCTATGCCTGCCTGCATCCGTTCGCCGGCTGGCATTCGATTGGCGTCGGGCCTTTCGATTATCTGACCGCGCCGTTTCCGCGCTGGTTCACCTGGGGCGACATCTGGCTCAATGTCGTCGGCTTCATGCCCTTCGGTTTTGCCTGGGCGACCTGCCTATTGCGTCGGCTCAAGCCGGGGCGGCTGTTGCTGGTGGTCTGGCTGGCCGGGACGCTGGTGAGTTTCTGTGTCGAGACGACTCAGAATTATCTTCCGACGCGCGTGGCCTCGAATATCGATCTGGCGACGAACTCGCTCGGCACGCTGATCGGCGCAGCCTGCGCGCTGCGCTGGGGGCGCCTCTTCGAAGCCAATGGCGCGCTGTTGCATTGGCGCCAGCGGCGTTTCCTGGCCGGTCGCACGGGCGGCTTCGGCATGCTGCTGATCGCGCTGTGGTGGTTCTCGCTACTGAATCCGTCGAGCTATCTGTTCGCCAACGGCGACCTGCATTTCATCTTCGATGGCGTACCCGAAATTCGCCTCGGCGGACAGGGCTTCCAGCGCGTCGAAACGCTGCTCGCGGCGGCCAACACGCTGGCGCTCGGTCTGCTCGCGCAGCGTGCCATGAAGCGGCCCAGCGCCTTGCTCGTCGGCGCTATCCTCGTGCTCGGCCTCGCCGTCAAGACCATTGCGACGAGCGCCTTTCTCGCGCCGCCGCAGCCGTTCCATTGGGCAACGCCAGGCGGTCTGCGCGGCCTTGTGATCGGCACCGGCATCCTGTTTGTGGTGTGGGCCGCGCCGGTCGCCATGAGAGTCAGCGTTGCGGGCCTCGCTTTGCTGATCGCGACCGCTTTCGTCAATCTTGCACCCGATAATCCCTACTGGGACGCAGGCACCCGGCTTGTCGCACAAGGGCATGTATTGAATTTCCACGGCGCAACGCAATTGATGGCGAGCCTGTGGCCGTTTGTCGCCCTGCTCTGGTTCGGCTTCAACGGTCCGGTGCGGCGCGAGCGGCCGTTTGCACGAACCATCGACTGATGCGTTTTGCGCAAACCCTGATCGATTGGCAGCGAAGCCACGGTCGCCACGGCCTGCCCTGGCAGGACACGCGCGACCCGTACCGCGTCTGGCTGTCCGAGATCATGTTGCAACAAACGCAGGTCGATACGGTGATCCCGTTTTACCGCCGCTTCCTTGCGCGCTTTCCCGACATCGCAGCGCTTGCCTCGTCCGAACAGGCCGATGTGCTCGCGCTGTGGAGCGGGCTTGGCTACTACGCGCGTGCGCGCAATCTGCATCGCGCAGCGCTTTACGTCGTCGCCGAGTACGGCGGGCAATTTCCCCAAACAGCGGCCGAAATTGCCGAGTTGCCTGGCATCGGCCGTTCGACGGCAGCGGCAATCGCGGCTTTCTGTTTCGACGAGCGCGCCGCGATCCTCGACGGAAACGTCAAGCGCGTGCTGGCGCGCCATCGCGCGATCGAGGGGTTTCCGGGCCTGCGCGCGGTCGAACAACAGCTTTGGGCTATCGCCGAATCCTTGCTGCCGCGCCAGGACGTCGGTATTTACACGCAGGCGCTGATGGATCTGGGCGCGACGATCTGCACGCGCGGCAGGCCCGCCTGCGGCATCTGTCCGCTTGCCGATACATGCCTTGCGAACGCGCGGGGCCGCCAGCACGAACTACCGACGCCGCGCCCGCCGCGCAGCGTGCCCGAGCGCGACGTGCGGATGCTGATCGCTTGCCAGGCCGGCGCAGTCCTGCTCGAACGCAGGCCCGAAACAGGCATTTGGGGCGGCCTCTACGCCTTACCCGAAATTCCTGTGGGACTGAGCGCGGAAGCTTTTGCGCTGACACTCGGGCTCAAAACGCAAGGCGGTGTCGAGGCATTACCTTCGCTACGCCACGCTTTCACGCATTTTCGGCTTACGATCGCGCCGCTACGCTGCGAGGTCGTGGGCGCGGGAGTTGCGGAGGCGCGCTGGCGCTGGACCACGGCATCCGAATTTAGCCAACTGGGGCTTCCTGCTCCGGTGCGCAAGCTGCTCTCGCTGCTTGCGCCGGCCGCTCTTTTCCGCTGAGGCCCAGGGGCGTGCGGCACGGCGAGCCACGCAAACTCTATGCCATAATCAATCGCATCACAGGAGAAGCATTCATGGACGACAACAAGACCAAGGCGCTACAGGCAGCGCTGGCGCAAATCGAAAAGCAGTTCGGCAAGGGCTCCATAATGCGGCTGGGCGACGGCGAGGTGGAATCCGACATCCAGGCGGTGTCGACCGGCTCGCTCGGTTTGGATATTGCGCTCGGCATTGGCGGTCTCCCGCGCGGTCGCGTGGTCGAAGTCTATGGCCCGGAATCCTCGGGCAAAACGACGCTGACGCTACAGGCAATCGCCGAAATGCAGAAACTCGGCGGCGTGGCGGCCTTCATCGACGCCGAACATGCGCTCGATGTCGTCTATGCGCAAAAGCTGGGCGTCAATGTCGGCGAGCTTCTGATTTCTCAGCCCGACACCGGCGAGCAGGCGCTCGAAATCGCCGACATGCTGGTCCGCTCGGGCGGCGTCGATATCGTCGTGATCGACTCCGTGGCGGCGCTGACGCCCAAGGCCGAAATCGAGGGCGAGATGGGCGACCAGTTGCCTGGCCTGCAGGCGCGCCTGATGAGCCAGGCGCTGCGCAAGCTGACCGGCAATATCAAGCGCACCAATACGATGGTCATCTTCATCAACCAGATCCGCATGAAGATCGGCGTCATGTTCGGCAGTCCGGAAACCACGACCGGCGGTAACGCGCTGAAGTTCTACGCCTCGGTGCGCCTGGACATCCGCCGCACCGGTACGATCAAGAAGGGCGACGAGGTCATCGGCTCGGAAACCAAGGTCAAGGTCGTCAAAAACAAGGTTGCTCCGCCGTTCAGGGAAGCGCATTTCGACATTCTGTACGGCGAAGGCATTTCGCGCGAAGGCGAGATCATCGACATGGGCGTCGAGCAACGCTTCGTCGACAAGAGCGGCGCGTGGTATTCGTATTGCGGCGAGAAAATCGGCCAAGGCAAGGACAACGCACGCGAATTCATGCGCGAGCATCCGCAAATGGCGCGCGAGATCGAGAACAAGATCCGCACCGCGCTCGGCCTGCCCGAACTGCCGGTCGCCGAAGTCGCGTCGGCCTGAGCCCGAGAGCCTGGCGAGCGGGCGTCGACATGGCTTCCGACGATCTGAAAGCGCGCGCCTTGCGCCATCTCGCACGGCGCGAGCACAGCCGCGATGAACTCGCAAAGAAGCTCGCGCCGCATGGCGAGGCGGACGAGGTTGGCCGCGTGCTCGACCGCATCGGCGAACTGGGCTTGCAATCGGACGCGCGTTTTGCCGAGAGCTTCGTGCGCAGCCGTGGCGAGCGCTTTGGCCGGCGGCGAATCGAGTATGAGCTCGCGCAGCGCGGGATTACCGCCGAAGCTGCCGACGCCGCGCTGGGCGCAGAACTCGCCACCGACGAGCTGGCTCGGGCGCGCGCCGTCTGGGCCAAGAAGTTCGGCTTAGCGCCCGCAGATGCGAAGGAATGGGGACGCCAGGCGCGTTTTCTTGCCACGCGCGGCTTTTCCTCCGAACTGGTCAGAAAGGTATTGAAAGAACCCTTCGATGAGTCTTCTTAGAGTCGCGGGACTATCCAAGAAGTACAAAGCGCGCGCCGTCGTGCGCGATGTCGGTTTTGCCGTCGGCGGCGGCGAGGTCGTGGGCCTGCTCGGCCCCAACGGCGCCGGGAAAACGACGTGCTTCTACATGATTGTGGGCTTGGTGCGCGCCGACGGCGGACAGATCGTGCTCGACGAGCAGGACATCACCCATCTGCCGATCCACAAGCGGGCGCGGCGCGGGCTGTCCTACTTGCCGCAGGAAAATTCGGTCTTTCGCAAACTGACGGTGGCCGAGAACATCCTGGCCGTGCTCGAACTGCAAAAGCTCGGCCGGATCAAGCAGCGCGAGCGGCTCGACGAATTGCTCGAAGAGCTTTCGATCGCGCATCTGCGCGATGCGACCGCAATGTCGCTCTCGGGCGGCGAGCGGCGTCGCTGCGAGATCGCGCGCGCACTCGCGACCGATCCGCATGTCATCCTGCTCGACGAGCCCTTCGCCGGCGTCGATCCGATTGCGGTGATCGAGATCCAGAAGATCATCCGCTTCCTCAAGGACCGCGGCATCGGCGTATTGATCACCGATCACAACGTGCGCGAAACGCTGGGCATCTGCGACCGCGCATACATTATCAATGCCGGCGTCGTGCTCGCGAACGGGCGTCCGGAGGAGATCGTGCAGAACGACCAGGTCCGCCAAGTCTATTTAGGCGAACATTTCAGATTATGAGTTCGAGCGCGAAACCCGTCTGATTTATGAAGCCATCGCTCCAGCTCCGCATCTCGCAGCAACTCGCCCTGACGCCGCAGTTGCAGCAGTCGATCAAGCTACTGCAGTTGTCGACGCTGGAATTGAATGCCGAGATCGAGCACATGCTGCTGGAGAACCCGCTGCTCGAACGCGAAGACGAAGTCTACGACGCTGAATCCTGGGGCCACACGTCCGAAGCCGTGCCGGCCACGGAAGCGCCGCGCGAGGAAGCCGCGCCCGCGACCGACGAGGAGCGGCCCGATTTCGCCGATAGTACGAGCGACTGGGGCGAGGGGAACGGCTCCGGCAGCAGCAGCTCGTCGCGCGACGATGACGACGAAACCGATTTCCAGGAGTTTCGTGCCGCCCAGACCAGTCTGCGCGATCATCTCGACAGCCAGATCGCAATGATTCTGCTGTCCGAGCGCGATCGCGATCTCGTGCGCGTACTGGTCGAAGCGCTCGACGACGATGGCTATCTCACGCAGTCGCTCGAAGAACTCCATGCATTGATGCCGGAGGAGGCCGAAGTCGAGATCGAGGAATTGCGGACCGCGCTAAATCATTTGCAGCACCTCGATCCGACCGGCGTTGGCGCGCGTGGGCCGGGCGAGTGCCTGGCGCTGCAACTGCGCGCGCAGCGCGCCGATCCGGTACGCGAAATCGCGCTCGCGCTCGTGAGCAAACACCTGGATCTGCTTGCAGCGCGCGATTTCGTACGGCTCAAGCGGCTGCTCGGCTGCGGCGAAGACCTGCTGCGTGAGGCCCACCTGCGCATCTGCGCGCTCGATCCGCGCCCGGGCTCAAGATTTGCCGCACTCGATGTCCGTTACATCGTACCGGATGTGATCGTGCGCAAAACGCGCGGCCAGTGGGGTGTCATGCTTAACCCCGATGCGATGCCCAAGCTCAAGATCAACCAGCTCTACGCGGGAATCCTCCAGCAGCATCGGGGTTCGAGCGCCTCGCTATCGAGCCAGTTGCAGGAGGCGCGCTGGATGATCAAGAACGTACAGCAACGCTTCGAAACGATTCTGCGCGTGTCCCAGGCGATCGTTGACCGCCAGCGACAGTTCTTCGATTATGGGGATGTGGCGATGCGCCCACTCACCTTGAGGGAGATTGCGGAACTGCTCGAACTCCACGAGTCCACGATTTCGCGCGTGACGACCCAGAAGTACATGGCAACGCCGCGCGGGATTCTCGAACTTAAATATTTTTTCGGCAGTCACGTTTCCACCGATTCGGGCGGAGCGTGTTCGGCAACGGCGATACGTGCGCTTATTCGCCAGTTGGTCGCGGCGGAGGATCAGAAAAAACCTCTGTCCGACGCTCGAATTGCCGAGCTTCTCGGCCAGCAGGGAATCGTTGTGGCGCGCAGGACGATCGCAAAATACCGCGAAGCGCTCAACATCCCGCCGGTCAGTCAGCGCAAGATGATTTAAAAGGAGTGATCATGAATCTGACCATCACCGGACACCATGTCGAGGTCACCGCAGCCCTTCACGACTATGTGACGTCGAAGCTGGATCGAGTGATCCGTCACTTTGACCACGTTACGCACACGGCCGTGATCCTGTCGGTGCAAAAACTCAAGCAGAAGGCGGAAGTGACGGTGCATGTGCGCGGCAAGGACATCTATGTCGAAGCCGACTCCGAAGATCTCTACGCCGCGATCGATGCGATGATCGACAAACTCGATCGCCAAGTGGTCAAGCACAAGGAAAAGACCTACGATCACGGACGCGATACGCTCAAACGTCAGTCCATCGAAACCTGAGCGCCGTGCAGCCGACTCCGTCGTTCAGGGCGGGGTCGGCCGCGCCAAAAGATGAAAACCAGAATGCCTCGTGGCGTTCGCCCGGATTCGCGGTATGTCAGAGTTTTCGCAGGCCCTATCAGCCGGCGCAAAATTACCGCAAGGCGGGACACCGGTCAGGGCGAGCCTCTGATGTCTGCGCGCCGCTGCGGCGCGCAGTGTTTTTGAACGATTAGAATGAATTTGATCGCTCCGCTACTGCTGCCGACCAATGTCGTCGTCGATCTCGACGCAAGCAGCAAGAAACGCGTTTTCGAACAGGCTGGCCTGCTCTTCGAGAACAACCATGGGCTCGCCCGCAGCGTGGTCTACGATTCTCTTTTCGCGCGCGAAAAACTCGGTTCCACGGGACTTGGCCAAGGCGTTGCGATTCCGCACGGTCGCATCAAGGGTCTGCGCGAAGCGGTCGGCGCCTTCGTCCGGCTTGCCCAGCCGGTGCAGTTCGAGGCGCCGGATGGCCGGCCGGTCAAGCATGTTTTCATCCTGCTGGTACCCGAGGCGGCGACGGAGTTCCACCTGCGTCTGCTGTCCGAACTCGCACAGATCTTCTCGGATCGCAACTTCCGCGATGCGCTGAACAGCGCTTCCGACGCCTCCGAAGTCCACACTTTGTTCGTCAACTGGAATTCGCATGCGGCGAACTAGTGTCGCGCGTCTTTTCGAAGACAACCGCGAACGCCTTGGTCTCATCCACATTACGGGCAGCCTGGAAGCCGAACTCCACGTCCCCGACGAAAAGCTCTGGCCGGCCGAATTGATCGGCCATCTGAACGTGATTCACCCGAACCGCGTGCAGGTGCTCGGCGAAGCCGAACTTGCCTGGATTCGACGCCAGCCGCGCGACAAGGTCCAGCATATGCTGGAGAGTATCCTGTTGGCGCGGCCGCCCGCCGTCATCATTGCCGACGCTTGCGAATGGCCCGAATCCTTGCGCGCCGTGACCGACATCACCGGCACCGCCTTGCTTGCGACGCCGCTCGCGACGGCAAGCGTCATCGACACGCTGCGCACCTATCTTGCCCGCGCACTGGCCGTGAAAACCTCGCTTCATGGCGTGTTCATGGACGTGCTCGGGCTCGGCGTGCTGATCACCGGGGATTCCGGCGCCGGCAAATCGGAACTCGCGCTCGAACTGATTTCGCGCGGCCACGGCCTCGTCGCCGACGATGTCGTCGAGATTTCCCGTATCGCGCCGAATTTGCTCGAAGGACGTAGTCCCGAAATGCTGCGCAACTTCCTTGAAGTGCGCGGGCTCGGCATCCTCAATATCCGTACCGTCTTCGGCGAGACCGCCTGCCGCCGCAAGATGAAGCTCAAACTCGTGGTTCATTTGCATAGGCAGCAGCGTGGCGAAGGCTTGTCGATGCCGCGTCTGCCGCTTGACGACGACATCCAGGAAATCATCGGCGTGCGCGTCCGGCGCATCACGCTGCCGGTTGCGGCCGGGCGCAACCTCGCTGTCTTGCTGGAGGCGGCGGTGCGCAATACCATTTTGCAACTGCGTGGCATCGACTCGTTGCGAGAGTTCGTCGACCGCCAACGCGAAGCGCTGGAGCGCGACGAGAATTCCTGAACCCACCCGAATTTCCGGTCGCCGCTAGCGGCGGTCGTTCGCGTAAAAACTCGATCTTTGGAGGAAAAATCGAATGAAGAAAATTCTGTCTGTCTTTATCGTTGCCGCATGTGCGCTGCCATTCGGTGCGGTACAAGCGGCCTCCGCCGCGCAGCAAGCGCAACAGGACAAGATGAAAACCTGCAACAAGCAGGCTGGCGACAAAGCGTTGAAAGGCGACGAGCGCAAAAAATTCATGAGCGAATGCCTAAAGGCAAATTCGACCATGGCGGCCGCTCCCGCGGCATCTTCGACTCCCGCCGCCACGGCCTCCAAGAATGCCTCGCAGCAAGACAAGATGAAAAGCTGCAACAAGGACGCGGGCACCAAGCAACTCAAGGGCGACGAGCGCAAGAAGTTCATGAGCGACTGCCTGAAAGGCTGACGCTTCTATCTGCCCGATAGAGCGTCAAAACCCCGCCATACGGCGGGGTTTTTATTTGTATTCGTGCTTCCCGACCTTTCGGAATGCGGGTTTTTTGCCAGAATGAATCTGACCACGCGTTGCGGCGCAAATCCTGGCATGCGCGCCGGGGTCCGCACAAGATTTTCGCAGCACTACAAAGGCCGCTTCCAGGCCGGTACAACAAGGGGTGGATTGCAGCTATGAAGTGAATTTCGCCGGGCTTGTCCGGTTGATCCTATTTGCAAGCTTAGTCACCAGGAGGCTGCATATGAAATTTGTTCCGCTGATGTCGGTTGTCGTCGCTATCGTCATGGCGACGCCGGTGCTTGCCGCCGATCCCAACGTCCCGAACGAACTGACTTCGGGCTGCAACCAGCAGGCCAACCAACGCAAGCTAAAGGGCGTTGATCGCGAAGCCTACATGGAGAAGTGCACCGCGCCCGCGACGATCTACCCTGCGACCGAAAATGCACCGATTCCCGAAGAACTGCGTATCGGCTGCGAACAGAAGGCTGATTCGCACAAGCTCAACGGCGCCGATCGCGACGCATTCCTGAAAGACTGCACAACCTACAAGAACACCAGAAAACTGACGACGCCGGCGATCCCGAAAGAAAAGGTAAATTCCTGCGTCAACCAGGCTAATGAGAAAAAACTCAAGGGCGCAGATCGCAAGACCTTCATCATGGATTGTTTCTCGAACTGAAACTCGCTTCCGCCCGATTTAGCCCCGCCGCGAAGCGGGGCTTTTCCACAGTTGCGCAATGGCTTACTCGGGCTCAATGGTATCCGGCGGATGCCGCTCGGCCAGTGCTGCGTCGAGCCGTACAAAGAAATCCGCTGCGACTTTCTCGGCGGCGGCGCCGACGAGGCGCGAGCCGAGCTGGGCGAGCTTGCCGCCGACGGTGGCGCGTGCGGTGTAGCGAAGCAGCGTCGCGGCTGCGTCCTCGGATTCGAGCGCGACTTCGGCCGAGCCTTTGGCGAAGCCGGCTGGGCCGCCCTGGCCTTCGAACTGTACGGTGTAGGACCGCATTACAACGATGTCGGTGAGCCTCAAAATGCCACGGAATTTCGCCTTCACCGGCCCGATTGCTGCTGTCATCTGCACGTCATAAGCGTACGGGGCGGTTTCGGTCATACTTTCGCAGCCGGGCAGGCAGCGTTGCAGCACCTGCGCGTCGTTGAGCGCTTCCCAGACGTGCAGCAGCGGGACGTTCAGGCGGCGGGTCTGGCCGAATTCCATTTTTTTGTAACTCCTCTTGCGGGACGCGCTTGTAGCGCGGCGAGGCTTGCACATAGCGCGGTAAGGCTCGCGAGATTGTGCACCGGCAGATGAGCGTCGACTGCGGGTAGTAGCGCGCGCACGCCGGCCGCGCGCGGCGCAAAACCCGTGAAACGCAGCAGCGGATTGAGCCAGACGAGCCGGCGGCAGGTGCGTGCGAGCCGGTTTGCCTCGCTGTCGAGCCGTGCGGCGTCCTCACATTCGAGGCCATCGGTCAATAGCAGCACGGTCGCGCCGTCGCCGAGCACGCGGCGGCTCCAGTCGCGATTGAAGCGCGCAAGGCTTGCGGCGATCCGCGTGCCGCCCGACCAGTCCGCCACACTACGAATCGCCGCAGCGACGGCCGCGTCCGGATCGTGCTCGCACATCGCGCGCGTGATCCGCGTCAACCGTGTGCCGAAAACGAAGCTCTCGGTCCGCGCGCCCGCATGGCTTGCCGCATGCAGGAAGTGCAGGAAAAGCCGACTGTAGCGGCTCATCGAACCCGAAATATCGGCTAGTACGACGAGCGGCGCTGTACGTTCGACCGGCTTCCGCCACACGGGACGCAGGATCTCGCCCCCCAGGTGCAGGCTCGCGCGCAATGTTGCGGCCAGATCGATCCGCCGGCCATGCCAGGCGCTTAGTTGCCGGCGTGTGTGGCGGCGCGGGAGTTGGAGCGGGAGCTTCGCCGCAATGCGTTTTGCCGCGTTCCACTCTGCCACGCTCATGGTTTCGAAATCGGCGCGATGCAGTAATTCGCGCTCGGACGACGTGAGGCGCGCATCGAATTCGATGCGCCGTGGGGGTTCCGCCGTGGGTTTGGCGCGCGCGGCAAACAATGCTTCGCCGAGCCGGCGGCTCTCCGGCAGGCGAGCATCATGACGTGCTTGGGCGCGCGGCAGAAAAAGCCCCATGATGCGGCCGAGCAGGTCGGGATCGCGCCAGAACGCTTGGTATGCCTGCTCGAAGAGCGACCGATCCTCGGCACGCGCGATCAAGGTCGCCGCGAGTACCGCGCGGAAATCCTCGCGCCGCGCAAGCCCCGTAATTTCTAGCGCTTGCAATGCGAGACAGACCCGCTCGGTGCCGATTTGTACGCCGGCCTCGCGTAGCACGCGCGCGAAGTGAAGGACATTCTCAGTGAGTTTTGCGCTCATCGGCTCTGTCCGTACGGCATCGCTTCGGCGCGCTCGCGCGCTTCCTCCAGAATGCGTGCGATTTCGCCGCCCGCGAGTTTTGCGATGTCGTCCTGATACTTGAGCAGTACGCCCAGGGTGTCGCGCACGATGTGCGGGTCGAGACTTATCGTGTCGAGTTCGGCGAGTGCGCGGCTCCACTCTATGGTTTCCGCGATGCCGGGTTGTTTGAAGAGATCCTCGCTGCGCAGGCGCTGCACGAAGACGACAACCTCGCGCGCAAGCCGCTCGGTGAGCCCGGGCAGATGCGTTTTCACGATGGCGAGTTCGCGTGCGAAATCCGGAAATTCGACCCAATGGTAGAGACAGCGCCTGCGCACCGCGTCGTGAATTTCGCGTGTGCGGTTCGAAGTCAATATCACGATGGGCGGCGCTTTCGCGACGCGACGGCCGAGTTCGGGAATCGTGATCGCGAAGTCGGCGAGGAATTCGAGCAGGAAGGCTTCGAAGGGTTCGTCGGCGCGGTCGAGTTCGTCGATTAACAATACCGGCGGCGCTGCATCGTCGAAATCGATTGCGTCGAGTAGCGCGCGCCGGATCAGGAAACGTTCGTCATAGAGCGATTGCGCGAGCAGCACACGCTCCGTGGGTGCGGATTCTTTGACACGGATTTCGAGCAACTGACGGGCGACGTTCCATTCATAGGCGGCCGCAGCCAGATCCAGTCCTTCGTAACATTGCAAACGGATAAGGCGGCGGGCCAGCGTTTGGCTAAGTACGCGCGCGATCTCGGTCTTGCCAGTGCCAGGCTCTCCTTCGAGCAGCAGCGGGCGTTGCAGGCGCAGCGCGAGGAAGACGGCGGTCGCCAGTTCGCGCGAAGGAAGATATTTACCCGATTCGAGTAGCGCAATGGTTGCGTCTATCGAATCGGGCGCGCTTGTGCGCGGGCCGCTTTCCGTGCCGCCCATCAAGCGAGCGCGGCTATGACCGCGCGCCGTGCGAGCACTGGAATCAAATGCGCTCGGTATTCGGCCGAACCATGCAGATCGGCGTTGAGTCCGTCGGACGCAATGACAGCGCCATTGCAGGAATCCGCAGCGAAGCGTGCGTTCAGTGCGGCCTCGAGCGCATGCGCGCGGAATACGCAGGGACCGGCGCCCGTTACCGCGACACGCGTACCGCCCGCCGTTTGCGCTACGAAGACGCCGACGAGCGCGAAACGCGAGGCCGGTTGCAGGAGCTTGATATAGGCGGCGCGCTGCGCTTTGGGGAATGCGACCGCGACGATCAGTTCGCCGGGTGTTAGCGCGGTTTCGTACAGCCCCGTGAAGAAGTCGTCGGCCGCCAGCGTGCGTCGGTCGGTGCGGATTTCGGCATTGAGGCCGAGAATGGCGGCGGGATAATCGGCGGCGGGATCGGCGTTGGCAAGACTGCCGCCCAGCGTGCCGGCATTGCGTACCTGGCGATCGCCGATGCCGTCGGCAAGCGCGGCGAGCGCCGGGATCTTGCCGTGCACCTCGGCCGAGCTTGCGACTTCGGCGTGACGCGTCATGGCACCGATCACGAGCGTATCGCCTTCGTCGCGGATGCCGCTAAGTTCCTTTATGCCGCCAAGATCGACAAGATCGGATGGCGCCGCAAACCCGAGCTTCATCGAGGCGAGCAGTGTTTGACCGCCGGCGAGCAGCTTCGCGTCGCTGCCGGCAGCAAATGCGCGCACGGCGTCGGTGACGCTGGCGGGACGGTGATAGGCAAAGGTTTCCATTAATTTATCGTCCTTGGCAGGTTTGCAGGGTTTGCCAAACGGTATGCGGCGTCGCCGGCATCGCTAGATCCTTTACGCCAATCGCATTGCAGATCGCATTCATCACGCAGGCTGGCGAGCCGATTGCGCCGGCTTCGCCGCAACCCTTGACGCCGAGCGGGTTGTGCGTGCAGGGCGTGCCCTTGACGGTTTCGACCGTGAAGCGCGGCAGGTCGTCGGCACGCGGCATCGTGTAGTCCATGTAGCTGCCGGTGAGGAGCTGGCCGGTCTCGAAATCGTAGATCGCGTGTTCGAGCAGCGCCTGGCCTATGCCTTGCGCAAGCCCACCGTGGACCTGGCCTTCGACGATCATCGGGTTGATCACGTTGCCGAAGTCGTCGACCGCCGTGAAGCGGTCGAGCCTTACCGCGCCGGTTTCCGGATCGACCTCGACCTCGCAGATATAGCTGCCGGCCGGGTAGGTGAAATTGGTCGGATCGTAAAACGCGTTCTCGTTCAAGCCAGGTTCCAGTTTGTCGAGCGGATAGTTGTGCGGCACGTAGGCGGTCAGTGCGATTTCGGCGAAACTTTTCTGCCTGTCGGTGCCGACGACCTTGAAAGCGCCTTCGTGAAACTCGATGTCTGCGTCGGAGGCTTCGAGCAGATGCGCGGCGATTTTCTTGCCCTTGGCGATGACTTTGTCGAGCGCTTTGACGATGGCGCTGCCACCGACGGCGATCGAGCGCGAGCCGTAAGTGCCCATGCCGAATGGAATGCGGTGAGTGTCGCCGTGCACGATCTCGATGTCATCGAAGGCGATGCCGAGCCGGTCGGCGACGACTTGGGCGAAGGTCGTCTCGTGGCCCTGGCCGTGCGAATGCGAGCCTGTGAAAACCGTGACCTTGCCGGTCGGATGCACACGTACCTCGCCGGCTTCGAATAGCCCGGCGCGCGCGCCGAGCGCGCCGGCGATGTTCGAAGGCGCGAGCCCGCAGGCTTCGATGTAGCACGAATGGCCGATGCCGCGTTTGAGCCCCTTTGCCGCGCTGGCCTGTTGGCGCACGGCAAAGCCCGCAACGTCGGCGAGTTCGAGCGCGCGCTTCAAGGTCGCCTCGTAATCGCCAGTGTCATACGTGAGCCCGACCGGCGTGGCGTACGGGAAGCTCCGGATGAAGTTGCGGCGGCGGATTTCGGCCGGGTCCAGTCCGAGTTCGTGCGCGGCGGTTTCGACGAGCCGTTCGACGACATAGGTTGCCTCGGGCCGGCCCGCGCCGCGATAGGCGTCGACCGGGCAGGTGTTGGTGAACACGCCGGTCACTTCGCACCAGATCGCGGGCGTCGCGTATTGGCCGGCGAGCAAGGTGGCATACAGGATCGTCGGCACGCAGGAAGCGAAGGTCGACAGATACGCGCCGAGGTTCGCCGTCGTGCGTACGCGCATGCCAAGGAACTTGCCGTTGGCATCACTCGCGAGTTCGGCCGTCGTTACGTGGTCGCGACCGTGCGCGTCGGAGAGGAAAGCCTCGCCGCGTTCGGCCGTCCACTTGATCGGCCGGTTGAATTTCTTGGAAGCCCAGACGAGCGCGGTTTCCTCGGCATAGAGGAAGATCTTCGAACCGAAGCCACCGCCGACATCGGGCGCGACGATGCGTAGCTTGTGTTCCGGAATGCCGAGCACGAAGGCTGCCATCAGCAGGCGTTCGACATGCGGGTTCTGGTTCGCGACGTACAGCGTGTAGCTATCGTCGGCGCGCGCGTAGTGCGCGTTCGCTGCGCGTGGCTCGATGGCGTTCGGCGCGAGCCGGTTGTTGCGAAATTCGAGTGTCGTCACATGCGCCGCCGTGGCGAATGCGGCGTCGGCCCGGGCCTTGTCGCCGATAGTCCAAACGTAGCTCACGTTATCGGGCGCGATGTCGTGCACCGCGCTGGCGGCCTGGCGTACCGTCGCCGAATCGACGACCGCTGGCAGCTCTTCGTAATCGACTTCGATCAGCGCGGCGGCGGCGCGCGCCTGCGCCAAGGTTTCGGCGACGACGAGTGCGACGCGTTCGCCAACGAAGCGCACCTTCGCGTCGGCGAGCACCGGGTATTTGGGCTCCTTCATCGGCGAGCCGTCGGCGCTGTTGCTGATCAGCCAGCCACAAGGCAGCCCGCCGACTTCGCGAAAATCCGCGCCGGTGCAGATGCCGAGCACGCCGGGCGCGGCAGCGGCCGCTGCCGTGTCGAGCGAACGGATGCGCGCATGCGCGTGGGGGCTGCGCAGGAAGTAGCCGTAGCTCTGGCCCGCCAGCACGATGTCGTCGGTGTATTGGCCGCTTCCCGTGAGAAAGCGATAATCTTCGCGGCGCTTGACCGACGTGCCAATCAGGGGTGCGTTCATGCGAGCCTCCGCCTATTTCGCCATCGCGGCCGCGCCGGTCTGCACCGCGCGGACAATATTCTGGTAGCCGGTGCAGCGGCAGAAGTTACCTTCGAGTTCGGCGCGTATGGTCGCTTCGTTGGCGTCGGGATGACGCTGTACGAGATCGATTGCCGAAAGCACCATGCCGGGCGTGCAGAAACCGCATTGCAGGCCATGACATTCGTGAAATGCGGCCTGCATTGGATGCAGCGCGCCGTCGGCCGCCGCGAGCCCCTCTATCGTTGTGATCGAGTGTCCCGCCACCTGTAACGCAAGTAGATTGCAGGCTTTGGCGGCCTGGCCGTCCACCAACACGGTGCAGGCGCCGCACTGGGCGGTATCGCAACCGATGTGGGTACCGGTCAGGCGTAGCTGTTCGCGCAGAAAGCCCACGAGCAGCGTTTCGGGCGCGATCTCTGCCTGTACTGCACGGCCGTTGACGGTCAGCGAAAGCGCTACGGTCATCGTTTATCTCCTCTGTCGGGTTTCGTTATATTGCTAGGCGTGCGCAGTTTTACGCCCAGATGCTATGCGGCGACCATGTTCAATCCGGCCTATCAATAAGGATTAGCACAGGGTTTCGCTTCGCGCATGCTGCAGTGCAGATATTCGTACCCCGCCGCAGGGCCCAGAATGACCGCTTTCGCGGGCGGCGGACCAATAGGGAGACAAGCGATGGACGGCGTGGATATTCAAGTCCTGGTCAAAATCGAGGAATGGACGCGCGAAGGGCGCCGCACGGTGCTAGGCACCATTGTTCGCACCTGGGGCTCGGCGCCGCGGCCGGTTGGTGCACTCGTCGCGATTCGCGACGATGGGCAGGTTGCCGGTTCCGTCTCGGGCGGCTGTGTCGAGGACGATCTGGTAGCGCGCGCTGCCGAGTTCCTGCTGGACGATGCGCGCCCACGCAAGGTTCGCTACGGCGTATCGGCCGAGGAGGCCGCGCGCTTCGGCCTGCCCTGCGGCGGCACGCTGGAAATCGTGCTCGAACCGATTGGCGCGCATTCGCGCATCGAAGAACTGCTTGCAGAATTACGCGCCGGGTACCAGGTGCAGCGCTCGCTCGCGCTTGCAAGTGGCGCGGTTACGCTCGCCCGCGTACCTGGCGCCGACGCCTTGATCTGTAGCGCCGAAGAGCTGATGAATTATTTCGGGCCGCGTTATCGGATGCTCTTGATCGGCGCTGGCCAGTTATCGGGCTATCTGGCTGAAATGGCCCCTGCGCTCGACTACGCGGTAACTGTCTGCGATCCGCGCGCCGAATATGCGCAAGGCTGGGACATCGCCGGGGCGACGCTCACGCGCACGATGCCCGACGATGCCGTGCTTGCTTTCCGGCCCGATGCGCACAGCGCTGTCATTGCGCTGACGCACGACCCGAAGCTCGACGACATGGCCTTGCTCGAAGCGCTGGTTTCGGATGCCTTCTATGTCGGTGCAATCGGTTCGCAGAAGAATCAGGAAAAGCGCTGCAAACGGCTCGCCGAGCATTTCGGCTTGGCAGAAACCGCACTGGCGCGGCTGCACGGCCCGGTCGGCATCAAGAACGGCGCGCGTACGCCGGCCGAAATCGCGGTGGCGATCCTCGCCGACCTGACCGCCGCGCGTTACGGCTACAGGATTCCGATGCCGCTGCCGGTCAATCCTATTCCCGCCGCGGCTGGTGGCGGCTGCGCCGCGAATGCTTCGTGAGAGATCCGGCCGCGGGTAATTTCACGCTCGCCGACGATAGCGCCCGGCCTTGATCTGGACTGCTGTGGCCGATTTTCCGGCGTATTACGATGGTGGCATCGCGACAAGATTCCCTGCGGGAACCGGAACATGCCAAATCAATTGCCAGAACGCTGCGCCCCGGAAACTGGACTTGGCGATACGCCGGCCATGCGCTTCCTTGAACTGGCCGCGCGTTTGATGCTCGGTTACAACATGCGCGCGGAACTATTGCAGCAGCGTATTCTGCGGATCGCCAAGCGGCTCGATATTCCGCTCGACGTGCTGATCAACTATCGCAGCGTCACGCTATTCACCGGCGCTGGCTGGCATGTCAACATTCAGGTGCATGAGTTGCGGATCAATGTGGCTGTGAGCACGCGGGCGATCCAGACCGTCGATTCCTTCTGCGACGGACAGATCGGGCTGGACGAGGCGATGGCGCGGCTGTTGTCGTCCGAGCAAAAGGCGCAAGCCCACACCCGCGCGCAATTGGCGCTGATCTTCGGCCTCGCGGCGGCGGCGTTGGCTTGGCTGCTGCACGCCGATTGGGGGGCGATGATCGTTTCCGGCGTGTCGTCCTCGCTCGGCCTGCTGGTGCGCCAGGAACTCGCGAAACGTCATGTGCTGCTGTTTGCCCTGCCGTTTTCGGCGGCGCTGATCGGCGCGCTCTGCGGCGGTCTGGCGATCCTCGCCGGCTGGACGCAAACGCCGGGCTTTTGTCTGATGGTGCCAGCTTTGATGCTGGTGCCTGGGCCGCACCTGATCAACGGCCTTTACGACATGCTCGAAAACCATATGCAAACCGGCTTGGCCCGACTTGGCCTTGCGGCGGGCATCCTGACGGCCGCCGCGCTCGGCGTCTTTCTCGGCGGCTGGCTCACGCTAGGCATGACGACGGCGGCGGCCGTGCCGTCCGATGTCGCGCCGCTCAATCTCGCCATCGACGTCGTTCTCGCCGGCATGGCCGCGTGCGGATTCGGCGCGTTCTACAACGCGCCCTGGCGCGTGCTCTGGATCTCTATCGTGGCCGGCATGATCGGCCACGGGATTCGTTATGTCTGCATGGACCACGGCGTCAGCCAGGAAATCGCAACGCTGTTTGCCTGCTTCGCGATTGGCGCGATCACCGATGTCGCGGTCGAAAAGCTGCGCCTACCGTTTGCGGCGGTTGCTTTTGCCGGCGCAGTGCCGATGATGCCCGGCGTGTTCATTTATCAGAGCCTGGGCAACGCAATGCAGTTGGCAAAAGCCGGCGTGCAGGCCGACCCGGTGCTGGTGGTCGCGACCTTTGCACTGTTCGCCAAGGCGTGTTTCGTGATCGGCGCGATGGGCTTGGGTTTGCTGCTCGGTACGCGGCTTGCGGGACTGCTCGGCAAACAGATCGCCAGATTGCGGCGGCATGCGCCAGAGTCGGCATAAAAGCAAACAGGGCTCACGCCCTGTTTGCTTTTTGCGCCGTTTCCGGCGCTTCTTGAACCGCAGGGCTCAGGCCCAGCGGTTTCTCGGGGGGAGATCAGGCTGCTGCGGTTTGGCAGCGCTTGCGCATCCAGGTGATCGCCATTTCGTGCGTTGGTAATGCAGCGGATTTCTCGATCAGACGATCCTTGCCGTTCTTCTGCTCATGCACTTCGGCGAAGAAGGCGCAGGCATTGGCCGAGTGGGCGACGCTACCGAAAACATAGTCTTTACCAGCGTTCAT
>JAVBKC010000097.1:0-20346 GCA_031554255.1 Niveibacterium sp.
TCGCCGTCCCCGCCCCCCCCCCCCCCCCCCACGCCGACGATGCGGCAATCGTACGCACCGTGATCCAGCTCGGCTGCAGCCTCAAGCTCGACGTCATCGCCGAGGGAGCGGAAACCGAACAGCAGATCGCCTTCCTCGGTCGCGAAGGCTGCCTCAAGGCGCAAGGGTATTTCTACAGCCCGCCAGTAACGCCGGAAGCTTTTTCGTGCTTGTTCGGCGGCCAACATCCGCAGGGATTCGAGCCTGCGCGAACGCCGCCCGCACGAGCCTGCGCACCGGTCTAAAAGCGCCTTGCGCGCCAATTACCGCATCATGCCGGGCATCATGCCCTTCATCGAACGCATCAGCTTGGCCATGCCGCCCTTCGAGATCTGCTTCATGACCTTCTGCGTCTGCTCGAACTGATTTAACAGCCGATTGACTTCCTGAACCTGAACGCCAGCACCCGTCGCGATCCGCCGTTTGCGACTGGCCTTGATAAGTTCCGGTTTGGTGCGCTCGGCCGGCGTCATCGAATCGATGATGCCTTCGATACGGCGAATCGCCTTTTCCTCGACCCCGCCCTGAAGCTGGGAAGCGGCTTGGGCAAACTGGGCCGGCATCTTGTCCATCAGCGAGGACAAGCCGCCCATCTTGCGCATCTGACCGATCTGTTTTTTAAAATCATTCAGATCGAAACCTTTGCCGCTCTTGAGCTTTTGTGCAAATTCGCGCGCTTGGTCTTCGTCGACCGCCTGGCGCGCATCCTCGACGAGCGAAAGAATATCGCCCATACCGAGAATTCGGCTCGCCATGCGATCCGGGTAGAACTCGTCGAGCCCGGTAAGCTTTTCGCCGACCCCGGTGAACTTGATCGGCTTGCCGGTGACATGGCGTACCGAAAGCGCCGCACCGCCGCGCGCATCGCCGTCGAGTTTGGTCAACACGATGCCCGTCAGCGGCAGCGCCTCGTTGAAGGCGCGCGCGGTGTTGACCGCGTCCTGGCCGAGCATCGCATCAACGACGAACAAGGTCTCGATCGGCTTGACCGCTGCATGCAAGGCGCGGATCTCCTCCATCATCGCCGCATCGATCGCAAGCCGGCCGGCAGTATCGACGAGTAGTACATCGTGATAGTGGCGGCGCGCATAGTCGATTGCGGCGCTTGCGATGGCGACTGGCTTCTCGTCGATCGTGGACGGGAAGAAATCGACGCCAGCCTGCTCCGCCACGCTGCGCAACTGCTCGATCGCGGCCGGCCGATACACGTCGCAGGAAACCACGAGCACTTTCTTTTTGTGCTTTTCGCGCAGGAATTTGCCGAGTTTGCCGACCGTCGTCGTCTTGCCCGCGCCTTGCAAGCCGGCCATCAGCACGATTGCCGGCGGCGTGGTCGCAAGATTCAGCCCTGCCTGCGCGCCACCCATGAGCGCCGTCAGCTCTTGCTGCACGACGCCGACGAGCGCCTGGCCCGGCGTCAGCGAGCCAATCACTTCCTGGCCGACGGCCTTCTCGCGCACTTTGGCAATGAAGTCCTTGATGACAGGCAAGGCCACGTCGGCTTCGAGCAAGGCAAGACGCACCTCGCGCAGCATCTCGGTGATATTGTCTTCGGTCAGGCGGGCCTGGCCACGCATCGTCTTGACGACGCGTGCGAGCCTCTGGGTCAGATTATCGAGCATGGGCTGGGGGCACGATCGGCCGCTCGGAAGGGCGGGCGTCGGGTAAACTAGGGAAATGCTGTCGATTCTACTGCATCTCTTTCCCGCCTCGATTTATCTGGGTCTGGCCGTGGCCTGGCGGCTCACCGGCGGCCAGGCCACGCCGCTGCAGCGCAACCTCGCCCAGGCGGGGCTCTTGCTCGCCGTCGTCCTGCACGGCTTGACGCTTGTCGGTGATCTCGACGGCAGCGGCGAGCCGCGTTTCGGTTTCTCGGTAGCGCTCTCAATGACGCTATGGTTGGCGATGGCCTTCTATTGGCTCGAATCCTTCTTCGCGCCGATCCAGGGCTTGCAAGCGCTCGCGATGCCGGTCGCTGCGATTGCGGCGCTTTTGCCCTTGGCCTTCCCAGGCCGGCACGAGTTGCCCGACATGGGCTCGACCGCCTTCCGCATCCATTTCATCGTCGCGATGCTCGCCTACAGCCTGCTCACGCTCGCCGCCCTGCACGCCTTGATGATGGTCGCGGCCGAACGCCAACTCCACGGCGCGCGGCTGACGCGCGCGCTGGCGGCGTTGCCACCGCTCTTGGTGCTCGAAAACCTCTTGTTCCGACTCGTCGCCTGCGGCTTCGTGCTACTCACACTAACGGTCGGTTCCGGCATCTTTTTCTCGGAGGCGCTTTTTGGCAAACCGATGAGTCTCAACCACAAGACGGTGTTCGCGCTCGCCGCATGGATCGTCTTCGGCACGCTGCTGATCGGTCGTTTCGCCTGGGGCTGGCGCGGCCGGCGCGCGCTGCGACTCACGCTCGCCGGTTTCGTCTGCCTGCTGCTCGCCTATATCGGTACGCACTTCGTACTCGAAGTGATTCTCGGCAAAACAGGCTGATCGTGTTGACACATTGCATAGGCAATCGGGATACTGATCGCCCGACTTCCGCAGCACTCGAACCGTTTTGAGCGATATACCGCTTGGCCTGCAGCTCTGTTTGCTGGCCAGCCTGCTGATTCTTTCCGGATTCTTCTCGATGGCCGAAACGGCCATGATGGCGGCCAATCGCTACCGGCTCAAATCGGCTGCCGGGCGCAATCGCGGCGCGCGACTCGCGCTGGGTCTGCTGGCCAAGACCGACCGCTTGCTCGGTGTGCTGCTGCTATTCAACAACCTCATCAATGCGGCGGCGGCGACCCTCGTTTCGCTGATCACGATCGATCTGTTCGGCCATGACGAATGGGCGCTCGGCGGCGGTACGCTCGGCGTAACCTTCCTGATCCTCGTATTTGCCGAAATCACGCCGAAGGTGATCGGCGCGAGCCATGCCGACCGGATTGCGCCGGCAATCGCCTATGTCCTCGCGCCCATGTTGCGCGGCCTGCATTTCGTGATCGCCTTCATCAACCTGTTCGTGACGGGTCTGCTCGCGCTGATGCGACTCAAGCCGGTTGCCGACGAAGCCGCGCAGCGGCTCACGCCGGAGGAACTGCGCACGCTCGTGCTCGAAACCGGACATTTCATCCCGCCCAAACATCGCTCCATCTTGCTGAATCTATTCGAACTCGAAGCAATCAGCGTCGAGGACGTGATGACGTCGCGCGGCAACATGGAGGCCGTGGATATCGCCGATTCTTCGGACGAAATCCTCGCCCAGCTCGCCACTGCCTATCACACGCGCGTGCCGGTCTTCGAAAACGATCCCAACAATGTCATCGGCATTCTGCATCTGCGACGCATCGTTGGCGCGCTGCTCGACCACGAGATCGACCGCGAGCGTCTGCGCGAACTACTCGCCAAGCCTTATTTCATCCCGGCCAACACGCCGGTCTACTCTCAGCTTCAGTTCTTCCAGGAGAACCATCAACGGATGGGGTTGGTCGTTGACGAATACGGCGAGGTACTCGGTCTCGTCACCGTCGAAGACATCATCGAAGAGCTGACCGGTAAGTTCACGACCAGCACGCCGAACGGACACGCCGACCTCGCTTGGGGCAAGGAGGGCTCGATCCTCGTCGACGGGGCGGCAAACCTGCGCGAACTCAACCGCCGGCTCGGGCTGGAATTGCCGCTAGACGGGCCGAAAACGCTCAATGGCCTGCTGCTCGAATATCTGGAAGACATTCCGGACGCAGGGCTTTCGATCAAGATCGCCGGCGTGCCGATCGAGGTCGTCCAGGCCCAGGACAAGCGCGTGCGCACCGCGCGTCTGTTTCGGCCCGCCAAGTAAATTCGTCCCCGTTCGAGGCGCGAAACTCTGCGCGTGTGCGGCAGAGCCCGAAGTGAGTAATGCTGCCGCATCGAGGCTTGCCCGCTGTTTACACCGCGATTCGGGCCAGCGCATGATCCACGGCCGGCATACTTGCCTCGAAAAATCGGGATGTCATGGTCGCGAATCTTCAGCAATTCCCGCTCGACGGGCTTGCCCGCACCCTGGTCCAGCAAAACCGAATCAGTGAAACGCAGGCCGCCGAGATCGCGGAAAAAGCGCGGCGCGCCAATGCGCTATTCGCGGCCGAAGTCGTAGCCGCCGGACTGATCAGCGGAGGCGATCTGGCGCGACTCGGCGCCGAAACCTTCGGCTTCCCCTTGCTCGATCTCGCGGCGTTCGACGAAGCGCAGATCCCACAGGACGCAATCGACCGCAAGCTCATCGAAGCGCACAAAATCGTCCCGCTTGCGAAAAGAAACAACCGAATTACGATAGGCATCGCGGACCCGACGAATCTGCGCGCGCTCGACGAGGTTCGCTTCCAGACGGGACTGGCGGTCGATCCCATCATCGCCGAAGTCGACATACTGATCGCGTTGGCGAAAAAACTCTCCGAAACAAGCACTGCGGCGCTCAATAAGCTGACCGCGAATATCGATGAGGAACTCGGCGAAATCGCGCAAACGGACGGCGCGGCAGGCTCGGACGAGGGTGTAAGCAGCGAGATAGACGACGCGCCGGTCGTCAGATTCATCCAGAAAATCCTCGTCGACGCGATCAACGAGGGCGCCTCCGATATTCACTTCGAGCCCTACGAAAAGTATTACCGGATCCGCTTCCGGACCGATGGCATCCTGCGCGAAATTTCGCAGCCGCCGCTTGCGCTGCGCGAGAAAATCGCCGCCCGCATCAAGGTGATCTCGCGCCTCGATATCTCGGAAAAACGCGTCCCCCAGGACGGCCGCATGAAACTCAAGCTTTCCGCGACAAAGGCTGTCGACCTGCGCGTCAGCACGCTTCCCTGCCTGCACGGCGAAAAGATCGTCATGCGTATCCTGGACCCGAGTTCGGCCATGCTCGGCATCGACGCGCTCGGCTACGAACCCGACCAGCGCCAGGCGCTGCTTGCCGCCGTCGGGCGGCCCTACGGCATGGTGCTGGTGACCGGCCCGACGGGTTCGGGCAAGACGGTCTCGCTCTATACCTGCTTGAATCTGCTCAACAAACCCGGCGTCAATATTTCGACGGCCGAGGACCCGGCCGAAATCAACCTGCCTGGCATAAACCAGGTCAATGTCAACGACAAGGCCGGACTAGGCTTCTCCACGGCGCTCAAGTCGTTTCTGCGCCAGGACCCGGATGTCATCATGGTCGGTGAAATTCGCGATCTCGAAACCGCCGAGATCTCGATCAAAGCCGCTCAGACCGGTCATCTCGTATTATCCACACTGCATACAAACGACGCACCGGGCACGCTGGAACGGCTCAAGAACATGGGCATTGCGCCCTTTAACATCGCGTCCTCCGTCATCCTGATCACGGCCCAACGGCTCGCGCGCCGGCTCTGCACCTGCAAGCGGCCGATCGAAATCCCGCTAGAAGCGCTCTTGCAGGCAGGCTACTCCGACGAGGATCTGGACGGCGCCTGGGAGCCGTATGGCCCGGCCGGCTGCGAGCGCTGCAAGGGAACCGGCTACAAGGGCCGTGTCGGCATCTACCAGGTGATGCCGGTCGGCGCCGAGATCGCACGCATCATTATGACAAACGGAAATTCGCTCGATATTGCGGCGGAAGCGCGACGACAAGGCGTCCGCGATTTGCGGCAATCGGGGCTGCTCAAGGCGCGCCAAGGCGTGACCTCGCTGGCCGAAGTGCTGGCCACGACGAATGATTGAAGGGGAAGCAGATGACTGCAAACACCAAGGCAATGCGTCCCGGCCTGGCGAACGAAGAAAACTTCTTTACCTGGGAGGGCCGCGACAAGCAAGGCAAGATCGTTCGCGGCGAAGTCCGCGCCGGTAGCGCATCCATCGTCCAAGCCAAGTTGCGACGCCAGGGCGTCAGCAGCGTCAAAATCAAGAAACGCAGTTTTTCGCGCGGCGGCAGAATCACCGACAAGGACATCGCGATTTTCACGCGCCAGCTCGCCACGATGCTGCGCTCCGGCGTGCCGCTGCTGCAGGCGTTCGACATCGCGATCAAAGGCTCGGACAGGCCCGCGCTTGCGCGCTTGCTGAACCAGATCCGCGCCGACGTGGAATCGGGCAGCAGCCTCGCCCAGGCGTTTCGCAAGCACCCGGCCCACTTCGATTCGCTCTATGCCAACCTCGTCGGTGCCGGCGAGCAGTCGGGCACGCTGGACGCGCTGCTCGAACGGTTAGCCGTCCATCGCGAAAAAATGCTCGCGATCAAGAGCAAGATCAAGGGCGCGCTCTTCTATCCGCTCGCGGTCGTCAGCGTGGCCTTCGGCGTGATCGCGATCATGATGGCTTTCGTGATCCCGCAATTCAAATCGGTTTTCTCGAACTTCGGCGCCGAACTGCCCACGCCAACGCTATTCGTGATGGCGCTCTCGGATGCTTTCATTGCCTATTGGTGGCTGATACTCGGCGTCATCGCGGCGAGTTGCATTGGCGGCTCGATCGCCTACAAACGCTCGCCCCGGGCGCAGTTCGCGATGGATCGTCTGAGCCTCAAATTCCCGGTCGTCGGCAACATCATGCGAAAATCGGCGGTAGCACGGTGGACCCGCACGCTCTCCACGATGTTCGCCGCCGGCGTGCCGCTTGTCGAAGCACTCGATTCGGTCGGCGGCGCGGCGGGCAACCGGGTCTATCAGCTCGCGACGAAACATATTCAAAGCGAGGTCAGCACGGGCGCGAGCCTCACGGTTTCGATGCAAAACACGAACGTATTTCCGGTGATGGTCCTGCAGATGGTTTCTATCGGCGAGGAGTCCGGCCAGCTCGATTCGATGCTCGGCAAGGTCGCGGACTTTTTCGAGCGCGAGGTAGACGATGCGGTCGATGCGCTCTCGCAACTGCTGGAACCCTTGATTATCGTTATCCTCGGCACCATCGTCGGCGGCCTCGTCGTCGCGATGTATCTGCCGATCTTCAAACTCGGCCAGGTAGTCTGACCCCCCGAACCCACCCACTTCAGCGGGCGTTGCGGCACCCGCTTTTCATTTCATGAATGCATTCGACCTTCCTCTGCCTGTTTTCGCCGCCGCCGCCAGCATCGTGGGGCTGTGCATCGGCAGCTTTCTTAATGTCGTCATCCATCGTCTGCCGCGGATGATGGAGCGGGACTGGCAGCGCGAAGCGGCGGAATTGCGCGGCGAAGCGCCCCCCGCAGTGGAAGCGCTCTCGCTGGCCAAGCCAGCCTCGCGCTGTCCGCACTGCGGTATGCAGATCGCAGCTTGGCAAAACGTGCCGCTGGCGTCCTATCTGATCCTGCGCGGGCGGTGTTACCACTGCAAGGCACCGATCGGCCTACGCTATCCAGCCGTCGAACTCGCCGGCAGCGTGCTTGCGGGTGTCGCAGCCTGGCATTTCGGCCCGAATTGGAGCGCGATTGCCGCGATGTTTTTTTGCTGGGCGCTACTCGCGCTCGCCTGGATCGATCTCGACACCCAGTTTCTACCCGATTCGATTACACAGCCCTTGCTCTGGCTCGGCCTGCTGATGAATCTCGACGCGCATTTCGTCGCGCTATCCGCTGCCGTCGTCGGCGCGGCGGCCGGTTATCTCTCGCTTTGGAGCGTGTACTGGGTTTTTCGGCTTTTGACTGGCAAGGAAGGCATGGGGCAAGGCGACTTCAAACTGCTCGCCGCAATCGGCGCCTGGCTAGGCTGGCAATCGCTACCGTTGGTGATTTTGGCTTCCTCGGCGGTCGGCGCAATCATCGGCATCGGCCTCATCGTGTTCGCGCGCCAGCATCGCGACACGCCGATCCCGTTCGGCCCCTATCTGGCCGGCGCGGGCATCATCGCGCTGTTCTGGGGCCCGGCGCTCACGCAGGCCTATCTGGCGTTGTTTGTCTGAACGTTACTGCAGACAAAGCCCCGCTCCAAGGAACGGGGCTGGCGTGCATCGAAGCGACGCGAACGTTCAGGCGCTAACAGCGCCGGCGCCTTCGAGCAATTTACGCAGTTCGCCCGTTTCGTACATCTCTTTCATGATGTCGCAGCCGCCGAGGAATTCGCCGCCGACGTAAAGCTGCGGGATCGTCGGCCAGTTCGCGTACTCCTTGATGCCCTGGCGGATGTCGGCATCTTCGAGCACATTGACCGAGGCATAGTTGCTCACGCCGCAGAGCTTGAGAATCTGTGTGGCCGTAGCCGAAAAACCGCATTGCGGAAATTGCGGCGTGCCCTTCATGTAAAGCACGACCGGGTTGCCGGTAACGGTCTGGCGGATGCTGTCTTGCACGCTCATTTTATGTCCTTCATATTCGTGGCGGGCGCGGATTGCACCCGTACAAATCCCGTTTCGTGTGGGGAACGAAACAGGAAAATACTTGAGTAAATCTATCGGATTCTTAGTGTAAGAAAAGCCGCAAGCGTCGTCAAACGCGACTAGCAGGCCAATACCCAAGCGTTACACGCGCGATGCCCGCGAGATCCCGCAGCGAGTCGATTTGCGCAAAACCGGTTTGGGCAAAAAGTGCGCGAACTGCCTCCGCCTGATCGTAGCCGTGTTCGACGAGCAGGCAGGCGCCCGGCGCCAGATGTTGCGGCGCGGCTGCAATAATGCGCCGGATGGCGGTCAGGCCGTCGGCCCCGCAAGCGAGTGCCGCGAGTGGCTCGCTACGCAAATCGCCTTGCGCGAGATGCGGGTCGTGCTCGGCGATATAAGGCGGATTGGCGGCGATAAAGTCGAAGCGCTCGCCGGCCAGCGCCGCGAACCAGTCGCTCGCAAAAAAGCGCACGTTGGCACCCAGCGCTGCGGCATTTTGCCGCGCCACGGCCAGCGCGGCGGCGGATGCATCGAGCGCCCAAACACTGGCCCCAGGCGCTTCGCAGGCAAGGCTCACCGCGATTGCGCCGCTGCCGGTGCCCAGATCGAGTATGCGCGGCGCGGTCGTGCTCATGCGTTGCAGCACCGCTTCGACGAGCAGTTCGGTTTCGGGGCGCGGAATCAATACGGCGGAACTGACTGCAAAACGGCGGCCGTAGAATTCGCGCCAACCCACGATATAAGCAATCGGCTCGCCGGCTTCGCGGCGCGCAAGCCAGGCCAGATATTTTTCCGCTAGCGCGGCTTCCAGTACACGTTCGGGGAAAGCCGCCAGCGCGGCTGCGCTCGCGCCGGCAGCTTCGCGCAGCAGCAATTTCGCCTCGCGCGGGGCTACGCGACCGCGCGCGAGACTCAGCGCATCGCCTAGGTTCATGCGTTGTCGGTCAGTGCCGCAAGCTGTTCGGCCTGGTGCTCGGCGAGCAGCGCTTCGATGAGTTCGTCGATGTCGCCATCCATCGCGGCGTCGAGCTTATAGAGCGTGACGTTGATGCGGTGGTCGGTGATCCGGCCTTGCGGGAAGTTGTAGGTACGAATGCGTTCGGAGCGGTCGCCGCTGCCGACGAGGCTTTTGCGCGTCGCAGCCGTCTTGGCCTGCTGTTCGCGCAGCTGCCCGTCCTTGATGCGCGCGGCGAGCACGGCGAGCGCCTGGGCTTTGTTGCGATGCTGCGAGCGATCGTCCTGGCATTCGACGACGATGCCGGTCGGCAGATGCGTGATGCGCACGGCCGAATCGGTCTTGTTAATGTGTTGACCGCCAGCGCCGCTCGCACGAAACGTATCGATGCGCAGATCGGCCGGGTTGATTTCGACTTCGCCAAGCGCATCTACCTCCGGCATCACGGCAACCGTACACGCCGAAGTATGGATGCGGCCCTGGGTTTCGGTGACCGGCACGCGCTGGACGCGATGGCCACCCGATTCGAACTTGAGCTTGGAATAAGCGCCATCGCCGACCACGCGCAGGATCGCCTCCTTATAGCCGCCGAGATCCGATTCGCTTACCGATACGAGTTCGACACGCCAGCCCTGGCGTTCGGCATAGCGCGTGTACAGCCGCAAGAGATCGCTGGCGAAAAGCGCCGCCTCCTCGCCCCCCGTGCCAGCGCGAATCTCCAGGAACAGATTGCGCTCGTCGTTGGGGTCTCGCGGCAGCAAGGCACGCTGTAGCGCCTCGGTCAGTCGGGCGACTTCCTGCTTCGCAATCTCGATTTCCTCGATGGCCAGATCGCGCATTTCCGCGTCGCCCAAGAGCGCCTGCGCGCTCTGGCCGGATGCCTCGGCACGCAGAAATTCGCGCCACAGACCGACGACCGAAGCAAGTTCGGCATGCTCGCGGTTGAGCCGGCGATAGCGGTCCATGTCGCGCGCAACGTCCTCGGCGCCGAGCAGGCTGTCGAGTTCGGTGAGGCGATAGGCGAGATGTTCGAGCTTGTCCCGAATGCTGGGTTTCATGTTTGGGCAATAGGCGGCCGCGCGAGGCGGCAGCTAGGAGCGGTCGAGATTAAAGAGGCGGCGCACCAGATCGGCGGACTGCGCGATCTGCTCGCCCTCGGCGCGATTGAGGAACTGCGTTGGCGCATGCATCAGCTTGTTGGTGATGCCTTGCGAGAGGGCTTCGAGCACGGCGCGTGCGTCCTCGCCGCGCGCAAGTCTTTGCAGTGCGCGTTGGAGTTCGAGCTGGCGCAGATCCTCGGCCTGGCCGCGCAAGGCGCGGATCACCGGCACGGCTTCGCGCGCCTGGACCCAGTGCAGGAAGTCCGAAACTTCGCCCGAAATGATCGCTTCGGCCTCGCTGACTGCCATCTGGCGCGAATCAATACCGGCCGAGACGATCTGGGCCAAATCATCGACCGTATAGAGGAATACATCGTCGAGCCCGCCAACCTCGATTTCGATGTCGCGCGGTACGGCGAGATCGACCATCACGATAGGCCGGTGGCGGCGCGCGCGAATCGCGCGCTCGACCATGCCGAGCCCGATCACCGGCAGCGGGCTTCCGGTGCAACTGACCACGATGTCGTAGTTTAAAAGCTGTTCGGGCAGCGCTTCGAGGCTGATTGCGTCGCCGCTAAAGCGCAAGGCCAGCGCTTCGGCACGGGAGGTCGTGCGATTGGCAATCGTCAGTCGGCGCGGCGAACAGCCGGCAAAATGCGCGACACAGAGTTCGACCATCTCGCCCGCGCCAACGAAGAGCACGCGCTGCTCGCCAATCGAACCGAAGATCCGCTCGGAGAGCCGGACTGCCGCAGCGGCCAGCGAGACAACGTTGCTGCCAATGGCAGTCGATGAGCGCACTTCCTTGGCAACCGAAAAAGTCTTCTGAAACAGCTTGTGCAGCAGCGTACCCAGCGTGCCGGCACGTTCGGCCACGCGCGCGGCTTCTTTCATCTGCCCCAGGATCTGCGGCTCGCCGAGCACCATCGAATCGAGCCCGGAGGCCACGCGGAACATGTGCCGCACGGCGTCGCCATGCGGCAGCGTGAAGAGATGAGGCGCGAGTTGCGGCAATTCGACCCTGTGCCAGTCGGCGAGCCAGTCGGCTACCGCCTCGGGCGCGTCGGTAGCGCAATAGAGTTCGGTCCGATTGCAGGTAGACAAAATCGCCGCCTCGCGCACGGGCCGCGCATGGACGAGGCTATCGAGCGCCTCGGCCAATCCCTCCGGCTGAAACGACACACGCTCCCGCAAGGCCAGCGGCGCGGAGTGGTGGTTGATGCCGAGGGCGAACAGAGCCATGGAAGAACTGGACATGAGATCTTGCGAATGCGCCTCGGCAGCGAGCGATAGGCCAAACCGTCCGATGATGGACGGGAACAGCCAGACGAGCGCCTATCGGACCTTATGGGGCTTGCGAATAGTCCTGAATTGTAGCATTCGCGCCAAGCCGTCAAGCCGGGATATGCGCCGCCGGGCTCCTCGCTCGGCGCACTTATTTGACGATGCGCAGACGCGGACGATTGCCATCGGGTGGCGTTGGATCATCGTCATCGCTCTTGGCGGGCGGCGGCGCTTCCGTTGCCAGCGCGATTCGTCCCGGCCCCGTATCGGGTGTATCAGTGATCGCGGAATCCTCGCCGGAGCTTTGGTCCGCACGATCTTCTTCGATGTCGAAGGCCATACCCTGCCCGTTTTCGCGCGCATAAATGGCCGCGATATTGGCCATCGGAACATAAAGTTGATGCGCCACGCCGCCGAAGCGGGCCTGACAGCTCATTGCCTCGTTGTCGATCTGGAATTTATTGGTCGCGTGCGGCGCAATATTCAGCACGATCTGACCGTCGCGGACAAAGGCATGCGGCACGCGCACGCCTTCGCCGATAACGACCGACAGATGCGGCGTAAAGCCGGTATCCACGCACCATTCGTAGATCGCACGAACGAGATAGGGTTTCTTGGAAGGGATGTCGCTCATCTCGTTTATCCGGCGCGGGCCGGACCGGTTCGGTTCGGTAAAACATGCAGCGGACGCCGGCGATGCCGGCATCCTCCGCGTGCTGGACTTAGCGGCGCATCGCGCGTTCGGAAGGCGTCAGCGCATCGATAAAGCCTTGTCGACTGAAAATCCGCTCGGCATACTTCATGATAGGCGCGGCGGCTTTCGGCAGCTCGATGCTGTAGTGCTCCAAACGCCAGAGCAACGGCGCGATGGCAACATCTAGCATCGAGAACTCTTCGCCCAGCATGAACTTCTGTTTGACGAACATTGGCGCGAGTTGAGCCAATTGATCGCGCACGAGCGCGCGGTTCTTCTCGGTGCCTCGGGCGTTCTTTTCGAGCGCCTCGATATGCGCAAAGAGTTCCTGTTCGAGCGAATGCAGCAATTGACGCGCCTTGGCGCGCAGGATCGGGTCGGGCGGCATCAACTGCGGATGCGGGAAACGCTCATCGATGTATTCGTTGATGATATTGGGTTCGTGGAGCACCAGATCGCGGTCGACCAGCACGGGAACACGGTTATACGGATTGATCACCGCGATGTCTTCGGGCTTGTTGTACAGATCGACATCGATGACCTGGAAGTCCATGCCCTTTTCGTAGAGCACGATCCGGCAGCGGTGGCTGAAGGGATCGGTGGTGCCGGAATACAGGTTCATCATCGTTGCTTACCCCGGTAAGTTTGAAGTTATCAAAGACGACGCGCCGCTTCACTGCGGCGCGTCGCGAATTAACGTTCCGGGCACAGCAAGGCTGTGCCCGGAAGGCTTAATGAATATCCTTCCAGAAAGCCTTTTTCATCGCATACGAAAGCCCCGCCAGAACGATCAGCACCGCAATCACGATATAGCCGATTTCCTTGCGCGTGTTCTGGGCAGGTTCGCCCATCCAGACAAGAAAAGAGACGAGATCGGCGACGGATTTGTCATACTCGGCGGGCGAAAGCGAACCCCGCTTGGCCAGTTCGAGCTTTTCGAGATGCTTGGTTTTGTTGCCTTGTTTATCGGTTTCGGTGACGAAATGCGCAACAGGTTCGCCCTGAAGCTCCCACAGCACATGCGGCATACCGACGTTCTCGAACACGCGGTTGTTCCAACCGGTCGGACGCGCATCGTCGCGATAGAAACCGCGCAGATACGAGTACAGCCAGTCGGCGCCACTACCGATTTCGGATCCGCGCGCGCGCGCGATCACCGAAAGATCGGGCGGCGCTGCGCCAAACCACTTTTTCGCCTCCGCGCTACGCATTGCGATCGTCATCGGTTCGCCGATTTTGTCAGCGGTGAACATCAGATTGTCGCGGATCTGGGCTTCGCTCAGGCCAATATCCTGAAGGCGGTTGTAGCGCAGCGAGCTCGCGCCGTGGCAGTTCAGGCAATAATTGACGAAAAGCTTGGCGCCATGCTGAAGCGCTTTCTGGTCGAAACTGACGGGCGCCTTGTCGAGCACGACTTCGCTCTCGGCCACTGCGGCGAGCGGCAAGAGCAGCGCGGCGGCGGTCAGCGAACGGAGAAATTTCATCGTGAAGCTCATTTCCAGGTCACCCTTTCCGGTTCGGGTTTGGTCTTGTCCAGCTTCGAGTAAATCGGCATCAGCGCGAAGAACAGGAAGTAGAGCACGGTGCAGATTTGCGCAACGAGTTGGCGCGCCGGGTTGGGCGGCAGTACGCCGAGGTAGCCCAGGATCGCGAACACCACGACGAAGATTGCGATTGCGATCTTCGTCAACGCGCCCTTGTAGCGGACCGACTTGACCGGACTGCGATCGAGCCAGGGCAGGAAAGCCAGCACGACGACGCCCGCGCCCATCATCAGCACGCCCCAAAACTTGGCGTCGATGAAGAACATGCCGCCGATCACGCATACCGCGATGACCGTGGTAATCGCTTTGCCGACCACCGGCGCGCGCAGCAAGGCCCAGGCCCAGATCGCCGCCATGCCGATCTGCAACACGAGCAGGAAGTCGGACGTGACCGCACGCAGAATCGAGTAGAACGGCGTGAAATACCAGACCGGTGCAATGTGCGGCGGCGTTTTCAGCGGATCGGCCGGGAAGAAGTTGTTCGCTTCGAGGAAATAGCCGCCCCCGTCGGGTGCGAAGAACAGGACCGCCGCGAAGACGATCAGGAAGACCATGACGCCGAAGATGTCCTTGACCGTGTAATACGGGTGAAACGGAATACCGTCGAGCGGGATGCCGTTGGCGTCCTTTTTCTTCTTGATCTCGATGCCGTCGGGATTGTTCGAGCCGACTTCGTGCAGCGCAATGATGTGCGCGACGACGAGGCCGAGCAGCACCAGCGGCACGGCGATCACATGGAAGGAGAAGAAACGGTTCAGCGTCGCGTCGCCGATTACGTAGTCGCCGCGAATCCAGATCGACAGATCGGGACCGACGAGCGGAATCGCCGAGAACAGGTTCACGATCACCTGGGCGCCCCAGTACGACATTTGTCCCCAAGGCAGTAAGTAACCCATGAAGGCTTCGGCCATCAAGCACAGGAAGATCAGCGCGCCGAAGATCCAGACGAGTTCGCGCGGTTTGCGGTAGGAACCGTAGAGCAGGCCGCGGAACATGTGCAGATAAACCACGATGAAGAAAGCCGAGGCGCCCGTCGAATGCAGATAACGGATGATCCAGCCGCCCGGCACGTCGCGCATGATGTATTCGACGCTCGCGAATGCAACCGGAATGCCGGAGGCATTGAGCGATGCATCGGGTTTGTAGTGCATGACCAGGAAAATGCCGGTCACGATCTGCAATACAAGGACCAGTAGCGCGAGCGAGCCAAAGAAATACCAGAAATTAAAATTTTTCGGCGCGTAATACTCGGACAGATGCTCTTTCCACATGGAAGTCAGCGGAAAACGCGCGTCGATCCAGTCCAGCAGTTCTTGCGATTTGTTTGTCATCGCTCAGGCTCCCTTGCTGTCTTCGCCGATCAATATCCGGGTATCGGATAGATAGGTGTGCGGCGGAATCGGCAGGTTGTCCGGCGCCGGCTTGTTGCGAAATACCCGGCCCGAGAGATCGAAGGTCGAGCCATGGCAGGGACAGAGAAAGCCGCCTTGCCAGTCCGCGCCCATGCCGCTGTCGGCGCCCTGCTGGAGCTTGGCGCTCGGCGAGCAGCCCAAGTGCGTGCAGATCCCGATCACGACGAGATATTCGGGTTTGAGCGCGCGGCCCTCGCCCTTGATGTAGGCGGGCTGCTCGGAACGCTTGGAATCCGGGTCGGCCAACAGCGCGGCGTCTTCTTTCTTCAATTGGGCGATCTGTTCCGGCGTGCGACGCAGAATCCAGACCGGCTTGCCGCGCCACTCGACCGTCATCATCTCGCCCGGCTGGAGCTTGCCGATATCGGCTTCGACCGGCGCCCCGGCAGCCTTGGCCCGCTCCGACGGCGTAAGGCTCGCCAGGAACGGCACCGCCGCTCCGGCCACGGCCGCCCCCCCGACGGCCGACGTGGCGATTACCAGAGTTCTCCGGCCGCCATCCATTTTTGTATCGTCGCTCATGTCCCTCTATCCCCGGAATGCAATCCGATTTGCGGAAATTTCGCAGAAAATCCCTGGGATTATATCGGAGAGGCTACGCCGGTTGAAGAGCGAAGCACCCTCGTTGGCGGGAAAGGCGCGCCAATGCTTGCGATGGCGCATATCATGCAGCCGCACGCCGGCGTATGGAAACGCAAAAATCAGATGCAAATCGCCCAACACGGCAAATTGTATGATGCTGCGGCGAAATTTTCGCCTCGCATTTTGTTCCGCGAGGAAACAGGGTTTTTCGAGATGCCAACATGAAAATCACGCTCGATGCGCTCGCAATGCTCGACGCGATAGACGCGCGCGGCAGCTTCGCGGCCGCAGCCGATGCGCTGCACCGCGTACCCTCGGCGCTGACGCACGCCGTGCGAAAGCTAGAGGAAGATCTCGGTTTTGCCTTGTTCGAAAAGCTCGGTCGGCGCGCCGTGCTGACGCAAGCCGGCCGCACTCTTCTCGAAGACGGCCGCTTGATTCTGCGCGCGGCCGGCGAACTCGAACGCCGCGCCCGGCGTGTCGCCACGGGTTGGGAGGCCGAGCTACGGATCGCACTCGACGCGGTTGTCGATGTCGCGGCGTTCTATCCGTTATTAGCCGAGTTTTATGCGAATTACGGCGGCACGCGGATCAAATTGCTGCACGAAGTGTTCGGCGGCGCCTGGGACGCGCTGGCAACCGCGCGCGCCGATCTTGTCATCGGGGCGGCCGGCGATCCGCCAGCGGGTTCGAGTTATCAAACGCGGCCCTGGGGTAGCGTCGAGTTCGTTTTCTGCGTCGCGCCGCACCATCCGCTCGCCGTTCTGTCCGATCCGCTACCGCTGGCGACGGTCCGCCAGTATCGCGCCGTCGTGGTCGCCGATACCTCGCGTCAGTTGGTAGCGCGCAGCGCCGGTCTGCTCGATGGGCAGGACACCTTGAGCGTGCCCGATCTTGCCGCGAAAACCGCCGCGCAACGCGCCGGCCTGGGCATCGGCCGGCTGCCGAAAAACCTGGCCGAAACCGAAGCGGCGGCCGGCCGGCTCCTGATCAAGCGGCTGGAAGGCGATGGGCGGCCGATCCCGCTATCGCTGGCTTGGCAAACCGGTTGCGAGGGCCGCGCGCTCGAATGGTTCATCGCGCGGCTGACCGAAGCCGATTGTGCGCAGAATCTCATGCTGAACCGCCTGCCCGGCTGAATCCACGCTTCAACGTTTTGCGGCCGCCTCGCGCGCATTCGCGATCGACATCCGCCGCACCGCTTCGGCCGCAACGATCTGGTTGCGCATTTCTTCGGGCAAGGGCTCACGGCGCGCGGCTTCCAGTACTGCAATAACACGTTCGGCCGGATCGGCGATCCGGCTTCCCGTCGGCATTGCCTTGCGGATCGCCGCTTCCGGCCGGCCAGCCAGATGCGCGACCGTGCGCACGAAATGCGCGTCTGCCCGGCGCGTCTGGGCTTCGACATAGGCAACCTGGCCCGGCGTCAAGGGCTCGACGGCCGCCAGCGGCGCGCCGAGTAGGCACAGCCCCAGCGCGAGCGCCAGGCGGAACGATCTAGGTAGGAGAGGCATCGGAATCAGGGCAGAAGAATCGTCGAACCGGTCGTTTTGCGCGCTTCCAGATCGCGATGCGCCTGTGCCGCGTCGCCAAGCGCATAACGCTGGCCCACCTCGATCTTGACCTTGCCGGCAACGACGACATCGAATAGGTCGCGCCCCATCGCAACGAGGTCTTCGCGCTGTGCGGTGTACGAAAACAGCGTCGGCCGCGTCAGGAACAGCGAACCCATTTTGGCCAGCACACCGATATCGACCGGCGCCACGGGCCCGGAGGCATTGCCGTAGCTGACCATCAAACCGCGCGGGCGCAAGCAGGACAAGGAGTCCATGAAAGTATCGCGACCGATCGAGTCATAGACGACAGGTACGCCGCGGCCGTCGGTCAGCGCTTTGACGCGCGCGGCGAAGTTTTCGCTGCGGTAGAGAATCGTGTGATCGCAGCCGTGGGCCCGCGCAAGCACGGCCTTTTCCTCCGAGCCGACGGTGCCGATGACGGTCGCGCCCAGCGCTTTTGCCCACTGGCAGGCGATCAGGCCGACGCCGCCGGCGGCCGCGTGAATCAGCACCGTATCGCCGGTTTGTACCGGATAAGTCTGGCGCAACAGATATTGCGCGGTCAGACCGGCGAGCATCATTGCGGCACCGGTATCGAAACCGATTGCGTCGGGCAGGCGCAGCAGCCGCTCGGCAGGCAGGCAGCGCGACTCGGCATACGCGCCGACCGGTCCGCCCGCGTAGGCCACGCGATCGCCGACAGCGAAAAGATCGACGCCCGCGCCAACCGCCTCGACGACGCCGGCCGCCTCGACGCCGATGCCGGAGGGCAGCGGCAACGGATAAAGGCCGCTGCGGTGATAAGTGTCGATGTAGTTCAAACCGACCGCGTGGTGGCGCACGCGCACCTCGCCTGCGCTCGGCGGCGCCGATTCGACATCTTCGAGCCGCAGGACTTCGGGGCCGCCTGTGGCACCGAAACGGATTGCTTTCATTGCTGTTCTCCCAAGGATCAACGCCCGCCTACGGCATCGGCTGCCGCGTCGGCGACCGCGAGCGCCGTGATGTTGACGAGCCGGCGCACCGAAGCGCTCGGCGTCAGGATGTGCACCGCGCGCGCGCTGCCCAGCAGGATGGGGCCGATCGAAATGCCGTCGCCGCCGCTGGCCTTGAGCAGATTGAAGGAGATATTCGCAGCGTCGATATTGGGCATGACGAGCAGGTTGGCCTCGCCCTTGAGCGTGGAGTGCGGATGCACGCGCTCGCGCTGTTCGGGCGACAGCGCCATATTGCCTCGCATTTCGCCGTCGGCCTCAAGATGCGGTGCGATCGTGGCGAGGATATCGCGCGCCGCGCGCATTTTGCGCGCCGAAGCCGAACGTCCGGCGCCAAAGTTCGAATGCGACAACCGCGCCACACGCGGCTCGATGCCGAAACGGCGCAATTCGTCGGCGGCCATGCGCGCGATCTCGGCGGTTTGTTCGGCATCCGGGTTTTCGTGCACATGCGTGTCGCAAATCGCCATCATGCGATTGGGCAGCAGCAGGATATTCATCGCCGCGAAGAGCTTGAAACCCTTGCGCAAGCCGATGATGTCGCTGACGTGGCGCAGATGACTTTCGTAGATGCCGGAGGTACCGCAGACCAGCGCATCGGCGTCAAAGCGGTCGAGCAGCATGCAGCCGATCAGCGTCGTGTCGCGGCGCATCTCGGCGCGCGCGATATCGGGCGTGACGCCATCGCGCGCCATGCGGCGGTGGTAAGCCTGCCAAAGCTCGCGATAGCGCGAATCGTCTTCGGGATTAACGATGTCGAAATCGCGTCCGGCCACGAGGTTGAGTCCGAAGCGCTCGATCCGCCGGCTCACGACGGCCGGCCGGCCGATCAGGATAGGCCGCGCAAGTTGTTCGTCGACCACCACGCGCAGCGCGCGCAGCACGCGCTCGTCCTCGCCCTCGCAATAGACCACGCGCTTTTTCTCAAGCGGCGCCTGCTTCGCTGCCGCAAACACCGGCCGCATGATCGAGCCTGAGCGGTACACGAATTCGACCAGGCGTTGCGCATAGGCGTCCAGATCGGCGAGCGGCCGCGTCGCAACGCCCGACTCCATCGCCGCACGCGCGACGGCCGGCGCGATCTTGACGATCAGGCGCGGATCGAAGGGTTTCGGGATCAGGTATTCGGGGCCGAAGCGCAGATCGCTACCGCGATAAGCCATCGCGACGACATCGTTCAGCTCGGCGCGCGCAAGCTCGGCAATCGCGCGCACGCACGCAAGCTTCATCCCGTCGGTGATGCGCGTCGCGCCAACGTCGAGCGCGCCCCGGAAAATGAACGGGAAGCAGAGCACATTGTTAACCTGGTTCGGATAATCCGAACGCCCGGTCGCAATGATCGCGTCGGGGCGCACCGCCTTCGCCTCCTCCGGCATGATTTCCGGCGTCGGATTGGCGAGCGCGAAAATCAGCGGACGCTCATTCATGCCGATGACCATCTGCGGCGTCAGCACGCCGGCCGCCGAGAGGCCGAGGAAAACGTCGGCGCCACGGATCACGTCGGCGAGCGCGCGCGCGGGGGTTTGCTGAGCGTAGCGCGCCTTGTTTGGCTCCATGTTCTCGTCGCGGCCGACCCAGATCACGCCGCGCGAATCGCAGACGAATACGTTCTCGCGCGCAAGTCCCAGGCTGCACATCAGATCGAGGCAGGCAATCGCCGCCGCGCCTGCGCCCGAACAGACGAGTTTAACTTCCCCGATCTTCTTGCCAACAACCATGAGCCCGTTAAGCAAGGCCGCGGCCGAAATGATCGCGGTGCCATGCTGGTCGTCGTGAAAGACCGGGATGTTCATCCGCTCGCGCAACTTCTGTTCGATATAGAAGCACTCGGGCGCCTTGATGTCTTCCAGATTGATACCGCCAAAAGTCGGCTCCAATGCCGCAATCATATCGACGAGCTTATCCGGGTCGCGCTCGGCC
>JAVBKC010000108.1:0-27811 GCA_031554255.1 Niveibacterium sp.
CGGCGCCTATGCGCTGATGCCGAACGTGAAGGTCATCGCACCGTGGCGCGAGTGGGATCTGCTCTCGCGCGAGAAATTGATGGCTTATGCCGAAGCCCACGGCATCGAAGTCGACATGAAGCACAAGCAGGGCGGCGCGCCGTATTCGATGGATGCGAACCTGCTGCATATCAGCTACGAAGGCCGTCACCTCGAAGATCCGAAGGCTGAGGCCGAGGAGTCGATGTGGCGCTGGACGGTTGCGCCCGAAGCCGCGCCCGATGCGCCCGAATACCTGAACCTGGAGTTCGAACGCGGCGATCTGGTCGCCATCGATGGCAAGCGCATGAAGGCGCACGAATTGCTCGCCAAGCTCAACGAACTGGGTGGCAAGCACGGCATCGGCCGGCTCGATCTGGTCGAGAACCGCTATGTCGGGATGAAGAGCCGCGGCTGCTACGAAACCCCGGGCGGCACGATCCTGCTGCGCGCCCATCGCGGCATCGAGTCGATCACGCTCGACCGCGAAGTGGCGCACTTGAAGGACGACCTGATGCCGCGTTATGCGAGCCTGGTCTACAACGGTTACTGGTGGAGTCCGGAACGCACGGCGCTGCAGGCGCTGATCGACCACACCCAGCAGAACGTCAACGGCTGGGTGCGTGTCAAACTCTATAAGGGTTCGGTTTCGGTCGTGGCGCGGGATTCCAAGGACTCGCTGTTCGATCAGACCATCGCAACCTTCGACGACGATGGCGGCGCCTACAACCAGGCAGATGCAGGCGGTTTCATCAAGCTCAATGCTTTGCGGATGCGTATCGCGGAGAATGCGCGTCGCAAGCGCGGTGCGTGATCGATTCTGCAAAAGGCCGCCCGCTGGGTGGCCTTTTTTCCATCTACCGTGATTTATTCTGTCGTTGCATGAGCAGCCCCCATTCCCCCTTTCAAATGCAAGAGGCGCAGCATGATCAAAAAAATCGGCATACTGACTAGCGGCGGCGATGCCCCCGGCATGAATGCCGCGATCCGGGCTGTCGTCCGGGTCGCTCTGGCGAACGGAGTCGAAGTTTTCGGTATTCGTGACGGCTATCTTGGCCTGCATCAGAACCGGATCGAAAAACTCGACCGACACAGTGTTTCCGATGTCATCAACCGGGGCGGCACCTTCATAGGCTCGGCGCGCTTCCCGGCTTTCCGCGAGGAGTCGGTGCGCCGCGAGGCGATCGAAAACCTCAAGCTGCACGGAATCGAAGCGCTCGTCGTGATCGGCGGCGATGGCTCCTACATGGGCGCCAAGAAGCTGACCGAGATGGGCTACCCCTGCATCGGCCTGCCGGGCACGATAGACAACGACATTGCAGGCACCGATTACACGATCGGTTTCGACACCGCGCTGAACGTGATCATGGATGCGATCGATCGCCTGCGCGATACCTCCAGTTCGCACAAGCGGATTTCGGTCGTCGAGGTCATGGGCCGCCACTGCGGCGATCTTGCGATGTCATCGGCGGTTTGCGGCGGCGCCGAATTTGTTGTGGTGCCCGAACTGTTGTTCGACAAGGAAGCGTTGATCGCGCAGATCGAGGGGGGCCTGGCGCGCGGCAAGCGCCATGCGCTCGTCGTCGTCTGCGAGCATGTGACTGACACTGGAGGCTTGTCGAGCGAGATCGAGGCGCGTACCGGGCTCGAAACCCGCGCGACTATCCTCGGCCACATCCAGCGCGGTGGTTCGCCAACCGCGCGCGACCGCATCATGGCTTCGCAGATGGGCGCCTATGCGGTGGAGCTTTTGATGGCGGGCACGGGCGGACGCTGTGTGGGCCTACTCAGGAACGAACTGGTGCACCATGACATCGTCGAATGCATCGAAACCATGAAGCGTCCGTTCCATCAGGACTTGTTCGAGCTTTCCGGCAAGCTTTTCTGAGTGCTTCAGACGAAATGGGCCACTTTCGAGTGGCCCTTCGTTCGCTCGGTTTCGCGAATGTAAATGTATGAAATCAGAGAAAAATTTTATTTGTCCGCTGAGTGCTTGCGCGTTAAGATTATCTTGTTTGATATTTGTCTAAACAATATTCGTCGCGACATGCGTCGCGCCTGAAGAGAGCCTCATGGAAACCGTTACCGTCTTTGGCCTGAGCGTTGCCGAATTCGAAGACCTGTCGCTGAAGTTCTTCGTTTCGGGTTTGATCGCCTACATGTTCTTCATCATCTGGAATCTGGCGCGCGAATCTAAAGCCGGCACCTTCGGCACCGTCGTCATGTTCATCGTCCTGGGTTTCGGCATGTTCGGGTTCATGGCCAAGGAAGTGATCGTGAAAGTGTTGGGCTAGGACTCAATCCCGAGGTCACGAAAAAAAGCCGCGGCTATAATTCGCGGCTTTTTTTATTTTGAGCGATGGAGTGTGCAATGTCGGTAAGCGAGCGTTTCGACGGGGTTTCAGTTATCAAGAAGGCCAACGTGTATTTCGATGGCAAGTGCGTGGGCCATATAGTGGAGTTGAGCGACGGCAGCCGTAAATCGATAGGCGTAATCCTGCCGTCCAGCCTTGTCTTCGATACCGCTGCGCCGGAGGTTATGGAACTCCTCGAAGGCCGCTGCCGCGTCAAGCTCGCTGGCGAGGACGGTTTTACGGAATATTGCGCGGGCCAGAGTTTTTCGGTTCCCGGTAACAGCAGTTTCGCGATCGAGACGCTGGAGATGCTGCACTACGTCTGCCACTTCGGGGCGTAAAAGTTTTAGGGCACCTCGAAAAACTCCCGCTTTCGTCGCGATACTGTGTTGGGGGTGAAAAAATTATACGTTCATATCAAAGAAAAGCGGCGTCGAAATTTTTCACTCGCGCCTTGTCTCGCTTAGAAACCGAGGTTTTTCGAGGCGCCCTTCAGTCCAGCAAGGACACGCTGAAGCGATATTCGCCAGGCCGGATGCCCGTCCATTTTTTGAACGCACGATGGAACGCGCTGGGTTCGGCGAAACCGAGTTCGCTGGCGATGTCCATAATGTTTTTGTTGGAATGGCTAAGTAGCGAGATCGCAAGATCGCGCCGCAAGTCGTCGAGGATCGTCCGGTATGACTGACCCTCGTCCTCCAGGCGGCGGCGCAGCGTCGAAGGCGACGAATGGAATTGGCGGGCGAGGGTGGCGAAATCCGGCCAGGCCGCCGGCGGTACTTCGCGCAGGCGGCGGCGGATTTGTGCGGTATGGCTGGTGCTGTTGTGATATTTGACGAGAAAATTGGCGGGCGCGCCGCGCAGGAACTCCTTCATGCTGCGTTCGTCCTGAACGACCGCCATATTCAGATATTCGGCCGGAAAGCTGACGCCAGTATCGGCCTGATCGAAATTGAGCCGGGGCGAAAACATCACGCGCCATTCCTCGCTGAAGCCTGGCTCCGCGCAACGAAAATCGGCCGATTGCAGCGGAATGCGGCGGCGGATCAGCCAGCAGGCCAGCCCGAGCAGCATGAGCAGGAAGGTTCCGTAGGCGAAGGCGCGCTTCGGCGGGATGCACGGAACATCTGCGCCGCAGTCGATCAGCACGATGCGCGCGACTTCGCCGTCGCAGACCAGCGCGCCTTCGAGGTCGTCGAGAATCAAGCGGAAAAAACGCAGGGCGCGGTGCAACGCCCGCTCTAGCGTGTCGGCCTGGATCGTCGAATGGCAGAGCAGCGCGAAGCTGCCGGCCTTCATCCGATGACTGTCCATGCCGAAGAATTCGTCGTCTATCGTCTGTGCGATCAGATGCCACAGCGCGCCATAGTGGCTGGCCGACACGCGCGCCTGGGGGCGGTTCAACAGATCGGGTGCGATGCCTACGCGGATCAGCAGGCTGTCCTGATCGATACCGCGCGCGCGGATGCATTCCAAGGCCTCGTGTACGAAGCTCACTGCAATTGTGCCGCGTTCGACCGTACTCATGCGTCAGCCACGATCCGCGAGTGGCAAATCCAACCATTCACTTTGATTGATTCCGACCTAGAACAATGACATTTCGGCTCCTAGACTCGCACATTTCCGGCGGGGGCCGCGCAATCTTTGGCGCGGGGTGTCCGGAGCGGACAAAGGAGGAGGCTGAGCCATGCAGATCAAGGATAACGTATTCGTGGTGACCGGGGGCGGTTCCGGTCTTGGGGCCGCTACGGCCGGCATGATTGTGGCCGCAGGTGGCAAGGTCGTTCTGGCCGATGTGAACCCGGATGCAGGCGAGCGGGTGGCAAGCGAGCTTGGTGTCAATGCCCGTTTCGTCGTAACCGATGTTACGAACGAGGCAAGCGCCAGGGCTGCTTTTGCCGCGGCGCTCGAAATGGGCTGCGTGCGCGGATTGGTCAATTGCGCCGGCGTCGCGCCGGCCGAGAAAGTCGTGGGTCGCGAGGCCGCCCACAAGCTCGAATCCTTCGCCCGCACGATCAACATCAACCTCGTCGGCAGCTTCAACATGATTCGGCTCGCCGCCGAGATCATGAGTGCGTCCGAGCCGACGCCGGACGGCGAGCGCGGCGTCATCGTCAGCACCGCCTCGGTAGCGGCCTTCGACGGCCAGATCGGGCAGGCTGCCTATGCCGCGTCCAAGGGCGGCGTCGTCGCGATGACCCTGCCGATTGCGCGCGAACTTTGCCGCTTCGGTATCCGCGTCATGACGATTGCGCCCGGAATCATGGAGACGCCGATGCTGCTCGGCATGCCGACCGAGGTGCAGGAAGCGCTCGGCAAGATGGTGCCGTTCCCCAGTCGCCTCGGTAAGCCGGCGGAATACGCCGCGCTGGTCGAACAGATTTTCGCGAATCAGTACCTGAACGGCGAAGTGATCCGCCTCGATGGCGCGATCCGCATGGCCGCCAAATAAAACTCCGCCGCGAGGAAGATCCCATGAATCAAGATCCGGTTGTCATCGTTTCGATTGCCCGCACGCCGATTGGCGGTTTTCAGGGCGATTTTGCAAGTCTTGGCGCGCCGCAACTCGGCGGCGCGGCGCTCCGTGCCGCTGTGGAGCGCGCCGGCATCGGCGCCGACAAGATCGAAGAAGTCATCCTCGGCTGCGTGCTGCCGGCCGGGCTCGGCCAGGCGCCGGCGCGCCAGGCCGCGATCAACGCGGGGCTGCCCTTGTCGGTGGCCTGTTCGGTTGTCAGTAAGGTCTGCGGTTCCGGCATGAAGGCCGTGATGGTTGCGCACGATCAGTTGCTCGCGGGTAGCAACGAAGTGGTCGTGGCCGGCGGCATGGAGTCGATGACCAATGCGCCTTATCTTGTACCCAAGGCGCGCGCGGGGCTGCGTCTGGGTCACGCGCAGATGCTCGACCACATGTTCTTCGATGGGCTGGAGGACGCTTATTTCGACAAGGGCCGCCTCATGGGCACCTTTGCCGAGGAGTGCGCGAGCGCCTATGGCTTTACGCGTCAGGATCAGGACGCATATGCCATTGCCTCGACGACGCGTGCGCGCGCAGCGATCAGTTCCGGCGCTTTCCAGTGGGAAGTCGCGCCGGTGACGGTTTCCGGCCGTAAGGGCGAAATTCTCGTCGAACACGACGAGCAGCCGCCCAAGGCGCAGGTCGAAAAGATTGCCGGCCTCAAGCCCGCTTTCAAAAAGGACGGCACGGTCACGGCGGCCAATTCGAGTTCGATTTCCGATGGCGCCGCCGCACTCGTGCTGATGCGTCGCTCCACGGCCGACAAGCTGGGCGTCAAGCCGCTTGCGACGATTGTCGGCCACGCTACGCATGCGATCGAGCCGCGTCTTTTTCCGACTGCGCCGGTCGGTGCGATGGAAAAGATGCTGGCCAAGGCGGGTTGGTCCGCCCAGGACGTGGATCTGTGGGAGATCAACGAAGCCTTCGCCGTCGTCACGATGGCCGCAATGCACGATCTGAAGCTCGATCATGCAAAGGTTAACATTCACGGCGGCGCATGCGCGCTGGGCCATCCGATTGGTGCCTCGGGCGCGCGCATACTCGTAAGCTTGCTTGGCGCGCTGAAGAAGACCGGCGGCAAGCGCGGCATCGCCAGCCTGTGCATCGGCGGTGGCGAAGCGACCGCGATGGCGATCGAGATGATTTGAAGGAGGGGGACGACAATGATTCTGACTCAAGAGCAGGAAATGATCCGCGACTCCATGCGCGCGTTTGCGCAGGAGCGTCTGGCGCCGTTCGCCACCGAGCGCGACCGCACTCACGCCTTCCCGGCGCAGGCGTTGAAGGAACTTGGCGAACTCGGCGCGCTCGGCATGGTGGTGCCCGAAGAGTGGGGCGGCGCCGGCATGGATTACATGAGCCTCGTGTTGGCGATCGAGGAAATCGCCGCCGGCGAAGGCGCGACCTCGACGATAGTCAGCGTACAGAATTCGCTGGCCTGTGGCATCACGCTCAAATATGGTTCCGTGCAGCAGAAGGAAACCTGGCTCAAACCCTTAGCTAGCGGCAAGAAACTCGGCTGCTTCTGCCTGACCGAGCCGCACGTGGGCTCGGACGCCTCGGCGCTGCGGACCCGCGCCGAGCGCGACGGCGACGAATGGGTGATCAACGGCGTCAAGCAGTTCATCACCACAGGCAAGCATGCCGAGGTTGCAATCGTTTTTGCGGTGACCGACAAGAACGCCGGCAAGAAGGGGATTTCCTGCTTCCTCGTACCGACCGCGACACCGGGCTACATCGTCGCCCGCCTCGAAGAGAAGATGGGCCAGAACGCTTCCGACACGGCCCAGATCATCTTCGAGAACTGCCGCGTGCCGGCCAGCGCGATGATGGGCGGCGAAGGCGAGGGCTACAAGATTGCGCTTTCCAACCTTGAAGCCGGTCGTATCGGTATCGCAGCGCAGGCCGTCGGCATGGCCCGTGCGGCTTTCGAGGCGGCGGTCAAGTACGCCAAGGAACGCGAAACCTTCGGCAAACCCATCGTCGAGCATCAGGCGGTTGCCTTCCGGCTTGCCGACATGGCCACCCAAGTCGACGCCGCGCGGCTCATGGTCTGGCGCGCTGCCATGCTCAAGGATGCCGGCCAACCCTGCCTGAAGGAAGCTTCGATGGCCAAGATGTTCGCCTCCGAAATGGCCGAGAAGGTGTGCTCGGACGCGATCCAGATCCACGGCGGTTATGGCTATGTGAGCGATTTCCCGGTCGAGCGTATCTACCGCGACGTGCGCGTCTGCCAGATCTACGAGGGTGCCAACGATATTCAACGGCTCGTCATCGGCCGTGCGATCACAGGGTAAGGCCGCCGCGATGAACTTCGAAAATATCTTGGTAGAAACCCGCGACAAGGTGGGCCTTATCACCTTGAACCGGCCGAAGCAGTTGAACGCCTTGAACGACGCGCTGGTCGATGAACTCGCCCTTGCCATCGACGCCTTCGAGGCCGACGAGGGCATCGGCTGCATCGTCATCACCGGCTCTGAAAAAGCCTTCGCCGCCGGTGCCGATATCGGCGCGATGGCAGGTTTTGACTACATGGACGCCTACAAGGCCGATTACATCACGCGCAACTGGGAGCGGCTCAAAACCTGCAGGAAGCCCGTCATCGCGGCGGTGGCGGGTTTTGCGCTGGGCGGCGGTTGCGAACTGGCGATGATGTGCGACATGATTTTTGCCGCCGACACGGCGCGCTTCGGTCAGCCGGAGATCAAACTCGGCATCCTGCCCGGCGCTGGCGGCACGCAGCGCCTGCCGCGCGCGGTCGGCAAGGCCCGTGCGATGGATTTATGCCTGACTGCCCGTATGATGGACGCGGCCGAAGCGGAGCGGGCCGGTCTTGTTGCACGGATTTATCCAGCCGATCAATTGCTGGCCGAAACGCTCAAAGCAGCGCAGACCATTGCGGGCTTTTCGCTGCCGGTGGCGATGATGATCAAGGAATCGGTGAACCGCGCCTTTGAAGGCAGCCTTAACGAGGGCTTGCTGTTCGAACGCCGGACCTTCCACGCCGCGTTTGCTTTGGAGGATTGCAGCGAGGGTATGGAAGCATTTCTGGAGAAACGTTCGCCGCAATTCAAGAATCTTTGAACACCACTTACCTTGGGGGAGGGAAGTTTAATGACGTTCAAGTCTTTGTATCAACAAAAGCGCACCAGCGCTGCCGATGCCGTTCGTTTGGTCAAGAACGGCGATACGATCATCGTGCCGGTCGGCGTCGGCGAGCCGCCGAGTTTACTGACCGCGCTATCGGAGCAGCGCCGCGATTTTCGCGGCGTACAGGTCGCGCAGATTCTGCCGATGCGAAAGTTCGGCTATTTCGATCCGGAAACCGTCGAAAACGTCCGTCACTTGTCGTATTTCTTCGGTGGCGCGTCGCGTGCGGGCGGTCAGCAGGGCTGGGTGGACTACGTCCCGGCGTATTTCTCCGAATTGCCGCAACTGATAGATCGTGGCTATCTGGCTTCCGACGTCGTGTTCAGTATGGCCTCGACGATGGACGAGCACGGTTATTTTTCCTTGAGCTTGGGCACCGACTACGCAATGGCGGCGCTCAAGCGGGCGCGCGCCATCGTGCTCGAAGTCAACCCGAACGTGCCGTTCGCGAACGGGAACTGCCTTGTTCACATCTCGCAGGTCGCAGCGCTTGTCGAGAGCGAGGAGCCGGTGCTGGAAGTCGGTTTGCCGGTGATAGGGCCAGTTCAGGAGGCCATCGGCAAGTATGTCGCCAACATGATCGACGATGGTTCGACCTTGCAGATCGGCTATGGCGGGATTCCCGACGCGGTTGTCATGCAATTGACCGACAAGCACGATCTCGGGATTCACACCGAAATGATAGGCGACGGCATCATGACGCTCGTCGAAGCCGGCGTGGTGACCAACCGCAAGAAAAACTACCTGCCGGGCAAGATGGTTGCGACCTTTGCGCTGGGTTCGAAAAAGCTCTACCAGTTCATGAACCGCAATCCAGGGCTGGAAATGCACCCGGTGGATTTCACGAACGACCCGTACCTGGTCAGCCAGAACGACAAGCTCGTATCGATCAACGCGACGATGCAGGTCGATCTGATCGGACAATGCGGTTCCGAGTCGCTCGGCTTTACGCCCTATTCGGGCACTGGCGGCCAGGCCGATTTCGTGCGCGCGGCCAATCGTTCGAATGGCGGTAAATCCTTCATCGTTCTGCCGTCCACGGCCAAGGACGGTGCGATTTCGCGCATTGTGCCGACATTGACGGCGGGTACTCACATTTCGACGAGCAAGAACGACGTCAATTATGTGGTCACCGAATACGGGGTTGCGCAATTGCGCGGCAAGACCGCGAATCAGCGCGCCGAGGCGCTGATCAACATCGCCCATCCGGATTTTCGCAGCGAGCTGCGCGAAGCCGCGAAGAAAATGTCGAAGTTGCTGTACTGAGCGAATTGGCCGGGCGCAAGCCCGGCTTTTTCAGCCAGCCACCGTAAGCGGCTCCTGTTCGAGCAGGACGCCGAATTTCTCTTGCACGTCGCTGCGTATCAATGCTGCAAGCGCAAGAATCTCGGTGCCTGTCGCGCCGCCCAAATTCACCAGCACCAGCGCCTGGCGCGCATGGACGCCCGCCTTGCCATGCCTTTTCCCCTTCCAGCCCGCGCGATCGATGAGCCAGCCTGCGGCAAGCTTCACGCTGCCGTCCGCCTGCGCGTAGCTGGGAAGCTCCGGATAGCGCGTGCGCAGCGCCTCGGCCTGGGCTGCCGGGACGATGGGATTCTTGAAGAAACTGCCGACGTTGCCAAGCTCCGCCGGATCGGGCAGCTTGCGTCGCCGGATGCATACCACGGCGTCGAAGATCGCCTGCGGCGTTGGCGTAGTGATGCCGAGGGCGGCGAGTTCCTCGGCGACATCGCGGTAGTTCGCACGCGCGACCCATTGTTTGGGCAGCGCGAACGTGACCGAGAGCACGACGAGGCCGGCGCCTGCGGCATGCTTGAAAATGCTGTCGCGATAGCCGAAGCGACAGGCCGCGCGATCGAGCACGACGATATTGCCGCTCGAAGTGTCCAGGGCTTCGAGGCTTGCGATGCGCTCGGCCAGTTCCATGCCGTAGGCGCCGATGTTCTGGATAGGCGCGGCGCCTACGCAGCCGGGAATCAGCGCGAGGTTTTCCAGGCCCGGCCAGCCTTGGTCGAGCGTCCATGCGACCGTTTCGTGCCAACGTTCGCCGGCTGCGACGCGCACCAGATGGGCGTCGGCGGTTGCGCCGATTTTCTTGCGGCCGCGCAGCGCGAGGCGGATCGCAAGGCCGCGGAAGTCGCTTGCAAAGACCAGGTTGCTACCGCCGCCGAGCAGCAGCGTCGGCAGGTCGCGCGCATGTGCCCAGGCGAGCGCTTCGCCGACCTGTTCGCGGGTGTCGGGGGTCGCGAGCCATGCTGCGCGGGCCGGCACGCCAAGGCTCGTCAGCGGGGCGAGATCGGCGTTGGCGATCAGCGCGAATTCAGCCATATGCCACCCAAAAGCTCGAATTATAGGGGCGTGCTTTTTATAATCGCTCGTTTTGATTGCGGGGTTTCAAGATGCCATCCTTCGACGTCGTGAACGAAGTCAATTTCGTGGAAGTGCATAACGCGGTCGATCAGGCCAACAAGGAAGTCGGCCAGCGCTTCGATTTCAAGGGTTCGGATGCGCGTGTCGAACTTGCGGACAAGGCGCTGACCGTGTTCGCCGATACCGAATTCCAACTCGACCAGGTGTGGGATGTTCTGAGCGGCAAGTTCGCCAAGCGCAACGTCGATGTGCGCTGCATGGAACCGGGCGAGGTCGAGAAAATCAGTGGCAATAAAGTTAAGCGCGAAGTTGCCGTTAAGGCGGGTATAGAGTCCGAACTCGCCAAAAAAATCGTTCGCTTGATCAAGGACAGTAAGCTCAAGGTTCAAGCGAGCATTCAGGGCGATACCGTGCGAATATCGGGTGCTAAACGCGATACATTGCAAGAAGCGATCGCGCAGCTACGAAAGTCGATCACGGATTTCCCGCTGCAGTTCCAGAACTTTCGCGACTAACAGAAGTGGAGGACAAAATGGATATCGGTTCGTTAGCGGCTTCGGTTTCGACCGACACCACGAGTGCGGTGCAGGGTGCGGCCCAGTTGATGGTGCTCAAGAAGGCCATGAGCATGCAGGCGAAGTCGGCCGTACAATTGATTCAGGCCATTCCGCAGCCGCAACCGGCGGAGCCGGGGCAACCTGGCGCGCAGATCAACACCTACGCGTAAGCGTCCGTGCGCGATCTTGCCGAGGGCGCGAGCAGTTTTCGCGCCCTCGCGCAATTTCAGTCGGCCAAACCCTTGAGCCAGCGGCCATAAAGCCGCGTCGCGAGCGCGCGCATCGCGGGCAGGGCATAGGTGTGTCGCGTTCGATCTCGGCCGGTGTCTGTATCGAAGCCGGCAGTTTTTCGTTTGCATCGACTTCATCCGACCATTTTTCGGCCCATTGCGCGATCATCGTCGGCGTGATTTCCGGATGAAACTGCAGACCCAGGTGCGGACCGAGCACGAATGCCTGGTTCTCGCAGCCGTTGCCGGTCAGAATTCGTTGTGCTCCGGGCGGCAGGCTGAAGCGCTCTCCATGCCACTGAAAAACCGGAAAGTTTCCGTGCGCGCCGACCCAGGCATCCGCTACAAGCGGCTCGCAACTCGTAATTTCGCCCCAGCCGATTTCCTTCGCCGGGTTCGCGCTGACGTGTCCGCCAAGGGCGCGCGCCATCAATTGGCCGCCGAGGCAATGGCCGATCAGCGGCACGTCGTGCTGGGCGGCGTGACGGATTAAATCGAGTACGGATGCTAGCCAGGGTAGACGGTCGTCGTTCGCGCTTTGCGGTCCGCCGAGTAGGCAAATGCCTGCGAATGCCCGCGCGTCGGACGGGACGCCTTCCCCCGAGTGGATCGCGTAGCCGCGATAGTCGCGCCGGTTCGCACCGAGGAACGTGGCAAAATTGCCGGGGCCGTCTTTGTGCCAGAACTGGAGGATGGCAATGGGTTTCATGTGTGTGACCCTCGTGTTTTCTGATCGTGATTGCAGATGAAGCAGCAATCGGGCCTGAGCTTGTCTAGCGATGTCGTGCGCGCGCGTCTGGCGGGCGGCGGTCGCATTGCATGCGAAAGCGAAACGATCGAAACCGCCGCGCTGATTCCGGCTGCCGTGCTCGTGCCGCTCGTCGAGCGCGCGGAAGGGCTCAATGTGCTGCTGACCCGGCGCACATCGCATCTGAACCATCATCCTGGCCAGATAAGTTTTCCCGGAGGTCGCTTTGAGGCTGGCGACGCAAACGCCGTGGCGGCCGCCTTACGCGAAACCGAGGAAGAAACCGGCATCGGGCGCAGCAGCGTCGAAATCATTGGCAGCCTGCCCGACTATCCGACGATCACAGGGTTTTTGATTTCCTCGGTCGTCGGTCTCCTGCGGCCGCCGTTGTCGCTCTCGCCCGACCATTTTGAGGTCGCGGAAATTTTCGAGGTTCCGTTGTCTTTCCTGGCCGATTCGCGCAATCACATGCGGCTCTCGGGCTCGTTCAAGGGCCAACAGCGCCAATATTGGGCGATGCCCTGGGGCGACTACTACATCTGGGGCGCGACGGCCGGCATTCTCAGGATGTTGTCATCGGTGCTCGCGGACGGCGACACGTATTCGTCGCGAGCATCGTCCGGCAGTAGTTAAGTTGTCCGTGGAATGTTGTGCGAAAGCCCGTCTGGCGCGGCTCTCGCAGCCTTTGTGTTATCTTGCTGTGCCCTTGAATGGTGCTTTCGCACCGGTTCCGAAACGCCTGCCATGACGCTGCTCTCGCTGCTTGTCGCCATCATCCTCGAACAGCTTCGCCCGCTACCGGTCCGACGCTTCGCCGAGGAACCCATCGCCGCGCTGGCCCGCTTCGTCGAGGACCACCTGAACGACGGTGTTGCGCGTCATGGCACGATTGCCTGGTGCGTTGCCGTGCTCGGGTCGACTATCCTTACTGCGGTGATTTACGGCCTGCTCTATGCGTTGCAGCCGCTGGCGGCGGTCGCCTTCAATGTCGTCGTGCTTTATCTCGGCCTCGGCTATCGGCAGCACAGTCATTACTACGGCCGGATTCATGCGGCGCTGCGCGCGCGCGAACTCGATCAGGCGCGCCAGTTGCTCGCCGACTGGCGCGGCGGCCGCTACGACCACACGCCCTCGGACGAAGTCGCGCGGCTCGCGATCGAACATGCGCTTGTCGTCGGCCACCGTCAGGTCTTTGCCTTGTTCCCGATGTTCCTGCTCTTTCCGGGGCCGAGCGGCGTCGTGCTCTACCGGCTCTCCGAGCGGTTCGCGTATTTGTGGGCCGAGGGCCGCGAGCCCGGTTTCACCGAGTTCGGCCGCTTCGCGCGGCGCGCTTTCGATCTGATCGACTGGATTCCGGCGCGGATAACCGCGATTGCTTTCTCGATCATGGGCGACTTCGAAGGCGCAATTTACTGCTGGCGTACGCAGGCCGGGCTTTGGCCGCGCCCCGTCGATGGCGTGCTGATCGCAAGCGGCGCCGGCGCGCTCGGCATTCAGCTCGGTAATCTGGTGCGCGACGGTTCCGAGGTTGTCGAACGCCCCGAAATGGGCACTGGCGAGACGGCCGACGTAGACTTCATGTACAGCGCCGTCGGCCTGATCCGCCGCACCCTGGTTCTGTTCCAGCTGCTGATCCTGCTGATCGGGATCACCGGTTGGGCGGGCCACTGACCAAGCGTAAATTTAATCGTGATCGATTCGTCTGCGTGAGAACCCGGCCGTGATCGTCGCCCGCATCGCGCGCAACTCCCTGCTGCTGGAGACCATCTGCTGGCTGCTTGGGGCCGCGCTTGCCTATTGGGTATGGGGCTTGAGCCCGCTTGTCGTCGTCGGCGCTGTTCTTGCCGGCATCGTTGCTTTACGGATTTGCGTGGTGCTGGCCAGCTTCGCGGTTGCGATCAAACATTCGCCCGTGTTACCGCCCGCGTTGCGCATCGGTTTCCTCGGTGGTTTGCGAACCTTCTACAAGGAAACCTTCTGGCTCGGACTGACCTGCGGGCTCTTCATCCCGTTCGATAACTTCTTTTTGCGCGGCGACCGTCTTGGCCACGCCGAACGTGGTCGCCCGCCTATCCTGCTGGTGCACGGTTACGGCTGCAATCGTGGCGTGTGGGTCTATCTTGCGCGCGTACTCAACAAGGCCGGTTGGCCGGTGGCGAGCATCGATCTCGAACCGCCGCGTATTTCGATCGACGATTTCGCCGCGCAGCTCGCGCGCAAAATTCCCGAGCTGCTGTACGAAACCGGCGCGGAGCGCGTGATCCTTATTTGCCATAGCATGGGTGGCCTCGTCGCACGGCGTTATCTCGCGCTGCATGGCGAAGGGCTCGTGCACGCGCTGATCACGCTTGGCACGCCGCACCGCGGGTCGGAACTCGCGCGCTTCGGCAGCGGGGTTTGTGCGCGGCAAATGGAGCCGGGCAACGAATGGCTTGCGCGGCTGCCCACGAATATACGGCTACCGCTGGTGGCGATTTACAGCGCACATGACAACTTCGTGGCGCCCGGTGGGCCGTGCGGGGTCGTCGGCGCGCGTAATATTGCCCTGACCGGTGTGGGCCATATGCATATGCTGTTCTCGCACCGTGTGGCAAACCATCTGCTGCGCGAGCTGGCCGGAGTGCCTTGAGCGGAAGCGCAAGTTTGAGGAATCCCTGGGCCCGTCGGCAGGAGGATTGGGTCAATTTTTTCCTTGGAAGTGGCGTTTTTATGCAGTGCCCGCTAGATTCACGTACCGCGCAACCTCGGAGCAAGAGCATGGCCGTTTCACGTCTTTTCACTCAGTTCATGCCGGCGGCGATCCTGCGTTTTGCCGAGCGCCTGCGCTTTCCGCAGTTGTTTCTCGTCACGCTCACGCTTTTCGTGTTTGATCTCTTTATCCCCGACGTGATTCCTCTTATCGACGAGATCCTGCTCGGACTTGCGACCTTGTTGATCGCGGCCTTTCGCAAACGGCATTCCGACGCTAGCCCGACGAAAATTCACCGATGAATGCAGAGCAGTTATTCGATGCAGCCGACGAGGCCTTCATGCGTGAAGCGCTCGCGCTGGCACGCGAGGCCGGGGCGGCGGGGGAAGTGCCTGTCGGCGCGCTCGTTGTCGCCCAGGGGCGTGTCGTCGGTCGTGGTTTGAACCAGCCGATTCTGTCTAGCGATCCGACCGCGCATGCCGAGGTGATGGCGCTGCGCGACGCGGGACATACGCTAGCCAATTACCGCATGCCGGGCGCTACGCTTTATGTGACGCTGGAGCCTTGCGCGATGTGCACAGGCGCGATCTTCCACGCGCGGATCGCGCGCGTCGTATTCGGTGCACGCGACGCGAAAACCGGCGTCGCCGGCAGCGTGCTCGATCTTTACGGTGTCGATCGGCTCAATCACCATGCTGGCGTTTACGGTGGTCTGCTCGCGGACGAGTGCGGCAGTTTGCTATCGAGTTTTTTTGCCGCGCGGCGTAGCCGCACGCAAATTGCATGAGACGCATTGAAATCGATCTTGCGCGTCAGACGCTGACGCTGTTCGATGCGGCAGGTGCGGTGCTCAGGCGCTACCCGGTATCGAGTGCCAGCAAGGGCGCGGGCGAGGCGGCCGGTAGCGGGCGTACGCCACGCGGAGGCCACCGGATTCGCGCACTGATCGGTCGCGCGGCAGACTGTGGCAGCGTATTCAAAGGGCGGCGGCCGACCGGTGAAGTCTGGACGCCCGAGCTGGCGGCCGCGAATCCTGACCGCGACTGGATTCTCTCGCGCATCCTGTGGCTCTGCGGCGAGGAGCGCGGGCGCAATCGTGGCGGTGCGGTCGATTCGCAGCGCCGCTACATCTACATCCACGGTACGCCCGACGATCAGCCGATGTGCGAGCCGCGCTCGCACGGGTGCTTGCGCATGCGCAACGTGGATGTCATCGAACTTTTTGATCTTGTCGAGGTGGGTACAAGCGTGGAAATCAGGACCGGAACAATGGATGCGCTCGAACTTTGCTGCGGCGACTGGCGACAACTCGCGTCGGTGGCTTTCCCGATCCGCGAGGATGTTTTCATTCGTGAACAGGGCGTGCCGCTGGAGATCGAGCAGGATGCATGGGATGCACGCTCGCTTCACATTGTGGCCCGACTCGCCGGCAAGCCGGTCGGCACGGGCCGCTTATTGCCCGATGGACATATCGGCCGACTCGCGGTCTTGCAAAGCGCGCGGGGTTTCGGCGTCGGGAAAGCGATGATGGAGGCATTGATAGGGGAAGCCCGCAAGGCCGGCATGGCGCATGTGGCGCTTAATGCACAGACACATGCAGCGCCGTTCTATGCGGCGCTCGGTTTTGCGCGCGAGGGCGAGGAGTTTATCGAGGCGGGGATTGCTCACGTTGCGATGAGCCGGGAACTCTAAGCGCGGACGCGCTGCAAAATCAGACGCTTTGCGCGTCCTCGAAGATTTCGATATGGCGCGAGGCCCCGGCCGCGAGAAAGCGCGCGAGTCCGCTGGCTTGCCAACTTGCCGCTAAGGCTACGCAAGCCGTATCTGCGTTGCTCACGTCGTCCAGCACCTCCATCCAGGTCGCCGATGCATTCTGGCTCTGCATCAATCGCCAGCGCGCGCCAAGTTGCTCGGCAACGGCTGCAAGATGCAGCCGGGCCAAGCGGGCGAATTCGTCCTGGGCGTCCGGCGTGACGCGGTAATAAACGTAGATCGAAACCGCCGACACTCAGGCGACCGTGTAGGGCAGGGGCTCAAAATGCAGGGGCTCGCCATCCGGGCTGCCAAGACGTACATCGTTGTTGTCGTGGCTTGCGACCTGCACGACCGCCAAGAGATCGCTGCCGCCATCGGGCGCAGGAGCGGCCATCACGACTTTGCCTGCCGACTGCTCTCTAAATTCGACGCTGAAGACATCAGAGCCGGCGCGTGGCCTCTGGCCTTCGATATGTGCGCGGAACATGCGTTTCTTGAGTTTGCCGAGGTATTGCGTGCGGGCGACAATTTCCTGTCCGGGGTAGCAGCCCTTCTGAAAACTCACGCCGCCCACCAGTTCGAAGTTCAGCATCTGGGCGACGAATTCGTCCTGCGTTGCGGCCGTGATCAGCGGGATGCCTTGTTGAATGTCGAGCCAGTGCCAGACGCTCGTGCCGGCAGGCGCAACGCCAGCAGCGATGAGTTTCTGCCATAGATCGGGCGCTGCCGCGAGCGCCGTCAGCAGCATGACGCGCGGGCCTTCCAGCCGCACGACGCGTATCTGCTCGCCACTCGTCTGCATGGCATCGGGCGGCAGTTGCAGGCCGAGTTGGTCGAGCACGCGCGCGACGTTGGGGCCAGCTAGGCCGATGGCCGCAACTTCAGTGTCGGCATCGGAAAGCCTTGCGCGGGAACGCAGCACATACATCGATAGCTTGCGCAAAATGGCCGGAGCAATATCGGCCGATGTTTGCAGCAGAAAGTCGCCTGCCTCGCGCCAGACGATGAAGCTTGCGAGCATGCGGCCTTTGGGCGAGTTGAGGCTGCTGCGTTGCGCGTGATGGGTTTGCAGTTTCTTGATGTCGTTCGAGAGCAGGTTTTGCAAGAGCGAGGCCGCGTCCTCGCCGGTCACGCGGATCAAGCCAAGATGGGTCAGCGGCACGGCGATCGTGCTGTGCGCGACTTCTTCGCCGGCTTTGGCGAAGGACAGGGCGCCGGCTTCGTCCTCGGTGAAGCGGGCACCGATTGCGTCGAGATGGAGCAGCCAGGGAGATTGCATCTTGGGATTCCGTCGGTTCCTGCCCAGGGTCGGTGCGGGCGGTTCGGCTATTATACGGAGCCCGTTCGATCGTCCGCGATAATCGTGCTCTTATTCGAGACGCTAGGGCTTCGTCTAGTTTCAATCTCGCTCGGTTCCCTTCGATGCTTTCTATGCTGGCCCGCCTCCTGTCCGCCGTTATTACCCTCGCATTATTGCTGGGCCTCTTCGCGATCTGGATGCTTTCATCGCCGTTGAAGCTTGTCGCGAGCCCGCTCGATGTCGAAATCCCTTCCGGCGCGAGCATGCGCCAGGTCGCCCGCACCGTCGTTAGTGCGGGTGTCGATATCAATCCGTGGTTGCTCGAAGCGATGGCGCGCCTGGGCGGTCATGAGCATAAGGTCAAGGCCGGCAGCTACGAATTCGTAGCGGGAATGACGGCGATCGATTTGCTCAACAAACTCGTGCGCGGCGATGCGAATCAGGGCGAGTTCGTACTCGTCGAAGGCTGGAACTTCCGCCGCGTGCGCGCCGAAATTGCAAAACTGCCGGGCCTGAAACAGGACAGCACTGCCTTGTCCGACGCCGAATTGATGCTGCGCCTGGGTGCAGATGCCGCACAGCCCGAGGGGCTTTTGTTGCCCGACACCTATTTCTATGTGCGTGGCGGCAGCGATCTTGCGCTGCTCGCGCGCGCCTATCGCGCGATGCAAAGCAAGCTCGATGCTGCATGGCGCCAGCGCGATCCGGGCGTGAGTCTGGCGTCGCCCTACGAGGCCTTGATTCTGGCCTCGCTTGTCGAAAAGGAAACCGGCGTCGAGGCCGACCGCGCGCGCGTGGCGTCGGTGTTCTACAACCGGCTCAAGATCAATATGCCGTTGCAGACCGATCCGACCGTGATCTACGGCCTCGGCGAATCTTATTCGGGCAGCCTGCACAAGGCGGACCTGCAAACCGACACGCCTTACAACACCTATACGCGCAAGGGCTTGCCGCCGACGCCGATTGCCATGCCGGGAGCCGCCTCGCTGAACGTGGTGCTGCATCCTAAGCAGACCGATCTGTACTATTTCGTCTCGCGCGGCGACGGATCGAGCGAGTTTTCGCGCACGCTGGACGATCATAATCGCGCGGTTGCGCGCTATATCAAAAGAAAAGGAGGTGCCGAATGAGCGGGCGTTTCATTACCCTCGATGGCATCGACGGCGCCGGCAAGAGCACGCAGATTGCAGCGCTTGTCGCCGGCCTGCGTGCGCGCGCGCTGACGGTCGAGCAAACGCGCGAACCCGGCGGTACGCCGCTGGCCGAGAAAATCCGCGAACTCGTGCTGGGCAATGCGATGCACCTCGAAACCGAGGCGTTATTGATGTTCGCCGCGCGCAGCGAACACCTGGCGCTCAAGATCGAGCCGGCGCTAAAAGCGGGCGCCTGGGTCGTCTCGGACCGCTTCACCGACGCAACCTATGCCTATCAGGTCGGCGGGCGCGGCCTGGATGGCGCGAAATTCGAGGCGCTCGAACACTGGGTGCATCCGCACCGCCAGCCCGATCTGACGATCCTACTCGACATCGACCCTGCCGTTGCCGCTGCGCGGATTGCCGCGACGCGCGAGCAGGGCGACCGCTTCGAGCGCGAGCAGGGCGCGTTTTTCGCCCGCGTGCGCGAAGCCTATCTTGCGCGCGCGCGCCGCTTTGCCGGGCGCTTTCTCGTGCTCGATGCGACCGATTCGCCGGATACGATAGCGGCGCATATCGAACAGTCCGTTGCGGAGCGTTTCTTCCGATGATCCTGCCCTGGCATCAAGCGATCTGGACGCAGCTTTATGCGCCGGGCGCACGCGGCCACCACGGCTTGCTGTTCGCGGGTCCCGCCGGTGGCGGCAAGCGGATGTTCGCCGAAGCGCTCGCGGCAGCGCGGTTGTGCGATACGCCAGCGAGCGACGGCTTTGCTTGCGGACAGTGCGAATCCTGCATTTGGATTGCGGCCGGTACGCATCCGGATCTGATCCGCGTCGTGCCGGCGTCCGCTGCGGACGGCGACGAAGCAGACGAGGAAAAGGACGCGGCGCGCTCGCGCCAGATCAAGGTCGAGCAGATCCGCGACTTGCAGGAGCTGCTTCAACGCTGCGGTCATCGCGGCGACCGGCGCGTCGTGCTGATCGACCCGGCCGAGGCGATGAACGCGGTGACGGCGAACGGTTTGCTCAAGCTGCTCGAAGAACCGCCGGAAGGCGTGCTGTTGCTGCTCGCCAGTTCCACGCCGGAACGCCTGTTGCCAACCTTGCGCAGCCGCTGCCAGCGCTGGGATTTCGCCGCGCCGCAAGCCGTCGACGCGCTGGCATGGCTTGCCGCGCAAGGCGTGGCGGATGCGCCGACATGGCTCGGTTTTGCCGGCGGCATGCCGCTTGCCGCGCAGGCGGCGGCAAGCGGCCCGCTGGCCGCCCAGCGCGAGCGCTTTGTGCGCGAGGTGCAGAAACTCGCCAGCCAGGACGCGGTGCAGTCGGCTACCGAATGGGATGCCTGGCTACGCAGCAAGGATGCCTTGTCGGCTGGCTTCACGCTGGTCGAACTTGCCGACTGGCTCTTGCGCTGGTGCGCGGATCTCGCCTCGAAGCGGCTCGGCGGGCCGGTGCGCTTCTTTTGCGACGCGGAATCCTCGATTGCCAGGCTCGTGGTGGGGCTCCCCGACGAAGCCGCGCTCGCCTGCTATGCCGATGCGCAGAATCTGCGCCGGGTCGCCAGCCATCCGCTGAATGCGCGCCTGCTGCTCGAAGACAGCCTGCTGCGTTACAGTCGCCACTTCAACAGCAAGAAATGACAGCCGCCATGCCGACGTCTCCCGCTGCGAATGCTGCCCGTCCGGCCGTCCTGTCGCTTGCTATCGACTCGAAGCCGGCGCTGTTCGCCGCCTACATGCCCTTCATCAAGAACGGCGGGCTCTTCATTCCGACGCACAAGGCTTACGCGCTCGGCGACGATATATTCATGCTGCTGCAACTGATGGACGATCCCGCAAAGCTGCCGCTCAAGGGCAGGGTGGTCTGGGTGACGCCGGCAAATGCGCAGGCGGGCCGCGCGCAGGGCGTGGGCATACAGTTTTCCGACGATGAATCGGGCCAGCATGTGCGCAGCGAGATCGAACGGATTCTCGGCGCGCATATCGGCTCGGCCAAACCCACGCATACGCTCTGAGCCCATGTTCATCGATTCCCACTGCCATATCGATTTCGAGGATCTCGCCGCCCAGGGCGATGCGCTGTTCGACGCCATGCGTGAAGCCGGTGTGAGCCATGCGCTCTGCGCCGGGGTTAGCGTGGAGCGTTTGCCGGGCGTATTGGCAATCGCCGAGGCGCGGCCGAACGTCTTCTGCTCGGTCGGTGTGCATCCCGAGCATAGCGAGGGCGAAGATCCGCAGGCCGAACGGCTCGTCGCGCTGGCGAACCATCCCAAGGTCGTCGCGATCGGCGAAACCGGACTCGACTACTACTGGCATAAGGACCAGCCCGAATGGCAGCGCGAACGCTTTCGCCAGCATATCCAGGCCGCGCGGCTCTGCGCTAAGCCCCTGATCGTCCACACGCGCGAGGCTGCGGCCGACACGCTGCGGCTGATGCGCGAGGAGGGCGCGGATACGGTTGGCGGCGTCATGCATTGCTTTACCGAAGATTGGGCAATGGCCCAGGGCGCGCTCGAATTGGGTTTTTACATCTCGTTCTCGGGCATCGTGACCTTCAAGAACGCGGCGCAGATCAAGGACGTTGCCGCACGTGTGCCGCTAGATCGTCTGCTGATCGAAACGGATTCGCCCTATCTCGCGCCGGTTCCCTTTCGTGGCAAGCTCAACTGTCCGGCTTACGTGCCGCATGTTGCGGCGGAGATCGCCCGCTTGCGTGGGATCGAGGTCGAAGAGGTTGCGCGTACTTCTAGCGAGAACTTCTTCCGCTTGTTCGCGGGCGCCCGAATAATTACCGTGTAGATCGAAGGTAAGGGCTGGCGGGTTTCATGCCCAGCGAATGCGTCGGTTTTGGAAGCTGCGGCGCGATCAGCTATTATCTCGTTTTACCAGAACCCGTTTCGTCATGACCAAGTACGTCTTCGTCACGGGCGGCGTGGTGTCCTCGCTAGGCAAGGGCATCGCGGCTGCTTCGCTTGGGGCCATTCTCGAATCCCGCGGCCTCCGGGTTACCCACCTTAAGCTCGATCCCTACATCAACGTCGACCCCGGCACGATGAGCCCCTTCCAGCACGGGGAAGTCTTCGTGACCGAAGATGGCGCCGAGACCGATCTCGACCTGGGCCACTACGAGCGTTTCACGAGCGCGCGCATGTCCCGCCGCAACAACTTCACGACCGGCCAGATCTATGAATCGGTTATCAAGAAGGAGCGGCGCGGCGAGTATCTGGGCAAGACGGTGCAAGTGATCCCGCATATCACCGACGAGATCAAGCGCTACGTCAAGCGCGGCGCCGAGGGCGCAGATATCGCCATCATCGAGGTCGGCGGCACGGTCGGCGACATCGAATCGCTGCCCTTCCTCGAAGCCATTCGTCAGATGGGCTTCGAAGAAGGCCGCACCAATACTTGCTTTCTGCATCTGACGCTGCTGCCGTACATCGCGACGGCCGGCGAACTCAAGACCAAGCCGACCCAGCATTCGGTCAAGGAACTGCGCGAAATCGGTATCCAGCCCGACGTGCTGCTTTGCCGCTGCGATCGCGAGATCCCGGTCGATGAGCGGCGCAAGATCGCGCTGTTCTGCAACGTAATGCCCGAAGCCGTGATCGAGGTGATGGACGCCGATTCGATCTACAAGATCCCGGCCATGCTGCACGACCAGATGCTCGACGAGATCGTCTGCCACCAGCTCGCAATCCTTGCCAAGGCTGCGGATCTTTCAGTGTGGGACAAGCTCGTCTTCGCACTCGAAAACCCGCAAAACGAAGTCAACGTGGCCTTCGTCGGCAAGTATGTGGATTTGACCGAGTCCTACAAATCGCTGACCGAGGCGCTTTGTCACGCCGGCATGCATACGCGCAGCCGCGTGAAAATCCACTACATCGATTCCGAGCAGATCGAATCGGGCGGCGCTGCCGCGCTCGCCGGCATGAATGCGATCCTGGTGCCCGGCGGCTTCGGCCGGCGCGGAACCGAAGGCAAGATCGCCGCGATCCGCTATGCACGCGAGAATAAGGTGCCCTATCTTGGCATCTGCCTCGGCATGCAGCTTGCCGTCATCGAATTCGGCCGCCATGTCGCGGGCCTCGAAGGCGCGAACTCGACCGAGTTCGACCAGAACGCGCCGCATCCCCTGATCGGTCTGATCACCGAGTGGAAGGATGCCTCAGGCAAGATCGAGCGGCGCGACGAAAGCTCGAACCTTGGCGGTACGATGCGGCTTGGCGCCCAGTCCTGCCCGATCAAGCCGGGTACGCTGGCGGGCGAGATTTATGGCGCATCGGTCAAAGAGCGCCACCGCCATCGCTACGAAGTCAACAATCATTACGTGGCGCGGCTCGAAGATGCAGGGCTCGTCGTTTCGGCGCGCACGCCGGACGAAAATCTCTGCGAGATCGTCGAACTACCGGATCATCCCTGGTTCGTCGGCGTACAGTTTCACCCCGAATTCACCTCGAATCCACGCCAGGGGCATCCGCTGTTCATCGCCTTCGTGCGCGCCGCACTGGCGCAGGCGGCCCAGCGGCAATAAGACACAAGGAACGCATCATGAAACTCTGTGGCTTCGATGTCGGCCTCGATAAACCCTTCTTCCTGATTGCCGGGCCTTGCGTGATCGAATCGCGCGAAATGGCGCTCGATACTGCGGCCGAACTCAAGGCGATCACGAGCGAACTCGGGATCCCGTTTATCTACAAGTCGTCCTACGACAAGGCCAACCGCAGCTCGGGCGGTAGCTTCCGTGGCCTGGGCGTGGAACGCGGGCTCGAAATCCTTGCCGAAGTGCGCGAACGCGTGCATGTCCCGGTGCTAACCGATGTGCATGCGGAGCAGGAAGTGGATCTGGTCGCCAAGTATGTCGACGTGCTGCAAACGCCGGCTTTCCTGTGTCGCCAGACCGACTTCATCCGCGCGGTCGCCGCGTCCGGCAAGCCGGTCAACATCAAGAAGGGCCAGTTCCTCGCCCCCGGCGACATGAAAAACGTCGTGGCCAAGGCCCGCCAGGCAGCCGGCGGCGCCGACACGATCATGGTGTGCGAGCGCGGCGCATCGTTCGGCTACAACAACCTCGTGTCCGATATGCGTTCGCTTGCGATCATGCGCGACACGGATTGCCCGGTCGTCTTCGATGCGACGCACTCGGTGCAATTGCCGGGCGGGCAGGGCGACAAGAGCGGCGGCCAGCGCGAATTCGTGCCGGTGCTCGCGCGCGCGGCGGTGGCGGCCGGGATCGCGGGACTTTTCATGGAAACGCATCCCGATCCCGCCAAGGCAATGTCGGACGGCCCGAACGCCTGGCCGCTGGCCAAAATGCGCGCGCTGCTGGCAACGCTCAAGGAACTCGATGTACTCGTCAAGCGCAGCGGCTTTATCGAGACCACGCTGTGATTACTCACGTCGCCCTCCTGCGGCTTCTGCCCGGCGTTGCGCCGACAAGCGAAGCTGCGCGGGCGGCGCATGCGGCGATGCAGGCGCTGCCGGGCCTGATTCCGCAGATCCGCTTCTGGCAATGCGGTTTTAACAGCACGGTCGATGTTCAAGCCTGGGATTACGTGCTTGTTTCGCGTTTCGATTCCGAGGCCGCAATGCTCGAATATTTCGAACACCCCGCGCATCTGAAGGTCGTCGCGATGTGGGAGCCGATTTCCGATCTGGTCTTCGGCGACCTTGCCGATGCGGCCTGAGTGCGGTGAAGACTCCGGCATGAATGCCGAAGCTTCCCACAAGTTAGAGCGAACGCCCGCTGGGCGTTCTGGGTTCTGCTCAAAGCCCGTTCGCGGACGGGCGTCTAGAATTAAGAAGTTTCGGAAAACTGCGACGCGCGAGGCACCCCCCGCCGAATGCGTTGAAAGGGATGCCGCCTGCGTGGCGGCGTTGTATTGATAGAGAAAAGGGAAACAACCATGAGTGCTATCGTTGATGTCGTTGCGCGCGAAATCCTGGATTCGCGCGGCAATCCCACTGTTGAAGCGGACGTGCTGCTCGAATCGGGCGTCATGGGTCGTGCGGCCGTGCCGTCGGGCGCCTCCACCGGCTCGCGCGAAGCCATTGAACTGCGGGACGGCGATGCTGCGCGCTATCTCGGCAAGGGCGTGCAAAAGGCCGTCGATAACGTCAACACCGAGATCTGCGAAGCCCTCGTGGGTCTGGACGCCGAAGACCAAGCCTTCATCGACAAGACGATGATCGAACTCGATGGCACCGAAAACAAGGGCCGCCTCGGCGCGAACGCGCTTCTGGCCGTGTCGATGGCTGTTGCCAAGGCTGCGGCCGAAGAGGCCGGCCTGCCGCTGTACCGCTACTTTGGCGGTTCGGGCCCGATGAGCCTGCCGGTGCCGATGATGAACATCATCAATGGCGGCGCACATGCCAACAACAGCCTCGATTTTCAGGAATGCATGATTCTGCCGGTCGGCGCGCCTTCGTTCCGCGAAGCGCTGCGTTACGGCGCCGAAGTCTTCCATAACCTCAAGAAGATCCTCGACAAGAAGGGCTATCCGACGACCGTTGGCGACGAGGGCGGTTTTGCGCCGAACGTCTCGGGCGCCAAGGAAGCGCTCGAACTGATCGTCGAAGCCATCGAAAAGGCCGGTTACACGCCGGGCAAGGATATTGTCCTGGGCCTCGACTGCGCGGCATCCGAGTACTTCAAGAACGGTAAGTACGAAATGGAAGGCGAAAAGCTGTCGCTGACCGCCGCGCAGAACGTCGATTTCCTGGCGACCCTGGTCGATCAGTTCCCCATCGTTTCGATCGAGGACGGCATGGCCGAAGGCGACTGGGACGGCTGGAAGCTCCTGACCGACCGTCTTGGCGCCAAGGTTCAGCTCGTCGGCGACGATCTCTTCGTCACGAACACGAAGATCCTTAAGGAAGGCATCGACAAGGGCATCTGCAACTCGATCCTGATCAAGGTGAATCAGATCGGCACGCTGTCGGAAACCTTCGCTGCCGTCGAAATGGCCAAGCGCGCCGGTTACACGGCCGTTATTTCGCATCGTTCGGGCGAAACCGAGGATTCGACGATTGCCGATATCTCGGTCGGCTTGAACGCCGGCCAGATCAAAACCGGTTCGCTGTCGCGCTCGGATCGCATTTCCAAGTACAACCAGTTGCTCCGCATCGAGGAACAACTCGGCGACCGCGCCATCTACGCCGGCCCGCTGTTCCCGTATAAATAATTGCGGTTGAAAACCCGATTTTTTGACGATTCTTTTTTATCCACAGATGACAAAAATTTCACAGATGAATTTCCAAAAAAATCTGCGTAATCTGTGGATAAAAAATCAGAGCCGCGACAGTCATGGAGCGGTCGTATTGGAATAAACGCACACTCCAACGGCGGTCTCCTACCTTCACGGGAATCAATCCATGCGTGCCGCATATTTTGAAGAAATACGCCCTCCCGCGGATGACGGCAATCCTTACGCCGCCCCGACCTTCTCCGAATACGAAACCGTCGGCGAACCCGAAAGGGAACCCCACCTGAAACGCATCCGGCGGCTTCGTAGGATGTTGATCGCGTTGGCACTCGCCATCGTCGGTTTGGCGGTTCTGCTCTACGTGCTGTATTCGTCGGCAAAATCGTCCGACTCCGAAACAACCAAGCGAATGCTGACGATTTTGAGTTTTACCTGCGCGGTCACGGCCTCCGTTCTTTTCCTGCCGCTCATGGTCGTTGTTTATCGCCTGGCCCGTGTGCTGGGGCATCGGCGCGGCATGTCGATTTTTTACATGATTCTTTCCACTTTTGCATTCGGTGGCGGAGACGGGAGAACGATCATCGGCGGCATGACCGTAAACTCCTGGTACTTCTTCTTCCCGATCGGAACCGTCATCGTCGCTTTTTTGCTCTGCGTCCATGCCCAGGATGCGATTTCGGATTGCACGATGAACACCGATTCCGTTTGATCTCACCGACCTGCACACGGCCTTGATACAGCCGCTGGATTTTTTTATTTTTTTGGCCACGGATTGACACGAATGAAACACGGATTTTATGCGGGGAAAATTCATGACACGTAAAAATCAAATCAGGCGGTGGTTTTGGAAAAATGACGGTGAACGGGATTATTGGACGATTGAAGAAACGGATCGTCCCCTGGTGTTTGAAGATTTTGGTTGCCCTCAACCGAGTGACCTTTCCAAGCATTTTTTGCCTGAATCCCATCGCAGGAATTATGACACCGCAATAAAAGCCGATGTGACCAAGCAGAACTTTTCCGTGATGCCGCGATGCTGGTACATTGATGCGTGGTTTTATTGTGACGAATGCAAACAGGAATTTTGCTGGACGGCAAAGGAACAGAAACACTGGTTCGAAGACTGTACTTTTTTTGTTCATTCGTATCCGAAAAAATGTCCCGCATGCCGCCAAAAACGGCGTGTTGCCAGGGACGCCAAATTGATTTACGATAAGTATATCCATGTGGTCCGCGACCCGTCGACACATCCCAAAATCAAGCAACGAGTGATTGACGCCATAGAGCAAATTGAACAAATGGTACAGGTTGACGGCAAGAATCTGTCACCGGCTTATGAATTAACGCGAAGGATATTGATGCGGCAGCTTGGCAATAAAAACAGCTAGGCCGAGTCTTTTCCTCAATTCCCAATTACTTATTTTCAAAAATATGCAATCATGAAACCGAATGTTTTGATTTTGCGTGCCCCCGGGGTCAACTGCAACAATGAGACGTCGTTCGCCTTCGAGCGGGCCGGGGCGCTCACCGAACAGGTGCACATCAACCGCCTGCTGGAGCAACCGGCTTTGCTGGAGCGATACCAGGTGCTTTGTTTTCCCGGCGGGTTCTGTTACGGAGACGACATCGCCTCGGGGCGAATTCTCGCGAACCAGATCAAGCATCATCTCGCTGACGAAATGGCGCGGTTCAAAGACTCCGGAAAACTGATCCTCGGCATCTGTAACGGGTTCCAGGTCATGATCCGTTCCGGCCTGTTGCTCACGGATGACGCGCAAGGCGCGAAAGC
>JAVBKC010000140.1:0-25807 GCA_031554255.1 Niveibacterium sp.
GACATGAGCTTCGTCGGGCCACGCCCGGCATTATTTAATCAGCACGATCTGATCGCGCTACGCAGCGAGCATGGCGTCGAACGGTTGCGACCCGGTATCACTGGGTGGGCGCAGATTAACGGGCGCGACGAATTGCCGATCCCCGAGAAAGTGCGTTTCGATGCCGAATACCTTACGCGCGCGGGTTTCGTCTTCGACACACGGATTCTGTGGCTGACGTTGTGGCGCGTGCTACAGCGAGACGGCGTTCAGCATTGAGCGGACGGCTTTGTTGATAAGCGCTATATGCCCCCGCGAGCGCGGAGGCCATACTCGCGCCTTATTTCGATTTGCCTGAGGAAAACCATGCTGCGGCGTACGAACAAAGGGTCGGCCTTGTGGATCGCGTTGTTGCTGGTGATGCTTGTCGCCACTGCGGCGGCGGGTTTTTGGTTCTGGCGCGGTAAGCCGGCCACGCCCGAGGGGACAGCGGGCTTCGCCGCAGCAAGCGGGCCGTTCGCCCTTGCCCAGTGCAAGGCGAAAACGAGCGAGGATTCTCCCGTGCTCGCGCTCGTTTTCTCCGAGCCTCTGGCGCGCGGCATTGCGCTCGATAAGCTCGTCGCGGTCACCGACCTGGGCCGCAGCGATGGCGCCGCAGAGAAACACACAGAGAAAGCCGCACGCGAACAAGCAGACAAGGCGGGCGCCGGCACCGACGGCAAGATCGTCAGCGGCGGCTGGTATGTCGATGACAACCCGCGCGTGGCGATCTTCGCGGGCGTGCAGCCTGCGCGCAAATACCGTATCCGCTATGCGGCAGGCATCCAAGCGGAATCCGGTGCAAAGCTCGCTGCAGGCGGCGACTGCGAGATCGCTGTCGATGAAATGCCGCCGTCCTTTTTCTTCGCAAGCCGGGGCACGGTATTGCCGGCCAGGCAGAACGGTGGATTGCCGGTCGTCACGATCAATGCGCCCGAGGTCGATGTGCAGTTCCTGCGCGTCGAGCCAGCCCAATTACCGCGCTTTTTCGAACAGATGCTCGGTACGCACGGACGTTCCCGCGGCCCCGAGAACGAAGACGGCGACATGGGCGACTATCGCGATCCAGAGGCAAACGACACGCTCAAGGGCAGTGTCGGTCATTGGAATCTCGATCGCCTGCGCGAAGTCTCCAAAAGCGTTTATCTCGGACGCTTTACTACCGACGACAAACCGAACCGCCGGCATGTGACCTTCCTGCCGGTCGAGACGATCAAAGAATTACAGGAACCCGGCATTTATATCGCGGTAATGAGCCAGCCCGGCCGCTTCCGCGACGATAGCCAAGTCACTTATTTCTATGTTTCCGACATCGGCGTCCACCTGCACCGCTTCGCGCGGCAGACCGAGTTTTTCGCAACCTCGCTGACCAGCGGCAAAGCACTCCCGGGCATCGAACTCGAAGTGCTGGACGCCAACGCCAAAAGCCTTGCGAAGGCATCCACCGATGGCGATGGCCGCGCAACGATCGCGGGCCTGACGGAATCGGCGCATCTCTTGCTCGCGCGGCGCGGCAAAGAAATGTCGGTACTCGCGCTGCACGAGGCGGGGCTGGACCTGTCCGAGTTCGAAATCGGCGGCTACTTGCCGCGCGAGGCCAAGCTCTTCGTCTATGCCGGGCGTGATCTCTACCGCCCTGGCGAGAAGTTCGAGGTCGCCATGCTGGCGCGCAATCCGGACGGGCGCATTACCGCCCCCGTGCCGGTCCAGGCGAAGTTGAAGCGGCCCGACGGGCGCACTGTGCAAACCGAGTCGTGGCAGCCGAACAGCAAAATTTCGGGCTACTTTCAGCACACGTTGAACCTGCCGGCCGACGCACAGACCGGCCGCTGGGTGCTCGAATTGCGCGCCGATCCGGGTGCGCGCGTGGCGGATACGGTCTGGAGTTTTCAGGTCGAGGAATTCTTGCCCGAGCGCATGAAGCTCGATCTGTCTAATCCCGCGCCCTTCCTTGGCACAGGCGAGCCCTTCGATGTCGCGGTGCGCGGCGATTATCTGTACGGCGCGCCCGCCGCTGGCAACCGGCTACTCGGCAGCGTGGCGGTCGAGCGCGCGACCAATCCACTCGCGCGACAGTGGCCGGATTTCATCTTCGGCGATTTCGCCGACGACAAACTCAAGGCACGCCACGAACTTGCGGAAACAGCGCTCGACGACAAGGGCGCAGCGCAAGTTAGCGTGCCCGTGGCGGTCGATTCGCCCCATTCGCCGATCACACTGCGTGCTTCGTTCAGCCTGCTCGAATCGGGCGGCCGACCGGTCGTGCGCACGATAGAACGCGTACTTTGGCCTGCCAAGGCGATGCTCGCAGTGCGGCCGGGTTTCGAGCGCAATGTCGCGCGCGAGAATTCGCTCGCGACGTTCGAGCTGATCCGCGTCGATGCCAAGGGCAATTTCGCGCCGCTCAAGGAAGCCTCGCTCAAACTCTTCCGCGAGGACCGCGTTTATTACTGGCGCTTCGACGATCAAAAGGGCTGGCACTCGGGCTATACCGAAACCGAGGAACTCATCGAGTCGGGCAAGCTTGCCTTGCTCAAGCGCAGCCCGCTCGCGCTGGCGGTCAAGTGGGGCGCCTACAGGCTGGAAGTGGCCGACCCGCAGACCGGGCAGACGCTGCGTTATCGCTTTTATGCAGGCTGGAACGCGCAGGATGTGGAAGCCATCGGCAACCGGCCCGATCGCGTGCAGATGAAGCTCGAAGGCGTGCCGACCCAGCCCGGCGGCACGGTGAAGCTCACGCTCGTACCGCCGCACGACGGCGAGGCGCTGGTGCTCGTCGAAGGCGACGGCGTGTTGTGGAGCCGGCGCCTCGCGGTGTCGACGAGTGGCACCACGCTGAGCATCCCGATAGACGAAAAATGGCAGCGCAACGATCTTTATATTTCGGCCGTCGTGTTCCGCCCTGGCAGCCAGGGCGACCGCGTGACGCCGGCGCGCGCCGTTGGCCTCGCCTATCTGCCCTTCGCTAACGCCGGGCGCCGGCTCGCGGTGCAGATCAGCGCGCCCGACAAGGTTTTGCCCGAACAACGCACGCTGGTCAAACTCAAGGTCGATGGCGCCGCAGGCAAAGAAGCCTATGTCACGCTTTCGGCGACGGATGTCGGCATTCTCAATATCACGCGCTACAAGACGCCCGATCCGTTCGACTTCTTCTTCGGCAAGCATCGCTACGCGCCGGAGCTGCTCGATCTTTACGGCAAGCTGATCGAAAAAATGGACGGCACGCGCGGCAAGCTCAAGTGGGGGGGAGATGCCGCCATGCGCGACACGCGCGCGATGCCGAAGAAGGTGCGCCTTGTCGATATCTTCAGCGGCCCGGTGCAACTCGACGCCAAGGGCGAGGCGCAAATCCCGCTCGACATTCCGGACTTCAACGGCACGCTGCGCCTGATGGCGGTAGCATCCACGCCCGACAACTTCGGCAGCGCCGAGCGCGAAATGACGGTTGCCGCGCCCATCGTCGCCGAGCTTTCGCTGCCGCGCTTCATTGCGCCGGGCGACGCCGCCACGCTCGCGCTCGACGTGACAAACCTCTCCGGTGTCGCACAGGACATCGCAATCAAGCTCGAAGCGGCCGATCCGGTAAAGATCCGCGACGGCCAACGCAGCGTGTCGCTCAAGGATAAGCAGCGCAGCATTCTGCACTTTCCAGTCGAGGCGACCGACGCCTATGGGCTGGGCCGCATCCGCCTGCAAATAAAAAGCGGCGGCGCCAAACCGGTCTCGATCACGCGCGAGATGGTGCTGCAAGTCCAGCCGCCGGTCGCCGCCGAACGCGAGGTGCGGCGCATACGCATCGCGCCGGACGGTAGCCTCAAGCTCGAACCCGCGCTGCTCGAACGCTACTTCAAGAGCGCGGCCAGCGTCTCGCTCACGCTCTCGAACAAACCGCCGCTCAATGTCGCAAGTCTTGTTAAAGGCTTGCTCGACTATCCCTACGGCTGCGTCGAGCAAACAACCAGCGCCGCCTATCCGCATGTTTTCATCGACGAAGAAGCCGCGCGCACCTACGGGCTTGCGCCGAAAACGCGCGAGGAACGCGCCCGCTTCATCGAGGGCGCGATTGCACGCATCGCGAGCATGCAGGGCGCACAGGGCGGTTTCATGCTGTGGGGCGGCGGCGCATACGAAGGCTGGCTCACGCCGTATGTCGGCGGCTTCCTTGCCGACGCGCGCGCAGCCGGCTTTAACGTGCCCGACGACATGATGAAGCGCGCGCAGGGCTGGATGCTGCAACGCCTGCAAAACGCGCCGAACGACTTCCCCTCGCTGCCGGCCTCGCTACAGCCTGACAAAGACGGCAACTACCGCCGTAACGACTACGAACTGCTGCGCAACAGCCACCAGCGTTTTGCCGAACTCGCGCACATCGGCTACATGCTCGCGCGCGACAAAAAAGCCCCGCTGGCGAGCTTGCGCATCCTGCACGATCAGTTCCGCGACCGCGCCAAATCGCCGCTACCGCTGGTGCACCTGGCCGCCGCGCTCGATCTGATGGGCGACAAGGCGCGCGCCAAGGTCGCGCTAGCCGAGGCGATGCAGCGCGGCTACGGCGTCGAACGGGGCTTGCGCAGCGGCGAATGGCTGGGCGACTACGGCAGCGAAGTGCGCGATCTCGCGCTGTCGTACGCAATCATGGCGCGGCACAAGCTCGAACATCCACGGCGCGAGAATCTCTTGATCGACGTCGCCGAAAAACTCGGCAGCCGAGGCTACACATCGACGCAGGAGAAACTTGCGCTGTTTCTCGCCGCGCGCGCGGCCGGGGGACTCGCGAATGCCGAATGGAGCGCCATTCTCAAGCGCGCCGGGGTCAGCGAAACCATCGCCTCGAAGAGCATGGAGACGCGCAGCTTCGACGCCACCGCGCTGACGCGCGGCATAGAGATCGAAAACCCTGGCCGCGAAGCGCTATTTGCCGAAATCGACGCGGGCGGCTATCCGCTCAAGCCGCCCGCGCCCAAAAGCGATGTCATCGAGCTTACGCGCGACTGGTTCGAGCCCGACGGGCGGCCCTGGAACGGCCGCCCGCTCAAAACCGGCGACATGCTGATCGTGCGCGTCGCGGCCAAGGCCCAGCGAGCGATCCCGCAAGGGCTGATTGTCGACCACGTGCCGGCCGGCTTCGAAATCGAGAACATGAACCTCACGCAAGGGCCGCAGGCGGGCGAGTTCACGATCGGCAAAGTCAATGTCGCCGAGGCGATGAGCGACTCGCGCATCCGCCATCGCGAATTCCGCGACGACCGCTTCGTTGTCGCCGCCCAACTCGAAGGCACACTCAACGTGTTTTACATGCTGCGCGCCGTCACGCCGGGCCGCTACGTCGTGCCCGCGCCGTTCGCCGAGGACATGTACCGGCCCGAACTGCGCGGCATCGGCGCGCAGCCGCAGGCGGTCACGGTCGTCGATCCGCGCGCGCCGGCCACGCATGGCGAAGACACGGAAGGGAAAAAATGAGTCGTGAGTTTCTTTTCCCTGGGCGCGCCGCACCCGTCTGGCTTGCCTAGGCGGCGGCAGTGCGTGCGTGGATAAATTGGAGGCCATCGTGCCGCATGCGCCGCGCCGGCCTGGCGGTGCTCGTGGCAGGCGCGCTCGTTGGCGCGCTCGACCGCCTCTTTCCGCTGCCGTTGCCGCCACGCGAAGCCGGCCTCATCGTCGTCGCGCGCGACGGCACGCCCTTGCGCTCCTGGCCCTCCACAGATGGCGTCTGGCGTTACCCGATCACGCCCGAGGAAGTCTCGCCGCACTACCTCGAAGCGGTGCTCAATTACGAGGATCGCTGGTTCCACTGGCATCCGGGCGCGAACCCCGTGGCACTCGCGCGCGCCGCCTGGCAGTGGGTACGCCACGGGCGCATCGTCTCGGGCGGTTCCACGCTAACGATGCAGGTCGCGCGGATGCTCTCGCCGCAACCGCGCACGCTGGGCGGGAAATTGCGCCAGATCCTGCGCGCGCTGCAACTCGAATTGCATTGCAGCAAGCGCGAGATCCTCACGCTGTATCTGAACCAGGCCCCGATGGGCGGCATCATTGAAGGCGTTGAGATGGCCAGCCGCGCCTATCTCGGCAAGCCCTCGCGTTACCTTAGCCAAGCCGAGGCCGCACTGCTCGCTGCTTTGCCGCAAGCGCCCTCGCGGCTGCGTCCGGACCGCGCGCCCGAGCGCGCCCGGCAGGCACGCGACAAGGTGCTCGCACGCATGGCAGTTTTTGGCGTGTGGCCGGCTGCGGCGGTCGAGGACGCCAAAATCGAAGGCATCGGCGCCCAGGCGCTACGCGCGCACTGGCTCGCACCGCTGGCCGCCGAACGCCTGCATCAGGACGCGCGACGCGCAGCCAAGCCCGCGCGCGCGCTCGATGCGCGCCTCGAAGTGCTGCGCTCAACGCTCGACGTCGAAGTCCAGAGCACGTTGGAGCGCCTGCTGCTCGACCGCGTCGATCAACTCCCGCCGCGCGTCTCGATTGCCGCCATCGTGATGGACAACGCGAGCCTGGAACTACGCGGCTACGCCGGCTCGGCCGATTTTTCCGACGCACGCCGCTTCTCGCATGTCGACATGGTGCGCGGCATCCGCTCGCCAGGTTCAACGTTGAAACCCTTCCTTTACGCATTCGCGCTCGACGAGGGGCTGATCCATTCGGAAAGCCTGCTTGCCGACGCGCCGCAGTCGTTCTCGGGCTACGAGCCGGGCAATTTTCAGGCCGCGTTTTCCGGCCCCGTCAGCGCCGCCGAAGCGCTGCAACGCTCGCTCAACGTGCCGGCCGTCGACTTGCTCGACCGGCTCGGTCCGGCACGTTTTAGCGCACGGCTGCGCGCCGGTGGCCTCAAGCTACGCATGGAACGCGGCGCAACGCCAAATCTTTCGCTGATCCTCGGTGGCGCCGGCACCACGCTGGAAGAACTCGTCGGCGCCTATCGCGCGCTTGCCGCCGGCGGGCTCGCCGGGCAACCGCGCTTAAGCCCCGATGCACCGCGTATCGAGTCCCGCATCATGAGCGAGGGCGCGGCCTTCATCGTGCGCGACATCCTCGAAGGCGGCGGCCACCCGGATCGACCCTTCGTCGAAACGGGGTCGCGCGTAGCCTGGAAAACCGGCACGAGCTTCGGTTTTCGCGACGCCTGGGCCATCGGCGTCACCGATAGCTGGACGCTAGGCGTCTGGATAGGGCGACCCGACGGCACGCCAAATCCGGGCTTTTTCGGCGCGAACATCGCAGCGCCCTTGCTCAAGGATCTCGCGGCGGCGCTGCCCGGCGGCAATGCCCCACGCAAGCCGCCCGCAACGGTCGCGCCGGCCACGATCTGCTGGCCGCTCGGGCTGGTGGCGGAGGCTACCCCGTCCGCTCAATGCTTCGAAAAACGCAGCGCCTGGTCGCTCGCCGGCACGCTGCCGCCGACCCCGCCGGACCGTCTGCGCACGGGCTCGCCCGTCGAGACGATCTGGATCGATTCAGCCAGCGGCAGGCGCACCACGCCCGAGTGCACGCCGCTGGCACAGGCGCGTGAAATCGCCCGCTGGCCGAGCGTGCTCGAACCCTGGATCACGGAAGCCACGCGACGTCGCCAAGGCGTACCACCGTGGCTGGAAAACTGTCGTCGCCCGCTTGCGGCAGCTGGCGAACTTACGCTCGACGGCATCGATGAGGGCGCCGTGCTGCGTCCCGCCCCCGGACAGACGAGCGCGCAGCTCACGGTGCGCGCCGTCGGCAGTCGCGACACGCTCTACTGGCTGCTCGATGGCCGCTTTCTCGCCCGCGCATCAGGCACGGTCGCGCAGCACGTCGTGCTGACGGAAGACGGTGGCCACAGCTTGACCGCGCTGGACGGACAAGGCCGCTATGCACGGGTCGCTTTCTCGCTCAAGGGCGCCGCGAAAACCTCCGTCGCCTTATCTATACGCTCAGATCCACCTGACTGACCGTCCCGACGCCACCGTTCTCGTGCAGGTAGATACCAGTCGAACGCACCACGCCTTGCGTGACATTGGCGCTGTCCTTGAGACTGAAAGCCGTATCGGCGTGGCCCAGATAGAAAGCGCCGATATTGGCTTCGGCAAGCGTTTTCAACGTGCCTTTGCCGTCTGCGTCCGGCTGCCAGATACGCAATTTGGAAAAAATCGGATCGTTCTCGTCGATCCAACCGTTGCTGTCGCTATCGAACTCGGCCAGATCGGCAAAGCCATCGCCGCTTTGCGCGCCGAACAGCTCGCTGCCGTCGTCGATACTGCCGTTGCCATTGCGGTCAAGCGCAAGGAAACCGCTGCCGCCGGGCAAGGCCACACTGTCCTTTTTACCGTCGGCATCTAGATCGAAGCTGAACCGCGTGTCGGACAAGGCCGCCGCCGGACCGGCGAAATCGAGAATCAGCGGATCCTTCAACGCCCGCCCGGTGCGAATCGACGTCGAGAGCGAGGCGCTATATTCGCGCTGCATGGTGAAGGCAATGTCGAACTGAATGTTCTGGCCGTCGCTGGTGCGCACCGTACCCGAAGCAGCAAAGGCCGTTGACTCCGATTCGCTGACGCTCGCGATCGAATCATGAATCGTGGAAATACCGTCTGAACTGGGGGTCGGCACGCCTTCGGAGGCTGGCTGCTGCATGGCGGGGCCGTCCATTGCCATGATCTTGACAGGTTTACCGGTAAGCATCTGCACGGCCAGGATGAGCATTTTGAGCCGCAGGTCGGTGACTTTATCCAGATCATCGACGCTGCCGACTGCGTTCGTCTTATCGCCAGCGAGTGCCGGACTACTACCCGAGGACGGCTTGCTGTACACCTGCCTTGGCGCCTCGGTCATTTTTTCCGAAAAATGCAACTTGGCGGTCTGGCTTTCGCTGTGAGTAGCGAACAGTTGAGAGCTTGAAAATGCAAGTTTCGCAGATCCGCCAGCGCCGTCCGTCATCCCCATCTTGCTGGCAAAAACGGCCGAATCAGACAGGCTGACCGTGGTCGAAGTGCTTTTCTGCGCGCTGTAGCTCGTGCCCTTGTTTTCATTCCAGACCTGGAGCTGTTCCATTGAGCTGGTGGTCTGCGTCATGCTATGCGAGGACGCAAGCCCAATGCTGGACGACTGAATTTTCATGAATCACTCCCCAGTAATATTGTTTTTATTTGTAAATTTGCCTCTTTTTTTGATAACGGCAAAACCTGGGAAAAGATGAGCACGGCATGCGTGCTGGATGATGTCGAGCCACATAGCGTGTCGCTTGCGTGCAAAAAAAAAAGCCGCAACGCGGCTTTTTTTGCAGGAGGATTTCGAGATCAGGCATCCGTATCGCGTTGCGCGCGACGGCGTTCGTGATCCTTCAGATAGCGTTTGCGCAGGCGGATCGATTTGGGCGTAATTTCGACGGTTTCATCGTCAGCGATAAACTCGATTGCCGATTCGAGCGTGAGCTGGATCGGCGGCGTCAGGCGCACGGCTTCGTCGGTACCCGAGGCGCGCACGTTGGTGAGCTGCTTGCCCTTGATCGGGTTGACGACCAGATCGTTGTCGCGCGAATGCACACCGATGATCATGCCTTCGTACACCGGGTCGTTGTGGCTGACGAACATGCGGCCACGATCCTGCAGTTTCCACAATGCATAAGCCACGGCGGCGCCGTCGTCCTGCGAGATCAGCACGCCGTTGCGGCGCTCACCCATGGAGCCCGACATTGCGCCGTAATCGTCAAAGACGTGGCTTGCCAAGCCCGTGCCGCGCGTGAGCGTCATGAACTCGCCCTGGAAGCCGATCAGGCCGCGCGCCGGGATGCGGTATTCGAGACGCACGCGGCCCTTGCCATCGGGCTGCATGTCTTGCAGTTCGCCACGGCGCCGACCGAGTTCTTCCATCACGCCGCCCTGGTTTTCTTCTTCGACGTCAACCGTGAGCAATTCGTACGGCTCGCATCTGACGCCGTCGATTTCCTTGAACACGACGCGCGGGCGGCCTACCGCCAGTTCGAAGCCTTCGCGGCGCATGTTCTCAAGCAGGATCGTTAGATGCAGTTCGCCCCGGCCGGAGACTTCGAACACGTCAGAATCGCTTGTGTAAATCACACGCAGCGCGACGTTCTTGAGCAGTTCCTTTTCCAGCCGCTCGCGGATCTGGCGGCTGGTGACGTACTTTCCTTCACGGCCGGCCAGAGGTGAGGTATTGACCATGAAGTTCATCGTCAGCGTTGGCTCGTCGACCGCAATGGGCTTGAGCGGTTCGAGAGCTTCCGCATCGCATAGCGTAACGCCGATGTTGACCTGGTCGATGCCGGACACCAGCACGATATCGCCGGCTTCAGCGACATCGGTCGGACTGCGCTCCAGGCCTTTGAAGGTGAGAACCTGGCCGACCTTGGCCTTGCCTCGGTTTTCTTCGCCGTACATGACGACGATTTCCTGGTTCGGCCGGATGCGGCCACGGCGGATGCGGCCGATGCCGAGCTGGCCGATATAGGTCGAGTAGTCAAGCGAGCAGACCTGCAACTGCAGCGGGCCTTCGGCGTCGATATCGGGCTGCGGCACGTGCTTGAGGATCGCTTCATAAAGCGGCGTCATGTCGGTGCCCTGGGTCTCGGCGGAGAGCATCGCGTAGCCGTTGAGCGCCGAGGCGTACACAACCGGGAAATCGAGCTGTTCCTCGGTCGCGCCAAGCTTGTCGAACAGATCGAAGGTGTGGTTGATGACCCAGTCGGGGCGGGCGCCGGGGCGGTCGACCTTGTTGATCACGACGATGGGCTTGAGTCCCATCGCGAGCGCCTTGCGCGTCACGAAGCGCGTTTGCGGCATCGGGCCTTCGACCGCATCGACGAGCAGCAGCACGCCATCGACCATCGACAGCACGCGCTCGACCTCGCCGCCGAAGTCGGCGTGTCCGGGGGTGTCGACGATATTGATATGCGTGTCGCCGTACTGGATCGCGCAGTTCTTCGCGAGAATCGTAATGCCGCGTTCTTTCTCCAGGTCGTTGGAGTCCATGACGCGCTCGGCGACCTGCTGGTTTTCGCGGAAGGTGCCAGACTGGCGCAGCAGCTGATCGACCAGGGTCGTCTTGCCATGATCGACGTGGGCGATGATGGCGATATTGCGGATGGCACGGCTCATGGGGAGGGACACAACTCTTTGAAAAGGCAAGGATTCTAGCATGCGCCTGTGCGCCGCAGCATTCATTCCGCCACGCTGGTGCTAACATCTCTGCCCTTTTCCGCGCAGGACATCCAAACCGACATGCTTGCGATCATTGGAGGCAGCGGCTTGAGCCAGCTCGCCAACCTCAACATAGAACGTCGCGAGGTGGCGCGCACGCCTTTCGGCGAGCCTTCGTGCGTCCTGCTCTTCGGCCGCCTGTGCAGTCAGCGTGTCGTATTCATTGCGCGCCACGGTTACGGCCATACGATCCCGCCGCATCGGGTCAATTACCGCGCCAACATTTGGGCGCTCAAGGAAGCCGGCGCAACCGGCATTCTATCGGTGGCCTCGGTCGGCGGTATCCGCACCGATTTTGCGCCCGGCACGCTCGTCGTGCCGCACCAGATCATCGATTACACCTGGGGCCGCGAAAGCACGTATTTCGACGAAGTGGACAAACGGGTCGTGCATATCGATTTCACCAACCCCTATGACGAAGTGCTGCGCCGGCGCTTGGTTGCGGCGGCCGTCAGCGCCGCCGAGCCTATCGTCGATGGCGCGGTCTATGGCGCAACACAGGGGCCGCGGCTAGAGACGGCAGCCGAGGTGAGCCGACTCGAACGCGACGGCGTCGATGTCGTCGGCATGACCGGCATGCCCGAAGCAGCGCTTGCGCGCGAACTCGAACTGCCCTACGCGGCGCTCAACGTGGTCGCCAACTGGGCTGCCGGGCGGGCCGACAGCCGCGACGGAGTCCATTTCGAGAAGATCGACAGCATGCTCAAACAGTCGATGGGCCGCGTGCGCGAGATCCTCGAACACGTCTGCGAAGCATGAACGCTTGCGAGGCGAGGCTATGATCCGAGACGTATTGAAGATGGGCGACCCGCGTCTGCTGCGTGTCGCGCGCCCGGTCGATGCTTTCGCTACGCCCGCGCTCGCTGCACTCGTCGACGACATGCTAGCCACGATGCGCGCGCACAACGGCGCGGGCATCGCGGCGCCCCAGATCGGCGTAGACCTGCGCGTCGTAATCTTCGGCGTCACGCACAACCCGCGCTATCCGGATGTCGAACCAGTGCCGCTGACCGTGCTTTGCAATCCCGAAATCGAATTCCTTGGCCCCGAACAAGAAGACGGCTGGGAAGGCTGCCTGTCGGTACCCGGGCTGCGCGGCGTGGTGCCGCGCCAACTGCGTTTGCGCTATCGCGGCCTAAGCGAAAAGGGCGAAGCGATAGACCGCGTCGCGAGCGGTTTCCATGCCCGCGTGGTGCAGCACGAATGCGACCATCTCGACGGCATTCTTTATCCGATGCGGATAAAGGATTTCAGCCGCTTCGGGTTTACTGACGTGCTGTTTCCCGGAACAGAGGCCGAAGCCGACTGATCACGATCCTGGATCGGTTAACGACACACGGGAAAATTCCCACACGTAAAGAAATTTTTCTTTTATTTTATTAGAGGACTACTTTAACAAGAATGATTTACTAATCGATGGGATTTCTCGTGCCAGCGATAACAATTCGCGACCAAACTCCCTTTCTGCTTTGTATAAACACTCAACAGCAAGCCGCCGTCCTTGCCAATACGCCACTCAATTTCCTCTCCTAGGCGCTGATCAAGAGAAGCCAAGGCTGGACCAGAGTCAACGCCGAACAATTCGATCTGGGCTGCTGCGGCGCCTTGCTGGTAAACCACCGCCAATACGGGGTGTCCGCCAAACTGCCAATTGACCACGCGACGAACCCTAGGCCCATAGGCGTATTCTCTGTCGAATACAACCGGTGCAGATTCCAGATTTCCTGTGGTATCCATCAGCGCCATTCGCACCCGAGTATGTTCGCCTTCCCCCTCCTGCCACGTCGCAAACCGTAGACGTTTGTCGCCTTCCACATCCACGCCGATAACTTGAATTTCACTAGCGAAGAAGCGGGCGGTAGCCGAAATTTCTTTGAACGCCCCGTTCGTCGGCTGTGCGGCACTGACGTAGGACATCGCCGCCAAGCAACTGAAAACAACTAATATATTAAAAAATGTTTTCATGGGTTAATAACAACCGGACCCAAAGGTGTTGTTGCGGGAACAATCTCTATCTTCTGCAAATGAATTACACTTGCATTGCGATCAGAAATGGATAATGCGCTTTTCCCTTGCAATGCGGCCATCGCGATACGGCTCAAATCTAATACTCGACCCAAATCTCGATTAATTCCCTTGTCGTCTATTTTCCCAGCGCCGCGATCGTTTATTTTTACGACAACCTGCTTTGAATTGTGGGTTAGTTTCAAAAGAGTTCCCATTGGGAGGACGTACCAATTTGATCTTGGCAATAGCGCAGCAGTATATTTATCATGCGAATAAATTTCACCGCTAGCTGTGCGACGCTCCTTGAAATAGTCAGAATAAGTAGATGCTTTGCCTTGCGTTGGAAAAGCCATTTTTCGTGAGCCCTTACTCGTTAAAAAACAATCAATCAGAAAAGCCGTTGATGAACACAGCCTTGAAATTTCTGATGTGCGCCAAAATCCTGAAAAACATACTTGTGGTTTTGCTTTATGCCTGACAATCCTCTCTGACGAGTAGTCATGAGCAACATGCATTAAGTGCATCCGGACGCGGCGCAAACAAGGGCATGTCGCCTCGGACGTGATGACCGAAGCGACAATTCTGCCAGCCTACATCTGCGTGTAAATCGGCCCTTCGCCGCCTTGCGGCGTGACCCAGACGATGTTCTGCGTCGGATCCTTTATGTCGCAAGTTTTGCAGTGCACGCAGTTCTGCGCATTGATCTGCAAGCGCGGACCGGCTTCCTCGTACACGATCTCATAGACCCCAGCCGGGCAATAACGCTGCTCCGGCGCATCGTACTGCGCAAGATTCACGCGGATCGCGACCGCCGGGTCCTTGAGTTTGAGGTGACAGGGTTCGTCTTCCTCGTGATTCGTATTCGAGAGGAACACCGACGAAGGCCGGTCGAAACTCAATACGCCATCGGGCTTGGGATAGGCAATCGGCTGGCATTCCGCTGCCTTCTTGAGCTTGGTATGGTCGGCCGAGTTATGCAGCGTCCACGGCACCAGACCGCCAAAAATTTTCTGATCGATGCCGTAGAGCAAGGTGCCTAGCCACAAACCCTTGGACATATAAGGTTTGAAGTTGCGCGCGCGGTACAGCTCGTCGTGCAGCCAGGACGCTTCGTAAGCCTTTGGATACGCAACGAGTTCGTCCTGTGCACGGCCGGCTGCGAGCGCTTCGAAGACGGCCTCGGCGGCAAGCTCACCGCTTTTGATCGCGGTATGCGAACCCTTGATGCGCGCCGCATTCAGGAAGCCCGCATCGTCGCCGATCAGCGCGCCACCCGGAAACACCAGGCGAGGAATGCTCTGGATGCCGCCTGCCGCAATCGCACGCGCGCCATAGGCGATCCGTCTGCCGCCTTCGAGAAAACGGCGGATTGCCGGATGCGTCTTGAAACGCTGAAACTCTTCGAACGGCGAAAGATAGGGGTTGCTATAGCCCAAACCGACAACGAAACCGATGGAAACGAGGTTTTCTCCGTAGTGGTAGAGAAAAGCGCCGCCATAGGTGTCGGACTTCAACGGCCAGCCGGCCGAATGGAACACAAGTCCGCTCTTGAAATGCTCCGGCTTGACTTCCCAAAGCTCCTTGATGCCAATACCATAAGTTTGCGGATCGATACCGCGCCGCAGATCGAATTTTTCTTCGAGCTGCCGACCCAGATGGCCGCGACAGCCTTCGGCGAACAGCGTGTATTTCGCATGCAGTTCCATGCCCGGCTGGAAATTCGCCCCGGGCTCGCCGTCGCGGTTCAGGCCCATGTCGCCGGTGATTACGCCCTTGACGCGGCCTTGCTCGTCGTAGAGCACCTCGGCACCGGCAAAACCGGCATAAACCTCGACGCCCAGCGCTTCGGCCTGCTCGCCGAGCCAGCGACAGACTTTCCCCAGGCTGACGATGTAATTGCCTTCGTTATGCAAGGGCGGCGGCAGCGCCCACTGCGGAACCCGCACCGCGCCAGTTTCCGATAGGAACAAAACCTCGTCCTCGGTGACCCGCGTTTCGAGCGGCGCGCCGAGTTCCTTCCAGTTTGGGAAAAGTTCGGTGATCGCGCGCGGGTCCATGACCGCGCCGGAAAGAATATGCGCGCCGATCTCGGACGCTTTTTCGATCAAACAAACGCTGACCTCATGCCCCTTTTCCTGGGCCAACTCCTTGATGCGGATCGCCGCGGACAAACCGGCGGGACCGCCGCCGACGATCAGTACATCGAATTCCATCGACTCGCGTTCCATTCCCCCGCTCCTCCGAGATTCACCGCGACAGACATACGCCAGCGGTTGTTTTTCCATACTGTTAGGTATGGTAGATTAATCGTGCGCGAAGCAGCATGCAAACCTATCCCGAGCGCATGGCAGAATGGAGACAATGATGCAAGGCGATAGCACTACGTCGAAATATATACTGCTTCACGAGTGCGACATCCCGGTGCGCTGGGGCGATCAGGACGCGCTGGGTCATGTGAACAACACGGTCTTCTTCCGTTTCATGGAACAGGCGCGCGTCGAATGGCTCGCAAAGCAAGGTTTTGTCTGCGATACGGCGCAAGGCCAGGCGCCAGTTATCGTTCATGCTTCCTGCACGTTCCTGCAAACCATCAATTATCCCGCAACCGTCAAGATCAAGCTGTATGCCGGCGAGGCAGGGCGCAGCAGCGTAATGACGCGTTACGAACTGCTCGACGCGAGCGGGGCCAAACGCTATGCGACTGGCGAGGCTAAGATCGTCTGGATCGATAGGGCCATCGGCAAATCAACACCATTGCCGCCGGCACTAGTCGCCTTGCTCGGATGAGCCGCAGGATGGAACAGGGAAGGATGCGTGTCATGCACTCCGAGAGCGTCGAACGCACGGAGAAAACATCAACGAAATTTTTTCGACTGCCTCGAACGAAGGCGAAGAACAGGCATGGATTTAACGACGCGGTTCGCGTGAAACCTCTCACAGAACCTTTTAGATAATCTGCAGCCTGGAAGAATGGCTACAGACATATATTTGGAGCGGGAGACGAGTCTCGAACTCGCGACCTCAACCTTGGCAAGGTTGCGCTCTACCAACTGAGCTACTCCCGCAACAGAGACAGATATTATAGTCTAGCGTCCGATTCTGTCAACTATCGATTTTCCCGGCAAGCGCATCGGCGGCACGACGCAAGTAGTAGCCCATCGACCAAAGCGTCAATACGGCGGCAACCCAAAGCAGCGCGGTGCCAAACGGCGTCACATCAAAACCGAACAACCTGTCGTGATAGAGCAGGACGGGAATCGCGACCATCTGAGCCGTGGTTTTGAGCTTGCCGATGAAGGACACGGCCACGCTGCGCGAAGCGCCAATCTGAGCCATCCACTCGCGCAAGGCCGAAATCGTGATCTCGCGGCCGATGATGATGAGCGCAATCGGCGCGCTCACTCGATCGAGTTCGGTCAGCATCACGAGCGCCGCGCAGACCATCAGCTTGTCCGCCACCGGATCAAGAAAAGCGCCGAAAGCCGAAGTCTGGCCGAGTTTGCGCGCAAGATAACCGTCGAACCAATCGGTGATCGCCGCGACGACGAAAAGCGCGCAAGCGACGACATTCTTTTCAAATCCGCTAAGGCCGCTATCGGGTAAGTAGTAAACCCCGACGAAGAGCGGAATCATCAGGATTCTGGCCCATGTCAGGGCATTGGGGATGTTGAACTGCATCGGCGGGTACGGGACGCGATCGGATCTACCGTGCAACGAATTGTAAATTCATTGCACCAGGGGTCAGTTTTCCAATATGAATCAGCGTGTTGCTGTTATTTCTGCGCCATGCTTCGACGCCAAGTAGGCGCCATGTCGGCAGCCCAATTCAAATTGGCCGTGGAAGGCCGCGCCATTGTATCGGTTTTGAGCACGCAATCGCCCCGCGCCTGCGCGCGGGACTACGGATAGGGCATGAATAAGCGGCTCAAACAATGCGTTGTGTGACTTTTTTCATGCACCGCGCCCGATGGGCCGGGCGCAATAGCGGCATTGCGCTCGGCGCGTGCCTCTAGGTAGAACGCTTGGGGCGATGGTTAATGTCAGACGACCAGCGCCGTTTACCCGCTCTTCTTAGCATGGTCATCTTTTGCTTTTTTCGCCAGGTTTCAAGCGCCTCGACATCGCCCAAAAACTCGTCTGGCTCCGGCAGTGCGGGATTGGCGTCCATTGCTCCATCATGGCCAGTAAAGGCTTAGACTCAAGAATCGAGTGCAACGCCCGAACTCAGCCGAATTTGCCATGTAGAGAATTGTAAATTACCTCCGCAAGCTTACGACTAACGCCTTCAACGCGACACAAATCTTCGACCGTTGCAGCCTTCACGCCAGGCAAGCCACCGAAGGTTTCAACGAGCTTCTTACGGCGGCTCGGCCCAACACCCGGGATGTCCTCAAGGCGCGATGACAGCCGCGTTTTTGCGCGGCGTGCGCGCATGCTTGTGATTGCGAAACGGTGTGCTTCGTCGCGCACCGTTTGCACAAGATGCAGGCCCGCATGCTCGCCGCCTAACACCAGCGGCGGTCGCGTGGTATCGGGGAAAACAAGTTGCTCAAGCCCCGCCTTGCGCGCTTCGCCTTTCGCGACACCGACCATAGGAATCGATTCAAGCCCGAGTTCGGTCAGAACTTCGAAAGCCACGCCGACCTGTCCTTTGCCGCCGTCGATAAGGATCAGATCTGGCCGCACGCCCTCGCCTGCCGCGACTTTCTCGTAGCGTCGCGTTAATGCTTGGCGCATTGCCGCATAGTCGTCGCCGGGCTCGATGCCTGAAATATTGAAGCGGCGGTATTCGGATTTTTTCATGCCACCGCCATCCCACACAACGCAGGATGCAACCGTCGCCTCGCCCTGCGTATGGCTGATGTCGAAGCACTCTATGCGGCGCGGCGGCTCGGGCAGCGCAAGCGCTACTGCGAGCGCATCGAGCTGATCAGCAGCACGTCCCGCTTCGCGAAGACGCGTCTCGATGGCGAGCCGTGCGTTTTCCTGCGCCATCTCGACCCAGGCTCTCTCATTCTCCCCACGGGGCCCGACAACAGTCATGCGCACGTCGAGCGCGTCCTCGACGATATCGCGGGCGGTCTCGACCGGTGCCCCCTCGATCACGAGACGTGTCGGCACAGGGTGTTCCTCGTAATGCTGTTCGACAAAAGCAAGTAACGCGTCCGCCGCGCCCGCGCTTTCGCCTGCCAGTGGAAATTGCGGCCGGTCCCCCAGATGACGTCCGCCGCGCACCATCGCAAGGTTTACGCAAATCACGCCAGCGATTTCGAGTGCGACAACGATATCGACATTTTCGTCGCGGCCGGAGTCGACGAACTGCTTATGCAGCACGGTTTGCAACGCACGGATCTGATCGCGAAACACCGCCGCTTCTTCGAAGGCAAAACGATCCGATGCTTCCTGCATACGGCGACCAAGCGCGTCGGTGACTTCGGAATGACGGCCTTCGAGAAACAGCATTGCCATGCGGACATCATTGGCGTAATCCTCGTGCGCAATCAGATTCACGCAGGGCGCGGTACAACGCTTGATCTGATGCAGCAGGCAGGGGCGCGAACGATTCGAGAAAACGGAGTCCTCGCAGGTACGCAGCCGAAACATCCGCTGCAGCAAGGTGATGCTTTCGCGCGCGGCCCAGGCGCTGGGGAAAGGGCCGAAGTAGCGCGAACCTTTCTCGAAATTGCCTCGGTAATACGCGATGCGTGGGTATTCGCCGCCCGACATCATGATGTAGGGATAGCTCTTGTCGTCGCGGAACAAGATGTTGTAGCGCGGACGCAGATTCTTGATCAGGTTGTTCTCAAGAATCAGCGCTTCGGTTTCCGAACGCACTGCCGTAATGTCGACACGCTCGACGCGGCCCACCATCATTGCGATTCGCGGGCTCGTGTGGGTCTTCTGAAAATAGCTAGCCACACGCCGCTTGAGGTTCTTCGCCTTGCCGACGTAAAGCACTTCGTCCCCGGCGCCAATCATTCGGTAGACGCCGGGCGCATCGGTCAGGTTACGCAGGAACTCGCGCGCATCGAAAGCCATGCCAATCTCATGCGAGCGAGGCGACGAAATCGGCAACCACGCTGCGCGCCGCGATCAGGCGCGGTTCGGCAGGCAGGCTATCCGCTGTCGTACTCATGCCGAAGGCGGCAATCCGCGCAAGGCTCGCGTCTGCAAGCGCGGGCTTCCAGTTCGCGAGCAATTCGTCCGCGAGATCCGGTCGATTACAGACGAGCAGCATGTCGCAACCGGCCGCATGGGCGGCCTTGGCACGCGCAACAATGCCGCCGACACCTGTTGCACCGTGCATCGTCAAATCGTCCGAGAAAATCACGCCCGAGAACCCAAGTCTTTCGCGCAGCACGTCTTGCAGCCAGAACGGCGAGAAACCCGCAGGATTCGGGTCGACTTGCGGATAGATCACATGCGCCGGCATCACGCCGACAAGCTTGCGCAGCAGGCCATGCCGATAGGGTGCAATGTCGTTGGCCCAGATTGCATCGAAATCGCGCTCGTCCTTCGGCATCGCGACATGCGAATCGGCTTGTGCCCAACCGTGTCCGGGGAAGTGCTTGCCCACTGCGCCCATGCCGGCGTCAGCGAGTCCGTCAATCAAAGCCTCCGCTAATGCTGCGACGCTTTCAGGTTCGCCGGCAAATCCGCGATCGCCAATCACCTTGCTGCGTCCGTAATCGAGATCGAGCACTGGCGTAAAACTCAGATCGACTCCATGCGCGAGCAATTCGGCCGCCAAGACGTAACCGGTCGTGCGCGCGAGCATCAACGCCTTGTCGACATCCTCTTTCCAGACGACGCCCAAAGCGCCCATCGGCGGCAGCCGCGTGAAACCGTCGCGAAAGCGCTGAACACGCCCGCCTTCATGGTCGACCGTGATCGGTAGGCGTGGCACGCGCAAGGCGTGAATGTGCGCGGTCAGCGCGGCGAGCTGCGCAGGATCGCTATAGTTGCGAGAGAAGAGGATCACGCCCCCCACGAGCGGATGGCACAGGCGTTCGCACTCGTCTTCGGTAAGGGACAAGCCCGCCACATCGCAGATGACGGGGCCGAGCGGTAATTCTATTGTCATTTTAGTTTCGCTTCTCAGATTGCAACGCGATTTGCAGCAGCTTCGATCAGCGCAAAAGCGACCGCAGTGTCTTTTTCGTCGCTGATCGATAGGTGGCTTTGCCAGCCACGTTTCTCCATTTCGGTCGTAAGCGTTTGATCGAGTACATAAGCCGGCTTGCCGAGCGCATCGTGCGTCACTGCTACCGCGTTAAACGTGACGGGCGCCCGAATGCCTGTCCCGAAAGCCTTGGCGAACGCTTCCTTCGCGGCAAAACGCTTGGCCAGGAAGCGCGCCGGATCGCGCGCCTCGGCATACTCGGCAAGTTCCAATGGCGCAAGAATCCGTTCGGCGAACGGCATGCCATGCCGATCGAGCGAGGCGCGTATGCGCGCAATCGCGACGATGTCGGTTCCGATGCCCACGATCATGCGGGGTTCAACGGCCGTAATGATGCGGCGCGTCGGCCGCTTCGCGCATCAGCCGCTTCATCTCGCGCACGGCCTCGCGCAGGCCGACGAAAACAGCACGGCTGATGATTGCGTGGCCGATATGCAATTCACGAATGCCTTCGAGCGCGGCGATCGGCTGAACGTTGAAATAATTCAGCGCATGGCCCGCATTGAAACGCATGCCAAGATCGACGATTGCGTGGCCAGCCTTGCGGATCTTCTCAATCTCGGAGAGCACCGCCGGGCTGCGCGCATCGCGGCCGCGATTGTGAAAAGCGTGCGCATAGGGCCCCGTGTGAATCTCGCAGACGCGTGCGCCGACCCTGGCGGCAGCCTTGACCTGATCGATCTGTGCATCGATGAAGACGCTGCTCTGGATACCTGCGTCGGCGAGTTTCGCGACGGCTTCGCAAACCCGCGCCTCGTTCGCAACGATGTCGAGCCCGCCTTCGGTAGTAACTTCCTGCCGCCCCTCAGGCACGAGCATCGCCATTTCGGGCTTGAGCTGGCAGGCGATAGCTACCATCTCGTCGGTCGCCGCCATTTCGAGGTTCAGCTTGATTTGCGTGAGATCGCGCAAATGCCGCACGTCTTCGTCCTGGATATGCCGCCGATCTTCGCGCAGATGGACTGTGATCCCATCGGCGCCGCCTAAGTGCGCTTCGACGGCGGCCCAAACCGGATCGGGTTCGTAGGTGCGACGCGCTTGCCGGAGGGTTGCGACATGGTCGATATTGATGCCGAGTTCAATCACAGTTCCTGCAACTCCATGAAGATCCGCCGCGATTCGAGCGGCTGGTTGCCGAGCAGATGCGCAATCAGCCGCCGCATCAGGCTCTTTGCCTGGAATAGCGTGTCGGGGTTGGATAGATCGCCAACCGCCAGATCGAGCAGCACACGACCGGACAGACTGGACATGTCGCCATGCGCCGCATCGGCGAGCACGGGACCGCGTTCGATTATAAAGAGGTAGTGCGCCGTAGGTTGCAGCGGTCTGCCGTCTTCATCGTGATCGAAGGTCGGTGCGTAGCCGAGTTCTCGCAGCAAGGCCAGTTCAAACCTGCGCAAGCATAGATCCTGCGGAGCTTGGGCCGCGAGCGCTTGCAACAGCGCGGCATAGGCGTCGAAGAGCGCCGGATGCGCATCGTCGCGCGGCAGCAGCCGCGTGATCAGCTCATTCGCATAATACCCGCACATCATTGCGGCGCCGGTCAGCAGTGCCTGCCCACCGGCCCATTCGGCGCCGGTCAGCGTCCGGACCTCACCGCGCCCGCTCCAGGAAGCGAGCAGCGGTTGGAAGCTCATCAATACGCCACGCAGTTGCGAAAGCGGACGACGCGCACCCTTTGCGACAAGCGGCAGGCGACCATGCGAGCGCGAAAAAATATCGAGCACGAGGCTGGTTTCGCGCCAGGGATGGGCATGCAGCAAAAATGCCGGCTCCTGCTCGACCCGTTTCCCTCTCATGACAAACGCGCACCAATGGATTTATTCGAATCCAAGGCTTTTGAGCGCGCGCTCGTCGTCCGCCCAACCGCTTTTCACCTTGACCCAAATTTCCAGATAGACCGGGCCGTCGAAAAGTTTTTCGAGTTCGACGCGCGCTTCACTGGCGATCCGTTTGAGCTTGAGTCCGCCCTTGCCGATCACCATTGCCTTGTGACTTGCGCGATCTACGATGATCGCGGCAAAAATCCGCCGCACCGGTCCGTCTACCTCGAACTTCTCGATTTCGACGGCGAGTCCGTAGGGCAACTCTTCGCCGAGCAGGCGGAAGAGTTTTTCGCGCACGAACTCGGAGGCGAGAAAGCGCTCGCTGCGGTCCGTGATGTCGTCTTCATCGAAGATCGGTGCCTGCACAGGGAGCAGCGGCAGGCATGCCTTGAGCAATTCCGCCGTATTGGCTCCGGTTTCGGCCGCCAGCGGCACAATCGCTGCGAACTCGCGCTCGGCGCTAAGTCCCGCGAGTAAGGGCAGTAGCTGCGCCTTGTCGGTCATCCGGTCTATCTTGTTGACGACGAGCACGACCGGCACCGACGCCGGCAGCAGATTCATGACCTCGCGGTCTTCGGTTTTAAGCGCGCCGGCCTCGACGACGAAAATCACGGCGTCGACATCGACCAATGCCTGCGTGACGCTGCGGTTCATCGCACGATTCATTGCGCCGACATGCCTGGTTTGAAAACCGGGCGTATCGACGAAGACATATTGCGCGGCGTCGACTGTCAGCACCCCGGTTACGCGATGCCGCGTCGTCTGCGCTTTGCGCGAAACGATGCTGACTTTCTGACCGACCAGCCGGTTCAGCAGCGTCGATTTGCCGACGTTCGGCCGACCCACGATTGCAAGAAAGCCGGTGCGAAAATCGGCGGCCACAACTTTATCGGTATCGCTCATGATATTTGAATCCTTTCGATCGCGGCGGCTGCGGCCTGCTGCTCGGCCGCGCGACGACTCGCACCACGCCCGTAGGTCACGAAACCCAGGCCGCTGACATGACATGCAACTTCGAACTCCTGCGCATGCGCCTCGCCGCGCACCGCCGCCATCTCGTAGCGCGGCAGTGGATGACGACGTGCTTGCAGCCACTCCTGCAGCGCTGTCTTCGGGTCCTTGCCGGCGCAGTCCGGATCTATCTCGGCCAACAAAGGCGCATAGAGTTTCAGAATAACTGCATTCGCGGCATCGAAACCCGCGTCCAGGAAAACCGCGCCAAATAGCGCTTCGAGCGCATCGGCGAGGATAGACGGCCGTCTATGCCCGCCACTGCGAAGCTCGCCATCGCCGAGTTTCAATTCCTGCCCGAGTTCGATCTTCATCGCAAGTCCGTGCAGAGCATCCTGCTTGACAAGTCCCGCGCGCAGACGCGAGAGCGAACCTTCGTCGAGATCCGGAAAGCGTTCGAACAAAGCCCGCGCAATTGCGCAATTCAATATGCTGTCGCCGACAAATTCGAGCCGCTCGTTATGCAGCGTACCGAAGCTGCGGTGCGTCAGCGCTTGTTCCAGCAGCGCTCGCGTCAGGAACCGATGCCCCAACGCGTGTTGCAGACTATTACCAGCCGCCATTGGAATCCTGTATCACTGCGAAGAAGAAGTGCTGGGGCGGCTCGATGCCTGAAACGCAAACACGAGCGAAACGTTCGCGATCAGTGACACCTGGCGCTCCCATTGGGCAAAGATCACGTAGTGCCCACTGTCCTTGGTAATGTCCAGATCCTTAGACCCAATGCTCGTCACGCCGCCAAGGTCGGCGCGACGTTGAAAAGCATGGCGGATCGACTCGGGCGATTCGGCATCGCTGCCCGCCGCGATCTGGTTCAGGGCGGACTTGACAGCGAAATATTCGTTATAAGCCGGCACACAGCGCACCGCGAGAACCATGCCACCGACAAGGACGATGCCTAGGATCAGCATGCCGACGAGCGAGACTCCGCGTTGATGCGCGCGCATCGGATTCTCCCCGATCTTGCTAGTGGAAACGGCCAATGCGCTTCAAGTCGCTGAAATTGAACCAGACAAAAAATGCCTGGCCGCGCAGATTCTCATCGGGCACAAAACCCCATATGCGCGAATCGGCGCTCTGGTCGCGGTTATCGCCCATCATGAAGTAATGGCCTGCTGGCACCTTGCAGCGGAAACCATCGCTAGTATAGTCACAGTTCTCCTGCCCCTCGAAGGGCAGTCGCTGAGCCACGTAAGTCGGTGCATCGGAATCATTGAGCATGCGGTGCTCGACGCCGCCCAGCGTCTCGACGAACTGGTTGGAATACTGCAGTTTGTCGACATGCAGATAATCTTCGATCTTCTTCGCCGGCATATCCTGACCGTTCACGCGAATGCGCTTGTCGATGTATTCGACCGTATCACCCGGTAGTCCGACAACGCGCTTGATGTAATCCTGCGACGGATTCAGCGGATAACGGAACACGACAACATCGCCGCGTTTGGGCGAATCGGTATCGATGATCTTTTTGTCGATGACCGGCAAACGAATACCGTAAGAATATTTTTTTACCAGGATGAAATCGCCGACGAGTAAAGTCGGAATCATCGATCCGGAAGGAATCCGGAATGGCTCGACGACAAAAGAACGCAGCAGAAAAATCGAAAGCAGAATCGGAAAGAAGCCCGCGCCCCATTCGACCCAAATCGGCTCGGGACTTCCGGGCGCGCGCTTTTTGCGGAATACGAAACGGTCGGCTACCCAGAGCACGCCGGTAAGCAGCGACAACACGAACAGAATCAACGCGAAATCCACGATTTCTCCTGATTAGAGGGAACAGCCACGCACTGCGGCGTAAGGACGCAACACGGACATGGAGACGGTGCGGCTAGGCGATCGACGACCCATGTCAAATGGATCGAAACTATTTGTCGTCGCCCACACGCAGTACGGCCAGGAAGGCCTCTTGCGGAATCTCGACATTGCCGACCTGCTTCATGCGGCGCTTGCCTTCCTTCTGCTTTTCGAGCAGCTTCTTTTTACGCGAAATGTCACCGCCATAACACTTGGCCAGCACATTCTTGCGCAGCGCCTTGATCGTTTCGCGGGCGATGATGTGCGAGCCGATCGCCGCCTGGATCGCCACGTCGAACATCTGCCGCGGGATCAATTCGCGCAGCTTGGCCGTAAGTTCGCGGCCGCGATATTGCGCAGTTGCGCGATGCACGATGACCGAGAGCGCATCGACCTTCTCGCTCGAAACGAGTAGATCGAGCTTGACGACGTCGGCCGTGCGATATTCTTTGAAGTCGTAATCGAGCGAGGCGTAACCGCGCGACACCGATTTAAGCTTGTCGAAGAAGTCCATGACGACTTCGGCCATCGGCATGTCATAGACGAGTTTGACCTGACGGCCGTGGTAGTGCATGTCCACCTGGTTGCCGCGCTTGAGGTTGCACAGCGTGATGACCGGACCGAGGTAATCCTGCGGCACAAAGATCGTCGCCGTGATGATGGGTTCGCGGATTTCAGCGACCTTGCCGATATCCGGCAACTTCGACGGATTCTCGATCTGGATCACGTCGCCGCTATTGAGCACGACCTCATAGACCACAGTTGGCGCCGTCGTGATCAGATCC
>JAVBKC010000117.1:0-9122 GCA_031554255.1 Niveibacterium sp.
AGCACCTGTCCATGAGGGTGTCAAGGACAGGCAGACAAGCTGTGGCTTCGCCATCCTTGACATCCTCATGGACAGGTAACCCATTGTCTACATGCAAGATTCGCTCAAACTCAAGTGTTGCACTTGGTTCTTGAGTCCGCCGCCTCCCAGCCCGCTCCGATTCGTTGTGCGCATTGACGATGCACGGTGCGACAGCGGCGGTCGTATTCTTGCAGCGCGGCGCGTGCCACGCAGGTTTCGCCCCGCACGGTCTCGATGGCAGCCGGCAGATCACGCACGCGCAAGGATTGCCCACGGTGGCGCAGAATTCCGCCCGTGGCTTTCATGCTGCCGTCGTGCACCGATTCGAGCTGCGCCAGTTCGCTCTCGAGGTTGCGCAGGCGCTCGATCTGATCCGTCAGGCTTGCGGGGTGGGGCGTCGAGAGCGCCCCGTTCATGTCGTCTTCCGGCGTGCCGTAGAGTTCGCTTATTGATTCGGTGTGGAGTACGGGCGAGCGCCCGAGAAAAACGCCCCGGTAGCGACGATCGAAGTATTCGTGATCGAATCGTTTGTCGAAGCGGGCCAGTGTCTCTTCAATGGGCGAGGGAACGGCTTCGGTCGCAGTCTGTTGCAGCCGTGCGGAGACGTTCTCGCGCAGCGCTTGTGTATCGTCGAAGATCGCCCATGCGCTGGATGAATCCAGCGCTGCTGCAAGATAGATGCGTTTGGCATTTTCTTCGCGCTCATGATTGAGCGGGTGCGTCGACCACATGCGCGGTGGCTGTGCGAGTTGCGCCTTGAATAAGCGGTGCTGTTCGGCTTGCTCGGTCGGCACGGGCGGCACCAGGCCGTAACGCGCCTCGCCGGTCAGCGCGGCCATCTGTTCCAGCTCGCGCGACTGTATGGCAAACAGATCGGCCACCAGGCGCTTCTGGGAAAGCTCCGAATTGGTAAATTCAAGCGCGCTGTCCCAGGCCTCGTCGGCGGCTTGCAGGCGGTACAGCGCATGGATGAGCGCATCGCTCCCGGTCAGCGCAACAGCCACCAGATCGGCCTGCATTTCCATTTCGCGCGACAGCGCCCGCTGGGCCATCAGCACGACGCTGAAAACCGAATCCATCAGCGAGCGGATGGACCATACGATGAGGCGCAGAACCCAGCCGATCCAGGCGACGCGGATATCTGTCTGCGATACCCAGGAGAGGAAATCGTCCCATGAACCACGCTTGGCAACAATGTCTCCGGCTATCTGCTGGGCGATATAAACTCAGCGCCCGACGGCCATCGTGCGTTGTGCAAAGTGTCTGAATTCGTGTGCGCAGACGGCCTTGAATTCGCTCACGCTCAGTGTATTGACGAGACCCAGGCCGATTTCGAGGTTTTTCTTCGACGGCCAGATCAGGTTAAGAATCGACAGATCATAGAACACCGCTGCATTGACACGGGCGGACAGATAAACATGTGCGGGCTTGGGCGCGCCGGCTTCGTCGGCCAGCGCATGCAGGAAAGCGAACAGCCGTGGCTGCTGCGCGGCAGTGACTTCGATATCTTCCGAGCCGCTGCCGCGCCGTATGAAAAACAGCGCCTTGATCATGAATGCCGCAAGGAAAGCCGCGCACGCCGCAACCAATGCGCCCCATACGCCCGTCTGACTATGCGGCGTGATCGCACCCCGGAAACACTGAATCGCGGTCCAGACGAACCAGCCCGTGCAGGCAAGGTAAATGACCACGAAGAGCAGGATGCCCGCTACGGCCAGCCATGCGTTGCGCGTGTAAGAGATGCTCGGACGCGCAATACGCCGCAGCGTTGCGACCTCCGCAGGATCGCATCGGCCCAGGACGCGTCTTTTGACGTCAGGCATAAACGGGTGGAATTTTGCAAACTCCCAGTAATCGGGTCCGAGCAAGTAGCAACCCGTACTGGCTGGCGCAAGAAAGCAGGTGCTGGCGGCCTTAAGAACCAAGCAGTTCTTGAGGCCGTTCGATTTAGGCGTGTGTCATCGAATTTTTGCTATCAACATCCACCAAGTCGCGCTAAACCACGGATTTATCGACAACCCCAGCCCCCTCTGCCTGCCGATCCGCCCAATACGACGACCGGACCATCGGGCCGCAGGCTGCGTTTTTGAATCCCATTGCGAGGGCTTCGCGTTCGAACATCGCGAAGGTGTCCGGATGGACGTAACGCAGCACCGGTAGATGGCCGTCCGAGGGTTGCAGGTACTGGCCGATTGTGAGCATTTCGACGTCGTGGGCGCGCAGGTCGCGCATGACTTCGAGGATCTCTTCGTCGGTTTCGCCGAGGCCGACCATGAGGCCGGATTTGGTCGAGACTTCCGGATGTTCGGCCTTGAAGCGCTTTAACAGCATCAGCGAGTGGGCGTAGTCGGAGCCTGGCCGCGCGGCCTTGTAGAGGCGCGGCACCGTTTCGAGATTGTGGTTCATGACGTCGGGCGGCGCGGTGCGGAAGGTGGCGAGCGCCACGTCCATGCGGCCACGGAAATCGGGTACGAGCACTTCGATTGCGGTGGCCGGCGAGGCGGCGCGGGTTTCGCGGATGCAGTCGGCGAAGTGCTGCGCGCCGCCGTCGCGCAGGTCGTCGCGGTCGACCGAGGTGATCACGACGTAGCGCAGCCGCATTGCGGCAATCGTTTTGGCGAGATCGACCGGTTCGTTTTGGTTCAGCGCTTCGGGGCGGCCGTGGCCGACGTCGCAGAACGGGCAGCGGCGCGTGCAGATGTCGCCCATGATCATGAAGGTTGCCGTGCCCTTGCCGAAGCATTCGTGGATGTTCGGACAGGAGGCTTCTTCGCAGACGGTATGCAGTTTGTGTTCGCGCAGCGTGCTTTTGATTTCGTTGAAGCGTTCGGCATCGCTGCCCGTGCCGAGCCGGATACGTATCCAGTCGGGCTTGCGCAGTTTTTCGGCCGGTACGATCTTGATCGGGATTCTTGCCGTTTTGTCGGCGCCACGCAGTTTCTTGACGGTTTCTTCCATGTTTTCTCTCAAGACTTTAAGGGGTGGCGGCGGCCGCTTGCATTGCGAACCTTTGCATAAGCTGCGCGGCGAGTTTGTCGAGCACTATGCCGACGGAATCCGTAACGCCGAAATCGCGCAATTGGGTCGTGGCGAGCCCCGGATAGCCGCAGGGGTTGATCGCCGAAAACGGCGCAAGATCCATATCGATGTTCAGAGCGAGGCCATGATAGCTACGGCCGTTCGCAATCTTGAGGCCAAGCGCCGCGATCTTCGCGTCGCCGACGTAGACGCCGGGCGCGCCGTCGCGTAGCTGGCCCGCGATGGCGTAGCCCGCGATGGCGTAGCCCGCGAGCAGATCAAGCGTTGCCTGTTCGAGCAGGCGCACGAATTCGCGCACCTTGATGCCGCGCCGTTGCAGGTCTACCAGCACATAAATAACAGCTTGGCCGGGGCCGTGGTAGGTAATCTGCCCGCCGCGGTCTGTCTTGACGAGCGGGATGCCGGTTTCACGCAAGAGATGCTCAGGTTTGCCAGCAAGGCCGAGCGTATAGACCGGCGGGTGTTCGAGCAGCCAGAGTTCGTCGGCCGTGTCGCCCGTGCGTGCGCGGCTCCACTGCCGCATCGCGTCCCAGGTTGGCAGGTAGTCGACACGGCCGAGGCGTTTGATTAAGAGGGCGGGTGCGGGCAAGCGCATGCTAGGGGCGGCTTGTGCTGCCGCGCAAAAGGCAAAATTGTAGCGGGCGCGCAACGCCAGCGGCAAACTTGAAGACCCCGCCATGAATGGCAGGGTGGGCTGCAACGCGTGGTCAAGCCGTGAACTGCAAGCGCGCAAGCCGCGCGTAGAGGCCATCGGTGGCGATGAGATCGGCATGCTTGCCGGCCTCGACGATGCGGCCCTGCTCCATGACGAGAATGCGGTCGGCGCGCTGCACGGTGGCGAGCCGGTGCGCGATCACGAGCGTCGTGCGGCCGCGCATCAGATGTTCGAGTGCGGCTTGCACGACGCGTTCGCTTTCGGCGTCGAGCGCGGAGGTGGCTTCGTCGAGCAGCAGGATCGGACGGTCGGCGAGGATCGCGCGAGCAATCGCAATGCGTTGCCGCTGTCCGCCCGAGAGCTTGACGCCGCGCTCGCCGAGATCGCTGTCGTAACCTGATGGCATACGCTCGATGAATTCGTCGGCATAGGCCGCCGTGCAGGCCGCGCGCACTTCGGCAAGCGTCGCCTCGGGCCGCGCATAGCGCACGTTTTCAAGCACGCTGGTGGCGAAGATCACCGCCTCCTGCGAGACGAGTGCGAGTCGCGCGCGCAGCGCCCTAGGGTCGAGCAGGCGTGCGTCGATGCCGTCTATGCATACGCGGCCCTGGCTTGGGTCGTAGAAGCGCAGCAGAAGCTGGAATACCGTTGTCTTGCCGGCGCCCGAGGGTCCGACGAGCGCGACCGATTCGCCGGGCGCAACATCCAGCGAGAAGGCGTCGAGCGCGGGCGCGTCGGGCCGGCTCGGGTAGTGGAAGTCCACGGCATCGAAGCGGATCCGCCCCTGCGGTGGTTCGGGCAGATGCGCAACTTGCGCGGGCGCGGCGATCTGCGGCTCTGTCGCGAGCAGTTCGACGAGCCGTTCGGTCGCGCCGCGCGCGCGTTGCAGATCGCCCCAGACTTCGGACAGCGCGCCGACGCTGCCGGCAACGATGGCGGCATAGAACACGAAGGCGGAAAGCTCGCCGGCGGAAAGGCGTCCGGCGAGCACATCGTGGCCGCCAACCCAGAGGATGAAGGCAATCGCGCCGAATACCAGGACCATGACGACGACGATCAGCGCCGAGCGCGCGGCGATGCGATGCCGCGCGACTGCAAAACCGCGTTCGACGCGCTCGGCAAAATCCATGCGGTCGGCATCTTCGTGGCCGTAAGCCTGGACGATGCGGATTTCGTGGATTGTCTCGTCGATTCGGTTGCCCAGATCGGCCACGCGGTCCTGGCTCTGGCGCGCAAGCACACGTACGCGGCGGCCGAAGATCACGATGGGCGCGACGACGAGCGGCACGCCGGCGATCACGAGCGCCGTGAGCTTCAAGCTCGTCGTAACCAAGAGCGCTAAGCCGCCGATCAGAAGCAGCGCATTGCGCAGCGCAATCGAAACGGTCGAACCGATGACGTTTTCGAGTTGGGTCGTGTCCGAGGTCAGGCGCGAGATCACATCGCCCGTGCGACCGGCCTCGAACCACGACGGCGGCAACGCCAGCAGATGGGCAAAGACGCGCCGCCGCAGATCGGCCGTCACGCGCTCGCCGAGCCAGGAGACGTTGTAGAAACGGAACCAGGTCGCCGTCGCGAGCAGCGCAATTACGCCGAACATCGCCAGCAGCGTGCGATCCAGCCAGGCCGGGTCGCTGGCTGCGAAACCCTTGTCGATGACCGCGCGCAGCGCCTGGCCGATACCGAGCATCGCGCTCGCCGCGACGATGAGCGCGAGCGCAGCGACGACAATGCGGCGCGTGTAAGGGCGCAGCAGATCGCGCAGGACGGACTGGAGCGTGAGCGGCGGCATGGTGGTGGCGTGAAATGATGAGGACGGCGCATTCTAGGGGAAGATACCGTACGTACCTAAGGCCGGCTGACGCACGAGCGCTGACACATGCACGGGTCGAATACACTAGAGGGCGCAAGCGGCTTTTCGTACCAAAAATCCCATGCGCGCGAATGGCTTCGCATGGGTAAATTGAGCCAGACATCGACGCAGCGCTTACAAAGCACCAAAATATGACCGACGAGACCGACGCGCGGCTCGAAGCCAGCCTGCCGCTTTATGCGCGCCAATTCGGCCTTACCCGCGCGCCATTCTCCATCGCGCCGGACCCGCGCTACCTTTACATGAGCGAGCGGCATCGCGAAGCGCTCGCGCATCTCTTGTTCGGTCTGCAAGGCGGGGGCGGTTTTGTGCTGCTGACCGGCGAGATCGGCTCGGGCAAGACCACCGTCTGCCGCTGCATGCTCGAACAGGTGCCGGATCACTGCGATGTCGCCTACATATTCAACCCGCGTCTGACGGTCGGCGAACTGATAGAAACCGTCTGCGACGAATTCCATATTCCGCGCGCCGAGGCCGGCGCCTCGCTCAAACGCCGCGTCGATGCACTCAATGCCTGGCTGCTGGACAAGCATGCGCAGGGGCGGATCAGCGTACTCGTGATCGACGAGGCGCAGAATCTGTCGTCCGAGGTGCTCGAACAATTGCGCCTGCTGACGAATCTCGAAACGAACGAACGCAAGCTGTTGCAGATCGTGCTCGTCGGGCAGCCCGAGCTGCGCCAAATGCTTGCCGGCCCCGGCCTCGAACAACTGGCGCAGCGCGTGATCGCGCGCTACCACCTGGGCGCGTTGAGCGACACGGACAGCCTGCGCTACATCCAGCACCGCCTGTCCGTCGCGGGTCTGCGCGGCCCGCTGCCGTTCGAGCGTGCCGCATTGCGACGCGTCGCACAGCATGCGCGCGGCATCGCCCGGCGCATCAATCTATTGTGCGACCGCGCACTGCTCGGCGCGTATGCCGAAGGGCTTGCCAGCGTCACGCCGCGCGTCGTGAATAAGGCCGCGCGCGAAGCCTTCGATGACGTCCCCGCCCGCTCGGTTTATGCTCGATGGATTACTGGCCTGATCGCACTGACGGCGCTGGCCGGTGCCGTCGTCGGCACCCTCCTATGGCAACGCCAAGCGCCGCGAACCTTGCCGCCAGTTGCCAAGGCGTTGGCCGCTGCGCCGGCTGGCGCCGGCAGTATTCCGTCCGCGCCGACCCAGCCCGCCGCCGTGTGGCTCAATGACGCCGATTTGCGCTCACGCTTCGGCCAGGGCGACAGCTCCGAAGCGGCTGCGCTGCGGCGCCTGGCCCTGCTCTGGAATCTTGCGCCCAGCGATGCCGAGCCCTGCCGCGCCGCCGCGCGTGCAGGCGTGCTGTGTTTTCGCGATCGCGCGAGCAATCTCGCGAAGATCCGCCAACTTGGCCGCCCTGGCATCCTTGCCTTATTCGACGGGCAGGGCCGCTCCCTGTCTGTGCTGCTCGTCGGCCTCGATGAGAACGCAGCCACGCTGCGCGCGCCCGATGGCGGCGATCTTAGGGTGACGCTGGCCTCGCTGGCGCCGCTATGGCGCGGCGGTTTTACGACGCTCTGGCGTATGCCGCAAGGCTATGACGCCGGGGCTGGCGACATTGCGCCCGGCGTGGGCGCCGATGCGCTTGCCGCCCAACTCACGAAAATCGCGCGCGATATACCGCCCGTAGCGGGCCAGCCGCGCGAAACCGGGCTTGCCACCGCCATCGCCGCATTCCAGCTCGCCCGTGGCCTCAAGCCCGATGGCCGGGCCGGGCCGATGACGCTGATGCAACTCAATCCGCTGATCGGGGTCGAGGAACCTCGACTCGCCACGGGCCGCTGACCACGCGTTACAGCGCAAGCTCCGCTATGAATGGCGGAGCTTGCGCTGTAACAAGACTGAGCCCAGAACGCCCACGGGGCGTTCGCTCTAATTTGTGGGAAGCTTCGGCATTTATGCAGAAGTCTTCACATGTCCTACATCCTCGACGCTCTGCGCCGCGCCGAAAGCGAACGCGCGAAAGAAAAAGCGCCTGGCCTGCATGATCCTGCGCCGGCCCCCTTGCCGTTGGCAGGAAGCGGCGCGCGCGACAGAACACGCTGGCCGTGGCTGCTCGCGGGTGGCGGGTTTGCGCTGGCGGGCGTGCTTGTCTGGTTATTGTTCGGCCGCCCTGCATTCGCCCCCGTGTCCATAAGGCGCGACACACCGTCAGCCCCTTCCGTAAGCGTTCGCCCCGTCACGACGATCATTGCGCCACGGCCTGTCACGACAGCACAGAGCGAAGCGCTGCCACGATCGCCCGTCGCGCCTTCGACTCAAGCCACCCCGCAAGTTGCTCCGGCGCTGCCGCAAGCCGCACCCGATGACGCGCGCGTTCCGACGCTTGCCGAATTGCCCGAACCGACCCGCCGCGCCCTGCCGCCGCTGCGCTTCGAAGGCGCCGTCTATTCGAACGACCCGGCAAGCCGCCTGCTGATGCTCAATGGCCAGATGCTGCGCGAAGGCGACACGACAGATGGCGATATCAATGTCGAACGCATCAAACCGAGCAGCGCCGTGCTGAGTTATCGAGGGCAACGCTTCGAACTGACGCGGCAATGAGCTGTCGCGCCGTGATCTCGCCTACTTTTGATTTCACCCCGTCCACGCCATTTGTGAAAATGGCGGGCTATTCAAACGATCCGCACAGGTCCCACGAATGAAAATTACCCAAAACACCGTTGTTACGCTGCACATGAAAGTCTCCGACGCGCAAGGCCGCACGCTCGACGACGGCAAAACGCCGATGTCGTATCTGCATGGCGGCTACGAGAACGTCTTCCCACGGCTGGAAGCCGCGCTCGACGGTCAGGAGCCCGGTTTCCAGGCAACGCTGGATCTCGCGCCGGAAGAGGCTTTCGGCGTGCGCGACGAATCGCTGTTGCAGACGATGCCCAAGAACGAGTTCCCACCCGGCGTGAAGGTCGGCGGGCAGATCCAGCAACTCGATGCCACGGGCAATCCGCGCCACTTCTTCGTCGTCAAGATCAAGGGGCCCGTTGTCATGCTCGATGGCAATCACCCGCTGGCAGGTACGCCGCTGCGCTTCGCGTTGAAAGTGCTCGATGTACGCGAAGCTACGGCCGAAGAAATCGCCCATCGGCATGTGCATGGCGAGCACGGGCATCAACACTGATTTGATAAGGGGCGGTCTCACGAACCGCTATATTCTTACTGTGTCACAAATAAGACGATTCGATTTTCTCGAGCCGAGTGGCCCAACCCTGCCCGAAGATTGGGCGGGCGATCCTGAACGACGCATCAAGGTCGGCGTGCCCGAAGAGATTCGCTTCGCCACGAAGACACAGATCGCGTTGCAGCAGTTGCGCACGCAGTTGGACGAAGGCGCGCCACGGCATTGCGTGCTGGCTGATGCCGGCTACGGCGTGGATAACGCCTTTCGCCGCTGTGCGGGTGCGCCACGCGGGCGGCAATGTGGGCAAGGCGCGTCTGCGGCCCGAGCAATGGCTGCTCATCGAATGGCCCGCAAACGAAGAGGAGCCGAGCAAGTACTTCCTGTCCACGTTGCCCGAGG
>JAVBKC010000126.1:0-10479 GCA_031554255.1 Niveibacterium sp.
CGGATCGGGGTTCCAGACTCTGCTGCTGCTCGCGTGTACGCTCTTCCTGACGGCGCAATCCTTCGCGCGCCGATTGGTCGAGAACCGACGTTTGGCCCAATGCCAGCGGGCTGGACAGCAGGAGCACCGCAAGGCCCGAACGCCGCCCGAATACCCAGACCCCATGCGCCCGTCCGGCCACTTTCAGTAGCGCAACGATTGCGGTCAACCACGCGAACACGGGCTCGAACATCGGACGTTTTATTCCATTGGAATGCCTCGGCAGTAACGCAAGTTTACATTTAGATTCAAATCCTGAAACAATTGCATTGGCTCCTTTTGATATGGAACAAGCGCCTTGACGAACACTTACAAACCACTGGCGCGAGCTGGTCGCGCCAGTGAATGATCAATGCGCGTCGGGCGAGTGCTTTCTCAGTTGCACTGGCGTCTGTTTGCCGCGAATCCGGATATTGATCATTTCGACGATGACCGAGAAGGCCAGTGCGAAGTAGATGTAGCCTTTCGGCACGTGCGTGTCGAAACCTTCGGCGATCAGCGTGACGCCGACGAGCACGAGGAAGGAAAGCGCGAGCATCTTGACCGTAGGATGGCGGTCGACGAATTCGCCTATCGGTTTTGCGGCCCACATCATGACGCCGACCGAGGCGATGATCGCGAGCACCATGACCGCGAGATCCTGCGCCAGACCGACGGCGGTGATCACCGAGTCGAGCGAGAACACGATGTCGATGATCGCGATCTGCGCAATGATCGCGCCAAAGCTCGCGGCGGCGCTCTGTGCGCCGTGCGTGTGCTCCGCGCCTTCGAGCGAGACGTGGATTTCGTGCACGCTCTTCCAGAGCAGGAACAGGCCGCCGAACACCAGGATCAGGTCGCGCCCGGAGATTTCCTGACCAAAAACCGGCAGCGTGAAGAGCGGTGCGGTCAGGCGCATGATCCAGGCGAGCGACATCAGGAGCAGGATGCGCGTGCCCATCGCAAGCAGCAGTCCGATGCGGCGACCCGAGTTACGCTGCTCCGGCGGCAGACGGCCGACGAGGATAGAGATGAAGATGATGTTGTCGACGCCGAGCACGATTTCCAGCAGGGTCAGCGTGGCCAGGGCGATCCAGGCGTTGGGATCGGCGATCCAGTCGAAGTGAAAGAGATCCATGCTCGGTACCGGTTAGCGTGAGGAGCGCGCATTATCGCAATTCCGTTTCGCGATGCCAGTGGATTGTGCCGCGCACCGGATGCGCAAGGCTGCGATAATCCCGCGCCTTGAGCCTTTGCATTTGAAAAACCCATGCAGCACGATAAGCACGCGAGCGATCTCGACCTCTTCCCTGCCGAGCCCATCGATCCTGAGCCGAACGAGCCACCCGCGCCGCCGGCCCCGCCCGTTTTGGCCGAGTTGCCGGACGATCATCTGCCGATTGCGGCCTTCGCCGAGCGCGCTTATCTCGCCTATGCGATGAGCGTGGTGCGCGGGCGCGCGCTGCCGCAGGTCGAAGATGGCATGAAGCCGGTGCAGCGGCGCATCCTCTACGCGATGCACGAGATGCGGCTGGCGCCCGGCGCCAAGCCGGTCAAGAGCGCGCGCGTCGTCGGCGACGTGATCGGCAAGCTGCATCCGCACGGCGATTCGGCGGTCTATGACGCGGCCGTGCGCATGGCGCAAGGCTTCACGCTGCGCTATCCCTTGATCGAGGGTCAGGGCAACTTCGGTTCGCGCGACGGCGACGGCGCGGCGGCGATGCGTTACACCGAAATGCGGCTGACGCCGCTGGCGGATCTTTTGCTTGGCGAAATCGACCGTGGCACGGTGGATTTCACGCCGAACTACGATGGCGCCTGGCAAGAGCCGAAACTCTTTCCGGCGCGCTTGCCGATGCTGCTGCTCAACGGCGCTTCCGGCATTGCGGTGGGCATGGCCACGGAATGCCCGCCGCATAATCTGCGCGAGGTCTCGAACGCCGTGCAGTTATTGATCAAAAAACCCGAGGCGGTGCTCGATGAGGTGATGGCCCTGCTGCCGGGACCCGACTTTCCCGGCGGCGGTCAGATTATCTCGCCGCCACAGGCGCTGCGCGATGCCTATACGGGCGGGCGCGGCAGCCTGCGCATGCGCGCGTGCTGGCGGGTCGAACCGCTGGCGCGCGGGGCCTGGCGGGTGATCGTCTTTGAACTGCCGCATGGCGTATCGACGTCCAAGGTGCTGGGCGAAATCGAGACGGTGACGAATCCACAACCCAAAGCCGGCAAGAAGGAAGTCTCTGCCGACGAAAAGGCCAACAAGGCGCTCGTCCTCGGCGTGCTCGACGCTGCGCGCGACGAGTCTTCCGACAAGGAAGCCGTGCGCCTCGTGCTCGAACCGAAGACGCGCACGCAGGAGCCCGAGGATCTGATGCGCGTACTGCTCGCACATACCTCGCTCGAAGCCTCCGTATCGACCAACCTCACCGTAATCGGCCTCGACGGCCGGCCCGCGCAGAAGGGCCTGCTCGCCGTGCTGCGCGAGTGGATCGCCTTCCGCTACGTCACCGTCGAGCGTCGCTCGCGCCACCGGCTTGGCGAAGTCGACCGCAGGATTCACATCCTCGAAGGCCGCGCGACGGTCTTCCTGCATATCGACGAAGTGATCCGCGTGATCCGCGAGGCCGACGAACCGCGCGCCGAACTGATGGCGCGCTTCGGTCTGTCCGAAATACAGGCCGAGGACATCCTCGAAATCCGCCTGCGCCAGCTCGCACGGCTCGAATACATCAAGATCGAGCAGGAACTGGCCGAGCTGCGGCTGGAACGCAGCAAGCTCGTCGGGCTGCTGGAAGACCGCGACGCAATGACGCGGCTGATCCTCAAGGAAATCGTCGAAGACACAAAAAAGTTCGGCGACGCACGCCGTACTCTGATCGAAACGGCGCAGTCGGTTGCCGCCACCGAGGCGCCGACGATCGACGAACCGGTCACCGTCATCCTTTCGCGCAACGGCTGGGTGCGTAGCCGCCAGGGCCACGGCATCGACCGCGCGGCACTCACGTACAAGAGCGGCGACGGCGAATTCGCCGTCATCGAAACGCGCACGCCGTGGCCGCTTTTGATCCTCGACACGCAAGGCCGCTCCTATTCGATACGCATATACGATCTGCCGGGCGGGCGCGGCGACGGCGTGCCGATCACGACACTGATCGATCTGCAAAACGGCGCACGCGTCGCGCAGGCGCTCTCGGGCGAGCCCGCGCAGGAATATCTGTTCGCCAATTCGGGGGGCTACGGTTTCATCTGCGCGCTAGCCGAACTTGCCGGCCGCAACCGCGCCGGCAAGGCTTTCATGACGCTGGAAGATAAGGAAACGGTACTCACGCCCATGCCGGCCGCCGGGCAATGGATCGCCAGCGCCTCGGCCAATGGCCGCCTGCTGCTGGCGCCGCGCGCCGAAATGAAGGTCATGGCGCGCGGTCGCGGCGTCATCGTGATGGGGCTGGACGAAAAGGAAAGCCTGGTCGCGGTTGCCTGCCCGGCGAGCGAGAGCGTAGTTGTGGCCGGCATCGGTCGTGGCGGCAAGGATGTCGAATTCGAAATCAAGGGCGCAGCGCAAGAAGCCCATCGCGGCAAGCGCGCGCGCAAAGGGGCCGCGATTTCACCGAAGGTAAAACCCATTGCGCTGCGCTGAAGCCATTCGCACGGGAGACGACGAAGCATGAAAAGGAAAACGGAACCGACGGTCGTAATTCACACGACGAACGAATTGAGTCTGGCAATCCAGAGCGGGGAACTTTGCCGTCATCGAGTTAAGTCTATAGTGCCAACACAGTCATTTCGTACGCAGGAGCCCTCGATGCCGTGGTCCCTCTCATTGATTATTCGCCGGCTCGCTCCACTGGTCATCATGGGCTTCTCGGCGGGCGTTTCGGCAAGTCTGTTGTCCCCCGAAATGGAGGACAAGGTTGCCAACTTTCTCGCCTGGTTCGTGCTGATCGTCATACCGCCTGCGGGTATCGCGCTGTTCTGGATGCTCCACATCCTGCCGGAGAAAGTCGCGCACAGGAAACATCACCCGCAGATCGAGGGCATCACCGCACTGTGCGTGCTGTCGCTGCTGTTCGGCGGCCTCCTGTGGCCGCTGGCCTGGCTGTGGGCCTATACCAAACCGTTCGGCTACAAGATGGCTTATGGAACCGACAAGCACGACAGCTACTATCTCGAACAGGGCAAGAAAATCGCCGGCGCGGTCGATGACGATGTGGTTCGCCGGGATCTTGCCCATCTGAAAGAAGAACTCGACCAGATTGCCAAGGTTCGCAAACTGAGCCCCGAGCTGGAAGCGCTGCGCGCCCAGCTTTCCATGAGCCAGGGCGGAGGGACCGTCTGATGGATGCGCTACTCATTGGGATTTACGCGTTCCTGGTCTGGCTGATCTTTTTCAAATTCAAGTGGCTGCCGTGGAATACGACCTCCAAGGTCATTGTCGTGACGATTCCGGTCGTCGGGATGTCCTGGCTTTTGTTGACGCTGAATGTCGTCGCGCCCTCCTCGGCCGACATCCGCGTCATCAAATACACCGTGCAGATCGTGCCGCAGGTACGCGGACGCGTCATCGCGGTGCCCGCCGAAGGCAATGTGCACCTGAAAAAAGGCGATGTGCTGTTCAAGATCGATCCGACGCCTTACGAACAGACGGTCCGCTCGTTCGAATCCCAGCTCGCCACGGCAGGCGCCAACGCCAAGAACCTCGGCGATCAGTTGAAGGCGGCAACAAGCAAGACCGACGGTCTGCGCGCCCAGTTCGAGCTGGCAAGCCGGCGCGTGGCCGAATTCGCCGAGCTGGCGCGAACCGAGGCCGGCAATCGGTTCGATCTCGAACAGGCCCAGGCCAACCTCAAGCAGATCCGGGCCGAACTTGCGTCCGCCGAAGCGGCCGAGCGTCAGGTCAAGACGCAGATCGGCACCACGGTCAATGGCGAACAGGCGCAGGTCGCTGCGATCCGCGCCCAGCTCGACAATGCCAAATGGGAACTATCGCAAACCACGATGTACGCCCCTTCCGATGGCACGGTCATCAACAACCAGTTGCGCGAGGGTTCGTGGGTGGTGCCGATACCGCTGCAACCGGCAATGACCTTTGTCGAGGACGACTACCAGATCCTCGCGCTGTACTCGCAGAACGAGCTTTACAACGTCGAGCCGGGCAACGAAGCCGAGATCTCGCTGCCGACTTACCCGGGGCAGGTGTTCAAGGCCCGCGTGCAATCCATCGTGTGGGCCCAGGGCCAGGGGCAGTTGCCACTTGGCGGCCAGGTGCCGCAGACCGGTGCGCATGCGCCCGAACCAGGACGCTTCGCGGTCAAGCTGGAACTCGAAGAAAAGCACCGCGACCTATTCCTGGCCGCGGGCGCAGTCGGTAATGGCGCGATCTACACGGAGCACCTCAAGCCGGTGCATCTGGTGCGCCGCGTCGTGCTGCGGGTCAGCTCGATCATGAACTACCTGGTTCTGAAGCTTCACTGAGGCGCGGACCATGAGCACTTTCAAATCCGCTTCCACGACGCTTGCCGCAGCCCTCGCATTGGCGCTGGGGGGCTGCGCCTTGCAGTCTCCGCCCAAGGGGGCCGATCTGCGCGCGCAAGTTCTGCCGCAGGCGCCATTGCCCGAAAGCTGGAAAGCCGGCGCACCGTCCGGGCAGTTTTCCGCCGGCTGGCTCGCGCGATTCGACGATCCGCGCCTGCTTGCGCTCGTCTCTGAGGCCATCGCGAACAATCCGGACTTGCAGGTCGCGGCGGCGCGCATCGAGCAGGCCAGCGCGGTGGTGACGGCCGCCGGTGGCAGCCTGTGGCCCTCGGTACTGGCCTACGGCCGCACCGGCGGCAAGCTCTCCGACGGCAGCGGTTTGTCCGGCGGCGGGCTCGTCGTCAATTGGGAACTCGATCTCTGGGGCCGCGTGCGTGCGCAGCGTGGCGCGGCGACCGCGCAGTACGACAGCACCGTCGCGGATCTGCTCTGGGCGCGGCAGTCGCTGGCCGCGGGCGTGGCGCGCGCCTGGTATCTCGCAATCGAAGCCCGGCAACAGCGCCAACTGGCCGAGCAATCCATCGCGGCGACGCAAAGACTGCTGGCGCTGGAGCAGACGCGCCAGCGCATCGGCAATACCGATGGCATGGCAGTCTCCAAGGTCCGCGAAGCGCTGACGACACGCCAGGAGGCCCTGGAACAGCTCAAACTCGGCGAATCGCAGACCCGGCGCGCGCTGGAACTGCTGCTCGGGCGCTATCCGGCGGCCGAACTGGCGGTTGCCGAGCAATTGCCGGCGCTGCCCGAGGCCGTGCCGGCCGGTTTGCCGTCCGAACTGCTGGAGCGGCGTCCCGATGTGATCTCAGCCGAACGCAGGGTGGCCGCAAGCTTTTACATGGTCGAAGAGGCCAAGGCCGCGCGGCTGCCGGCAATCAAGCTCACGGCCGGCGTGAACGCCATCGACAGTTCGCTCTTCGTTCTCGCCAACCGGGACAATCCGGTTTGGAGCGCAGGCGCAGGTATCCTCGCGCCGCTCTTCACCGGCGGCGCGCTGCAAGCGCAGGTCGAAGCGAAAACGGCGGAGCAGAAAGCCGCCGTGGCCGCCTATGTGGCGGCAGGGCAGCGCGCATTCGCGGATGTCGAGAACGCACTGGCGGCCAATGTGGCGTTACAGGCGCGGGCACGCCAACTCGATGCGCGCATCGTCGAAAACAACCGCCAGGTCGAACTGGCGGCGCATCGCCTGCGCGTAGGCGCCAGCGATCGCCGTGCGCTGATCAACGAAGAGCTGGATCTGATCGCAGCGCGCGGCGAACAATTGCGCGTGCAAAGCGACGCGCGGGTTCAGCGTGTCAATCTGCATCTGGCGCTGGGGGGCGATTTCGCGCCGTCCCTGCCGGTCGCGGTGAGCGGCAAATAAAGCAAACGCCGCCCGGTCGGGCGGCGTTTGTCTGTGGTGCAGCCGAATTGGCTTTTAGATCGTGTAAGTGCTGATCACTTTGTTCAGATCGACCGCCAGCGTATTGAGCTCGGTACTCGATTCGGCCGTGCGCAGCGCCGTCACGCTCGTTTCCTCGGCCATCTGCGCGACCTTCTCGACTTCCTGCGACATGCTGTTGCTCGCCGCGCTCTGCTCGCGCATCGCCACCGAAATGTCCTCGACCTGGTTCTTGACCTGCTCGGAGCTCTGGCGAATCTGAATGATTGCATCCAGCGCCCCTTGCGCATTGGTCACGCCGAGTTCGACTTCGCTCACCGTGTTCTTCATTGCGACCACGGTCTGCGCCGCTTCGTGCTGGATCGCGCTGACGGTAGCCGAGATTTCCTGCGTCGAGCCGGACGTGCGCTCGGCCAGCTTGCGCACTTCGTCGGCAACCACTGCGAAGCCGCGCCCCGTTTCGCCCGCACGCGCCGCCTCGATGGCGGCATTAAGCGCGAGCAGGTTGGTCTGATCGGCGATTTCCTTGATCGTGTTGACCACGACGCCGATGCTTTCGGTCCGTTGCACCAGGCTTTCGATCTGCTGCGACGAATCGCGTACGTACGTGGCAATCCGGTTGATCCGCGTGATCGTGTCCTCGATCACTTTGCCGCCGTTCTCGGCGTGGAGTCCGGCTTCGCGGGCGAGCACATCGGTGCCCTGGGCACGTTCGGCGACGTGAGTGACGCTGACCGTCACTTCCTCGGTGCCCGCCGCCATCTTCTCGGCCGATTCGCTCACCATGTTCGACGCTGCCGACAGCTCCGCCGCCGCCGTGGAGACATCGCCGGCCCGCTGTCCGACCGCCTGGCCGATGTCGCGCACTTTCTTCAGGCTCACCTGCACGGCCTCAAGCAATTGATTGAAGGACGCCTGCGCCTGCCCGACTTCATCCTTGCCAATGCCGGTTGCGCGCCGCGTGAAGTCGTAATCCTTCGCTGTCGCGGCGACCAGATCGCGCAAGGCATTAAGCGGCCGTGCGATGCTGCGCGTGATGTATTCGCCGAGCCCGAACATCAGGATGATGAGTACCGCTGCGGTTCCAATCGCCACCTGAGTCATGCGCTCGAAAGTATCGATGATGTTCGCTTTCGACTTCTTGTTGATTTCGTCGTAGAACTCATTCATGTTTCCAATGTCCTTGAAAACCACTTCGGCCTGCGGCGAAGTATTCTCGCGGACGATCCGGCTCGCTTCGACCTTGTTCATCGCGGCCGATTCCTTGAAAAAACCGTCGAGCATCCCGCGATAGACGAGCCAGTCCTTCTGGAACGTCTCCATCAGTTCCTTGTCGTGGGCGTCGTAAAGACTCTTGCCGTATTCGACGATCGTGCCTTCGACAGCGACCACATCCTTTTCGGCGCGTGTCTGAATCTCGGCCATCCTGGCCGGGTCCTGCTCGATCACATGTGCCAGCAGTTCGCGCCGCAGGGCCTGAAAGTTGCGTTGCATCACCAGCAGGTTCTGATAAGTGGGAACCACGTTCTCCGTCACATCCATCACGACGATTTTGGTCGAGCTGATCTGGGTGGAGATGATGATGATCAGCGCGATCAAAGCCACTGCCGCGAGCGCGCCGAGCAAGCGAATACGGTTACCGACGTTCATATTGACTCCGATGAGTTTGCCGAACATCCCGATCACGAACGGGAATCGAAGCGGCAAGATGCAAAAAATCCAGGGGAAATGCTTCCGCTGTTCAAAAACCGGCTCTGCCATCCCAAGAGGGGCCGACCTTACCCTTGGCGGCATTTATCATGGCCTGCATGCCAGGAGAGGGTATCGATCCAACCGAAAAAGCCTTGAATGCTTAATTCTGAAACGCGTCAGGCACGCATTGCGCTCCGGCGCTGTTTCAAATGGTAGCCGGACCGGTGACACGATGTAGTGCTATCGGCATCAGTGTGACATATCTTGAATTTTGAACGTAAAACCTTGTAAATGCTTCGGAACTAACTGTTTCGGCAGTAAAAATAGAAGGACGCATGCCCCCGTGCGAACGCTTCCTTTTTCATTCACCCGCCGTACGATTTCAGATCGTATAAGTGCTGATCACCCGGTTCAGATCGACCGCCAGCGTGTTCAGCTCGGTACTCGATTCGGCCGTGCGCTGCGCCGCCGTCACGCTCGTCTCCTCGGCCATCTGCGCCACTTCTCGACCTCCTGCGCCATGCTGTTGCTCGCCGCGCTCTGCTCGCGCGTCGCCACCGATATGTCCTCGACCTGGTTTTTCACCTGCTCGGTGCTTTGGCGGATCTGTACGATCGCATCCAGCGCGCCCTGGGCTTTCGTTACACCAAGTTCGACCTCGCTTACCGTATTTTTCATTGTCATCACGGTCTGCGCAGCCTCGTGCTGAATCGTACCGGCGGGGGCCAAAATTTCCTGCGTCGAGCCGGACGTACGCTCGGCCAGCTTGCGCACTTCGTCGGCAACCACCGCAAAGCCGTGCCCCGTTTCGCCCAGCAGAAGATCCCGCTGCGCAGTCTGGAAGCTCCGCTGCATCACCAGGAGAACCTGATACGTGGGAATCACGTTTCCTGCCAGATTGTTGGAAACATCGTTTTTCGCCACTCCGATGTGATGGGAAATGAGGGCGACCAGCCCGACCATTGCCACGGTCGCGATTCCGCCCAATAGGCGAATGCGATTACCAACGTTCATAACGACTCCTTTGTCTTCTATCGGTCGAAGAGGGGGGACGTCTTGGAAAACGCCCGCTTCCGTTACGTCACTACGTGGAGCAAAATTTTTTTGTATATCAAATAGTTGCAGCGTGGCTAGCTAAGAGGCCGCGTTTTCGAGGCGCTCGAAGGTTTCTGTCGTGCAAGCCAGGATCGAAGCGATCCGGGCCAGAAAACCGGGAGACTTCCCGTTTGAGAATTTCTACTATTACGTTAGCCCACGGCCAGCGCCCCTGGGCGGACAACACATTCGCGCAAACCTAGAAATAGCATTCTTCACATACCAAAAGATGGTATCGGACAAAATCAGAATTATCTTTAGTTTTTAAATTTAAGAATCTGTTTCGGCTGCGGCGGTATCACCTCGCGGCCGATGCCCGGCCAGCAAGAATCGAGGCCAAAAAAAACGCCACCCGGCAGGGTGGCGTCGATGGGGCGAAGGGCGGCGAGCGCGCCGCCCTGCCTCAGATCGTGTAGGTGCCGATCACGCGGTTCAGATCGACTGCCAGCGTGTTCAGCTCGGTGCTCGACTCGGCCGTACGCTGTGCCGTCACGCTTGTTTCCTCGGCCATCTGCGCCACCTTCTCGACCTCCTGCGCCATGCTCGTGCTCGCCGCGCTCTGCTCGCGCATCGCCACCGAGATGTCCTCGACCTGATTCTTGACCTGCTCGGTGCTCTGGCGGATCTGAATGATTGCGTCCAGCGCCCCTTGCGCATTGGTCACGCCAAGCTCGACTTCCGTTACCGTGTTCTTCATCGCCACCACGGTCTGCGCCGCCTCGTGCTGGATCGCGCTGACAGTGGCCGAAATCTCCTGCGTCGAA
>JAVBKC010000086.1:0-22839 GCA_031554255.1 Niveibacterium sp.
GATTCTCGAGACGAACCTGCACGCCGACCGCGAGGTCGACCGCTACTTCATGCGGATCGAGGTCAAGGCGGATTCGCTGCCCTTCCTGCTCGCCGAACTGCGCGAGCGTTTCAAGCCGATCGCGGAAGAGTTCGGCATGGAATGGAAGATCACCGACAGCGCGGTCAAGAAGCGTGTCGTGGTCTTGGTTTCGAAGCAGGAGCATTGCCTGTACGACCTGCTCGCGCGCTGGCAGAGCAAGGAACTCGACATCGAGATCCCGTGCGTGATCTCGAACCACGACACCTTCCGCGGCTTTGTCGAATGGCACGGCATTCCGTTCCATCATGTGCCGGTCATGCCGGACAACAAGGCTGCCGCCTATGCGGAAGTGCAGCGCATCGTCGAGGACGTGCGCGGCGACTGCGTGGTGCTTGCGCGCTACATGCAGATCCTCTCCCCGGATCTGTGTGCCGCCTATCCCGGCCGCATCCTCAACATCCACCACAGCTTCCTGCCCAGCTTCGTCGGCGCCAAGCCCTATCACCAGGCCTACCAGCGCGGTGTGAAGCTCATCGGCGCGACCTGCCACTACGTGACTTCGGAACTCGACCAGGGCCCGATCATCGATCAGGACGTGATTCGCGTGGATCACTCGGACTCGGTCGAGGACATGGTCCGCTACGGCAAGGACATCGAGAAGGCCGTGCTCGCGCGCGGGCTGCGGTATCACCTCGAAGACCGCGTGCTCGTCCACGGCAACAAGACCATCGTCTTCCGCTGATTCGCAGCGTAATCGGTCTCAGCAGTCTTAATCCGGGTACATGTATTCGCGCGTCGGCGGCAGCGGGTGCGTCGCAAAGCTATCTTGCGGCTTGCAGGCAAGAATCTGGTGTAGCGCCATCCAGTGTTGCCGAAAACCGTGCGCGCAGCCGGCAAGGTAGATACGCCAGATCCTGAAGCGTTTTTCGCCGACGAGTTCGCGCAGTCGTTCGGCATTGGTCTCGAAACGCTCGGTCCAGTGGTCTAGCGTCAGCGCGTAATGCAGGCGCAGATTCTCGACATCCACTGCCTCCAGCCCGGCGGCGCTCATTTCCTTCAATGCCAGCGAAATATGCGGCAGCTCGCCGTTGGGGAATACATAGCGATCGATGAAACGGCCGCCGCCGAAAGGCGTTTCGCCCGAATCCGGATCGCTCGAAGTAATGCCGTGATTGAGCGCCACGCCGCCATCGGCAAGCAAGTTGTGGATATGCGTAAAGTATTCGCGCAGGTTCGCAAGCCCGACATGCTCGAACATACCGACCGACGTGATTTTGTCGAAACTGCCCTGTACATCGCGATAGTCTTGCAGCCGGATCTCGACGCAGCCCTGCAATCCGGCCTCACGTACGCGTTGGTTCGCCAGTTCGTACTGGTTTTGCGAGAGCGTGACGCCGACGCATTGCGCACCATACTTTTTCGCTGCGCGCAGCGCCAGCGCACCCCAGCCACAACCGATGTCGAGCAGGCGCTCGCCGGGCCGAAGGCGAATCTTGTGCAGGATATGGTCGATTTTCTGAACCTGCGCGAGTTCGAGCGAATCGGATTCGTGGTGGAAATAGCCACAGGAATAGACCATCTCACGATCCAGCCACAACTCGTAAAACGCGTTCGACACATCGTAGTGGTGACCGATCGCCTCGGCGTCCTGCTTGCGGTCGTGCTTCGCGCGGCGCGTCCTTGGTCGCTCGCCCGTTTGGTCGCCGAGTTCGGAAAGCAGGCTCGCCACGCGAACGACCTCGGAAACCGGGCCGTCGACATCGATCTCGCCTTCGACATAGGCTTCGCCCAATGCCGCCAGGCTCGGGTGGATCAGATGGCCGAGCGCGCTCGGCGCCTTGAGATGAAGCCGCACGAGCGGGTCGGGCCCGAAACGGTGTTCCTGCCCGTTCCAGAGCTGCAGCGCGAGAGGCAGGCTGACTTTCTCGCGCAGACGCCGGATATATTCGGCCAGGCGTTTTTCGAGTATGCGGCCGGGGAGGACAGCCGCCACAAGCTGAAGCATGTGAGCACTCCTGGACAAACGCGATACGTTTCAACATACCACCAGCATCGCGCGCCAGCCATACCCAAAATTGCAATGAAGTTTATTGATTCATGCTATGACGGAAATTAGGGTTTCGCCGTCGGGCAATTGCAGCCAAAGCACTGAATCATTCTGACGACAAGCCGCTCCTGAACATCGCCGCCGACGCACCATCCTGGAGCATTTGCGCCGCCTTGAGGCGCGCCACGATCCGCAGCGGACATGACCGGCAGGCTTTTGAACATCGGCCTACCTCCCAAAGAAAGGGGCCGGCGCCAAGCCATCCGCGCCGGCCCACCAAGGAGGAGGAGACAAACCGTCATCCGGTTGCCGCAGGGTTTTATGCAATAGCCGTGCCCGGACCGCGATCTTCTTCTGTTCAAACTCCGTCCGCGTGGAATCCATCATAGTGCATAGGCAGTGGCTGTAAAATCGACGATTCGTAGCAGAATCTCGATGGAGCCAGAGCGATATGCCGGCGCAGCGCATGCAAAAATCGCAACGCAGAATTTCCGTGGGGCTGCACTATCCGCTCGGTGCGAACTTGCAGGCCGGGGGCGTTAATTTCGCCCTTTATTCGAAGAATGCCAGTCGCGTTTTCTTGCTGCTATTCGACGCGCCCGATGGTGCGCCCTCCGACGTCATCGAAATCGTCGAACACACAAAGCATGTATGGCATATCTTCGTCGAGGGTATCGGCGCCGGCCAGTGCTATGGCTACAAGGTCGACGGCGATTACGCGCCGGCTCGCGGCATGCGCTTCAACGTCAATAAGCTGCTGCTCGATCCGTATGCAAAAGCCATTACCGGCAAGTTCGTCAATCGCGACAATCTGCTACTCGCCTACCAAGCCGACTCACCCGCGCTCGATCTTTCCTTCGACGCGCGCGACAGCAGCCCGATCGTGCCTCGCGCGGTCGTCATCGACGATGCCTTCGACTGGCAGGGCGACGCGCCGCCGCGCATCCGCTTCGAGGAGCTCTTCATCTACGAAGTGCACATGAAGGGCTTCACGGCGCACCCCTCGTCGGGTGTTGCGCGGCCGGGCACATATCTGGGTTTCATCGAGAAGATTCCCTATCTCAAGGCGCTCGGCATAAACGCAGTGGAACTGCTACCCATCCACGAGCACTGCAACGAAGACTTCCTGCTCGATAAAGGGCTGACGAACTACTGGGGTTACAACACGATTGCCTTCTTCGCACCCGAGTCTTCCTACAGCACCTGCCGCACGCCGAGCTGCCCGGTCGATGAATTCAAGACGCTGGTGCGCGAATTGCATAAGGCGGGCATCGAGGTCATTCTGGACGTCGTTTACAACCACACAGCCGAGGGCAGCGAACGCGGCCCGACGATGAGCCTGCGCGGCATCGACAACGCCGAGTATTACGCGCTGACTGGCCACGGCGAGCAGGCCGCACGCTACTACGAAAACTATTCGGGCTGCGGCAACGATCTGGATTTCAGCAGCCCGGCCGTAATGCGTCTGGTCATGGATTCCCTGCGCTACTGGGTCGAGCAGATGCATGTCGACGGCTTCCGCTTCGATCTTGCCTCGGTGCTCGGTCGTTCCGGCGGCAGCTTCAGCAGGACGGCGGCATTCTTCGATGTCGTCTCGCAAGACCCGGTACTGCAACACATCAAGCTGATCGCCGAACCCTGGGACATGGGCAGCTATCAGGTCGGCAATTTCCCGATCGACTGGTCGGAATGGAATGGCCGCTTCCGCGATACGGTACGCCGGTTCGTGCGCGGCGACGGCGGTCAGATTGCCGACCTGGGAAGCCGGCTCACCGGCTCGGCGGACCTCTACCAGGACAACGGACGTTCGGCTTACAACAGCGTGAACTTCGTCACCTGTCATGACGGTTTCACGCTGCACGACCTCGTCGCCTACAACTTCAAGCACAACGAGGCCAACCTCGAAAACAACAACGACGGCGCCAACGATAACAACGCGTGGAATTGCGGTATCGAGGGCGCAACCGAGGACGCCGCTGTGCTCGCGCTACGGCGGCAGCAGACAAAGAACTTCCTCTGCATATTGCTGCTGGCGACCGGTACGCCGATGCTACTGGGGGGCGACGAATTCGCGCGCAGCCAGAGCGGCAACAACAACGCCTATTGCCAGGACAATGCGATCAACTGGTTCGACTGGACGCTCGTCGAGCGCAACGCGGAACTCGTCGAATTCGTACGCAAGCTGATCGCCTTCACGCGCGTCTGTCCGGTGCTACAGCGCCGGAAATTCCCGCTCGGCATAGATTCCAACGGCGACGGCGTGCCCGACATCAGCTGGTTCGGGCGCAATCTTGGTGCGCCGCGCTGGAACGATCCGGACGCGCGCCTGCTGTGCTTTCGTCTCGACGGCGGCGAAGTGCCCTCGCCGCTGGGCCGTTACTTCCTGCAATTCATCTTCAATGCCGGCAGCGAGTCCGCATGGGTTGCACTGCCGCCGCCGGGCGACGGTTTCTCGTGGTTCCGGATCATCGACACGAGTCTGGCGGGCGACGCAGCCATCGCCACGCCGAGCACGCTTGTGCGCATCCAGCCTACGGATACCTATATTGCAAATGCGCACAGCACGGTCGTTTTGATTGCACGTTAGGCGCGCTTACCCAGGCATGACGCCGGGGTAAGCCGCAATGCGTGGCCGCTTACTTGCCGCCCACGCTCTCCAATGGCTCCCACTTGCCTTTGACGACCTTGTACAGCGTGATGCCGCCGATCTTCAGGTCGCCGCGCGTATCGTAGGCGAGCTGCGGCGTCGTTACGCCGGGCATGCTGGTCGCGGCGAGCGCGGGCAGGTATTTTTCGGGTTCGACCGAATTGGCCTTCTTCATTGCCGTGATCATCGCCATGGCGCCGTCATAGGCGTAGGGCGAGTAGGTTTCGGCCTTGCCGCCGTAACGCTTCTCGTATTTCACGACATAGGTAGCGCCGCCCGGCATTTTGTCTATAGGCAGACCGGCTAGCGAGGCGACGACACCTTCTGCCGAATCGCCGGCCAGCTTGACGAAGCTGTCGGTCTTGATCATTTCGCCGGCCATCAGCGTCGCGTTGATGCCAAGCGCCTTCATCTGGCGCGACATCGGCGCGGCCTGCACTTCGGTGCCGCCGAAGAAGATCACCTGCGGCGCGTTGGTTTTGATCTTGGTGAGGATGGCGTTGAAGTCCATTGCCTTGTCGGTCGTGTACTCGCGCGCGACGACCTTGCCGCCGGCCGCCTTGGCGGCCTTCTCGAATTCGTCGGCAAGACCCTGGCCGTAGGCCGTGCGGTCGTCGATAACCGCAATGCTCTTGTAGCCGAGCTTGTCGACCGCGTACTTACCGACGACCGAGCCTTGCTGCGTGTCCGAGGTCATCATGCGGAAAGCCGTTTTGTAGCCCTGCGCGGTGTAGGCCGGCGCGGTTGCCATGGCGATCTGCGGGATACCCGCCTGGGCGTAAATCCGCGATGCGGGGATCGTGGTGCCGGAGTTGAAGTGACCGAGCATGCCCTTGATGCCGGCGTCGATAAGGCGTTGCGCGACGAGCGTGCCGGTTTTCGGATCGGCCTGGTCGTCTTCGGCGAGCAGGACGAATTTGACTTCCTTGCCGCCGATCTTCGGTTTGCTTGCATTCACTTCCTCGAAGGCCAGCGCGACGCCGTTCTGCATGTCCTTGCCATAGTGCGCCTGCGGGCCGGTCAGCGGCGCGGCGAAACCGATCTTGACCTCGGTCGGATCAGCGATCGCACTGGTCGCGACGAGTGCGAGCGTAAGTGCGGTCAGGCAGTGTTTCCTCATTGCGTCATCCCCTCATGGAGCGCGGCATCGGGCCGCATAAAAAATATTCAACCGATCATCATAAGCGAAGCGTTGCCGCCGGCAGCCGAAGTATTGATCGATACGACGCGCTCGACGAGCAGGCGTTCGATCGCGTAGCGGTCCGTCGTATCCGGAACATGACAGGCAACGAGCGGCCCCTCGCGCGCGGCAAGCTTGCGCAGCAAATCGCCGAGCTGATCGGCATCATTGGCGAAGAGTACCGCGTCAGCATGCGCGATTTCCATGTTGGCGATCCAGTCGACGCGTCGCGCAAGCGACACCGGCAGATTCGCCAGCGCATGGCGCGTGACGGGTGTGTCGGCCACGCAGGCATGGTTGCCGCTCGCCACGACGGCAACCAATTGCGCCGCGAGCCGTGCGAAGTCCGGTGCGATGCAGAGCACGCGGCCGCGCGGCAACAGCGCGTGGATATCGACCTCGCCGGTCGGCGCGGGCAGCGCGCAGAGCCGGCCGACCGGCGGCTCTGCGGCCAGTTCGCGCGCCCAAGCCTGGGCGGCGGGAGCCTCACCGCACCAGTCCGCCAGCGCGCCAAGCAGCTCGCAGGCTTCGCTTTTGAGCTGCGCGGTTTGCGCTTCGATACCGGTCAGCGCGCCGCGCGCCTGCAGGCTGGCCGCCAGCGTCGATTGTTTGAGCGCCGGCAAGGGTCGGCTGCCGCAGACCAACCGCGCCAGCGTCAGCGGCCCGCCTGCCTTCGGTCCGGTGCCGGACAGCCCTTCGCCGCCGAAGGGCTGAACGCCGACGACTGCGCCGATGATATTGCGGTTCACGTAGAGGTTGCCGACGCGCGCACGCGTGGAGACTTCGACAATCGTTTCGTCGATCCGCGTGTGCAGGCCCAGCGTGAGGCCGTAGCCAGTCGCGTTGATCGCATCGACAAGCTCGCCCAGCGCGGCGCGCTCGAAGCGCAGTACGTGCAGCACCGGGCCGAAAACCTCGCGTTCGAGTTCGGAGAGCCGCGCGATCTCGATCAGCGTGGGCGCGACGAAACTGCCCTGCGCACAGTCGCTCGGCAGCGAGGTTTGATGTACTTTGTGGCCGCGCGCGGCCATGCAGTCGATATGCGCGTTGATTGCATCGCGCGCATTGGCGTCGATGACCGGGCCGATGTCGGTTGTGAGGCGGTCGGGCGAGCCGACCCGTTGCTCGGCAAGCGCGCCCTTGAGCATCTCGATCACGCGTTCGGCGATTTCCTCCTGCAGGCAGAGCACGCGCAGCGCCGAGCAGCGCTGGCCGGCCGAATCGAAAGCCGAGGCGATCACATCGCCCACGACCTGTTCGAGCAGCGCCGACGAGTCGACGATCAAGGCATTCTGGCCGCCGGTTTCGGCGATGAGCGGCACCGGGCTGCCATCGGGCAACAAACGCTGCGCAAGACTTTGCGCGATCAGGCGCGCGACCTCGGTGGACCCGGTAAACATCACGCCGCGCACACGCGCATCGGCGACGAGCGCTGCGCCCACGGTCTCGCCCGGCCCCGGCAAGAGTTGCAAAGCGCCCGTGGGCAGGCCGGCTTCGACGAGCAAGCGCACCGCCTCGGCGGCGATCAGCGGCGTCTGTTCGGCCGGCTTGGCGAGTACGACGTTGCCGGCCGCGAGCGCGGCGGCGATCTGCCCGGTGAAGATCGCGAGCGGGAAATTCCACGGGCTGATGCAAACGATGGGGCCAAGCGGACGATGCGTATCGTTGTCGAAGCCACGGCGAATCTCGGCAGCATAAAAGCGCAGGAAGTCGACGGCCTCGCGTACTTCGCCGATAGCGTTTGCGCAGGTCTTGCCGGCTTCGCGCACGGCAAGGCCGATCAACCCATGACGATGTTCTTCGAACAGCTCGGCCGCACGATCGAGCACGGCGGCGCGCTGCGCGGGTCCGCTGGCCTGCCAGATCGGTTGCGCAGTTTGCGCGCGAGCGAGCGCAGCAGCCACGTCGGGCAGCGTTGCGTCGACGCGTTTGCCAACGATGTCGCGCGAATCGGCCGGATTCGTCACGGCACGTGGCAGGTTATTGGACGGACCATCGCCGGGCATAGGCGTGGCACACCAGTCGCGCTGCGTGCTGGCGAAGAGGCCGCTGGAGAGCGAAGCAAGCCGGTGCTCGTTCGACAGATCGAGGCCGGCCGAATTGAGCCGCCTCGCGCCGAAGAGTTCGCGCGGCAGAGCAATCGCCGGGTGTGGCAAGCCGGCAGGTTGGAGCGCTGCGGCCTCGGCGACCGGATCGGCAACCAGCGATTCGATAGCGATCTTCTCGTTGCCGAGCCGATTGACGAAGGACGTATTGGCGCCGTTTTCGAGCAAGCGGCGCACAAGATACGGCAGCAGGGTTTCGTGCGAGCCGACCGGCGCGTAGATCCGGCACGGACGCTTAGTGCCCTCGGTGCCGACGATTTCGCCGTAAAGCGGTTCGCCCATGCCGTGCAGGCACTGGAACTCGTACTGCCCGGCATAGTAGTTCATGCCCGCCATCTGATGAATCGCCGCAACCGTATAGGCGTTATGCGTTGCAAATTGCGGATAAACAGCCTCGGGTGCGGCCAGCAGTTGGCGCGCACAAGCCAGATAACTCACATCGGTATGCATTTTGCGTGTAAAGACCGGATAGCCTTCGAGGCCGTCCTGCTGCGCACGCTTGATTTCGCTGTCCCAGTACGCACCCTTGACCAGCCGCACCATGATGCGCCGCTGCGTGCGCCGCGCCAGATCGACGAGATAGGCGATAACCGCCGGCGCGCGCTTCTGGTATGCCTGCACGACAAAACCGATGCCGTTCCAGCCGACCAGCTCCGCCTCGTGGCAGAGCTGTTCGACAAGATCGAGCGAGAGTTCGAGGCGTTCGGCTTCCTCGGCGTCGATATTGATGCCGATGTCGTAATGGCGGGCGAGCTTGGTCAATATCGCGAGGCGTGGATACAGCTCGCTCATCACGCGCTCGCGCTGGGCGCGGGCGTAGCGGGCATGCAGCGCCGAGAGCTTGACCGAAATGCCGGGCCCGGCGTAGATGCCGCGCTCGGCCGAGGCGCGGCCGATGGCATGGATCGCCTGCTCGTATGACAAATAGTAGCGGATTGCGTCGGCCTCGCTCGTCGCGGCCTCGCCGAGCATGTCGTAGGAATAGCGGAAGCCACGCGCTTCGAGCACGCTGGCGTTCGCGAGCGCCGCAGCAATCGTTTCGCCGGTCACGAACTGCTCGCCCATCAGGCGCATGCCCATATCGATGCCACGGCGCACCAGCGGCTCGCCGCTCTTGGCGACGACGCGCGTGAGCGCGGAGGTAAGCCCGTTTTCCGACTGGGTGCCGACGAGCTTTCCGGTGATCAGGAGGCCCCAGGCGGCGGCATTGACAAAGAGCGATTCCGAGCGGCCCAGGTGCGCCCCCCAATCGCCGCGCGCGAGCTTGTCGCGGATCAGCGCGTCGCGCGTCGCCTTGTCGGGAATGCGCAGCAAGGCTTCAGCCAGACACATCAAGGCCACGCCTTCCTGGCTCGAAAGCTCGTACTCCTGCAGCAAACCCTGCACCAGACCATTGCGCGCGCCGCCCGTGCCTTCGGCGCGCAGCTTCTCGACCAGCGCCACCGCCATCTCGTGCGCCGCCGCGCTGCGCTCGGGCGACTGTCGCGCCTGGCCGATCAGGTAGGGCAGGCACTCCGTTTCCGGCCGCCGGTATGCCGCCGTGATTGCCGCGCGCAGTTCCGACTGCGGCTGCACGCCGAGCACGAGATCGAGGAAGGGCTGCGGCGCATCGCCGAATTCCTGATCGTTGTCGGCCGTTTCGACGACCGTGCCGGCCGCGCCGTATTCGGGCGGCGCCGCCCCGCGTTCGAGCGCATCGAGGTAATGAAAGATCGCCTGCTTGATCAGCCAGTGCGGCGTGCGATCGATCTGATGGGCGGCGCGGCGGATACGCTCGCGCGCGGTGTCGTCGAGTTTGACGCCAAGTGTGGTGAGGGCCATTGGGTGCGGGAGCCAAGTTGCAGGTGCCGTCAGCTTAGAGGCGCAACCCATGAGGTGCAACCGATAAATTCCGGGTAACCTAATACGTAGCGGAGCGTGCACGAGCAGTGCGGGAAATTTGCATGGTTTGCACTGAATCAAGAGTCCGTACCGCGAGAGGGTTACGCTCTGCAAGGTTCTCACCCGCAGATTCTTATGTAGCGACCGGCTTCATCATCTTGTCAACGATTATTCGATTGGCTGTTGAAACGGCCATGCGGAGGGGCGAAATCGTGAGTCTGCGCTGGGAACATATCGATCTGAAGGATCGGGTAGCGTACCTGCCAAAGATCAAAAGCGGCGAGTCGCGCGACGTACCACTGTCCTCGAAGGCCGTGTCGGCGCTCGAAACACTATGCCGAAAGAGGTCGAAGCTGGCAATGACAGTCGCGTGTTCAAAATACGGAGCGATACGGTGACTCGTGCGTTCGAACGCGCTGTGGAACGCGCCAGAAAAAGTTACGAAGCCGAATGCAGAGAAACGGGAGTACGGCCAAACGCCAAGTACCTGACCGATCTACGCTTCCACGACCTTCGGCACGAGGCCACTTCGCATCTGGCAGAGATTTTCCCCATGCATGAGCTGACAAAAATCACTGGTCGCAAAGCCCCACCATACTGATGTGATATTACCACCCACGGGCGAATGACCTGGCCAAGCGGTTGGCTTAAACGTGGCATCGCCAAGCACACGAGTATCCGGCCAATACCCAAGAGCAGCAGGTGCTTGTGAAGCCCATCAGCTAACGCAGGCCGAATAGGTTGTCGTGATGCTGTCTCGGCAGACATGCGCCTTATACCCATACTCGAACAGGTATAATAAACGCTTAAAATTGCAAGCTAAATTGATCGAAAAGCGGTTGAAGGCTGTGCGCGCCCGCTATGGGCTGAATGGGAGATCGTAATGATGCGCAAAGGTAATTCTCAAGACATCCATAACGCGCTGGTTGACTTCGACGATACAGAAGAGCTATCAGCGAAGGCTTCGCTCGCGGTCAAGCTGAATGGACTGATCGACAAGCGCGGTCTCAGCCAGACGGAAGCGGCGACCATCACTGGCATGACACAGCCCAAGGTATCCCAGGTTCGTCGCTACAAGCTCCAAAATATTTCGCTCGAACGACTGATGCAGGCGCTAGTGTCGCTTGACCAGCATGTTGAGATTATTGTGCAGCCTGCTCGTCGCACGCATGCGCGCGGCATTACGGTTGCAGCGCGGTGAGCCACCAGCTAACACCTAATTTGGGGGTGCGATGAAGTTTGCCTACGAGGATCTGAGCGATGATCAGTTCGAGAAGCTGATCGTCTTTTTATGCCAGCGTCTACTCGGCATTTCTGTGCAAGGTTTTGCCAAAGGACCTGATGGCGGGCGCGATGCCAAGTTCGTTGGTACGGCCGAACTACACCCGAGTAAAGCCGCACCCTGGGCAGGCACGATCATCGTCCAAGCCAAGCACACTAACGGCTATAACAGAAATTTTTCGGAATCTGACTTCTTTAGCACGAGCGCGGCAAACACAGTGCTAGGCAAGGAGATTCCACGCATCAAGAAACTGCGTGAAGCCAAGCAACTCGATCACTACATGCTGTTTGCTAACCGGCGGTTGGCTGGCAATGCCGAAAGCGAAATACGTGAGTACATCGCGGCGCAATGCGGCATCCCCGCTTCGTCAATTTACTTATGTGGCCTGGAGCAATTGGAGGTTCTGCTAAAGGTTTTTCCTGACGTTGCAACGATGGCCGATCTCGATCCGATTGATTCGCCGTTGATCGTCAGTCCAGACGATCTTGCTGAGGTCGTTCAGGCGCTGGCCCGGCAGAAGGATGAAGTCTCGGCCTTGCTTGATGATCCACCGACGGCGCGGGTTACTTACGAGCAGAAGAATTTTCTTAACAATATGAGTGCTGAGTATGCCAATGGACTGCGCAAGAAGTACTTGAAGGAAACTTCGCAGATTCGTGCTTTCCTGGCCTCGCCGGAAAATCTCGCACTGCTACGCATGTATGAATCGGTGGTCGATGAGTTTCAGCTAAAGATCATTGCTAGGCGTAAGGACTACCAAACTTTCGATGATGTGATGGAGTACTTGGTGAACCTGCTGTTCAACCGCGATCCTGTGCTGCGGCAGCATGCACACAAGCGATTGACCCGCGCTGTGCTGTTCTATATGTACTGGAACTGCGATATTGGAGAGGCAGGCGATGCTGCGTCCAACTAAACACTCGCACCCTGACCGTACGGTTATCAACGTGTCGCTGTTGTTGCTGACGAGACTAAAAAATCGTCGCATTGATGAGTACGCCGCGTTGCGAAAATACGCCAAGAAGGCGGTCATCGGAGGCGATGTGTTGTTCCTGCCAGCACTGAATTTTCTCTATCTGATGGGACTGATTGACTATCGTCCGAAGACTGACGCTGTGGAATACGTGGGGCCCAATGAAGCTGTCTAGACTCTATTCAAACAAGCCGGACTTGTTTGAGCCTGTAGACTTCGTGCAGGGATTGAATGTCGTCATGGCAGAAATCCGTCTGCCGGAAAACCGCGAGAAGGATACTCATAACCTAGGGAAAACCACTCTGGGGCGGTTGCTCGACTTCGGATTTCTGGTTGGGCGCGATGCCAAGTTCTTTCTCTTTAAGCACCTTGATCTCTTCGAGGATTTTATCTTCTTCTTGGAGATTGAGCTGGAAGACGCTTCGTTCGTAACGATACGGCGGGGAGTGGAGGAAGCGACCAAGATCAGCTTCAAGAAACACGAAGCTGGACAACAGGACTTTTCCTCCCTGTCGATTTTGGAATGGGACCATCAGGAGGTAGCGTTTGATCGTGCTAAAGATTTGCTCGATGGCTTGCTCGATTGGCGTGCTCTCAAGCCGTGGTCGTATCGAAAGGGACTCGGCTATCTGTTGCGCTCGCAGGAAGACTTTCGCGAGGTGTTTCAGCTACGAAAGTTTGCATCCAAGCATGCCGACTGGAAGCCATTCCTTGCGCACATGTTGGGTTTCGATGCGCGGCTGATTGCCCTGCACTACGAGAAGGAAGACGAACTTTCCAAGAAGCAGGACACCGCACAGACTATCAAGAACGAACTGGGCGGATCCATCGAAGATATCAGCAAGATCGAAGGTATCCTGTTGCTCAAGCAGAAGGAAGCCGAAAAAAAACAAAAGTTGCTTGATGCTTTCGATTTCCGTGCTCAGGACAAGGACCAAACCAAGCAATTGGTTGATGGTATTGACGAACGTATCGCGGTGCTCAACAGCGAGCGCTATTCGCTGACTCAGAACAAGAAGAAGATACTGGCGTCACTGGAAGAAGATCAAATTTTGTTCAATCCCGATGAGGCGCAGCGATTGTTCGAGGAAGCAGGTGTTCTCTTCAAGGGGCAGGTCAAGAAGGACTTCCAGCAGTTGATTGCTTTTAACCGGGCAATCACTGATGAGCGCCGCGGCTATCTTCAGGAAGAGCGTGCTGAGGTTGAGACCGAACTGAAGCGGTTAAATGCGGAACTGAGCACGCTTGGCAAGAAGCGCTCCAACATATTGTCGTTCTTGAGTGAAACCGACATTTTCGGGAAGTACAGGCAAGTTTCCGACGAGATGGTAACGCTCCGCGCCGATATCACATCCCTTGAGCGCCAGCGCGGCTTCCTGCACCGCTTGCAGGAGTTGCGGGCCGAAATTAGGGCGCTGACTGAGGCGCGCGGACATCTTCAAACCCAGATAGAGGCCGATGTCGAGAAACAGAACTCAGACCCAGACAGTTTGTTCTCGTCGATTCGGGTCTATTTCAGCGAAATTGTCGAAGAGGTTATTGACCGCAAGGCATTGCTGAGTGTTTCTCCAAATCAAGCGGGACACCTTGAGTTCAAGGCGGAAATTTTGGACGAATCTGGCAATGCGACGAGTGCCGATCTTGGATACACGTATCGCAAGCTGCTGTGCATTGCTTTCGACCTTGCTGTATTGCGCGCTCATCTCGATGATAAGTTCCCACGCTTTGTCTTCCATGACGGAGTGTTCGAGTCTCTGGATGACCGGAAGAGGGAGAACTTGCTCGCGATCATTCGCCGCTATGCGGAGCTGGGTTTGCAGCCCATCGTAACCCTGATCGACTCAGACCTACCTGCTCGCGGCGACGAAGATGCTGTGTTCACCGCAGATGAAATCATTCTGGTCTTACACGATGAAGGAGACCAGGGGCGCCTGTTCAAGATGCAAGCATGGTGATATTGGCTGTTTGCGGCGCACTCCTAGTCGTGGCGGCAATGAACCGATTGGCGTAGAGGATCGCGAATTGATTCATCATCCATTTTCAGTTCATCAACTTGGAGAAATTAAGATGCATGTACTAAACCGCCTCGGGTTTCGCGGAGGCTGTTTGGTCCGAGTCGAGTCAGGCGATCAGCGCCTGCTCGCTCAGACTTCGGTAATAGCTTGCTTCAGCCTCGGCGGGTGGGGCATATCCGATCAAGCAGCCGATGATAGTTGAACCGCGCCACCATTCGAGCGAGGCCAGTTCGGCCGCTTCTTTAGTTCTCCAGGGGGGTGCGTGCGTGAATCACTTCGGCTTTGTACAAGCCTATTAGATGGTTTCGGCCAGCGCGTTGTCGTAGCTGTCACCCTTGCTTGCGACCGAGGGCTCGACGCTGGCTTGCGCAAGACACTCGCTGTAGCGAAGCGAGACGTATTGCGCGCCTCTGTCGCTATGGTGAGTGAGTCCTGGTCGGGCTGTCGGACGTACAAGGCCTGCTCGAGCGCATCGAGAACAAAGTTCGTTGCATGCTTGGGCTCACGCGCCACCCCACGATGTGGCGGGTGAACACGTCGATGACGAAGGCAACATAGACGAATCCCTGCCAGCTCGAGACGTAAGTGAAGTCGGAAACCCACAGCGGATTCGGTCGGCCGGCGACGAACTGCCGATTAACGCGATCCTGGGGACACGGGGTTGTCGGATCAGGACGCGTTGTGCGCACATGACCCCGCGCAGGCCTCGGCGGCGCATGAGCCGGCTCGACGGCCCCGCAAACCCGCAGCTTGGCCTGCCAGGCCCTTTCCTCCTCGATGACCGGTGCCTCATCGCGCCGGCTACGGGCGCTGCACAATTGCGGCTGGCGCTGGCGGGCTGCATGACGCCGATATGCCGATGGGGCGATCTGCAGAACCCTGCAAATCGGCTCGACCCCAAGGCGTTCGCAATACGTGTCGATGAATGCCCTCACGACTTGTGCCGGCGGTCGAGCTCCGCCTGGGCGAAATACGCGCTGGCCAGGCGTAGGATCTCGTTTGCTTTCTTTAGCTCGCTGATTTTCGCGCTCCAGTTCCCTGATGCGCGCGGCTTCCGCCGTGGTCTGCCCGGCCCGCTGGCCCGTGTCACGCTCGTACTGGCGTACTCAGTTGCACAGCGTCTGTGCCCTGCAGCCAATCTTGCTCGCGATCGATTCGATCGCCGCCCACTGCGACGCGGACTCGCTGCGCGACTCGGCAACCATGCGCACGGCACGCTCGCGCCCTTCTGGGGAGTAGTATTTCTTCAGTTTTGGATTCATCGTGACTCCATCCTCTCAAGAGTGGGAGCCTCCGCAAAACCCGGGGCGGCTCACTTCAAGCGCGATCAACGCCCGGCCTCGACCGCAGCATACGGCGCAACTTTAGCCTTGAGCGCCACATCGGTTTGCAGCAGGCGGATTTCTTCGCCGAGGATGCGTGCGCTTTCTTTGAGCAAAGTGTCGGCGTCCTGCGTCGCACGGGGCGGTTTTTTGTCGGTGGGGCGTGGGCGCGCGGGTTTGGTTCGCGGCGCGGCCACGTCGGCGTCCGCATCGGCCGGATCGGCGCCGAAACGCGCGTTGAGTAGCCGGCGTTCCGCTTGCCGCTCGCGCTCGTTCAAGCTCAACAGGTTGCGCGTGCGCAGACGCGCCAGGATGTCGGCATTTTCCGCCGTGCGCTTGAACGCGGCGTCCTCGCGCCGGTCGGTGTCCAGCCTTGCCCGGAGGGCGGGCAGCACGGCAGCGAGGTTTCCGATTGGACGGTAATCGGCCGGCGCAATCGATTCCGAGGGCAAAGCGTTGTCGAAACTGGCTTCGCCGAAATGGGCGGTGTCCGAAAAACCGGGCAGCTCCAGGTCGGGCTTGACGCCTTGCAGTTGCGTGCTCTTGCCATTGATGCGGAAGAATTCGGCCACTGTCAGCTTGACCTCGCCATAGAGGGGCTTTTCGCTTTTCATCGCTTCGTCGAGGCTCACCACGGTTTGCACGGTGCCCTTGCCGAAGCTCGTTTCGCCGATGATGAGTCCGCGCCCGTAGTCCTGGATAGCGGCGGCGAGAATTTCGGAGGCCGAAGCCGAGGCGTGATTGATCAGCACGGCAAGCGGGCCGCTCCAGGCAAACCCGGCCTGCTTATCGGAATCGACACGCAGATTGCCTTGCGCCGTGCGCTCCTGCACCACCGGCCCCTTGTCGATGAAAAGCCCGGTCAGTTCGACGACCTGTTGCAGCGAACCGCCGCCGTTGTCGCGCAAATCGAGCACGATGCCTTCGACATTCGCGCTCTTGAGTTCGTCGATCAGCCGCGCCACGTCGCGCGCGGCCGAGCGGAAGCTTTTGTTGCCGCTGCGGCGCGCTTCGAAGTCTTCATAGAACGAGGGCAGCGTGATCACGCCGATCTTGCGCTTACCGCCTGCGGCGGGGACTTCGATGATGGCGCGCTTGGCGGCCGCCGCTTCGATGCTGACCTTCTTGCGCACCAGCACGACCTGCTTCTGCTGCCCACCCATGCCCGCCGAGGCCGGCAGGATGTTGAGCGTGACCGGCGTATCGAGCTTGCCGCGAATCAGCGCCACCACGTCGTCGAGACGCCAGCCGATCACCTCGGTGGGGGTTGCATCGCCGGCCTGCGTGACGCCGACGATGCGGTCGCCGACCGCAAGCTTTTTCGAGAGCGCCGCCGGGCCGCCCGGCACGAGTTCGCGGATCGTCGCGTAGTCGTCGCGCACTTGCAGCACCGCGCCGATGCCAACGAGCGACAGGCGCATCGAAATATCGAACTCCTCCGAGGCGCGCGGCCCGAGGTAGTTGGTGTGCGGGTCGAGGGTGCCGGCGTAGGCGTCCATGAAACTCTGGAACGCGTCGTTGGCCGTCACCTGTTTCAGGCGCGAGAGGAAACCGTCATAGCGCTTGCCCAGCGTGGTGCGGATCGCGTCGTCCTTCTGTCCGGCGATGCGCAGTTGCAGCCAGTCGTTCTTGACGCGCCGGCGCCAGTATTCGCGGATTTCGCCCTCCGTCTTCGCCCAGGCTGCATCCCGGCGGTCGTAATCGAAGGATTCGTCGATGCCGAAATCGGGCTTGGTCTCGATCAACTGGCGCGCGTAGCGGTAGCGATCTTGTATGCGTTGGCGATAAAGATCGTAAATCCGGAACGGAGTGCTCAGGTTCTCGGACTTGATCGCGTCGTCGAGCCGCTCGCGCGCGGACGAGAGTTCGTCGATATCGGCCTGGACGAAAAAGACTTTCTCCGGGTCGAGTGCCTTGATGTAGTGATCGAAGACTTTTTTCGAGAGCGCGTCGTCGAGCGGTTGGGCCTTGTAGTGACTATGTTCGAGCACGGTTGCGACAATGCGTGCCGCCCTGGTCTGGTGCTCGGCCGCAACGAGCGGGGCGAGCTGAGTCGTTGCGGGTTCGAGCGCCAGCGCCGCTTGCAGCGGCGCCAGGCACAGGCTTAAGAGCGCGATGAAGCGCATGTTCATAGGAATACTCCGCCCTGCGCGTACAGGGTTCGATGGGGTCGGGGCGAATGCGCGCGGCAAATCGTTAGGGACAAGGGGTTTTAAGCGAATGGTCTCAGGTTTCCCCTGGACCGACCCAGCGACGCCCCGCTGGTGCCTGCCAGGCGGCAAGCGTTGCCAGCAGTTCGGCCGGCGTATCGCTGATCTGTAGCAGCGCGCGTTGCTCGGGGCTGAGGAAGGCCTCGTCGCGCGCATGATCGAGAAAGCGCAGCAGATCGTTCCAGTAACCGCCCGTATTGAGCAGGCTTACCGGCTTGGCATGAAAGCCCAGTTGCAGCCAGGTCCAGACCTCGAACAATTCCTCGAAGGTACCGATGCCGCCGGGCAGCGCGACGAAGGCGTCGGACACTTCGGCCATCTTCGCCTTGCGCGTGTGCATCGAATCGACGATATGGAGTTCGCTAAGCCCTGCATGGGCGACCTCCTTTTCAGCCAGCGCGCGCGGGATCACGCCGATCACACGGCCACCGGCCGCGAGCGTGGCGTCGGCCACCGCCCCCATGACGCCGATACTCGCGCCACCATAAACCAGCGCGATGTCGCGCTCGGCGAGCATCCGCCCAAGCAGCGCTGCCTGTTCGACATAGACCGGGCGGATGCCTGGGCGGGAACCGCAATAAACGCAAAGCGAGCCAAGTTTCATGGTTCGACGAAAGTTACGTAACCCGTAAGCTTATTCCAATTTGTACTCGATTAAGGGTTCGGGGTTTGCATGTCAGCCAAGAATTCGTGAAGGCGAAGGGCCTGCATCGAATGCCCGCTAGGACAACGAGATTTCCAGAATTCACGGCGCAAGCAGTCTGCACCCCGACGCCGCAGGTACACTGGCGTCTTCGACCGCGCCCCGGAATTACCGCAACCCGGTCACCATTGTTAGGTCTGGTCCATGACAACCACAGAAAACCAAATCGAACGCGATCTGATCGCCAAACTGACGGATCTCAAGTACACCTACCGGCCCGACATTCGCGACCGCGCCGCGCTGGAAGCGAACTTCCGCGAACAGTTCCAGGCACTCAACCAAGTCACGCTCAGCGACGGCGAATTCCAGCGCTTATTGGATGAAATCGTCAGCCCCGACGTTTTCACTGCCGCCCACACGCTGCGCAACCGCAATGCCTTCACGCGCGATGACGGCACACCGCTGAACTACACGCTGGTCAATATCGGCGATTGGTGCAAGAACACCTTCGAAGTCGTGAGCCAGCTGCGCATCAATACCGACTACAGCCACCACCGGTACGACGTTCTTCTGCTTATCAACGGCGTGCCCGTTGCCCAGATCGAACTCAAGACGCTCGGCATCAACCCCCGCCGGGCCATCGAGCAGATCGTCGAATACAAGAACGACCCCGGCAACGGCTACACGCGCACGCTTCTCTGCTTCATCCAGTTGTTCATCGTCAGCAATCGCGATTCCACCTACTACTTCGCCAACAACAACGCCCGCCACTTCAGCTTCAACGCCGACGAGCGCTTTCTCCCGATCTACCAGTACGCCGCGCCGGACAACACAAAGCTTAATGGCATCGATTGCTTCGCCGACGCCTTCCTCCCCAAATGCACGCTCGGGCAGATGATCAGCCGCTACATGGTGCTGGTGGCCAGCGAGCAGAAGCTTTTGATGATGCGGCCCTACCAGATCTACGCCGTCAAGAACATCGTCGAGTGCATCGAGAAGAACCTCGGCAACGGCTACATCTGGCACACCACCGGCAGCGGCAAGACGCTCACCAGCTTCAAAGCCGCCACGCTGCTCAAAGCCGATCCGAACATCGAAAAGTGCCTCTTCGTCGTGGACCGCAAGGACCTCGACCGCCAGACCCGCGAGGAATTCAACCGCTTCCAGGAAGGCTGCGTCGAGGAAAACACCAACACCGGCACCCTCGTCCGCCGCCTGCTGTCCGACGACGCGGCCGACAAAGTCATCGTCTGCACCATCCAGAAGCTCGGCCTGGCGCTGGACGAAAACAGCAAGCGCAACAAAAGCCGCGAGAAAAAAGGGCTATCCACCTACACGGAGCTTCTCGAACCGCTGCGCGACAAGCGCATCGTCTTCATCTTCGACGAATGCCACCGCTCGCAATTCGGCGACAACCATCAGGCCATCAAGACGTTCTTCCCCAAGGCCCAGCTCTTCGGCTTTACCGGCACGCCGATCTTCGAGGCCAACGCCAGCTATAAGCGCATCGAGGGCGACGTGCAGACGCTCAAGACCACGCAGGATCTCTTCCAGAACTCGCTGCACGAATACACCATCACCCACGCCATCGAAGACCAAAACGTCCTGCGCTTCCACGTCGATTACTACAAGCCCGATGGCAAGAATCCGCCGAAGCCCGGCGAAACGCTCGCCAAGCGGGCCATCGTCGACGCCATCCTCGCCAAGCACGACGCCGCCACGGGCGGGCGCAAGTTCAACGCCATCCTTGCCACTGCATCGATCAACGACGCCATCGAGTATTACGGCCTCTTTGAAAAGGCCCAGGCCGAGAAGCAAAAGGCCGACGCGAGCTTCGTCCCGCTCAACATCGCCGCCGTGTTCTCGCCGCCGGCCGATGTCAGCGCCGACGTGAAGCAGCTCCAGGAAGACCTGCCGCAGGAGCTGGAAGACAACAAGCACGACCCCGAAGCCAAGAAAAAAGCCCTCCAACACATCATTGCCGGCTACAACGCGCGCTTTAGCGCCAATCACCGCATCGAAGAATTCGACCTCTACTACCAGGACGTACAAAAGCGCATCAAGGATCAGCAGTACCCCAATGCCGACCTACCGCAGAAGGGGCGCGAGAAGCTCGACATCGCCATCGTCGTCGACATGCTGCTGACCGGCTTCGACTCCAAGTACCTCAACACGCTCTACGTCGACAAGAACCTCAAGCATCACGGCCTGATCCAGGCCTTCAGCCGCACCAACCGCGTGCTCAACGACACCAAGCCCTACGGCCACATCCTCGATTTTCGTGGCCAGGATGATGCCGTCAAAGCCGCCATCGAAATGTTCTCCGGCGCCAAGGCCGACAAGGCCCGCGAGATCTGGCTCGTCGACGAGGCCCCGGTCGTCATCGACAAGCTCCGTGCCGCCCGCCAGGTGCTCGACAGCTTCATGACCTCGCAAGGTCTCTCCGGCAAGCCCGAAGACCTCGCCAACCTCAAGGGCGACGATGCCCGCGCCATGTTCGTCAGGCATTTCAAGGACGTGCAGAAGCTGCAGACCCAGCTCGACCAGTACACCAACCTCACCGCCGAGCAGGAAGAGACGATTCAGACCATCCTGCCCCGCGACGCGCTGAACGCCTTCCGTGGCGCCTACCTCGAAACCGCCCAGCGGCTGCGTGCCCAGCAGAACAAACCGGGCGATCACAAGAGCGAAGCAATAGACCAGCTCGATTTCGAATTCGTCCTCTTCGCCTCGGCCACCATCGACTACGACTACATCATGAAGCTCGTCACCGACTTCCAGGCCAAACCGGCCGGCAAGCTGACGATGAGCCGGCAAGCGCTGATCGGCCTGATCGCAGCCGATTCGAAATTCCTCGACGATCGCGACGACATCGCCGAATACATCATCGGCCTCAAAGCCGACGGCGGCCTCGACGAATCCGCCATCCGCGCCGGCCTGCAAGGCTTCAGAGACGAAAAAGCCGCCCGCGAGCTGGCCGAGCTTTCGACAGCGCACGGCCTGCCTGCGGCCTCGCTTCAAGCCTTCGTCGACCACATCCTCGACCGCAGAATCTTCGACGGCGAGCAACTCACCGAACTGCTCGCGCCGCTCGAACTGGGCTGGAAGGCGCGCACGCAGAAGGAACTGGCCCTGATGACCGATCTCGTCCCGCTGCTGAAAAAGCGCGCCGGCGGCCGCGATATCTCGGGGCTCAAGGCGTACGAGGAATAGGCGATGGTGAAAGAGGGCAAATCAACGGCGATGCCGAAGCTGCGGTTTCCGGAGTTTTGGAACGGTCCGGAGTGGAGTGAGGCTAAGTTAGAAGATCTGATCTCAACGATAACTCCTCCTGCGAAACTGCAATCATCAAGCTACCTCACGGCAGGAAGATTTCCGATTGTCGACCAGTCACAGGAGCACATTTCCGGCTGGACCGATGATCCCGAAGCTGTAATCAGGAATTCCTTGCCTGTAATCGTCTTTGGCGACCACACCTGCGTGCTCAAACTTGTGCGGCAGCCGTTCGCACAAGGGGCTGACGGAATAAAAATCCTGAAGGCCAAGACCAGTATTTCGACCGATTATTTGTTCCACTCGCTCAATCATCGTCCACTAGTCATGGAGGACTACAAACGGCACTTCTCGACGCTGAAGGAACGGCGAGTTTTCTTTCCCGACATCAAACTTGGTGAGCAACAGAAGATCGCCGACTGCCTGACGTCGCTGGATGAAGTGATTGCCGCCCAGGGGCGGTTCGTTGCGGCGTTGAAGACGCATAAACGCGGGCTGATGCAGCAGCTTTTCCCCCGCGAAGGCGAAACCCTCCCCCTCTTCCGTTTCCCAGAGTTCCAGGGAGGAACAGAGTGGGAAGAACGAAAGCTCGATGAATTAGCAAAGAGGGGGTCTGGCCATACACCGAGCAAGACGAAAACCGAGTTCTACAACGGCGGAATCAAATGGGTGTCGCTCGCAGACTCCAGGCGACTAGACAGTGGATATATCTCGGAGACATCAATCGAGATTTCGGAAGAGGGAATCGTGAACTCATCCGCTGTGTTGCACGCTGCGGGGTCGGTCGTCCTCAGCCGCGATGCTGGAATCGGAAAGAGTGCGATCATGAAGGGGCCAATGGCGGTAAGTCAGCACTTCATTGTGTGGACATGCGATGTGAAACTACTTTCAAACTGGTTCTTGTACTACCTGTTTCAAATAATGAAACCGTTACTCGAAAGCGTAGCGTCAGGAAGCACTATCAAGACCATTGGGCTTCCCTTTTTCGCTGGGTTGAGCGTGCTAATTCCGCCGCTAGCCGAGCAACAACGCATCGCTGACTGCCTTTGCTCCCTTGATTCGCAGATCACCACCGAATCCAAAAAACTCGATGCCTTAAAGCATCTCGTTATACAGAACTCACGAATCCTCCCGGAGCGCCAGAATCATGGAGGCTGCGTCCATGGTGCGTTGCATGCCGATCCAGATCGTCTTGGCGCCGGGTTCGCCGTCGCTTTTGCGCCCAAGAAAGCCACCCAGG
>JAVBKC010000091.1:0-14773 GCA_031554255.1 Niveibacterium sp.
CAACACTCGGGCGGGGCCTTTTTTGGTTGTCGGGTGGGGGCGGGTTTGGTGGGGTTTTCCCGGCGCGTTACCCCCCAACGCGCGGTCAGATCGTGACAGGGTGCAGAAGCGGCGCGTCTATGCGCTAGAATGAACGTTTTACTACAGGCGGCGTAAGCATGATTACGGGCTCGATTGTCGCCATCGTTACGCCGATGGGCGACGATGGCAGCCTTGACCTTCCGCGTTTGCGGAGCCTGATCGACTGGCACGTCGAATCGGGAACCGATGGGATTGTGATCGTTGGCACGACCGGCGAATCGCCCACGGTCGATGTCGAGGAACATTGCAAATTGATCCGGGCTGCGGTCGAGTATGCGGGTGGCCGCGTGCCGATCGTCGCGGGCACGGGCGCGAATTCCACGGCCGAGGCTGTCGAACTTGCACGCTTCGCCAAGGAAGCCGGTGCCCACGGCCATCTGTCGGTCGTGCCCTACTACAACAAGCCGACGCAAGAAGGGCTTTATCGCCACTTCCGCACGATCGCCGAGGCGGTCGAACTACCGATGATCCTGTATAACGTGCCGGGTCGCACGGCCTGCGATCTGTCGAACGACACGGCGCTGCGTTTGGCCGAAGTGCCGAATGTCGTCGGCATCAAGGACGCAACCGGGCAAATCGATCGTGCACTGGATTTGACGCTGCGTGCGCCAAAGGATTTTGCGCTGTACAGCGGCGACGATCTGACGGGCTTGGCCTTTATGCTGCTTGGCGGGCATGGCGTGATTTCGGTCACCGCCAACGTTGCGCCGCGCGACATGCATGAAATGTGCGTGGCCGCCGCCAAGGGCGACTTGCCCGCCGCGCGCGCGATCAATGGACGCCTGGCGGGTTTGCACCGCCATCTGTTCTGCGAACCGAACCCGGTTCCGACCAAGTGGGCGCTCGCCCGCATGGGGCGGATCGGTCACGGCGTCCGCCTGCCCCTGACTCCGCTCTCGGAGACTTACTCTAAGACCCTGCTCGACGCAATGCGTCAGGCCGGAATCCAGGCCTGAAAGGGACCTAGATGCGCAATCTGAAGTTGACGGCCCCGCTTTGCCTATCGCTGGCGCTGGCCGCCTGTACGATCACCGGAAAAAGCGTTTCCGAGGTCGGCAAGGTCGATTACAAAGCCGGTGCAAAGCAGCGCTCCGATAATCTCGAAGTCCCGCCCGATCTGACGCGCCCGGGCCGCGACGACCGCTACTACATCGAAGGCGAAAGCTCGACGGCTACGCTGTCCGAATACCAGAAGGGTGCCAAGTCCGGTAGCGTATCCGGCGGGCAAGGGCTCGAAGTTCTGCCCGACATGGGCAACATGAAAATCGGCCGCGCCGGCAACGAACGCTGGCTGATCGTGCCGGGGACTGCGACGCAGTTGTGGCCGCGCGTGCGCCAGTTCTGGCTCGACAACGGTTTTAATCTCGTTGTCGATAGGCCCGAGGTCGGCGTGATGGAAACCGACTGGCTCGAAAACCGCGCCGCGATCAAGCAGGATTTCATCCGCGATGCGATCGGCAAGGTGTTCGATGGCATCTACACCTCGCCTGAGAAGGATAAATACCGTACACGCTTCGATCGTGGCGTCGAACAGGGCATGGTCGAGGTTTATATCAGCCATCGCGGTCTCGAAGAAGAACTCGTCGGCGCGCAGAAAGACTCCTCGGTATGGACCTGGCGCAAGCCCGATCCGGGCCTGGAAGCCGAAATGCTGCGTCGCTTGATGGTCGCGCTCGGGGCGCAGGAGGATCGCGCGCGCGAATTGCTTGCGAATAACGAGCCGACCGATCGCGCCCGCTTCGAGCGGGCCCCCGACGGCGGCGCCGCGCTGATCTTCGCCGAGGGCTTCGACCAATCGTGGCGTCAGATCGGCCTCGCGCTCGATCGCACCGGCTTCCTTGTTGAAGACCGCGACCGCACGCTGGGTCTGTACGACGTTCAGTCATCGACGCTCAAGCCGCAGGATAAGGACAATAAGAGCGACGAAAGCTGGTGGTCCAAGCTCAAGTTCTGGGGCAAGAGCGAACCGCAGCCGCAAGGCACGGTCGTGCTCAAGCCGGGCGAGTCCTACAGGATCTTCGTCAAGGGCGACGACAAGCGCTCGGTCGTTCGCGTGCTCGACAAGGACGGCAACATCGACAAGGGCGAGGCGTCGAACAAGATTCTCAAGCTGCTGTTCGATCAGATCAAGTAAGTCGCACGCGCTTCGTTTCCGCCGACGGCCGCACTCCCGCAAGGGGTGCGGCCGTTGTCTTTGGCCGCATCTGTAGGGCATGAAGGTGGCGGATATTGCCTCTCGGGAACATCTTCCCGAGCGCTGGCGAGCGGAGGACGATGCAAGATTCTCAGCGCTTCAGCGTGCTTCGACTAGTTTGTTTGCCTTTCGAACAAAAGTTGAATAAAGTAGCGCTACTGAATCTGCCGCCCTGGCTGCGGCGCTTTATTCGAGGACTCCTGCATGTATCTCGGTATTGACCTCGGTACTTCCGAAGTGAAAGTTCTGCTGCTTGACGACGCGCAGGAGATCCTTGCCGTTGCCGGCGCAAAGCTCGAAGTTTCGCGTCCGCATCCGCATTGGTCGGAGCAGGACCCGGATGCCTGGTGGCAGGCCACGCGCACGGCGCTTCTTGCCCTGAAAGCCAAGGCTTCAGGGGCTTTTTCCGCCGTCAAGGCAATTGGCCTGTCGGGTCAGATGCATGGCGCAACGCTGCTCGACAATGAAGACCGCGTGCTGCGGCCGGCCATTCTTTGGAACGACACGCGTTCGTCCGCCGAATGCGCTGAACTGACCGCGCGCTTCCCGGCGCTGCCGCAGGTGTCCGGCAATCTTGCCATGCCGGGTTTTACGGCACCCAAACTCGCCTGGGTTGCCAAGCACGAACCTGCAATCTTCGCGAAGACCGCGAGCGTGCTTTTACCTAAGGATTTCTTGCGCTTCAAACTCACTGGCGAGAAGGTTGGCGAAATGTCCGACGCGGCTGGGACGCTGTGGCTGGACGTTGCCCGCCGCGACTGGTCCGACGATCTGCTCGCGGCGACCGGGCTTGCGCGTCGGCACATGCCGCGTCTGGTCGAGGGCAGCGAAGTCTCCGGCACCTTGCTGCCGGCCCTGGCCAAAGAGTGGGGCTTGCCCGCCAAGGTCGTCGTCGCCGGTGGCGGCGGAGACAATGCCGCGAGCGCGGTCGGCATCGGTGCGGTGGCGCCGGGTGACGGTTTCCTCTCGCTCGGCACGAGCGGCGTGCTCTTTGTCGTGACTGATCGTTTTCGGCCGAACCCCGCATCGGCCGTCCATGCGTTCTGCCATGCGCTGCCGGCGACCTGGCACCAGATGAGTGTGATGCTTTCCGCCGCGAGCTGCCTGTCGTGGGTGACGCAGCTTGTCGGCGCTGCGAGCGAAGCCGCGTTGATCGGGCGTGTGCGTGCGCTTAATGACGCACAGAAATCCGCTGCGCCGCTCTTTCTGCCGTATCTCTCGGGCGAGCGCACGCCGCATAACGACGCTGCGGCGCAGGGCCTGTTCTTCGGCCTCACGCACGATACTGATGCCGCCGCACTGGCCTATGCCGTCATCGAAGGCGTGGCCTTCGGCACGATGGACGGGCTTGCGGCCTTACAGGCCGCCGGTACGCAAGTCGGCCGGCTTGCGCTCGTTGGCGGCGGCTCGCGTAGCCCCGAATGGGCGCAGTTGATGGCATCCATTTTGAATACTGAGATCGTTACGCTCTCAGGCAGCGAGACCGGAGGCGCGCTTGGCGCAGCGCGTCTGGCACAGCTGGCTGCGGGCGGCGATATCGCCACCGTTTGCGCGACGCCCGCGATCACCGCCAGCTTTGCGCCGAATTCGATTCAGCGCGAACAGCTTTTGCCGCGCTACGAACGCTTCAGAACGCTCTACCCCCGCGTCCGCGATCTCTACGTGACGGCATAGACCCTAGGAGATGAACATGAGTAATTATTTCGAAGGTATCGACACAATCAAGTACGAAGGCGCGCAATCGCAGAATCCGCTGGCTTTCCGCTGGTACGACAAGGATCGTGTCGTGCTCGGCAAGCGCATGGAAGACCATCTGCGTTTCGCCGTTTGCTATTGGCATAGCTTCTGCTGGAACGGTTTCGATCCGTTCGGCTACGACGGTACTTTCCAGCGCCCGTGGCACAAAATTACTAATCCGATGGAAGCAGCCTACGCCAAGGCTGACGCGGCTTTCGAGTTCTTCGCCAAGCTTGGCGCGCCGTACTACTGCTTCCACGACCGCGATGTCGCCCCCGAAGGCGCGACCCCGCGCGAAAGCGTCGATAACCTGCATCGCATGATCGATGTGCTGGCCAAAAAGCAGCAAGAAACCGGCATGAAGCTGCTTTGGGGTACGGCCAATTTGTTCAGCCACCGGCGTTTCATGTCGGGCGCCTCGACGAATCCTGACCCGGAAATCTTTGCGCTGGCGGCGCTCCAGGTGAAGGAAGCGATGGACGCGACCGTCAAGCTCGGCGGCGCGAACTACGTGATGTGGGGCGGCCGCGAAGGCTATGAAACCCTGCTCAACACGAATATGAAGTCCGAACTCGATCAGATGGGCCGCTTCCTCTCGATGGCGGTCGATTACAAGCACAAGATCGGTCTTGCGGGCCCGATCCTGATCGAACCCAAACCACGCGAACCGTCGAAGCATCAGTACGATTTCGATACCGCCACGGTCTACGGCTTTCTGAAGAAGTACGGTCTCGAAAACGAAGTCAAGGTCAACATCGAGGGCAACCACGCGACCTTATCGGGTCACAGTTTCGAGCATGAAATCGAGACAGCGATTGCGCTTGGCATCTTCGGTTCGATCGACATGAACCGTGGCGACATGCAATGCGGATGGGATACCGATCAGTTCCCGAACAACATTCCTGAAACCGCACTTGCGATGTATTACATCCTGCAAGGCGGAGGCTTTACGACGGGCGGACTCAACTTCGATTCGAAGGTGCGGCGTCAGTCCATCGATCCGGCCGACATGTTCTACGGCCATATCGGTGGCATGGATGTTTCTGCGCGCGCACTCTTGATCGCCGAGAAGATGATTGTCGATGGCCGTTTCGCCAATGCGCTCAGCGAGCGTTACAAAGGCTGGCAGGGCGAGTTCGGCCAGCAGGTGCTGTCCGGCAAGCTGGGTCTCGATGCCGTTGCGCAGCGTGCGTTTGATCGGAATGCCGATGTGCTGCCCAAATCGGGTCGCCAGGAATATCTGGAAAACCTGCTCAACGAATTTATCTGAAGTTCGACCGAAACCTCGCCGACCCGCAGCCGTCGCCTTCTTGGGGGCCCTGCGGGTTTTCTTTGGCCAGGCGATCGGCCGGGTGGGTAAAATGCGCCGTCTTTTTTAAAGGGAAATTATCGATGCCGACTCAGGCCGACCTTGCCAATGCGATCCGGATTCTCGCCATGGATGGCGTGCAAGCCGCCAACTCCGGTCATCCGGGTATGCCGATGGGCATGGCGGAAATCGCCACGGCGCTCTGGCTGCGCCACCTGAGCCACAACCCGGCCGACCCGAAATGGTTCAACCGCGACCGTTTCGTGCTCTCCAACGGCCACGGTTCGATGTTGCAGTATGCATTGCTGCACCTTGCCGGCTACGATTTGCCGCTGGCCGAACTCAAGCGTTTCTGCCAGCTTCATAGCAAGACGCCGGGCCACCCCGAATATGGCTACACGGCGGGTGTGGAAACTACGACCGGGCCGCTCGGCCAGGGTCTCGCCAATGCGGTCGGCTTCGCACTCGCCGAACGCCTGCTCGCCGCCGAGTTCAACCGAGAAGGCCATGCGGTCGTCGATCACTACAGCTATGTCTTCCTCGGCGATGGCTGTCTGATGGAAGGCGTCTCGCACGAGGTCTCTTCGCTCGCCGGCACCTGGAAGCTGGCGAAGCTGATCGCTTTTTACGACGACAACGGTATTTCCATCGACGGGCATGTAAAACCCTGGTTCTCGGACGACACGCCGCAGCGCTTCGAAGCCTACGGCTGGAATGTGATTCGCGCGGTCGATGGTCACGATGTCGACGCGGTCGATCTGGCGATCCGCCGCGCCAAGGCGCAGTGCGACAAACCGACGCTGATCTGCTGCCGCACGGTGATCGGCAAGGGCTCGCCGAACAAGGCCGGCACGCACGATGTACACGGCGCGCCGCTAGGCAAAGACGAAATCGTCGCAACGCGGGCCGCGCTCGGCATCGAGGCCGCAGCCTTCGAAGTATCCGACGCGGTACGCGCGATCTGGAATGCGCGCGAACGCGGCGAACAAATACAGACGCAGTGGCAGACGCGCTTTCACGCTTACCGCGCGGCCTACCCGGAACTCGCCGCCGAGTTCGAGCGGCAGATGAGCGGGGCCTTGCCCGCAGATTTCGCTGCGAAATGCCTGGATGCGCTCGCCGCCATCGACGCCCGCGCCGAGACGATCGCGACGCGCAAGGCGTCCCAGAATGCGATCCAGACGCTCGCGCCCATGCTGCCGGAATTCGTCGGCGGTTCGGCCGATCTTGCGCCGTCCAACCTGACGATGTGGCAGGGCTGCGAACCGCTGCGCGAGGCGGGCGGCAATTACATCAACTATGGCGTGCGCGAGTTCGGCATGGCTGCGATCATGAATGGCCTGGTGCTGCACGGCGGCCTGCGGCCCTTCGGCGGCACCTTCCTGATGTTCAGCGAGTACGCGCGCAATGCGATCCGCATGGCGGCGCTAATGCGGATCAACCCGATCTACGTATTTACGCACGACTCCATCGGTCTGGGCGAGGATGGCCCGACGCATCAGCCGGTCGAGCAGACGGCGACGCTGCGCATGGTGCCGAACCTCGATGTTTGGCGGCCCTGCGATGCGGTCGAGACCTTCGTCGCCTGGCAGTGCGCAGTCGCGCATCGCGCTACGCCCACCTGTCTCGTGCTCTCGCGCCAGAATCTGCGCCACCAGCCGCGCAGCGAAGCCCAGCTTGCGGCGATTGCGTGCGGCGGTTACATTTTATGCGATACGGATAATGCGCCAATGGCTGCGATCATCGCCACCGGGTCTGAAGTGGAACTCGCGGTCGCAGCGCGGGCGAAGCTCGCGGAGGAAGGCATCGCGGTGCGTGTCGTCGCTATGCCCTCGCCGTATTGCTTCGACAAACAGGACGCGGCGTATCGCGAATCCGTGCTGCCGCGCGGCTTGCCGCGCGTGGCCGTGGAAGCGGGCGTCACCGACTACTGGCGCAAATATGTTGGGCTGGACGGCGCGGTCGTCGGGCTCGACCGGTTCGGAGAATCGGCGCCTGCCGCCGTTCTTTTCGAGCATTTCGGCATTACGAGCGAAGCTGTCGTCGCTGCCGTGAAGCAAATCATAGAGGAGCGAACATGAGTCGTTTGAAGGCAGTCGACGCACTGGGCCAGCAGGTCTGGCTCGATTCCATCTCGCGCCAACTCGTCGAATCGGGCGAGCTTGCGCGTCTTGTCGCAGAAGACGGCATCTCGGGCGTCACCTCGAATCCGGCGATTTTCCAGCAGGCGTTCGCGCAAGATCCGGCCTATATCGCCGCGCGCGCTGCCTTGCCGGCCGATCTGACCGATACGGAAGCGCGCTTCGAGGCGCTCGCACTTCCCGATATTCAGGCTGCATGCGACGCGCTATTGCCGCTGTACGACGCCACGCGCGGCGACAAGGGTTTCGTGAGCTTCGAGGTGTCGCCCCGCCTGTCGCACGACGCCGCCGGCACGATTGCCGCCGCAGAGCGCCTGTGGGCCGCGATTGCGCGCCCTAACGCGATGATCAAGATTCCGGCGACCGAAGCGGGCCTGGTAGCGATTCGCGCCGCGATTGCCGCCGGCATCAATGTCAATGTCACGCTGATGTTCTCGCCCGCCCATGTCGAGGCCGTCGCCAAGGCTCACCTCGAAGGGCTGCGCGATCGCGTGCGCGCGGGTTTGCCGGTGCGGCAGATCCGCTCGGTGGCGAGCGTGTTCATCTCGCGCGTCGACGCTAAGCTCGATCCACGCCTGCCAGAGGCGCTGCGCGGCAAGGTCGCGATCGCCTCGGCCTGTGCGGCTTATGCGCAATGGTTGGCGCGCTGGTCGGCCAAGGGGCGCGAGTTCGGCGATCTCGCCAACGCTGGCGCGAGCCCGCAGTGGCTGCTCTGGGCGAGTACCGGAACGAAAAATCCGGCATATTCTGACGTCGTTTATGTCGAAGCCCTGATCGGCGCGCAGACGGTCAACACGGTGCCCGCAGCCACCTTGAGCGCGTTCCGCGATCACGGCGTCGCTGCCGCCACGCTGGCCGCCGATCCTGCGCAAGCGTCGCGCGTGTTGGCCGAAGTCGCCGCGCTCGGCATCGACATCGATGCCGTCGGCGCCGAATTGCAGAGCGAGGGGCTCGCCCTCTTCGACAAGGCTTTCGATAGTTTGCTTGGCGCGGTTTGAGCGGCAAAGACAGTTAAGCGTGAGAGAAAAAGGGCAGAGCAATCCGCCTTTTTTGACAGATGGAGATTCGCCCGGCATTCTTGACGAGATAAAAAGCCTGCGCCGAAATTCCGGCGCGCACTCAGGGAGTTGTTCGATGCGAACAGTGAGTCTTGCCTTGTTGGCTATCGTATTAAATGGCTGTGCTTCCAGTGGCACCGATCAGGTAGCGGCCAATGATGACGAAGAGCGTGTCTATGTGACCGGCAGCAGTATCCCGCGCAAAAAGAGCCAGGTTCCGTCGGAGGTTAAGACGGTTTCTGGCGAAGCTGCAGGTAAGGCGATAAGCGCATCCGCCGGAATAGGTGGCGTCGGCCCTTCCGGCAAGTAAGTTGCGGCGAAGCGTGAAGGCCCTGGTATGAATGTCAGGGCTTGCGCTGCAACGCGTGGTCGATAGGGAGAAAGCCATCGGAAGCGATGGCTTTTATTCGCCCCACTCGTCCGCAGAAACGTTGTTCTTGCGCGCGCAATCGCCGCGATCGACTAAACTCGTAAGCTTTATTTTCCGGGTGCTCCACCGATGCGCGCGTGCTGTCGCAACAGATGTTGAGAGTCGGCCTGCTTTTGCTGCCGGGCTATTCGCTGGTCGAGCCTGCTTTGCTGCGCGGGCTCTTCCTCGATGCCGAGCAGATGGGCTGCGACAGCATCGTCCAGCTCGTCATTGCCGGCAACGAGGCGCTGCTGTCGGATGCGAGCCTGCACCCCCAATTGCTGCTTGCCGATGCCCCAGGGCTCGATTTGCTCGTTGTTTTCGGTGGCGAGTCGTCCGTCAATAACCGGGCCGGCGAGGTTTCGCGCCAAGCGTTGTCGGCGGCGCTTGGCGCCGCCGCCGAGGTGATGGTCGTGGGGGCGGCGCATTTTGGGCTTGCGCGCGCGGGCTTTCTGTCGGGGCTGACGCTCGCCTTGCCCTGGCACGCGGCCCAGCGCTATCTCGCGCAGTACCCCGATCATCGCTACACCGACCGGCTCTTTGCGCGCAGCGGCAAGTGGTGGAGCGTGGCCGGCGCCCTGGCGCTCGCCGATGCGGCCTTGGCCTGGCTGGCGACGCGTTTTGGCGGCGAGCCCGCGAATGCGCTGGCTGCGCGCTGGATGCTGGCGCGCCCGCGCGCCAGCGAGGAGCGCCAGCCGGTGCCGTTGGGGGCCGCCGCAGGGTCGGCGGTAGATCCGAAGGTCACGCGCACGGTTGCCTTGATGGAGGCGAATCTCGAAGAACCGCTGACGACCGATCAGATCGCCGAGCGCATAGGCGTTTCGCGCCGTCAGCTCGAACGCCTGTTCAAACGCCATCTCGAAGCCGTGCCGTCGCAGTACTACCTCGAACTGCGGCTCTTGCGCGCGCGTCAGTTGCTGCGTGCGACGCGTCAGTCGATCGTGCAGATTGGCTTGGCTTGCGGTTTTGCTTCGGGGCCGCATTTTTCGAGCGCCTATCGCAACCGTTTTGGTCTGACGCCGCGCGAGGATCGCCTGCGTGGCAGCGAAGACGCAGCGGCGCCGCTGGCCGTGGCCGAACGTGGCGACAACTGATACTCGCTGTGCGATCGATGAAGCTATCGGCTATTGCCTTTGTGGGCTTCGCCCTGCCGTGCTATTTGCTCTGCCTGCGGGGTGTCCTTTTCTCGGGATTTAAAGCAAATAATTATCGCGTGGCCTAAAAGCCGTGTTGTAGCCGAAAACTCGCGTCGCCTTTTCGATGCGTCGCCGGCAGGTGAATTTCTACAATTCCTTGAGCAGAACTGAAAGGAAACACGATGAACGAAGCTCCCCAGCGCGCCGATTTCGAGCGCGTCATGGTTCCGAATTACGCGCCCCAGGCATTTGTGCCGGTGCGCGGCGAGGGCTCCCGCGTTTGGGATCAGACTGGCCGCGATTACATCGATTTCGGTGGCGGCATTGCCGTTACAAACTTGGGGCATGCGCATCCGGCGCTCGTGAAGGCGCTGACCGAGCAGGCGGGCAAGCTGTGGCATCTGTCGAATGTCTATACGAACGAACCGGCGCTCAAGCTTGCGTCGCGGCTCGTCGAAAAGACCTTCGCCGAGCGCGTTTTCTTCGCCAACTCGGGCGGCGAGGCCAACGAGGCGGCGCTCAAGCTCGCACGGCGCGCCTCGCACGACCGTTTCGGGCCCGAAAAGCACGAAATCATCTCCTGCGAGGGCTCGTTCCACGGCCGCACCTTCCTGACGGTTTCGGTCGGCGGCCAAGCCAAGTATTCGACCGGTTTCGGCCCCGTGCCAGCCGGTCTCCATCATGTGCCGTACAACGATCTCGAAGCGGTCGCGGCGCGTATGTCGGCGCGCACCAGCGCGGTGATCGTCGAACCGGTGATGGGCGAGAGCGGCGTCATTCCGGCCTCGCGCGAATACCTCCTCGGCCTGCGCGAACTCACACGCCAGCACGATGCGGCGCTGATCTTCGATGAGGTGCAGTCGGGCGTTGGCCGCACCGGCAAGCTTTACGGCTACGAACACTATGGCGTTGTGCCCGACATTCTGACGAGCGCCAAGGGCCTGGGCGGCGGTTTCCCGATTGGTGCGATGCTGACGACAGCCGACTGGGCCAAGCATTTTTCGCTCGGCGTGCACGGTTCGACCTACGGCGGCAATCCGTTGGCCTGTGCGGTCGCCAACGCGGTGCTCGACATTGTCGATACGCCTGCCGTGCTCGAAGGCGTGCTGCGCCGCGCCGACGCAATGGCCGCGCGGCTTAATGCCATCGCAGCGCAGTGTGGCGCCTTCGCCGAGCTGCGTTATCGCGGCCTCTGGTTTGGCTGGCAGCTTAAGCCGGAGTTCAAGGGCCGCGCCGGCGAGGTGATGGCCGCCGCAGCGCGCGAAGGCGTGATGCTGTTGCTCGCCGGCCCCGATGTCGTTCGCATGGCGCCCGCGTTGATCATTTCGGAGGCCGAGATGGAAGAGGGCCTCGTGCGGCTCGAACGTGCGGTACTGGCGTTGTTTCGGGGCTGATGCACCACATGGTAGTTTCAGCGAAGACGCCGCCGGGTTCGAGCGACAAACTCGTCCTGCGCCCGGCCGGCTATGCCGACCTGCCTGCCGTCGAGCGGATCGCCGGTGCGAGCCCGGTCGGCGTGACCTCGCTGCCGCGCTCGCGCGACAAGCTCTTCGACAAGATCGCCGCGTCGCAGGCCGCACTGGCCGCCGACGTGGCCGGCTGCGGCGAGGAAAACTATTTCTTCGTGCTCGAACGCCAGTCTGACCGCGAAGTCGTCGGTACCTGCGCGATCGTCGCTTCGGCCGGTTTCTCCGAGCCGTTTTACAACTTTCGCAACGAAACGCTGATCCACGCGAGCCGCGAACTCGGCATCCACCACAGGGTGCATGTGCTGTCGCTCTGCCACGACCTGACCGGCGCGACGCTGCTGACCTCGTTCGTGCTCGATCCGGCCTACTACCAGACCGACTATCCGGAATTACTTTCGCGTGCGCGCATGCTCTTCATCGCCGCGCACCGCCAGCGGTTTTCCGATACCGTCGTATCCGAAATGCTCGGCGTATGCGATGCGGATGGTATTTCGCCTTTCTGGGATTCGGTCGGCCGCCATTTCTTCGGCATCGAATACCCGCTCGCCGAGTTCTACTGCGGCGTGAAGGGGCGCTCCTTCATCGCCGAACTATTGCCGCAGCACCCGATCTACGTGCCGCTGCTGCCGCGCCAGGCGCAGGAAGCCATCGGCCAGATCCATGATTTTTCGCGCCTGCCGTGCGAAATCCTGTTGCGCGAGGGTTTCGAAACCGAGCGTTATGTCGACATCTTTGATGCCGGCGCTGTCGTCCAGGCGCGCACCGACGAAAGTCGCACCATTGCGGCGCACCGACGCGCGAACGTTGTCGGCGCGGGCCCCGGCGCGGACGGCCAGCGCTACATCGTCGCCAATCTCGATCTGACAGCTTATCGCGCGCTGCTGACCGAGGCCGCCTTCGATGAGGAGCGCGGCGAGATCTGGCTTGCCGAGGAAGATATCGCCCTCTTGGGCATCGAAGCGGGGGCGAGCGTCGTGTTCGTGCCGCTGTGAGGACAGGGGCATGCTAATTAGACCGATTCTAGAGAACGACCTGCCGGCCCTGGTGGACCTTGCGCGCGGCGCCGGAGTCGGAGTGACGACCTTGCCGCCGGACGAAGAACGGCTCGCACGGCGCATTCAGGTGTCATGCTCATCGTTTGCCGGTGCGCTGGCCCCGGCGCAGGCAAACTACTTCTTCGTACTCGAAACCTGCGCGAACGACAGGCTCGCGGGCACTTGCGGCATCGCTGCCGCCGTCGGGCTGGACGAGCCCTGGTACAACTATCGCGTCGGCACGGCGGTTTATTGCTCGCGCGAAATCGGCGTCTATCGTCAGCTTCAAACCTTATTCCTGACCAACGATCTGACGGGCGCCACTGAACTCTGTTCGCTATTTCTGGCACCAGACTATCGCCGCGATGGCAACGGGACACTGCTGTCCAAATCGCGCCTGCTCTTCCTCGCCGAATTCCCGCAGCGCTTCGCCAAAAACGTGATCGCGGAGCTGCGTGGCGTCTCCGACGAAGAAGGGCTTTCGCCGTTCTGGGAAAGCCTCGGGCGGCACTTCTTCCGCATGGATTTTTCGCGCGCCGACTACCTCTCCGGCGTTGGCAATAAAAGCTTCATCGCCGAGCTGATGCCGCAACACCCGGTCTATTCGGCCTTCCTGTCGCAAGACGCGCAGGCGGCAATAGGCCAAGTGCATGCCGCCACGCGGCCCGCGCGCGCGATGCTCGAAGCCGAGGGCTTCCACTACCAAGGCTATGTCGACATCTTCGATGCCGGGCCTGCGCTCGAATGCCGGCTCGACGAAATCCGCGCCGTGCGCAAGAGCGTCGTGGCCGAAGCGGTCGCAGGCGAAGTCGGCGATGCGCCGCGCTGGCTCGTTGCCAATCGGCGCGAAAACGATTTCCGCGCGCTGGTCGCGCCTGCCGTACTCGATGACGGACGACTGCGGCTTGGCGGCCGCGAACTCGAACGCCTCGCAATCGGTGCCGGCGATACCGTGCGCGCGTTCAGGCTAGACGCATAACGATCTTCTTTGGAGACTGCACGGTGACGCATTTGATAGCCGGACAATGGCAGGACGGGCAGGGCGAGCCGTTCGCAAGCGCGAATCCGGTGGGCGGCCAAGTCGTTTGGCAGGGGCGCGCGGCAGACGAGGAGCAGGTCGCTCTTGCCGTGGCCGCCGCGCGTCGCGCTTTCCCGGCCTGGCGCGATACGCCGTTGGCCGAGCGGCAGGCGGTGCTGCGCCGCTTTGCCGGCCTGCTTGGCGAAGACGCCGCGCCGCTCGCGGCCCTGATCGGCTTTGAGACCGGAAAACCGCGCTGGGAGGCGGCAAGCGAAGTGCAGTCCATGGTCGCCAAGATCGAGATCTCGATCCGCGCACAGATGGAGCGTAGCGGCGAGCGCACGAGCGATGCGGCCGGCGCGCTAAATGTGCTGCGACATCGCCCGCATGGCGTCGTGGCGGTCCTGGGGCCTTACAACTTCCCCGGCCATTTGCCCAACGGGCATATCGTTCCGGCATTACTGGCCGGTAATTGCGTGGTCTTCAAGCCTTCCGAACTCGCCCCGGCAGTGGCGCAGCGCACGGTTCAACTATGGCAGCAGGCGGGTTTGCCGCCTGGCGTCATCAGCCTGGTGCAGGGCGCGCGAGCAACCGGTGCTGCGCTCGCCAACGACGCAGGCATCGACGGACTCTTCTTCACCGGTAGCCGCGCAACTGGCACGCAACTGCACCGCGCGTTCGCGGAACGGCCCGAGAAGATTCTCGCGCTCGAACTCGGCGGCAACAATCCGCTCGTTGTCTTCGATGTCGCCGACCGCGAGGCGGCAGTTTTCACGATTGTGCAATCCGCCTACATCTCTGCCGGCCAGCGTTGCACCTGCGCACGGCGCTTGATCGTGCCGCAGGGCGCTGCGGGCGACGCGCTACTCGCGCGGCTCGCCGAGCTTGCGGCGCGCTTGAGCGTTGGCGCCTGGGACGCGGAACCCCAGCCCTTCATGGGCGCGGTGATCAGCGAGGCGGTCGCGGATCGCCTGCTCGCGGCGCAAACGGCGCTGCTCGCGCACGGCGCTGCGCCGCTGCTGACAATGCGCAAGCTGCGGCCGGCAAGCGGTTTGCTCTCGCCGGGCCTGCTCGACGTTTCGGATGTGGCTGACCTACCCGACGAAGAATACTTCGGTCCGCTCTTGCTCGTGCAGCGCGCACGCGATTTCGATCATGCGATTGCGCTGGCGAACGCGACGCGCTAT
>JAVBKC010000058.1:0-13051 GCA_031554255.1 Niveibacterium sp.
AACATCTGAGCGTCAGACCACTGGGCCTTGGCCACGAAATGGTGAAGCGACTGATGTCGGGCACTGGCGTGCATCGGATCGATTCGTGCGGCCATCGGCTCCACGCTCTTGCGCGCCAGCGCAAGCATCAGGCCCGTGCAGTAGCCACGAAGGCCGGCGTGCCGGTCCGCATGACCCAAGCCTTCGCTCAGGTGCTCAAGGTACAGATCAAAGCGCTCGGTTGCATTCATCGATCTTCCAGTTCGAAATCGAGAAAATCGAATCGTCTTATTTGTGACACAGTAAGACAAACGCCTTGGTACGCGCTGCAATACGAGGCAAAAACCAATCTATCCGGCTACGCGCCGCTGGCATGTCAGACACTTACGTGACAGCGGTGCAAAAAGCCTCGCAAGTCACGCTGAAAATCAAGATAATTCTCATTCCATCGACGCCCCCTACCGATAGAGAACAAGATGAGCCAACAGTCCCCCCGATACTTCATCACCACGCGCACGCTCGCCGCTCCGCGTGCACTCGTCTGGAAAGCTTTTTCGGAAGCCGAACGCCTTGCGCAATGGTGGGGTCCCACGGGTTTCGCGATGCTGGGCTGCACGCTGGACTTTCGTCCCGCCGGCATTTTTCACTACGGCATGCGCGCACCGGACGGTTCGGAAATGTGGGGCCGCTTCGCCTACGAGGAAATCGCTGCGCCCGAACGCATCGTTTTCATCAATAGTTTTTCCGATCCGCAAGGCGGTATTACGCGCGCCTTTTTCAGCGACGCCTGGCCACTCGAAGTCCGCAATACATTGACGCTCGTCGAGAACGACGATTTCACGACGCTAACTTTGCGCGGTGCGCCAATTTATGCGAGCGAAGCCGAACACGCGCTGTTCGACAGCATGCACGAGAGCATGACAAATGGTTTCAACGGCACATGGGATCAGCTCGAAGCCTACTTGACCACAGTGCGGGCGGATGCCTGAATCGGATTCGCCATGACAAACGCGACCAATGAGAAGACGCTCCCGGTTCATCTCGAACGTGTCTTCAACTGCAGCCCACAGCGGGTGTTCGACGCCTGGCTCGATGCAAGTACGCTCGGCCGGTGGCTATTTGCCACGCCCGACGGGAAGATGCGACAAGTCGAAATCGACGCGCGCGTTGGCGGCGCTTTGCGCGTCGTCGAGCAGCGTGGCGACACGCTCGCCGATCATCTTGGCAAATACATGGAAATCGAGCCACCGCATCGTCTCGTCTTTTGTTTCCGCTACGTGCAAGCCGGCGAGACCGCCACGCCCGCAACGCGCGTCGAGATCGACTTTGTGCTGCATCCCGAGGGTTGCCTGCTCAGGCTCACGCATCATATCGACGCCGCCTGGGCCGACTACCGCGAACGCACGCGCGAAGGCTGGGCAAGCATCCTGCAGGGTCTGGCTGCCCTGCTTGCACACAAGATAATTCATTAAGCATATAAAGCCTCGCCGATGAACGCCGCCTTCCGGCGGCATATCCCGCTACCCACGTAATACAAGGAGCCGCCATGACAGTCCAGCCCTACCTGTTCTTCGAAGGATGCTGCGAAGAAGCAATCGCTTTCTATGCCAAGGCCATCGACGCCAAGCTCGAAGTGAAAATGCTGTACAAGGACAGCCCCGAGCCGATGCCGGAAGGCACGATGCCGCCCGGCAGCGAAAACAAAGTAATGCATGCGGCTATCAAGATCGGCGAGGCTCGCGTGCTCGTATCCGACGGCCATTGCAGCGGCAAGACCAGCTTCCAGGGTTTCTCGCTCACGCTCGACGTCGCCGATGCCGCCGAGGCGAAACGCCGCTTCGACGCGCTTAGCGAAGGCGGCACGGTCATCATGCCGCTCGCGCCCACATTCTTCTCTCCGTGCTTCGGTACGCTTACCGACCGCTTCGGCCTGGGCTGGTTAATCATCGTTCCGCAACCGATGTAAGGCTTGGCATGCCCGCATTAGCGGGCATTGATTGTTTTCACGAGGAGAATGCGCATGTCGAAGATTCAAAGAATCAGCCCCTGCCTATGGTTCGACACCGAGGCCGAGGATGCCGCCAAGCTCTATACCTCGGTCTTCGCGAATTCGCGGATCACAAATATCAGCCGCTATGGCGAGGCCGGCAAGCAAATCCACGAAAAACCGCCCGGCAGCGTGCTCACCGTTTCGTTCGAACTCGACGGGCTTGGCTTCATCGGACTCAACGGCGGTCCGCAGTTCAAGTTCACCGAAGCGATCTCGTTGATGATCAATTGCGACACGCAGGACGAAGTCGACCAGTACTGGGACAAACTCAGCGCGGGCGGCGACCCCAACGCGCAGCAATGCGGCTGGCTCAAGGACAGGTTCGGGCTGTCCTGGCAGGTCGTGCCGAACGCGTTGATCCGGATGCTCGGCGACAGCGATCATTCCAAATCGCAGCGCGCGTTCGCGGCGATGATGCAGATGAAGAAAATCGAAATCGCGGTGCTCGAAAAGGCGTTTGCCGGATGAATCCGGCCTGCGATTCATAGGAACCAAGCGCCCTGGAATATGCTCCGAAAGACAGTGCCCGTTTATTCCAGGAGCCACCCATGATCGATCCGGTCCGCCACGAAAGCGATTCCTTCGGCCCCGTCGAAGTACCCGCCAACGCGCTGTGGGGCGCGCAGACGCAGCGCTCGCTGACGCACTTTCGCATTTCGACAGAACGCATGCCGGTGGAATTTCTGCATGCGCTGGCGCGTGTCAAACTCGCTTGCGCCGAGGCCAATCGCGAGCTCGACCTGCTCGATCCGGACATTGCTCAGGCCATCGCGCAAGCGGCCGAGGAGGTGCTGGCCGGACAACATCCGGATGCCTTCCCCCTCTCAGTTTGGCAGACCGGCTCAGGCACGCAGACGAATATGAACATGAACGAGGTGCTCGCCAACCGCGCCTCGGAACTCTTGGGCGGTGGGCGCGGCGCTGCGCGCAAGGCGCATCCGAACGACGATGTAAACCGTGGCCAGTCCTCGAACGACATCTTCCCGACCGCAATGCATGTCGCGGCCGTCGCGGCGCTCAACCACGGCGTGCTGCCGGCCCTACGCCGTCTGCATGGCACGCTGACGCATAAATCGCACGCCTTCGCGGGCATCGTGAAAATCGGACGCACGCATCTGCAGGATGCGACGCCCCTGACTCTGGGGCAGGAAATCTCGGGCTGGGTCGCGCAGCTCGATCATGCCGGGCGCACGATCAGCGCCAGCCTCGCCGCTTTGTACGAACTCGCGGTCGGCGGCACGGCGGTCGGCACCGGACTCAATACGCATCCAGACTTCGGCGCGCGTGTCGCGGCAAGGCTTGTGGAACAATTGAACCTGCCGTTCCGCGTTGCGGAAAATCGCTTCGCTGCACTCGCCGCGCACGATGCACTCGTCGCCTCGCACGCCACGCTCAAAACGCTTGGCATAGCGCTGATGAAGATTGCCAACGATGTACGCTGGCTCGCATCGGGGCCACGCTGCGGTTTGGGCGAAATTACGCTCCCCGAGAACGAACCGGGCAGCTCCATCATGCCGGGCAAGGTAAATCCAACTCAGTGCGAGGCAATGACGATGGTTTGCGCCCAGGTGCTCGGCAACGATGTTGCAATCGGCATCGGCGGCGCGTCCGGAAATTTCGAACTCAATGTCTTCAAACCGCTGATCATCCACAACTTCCTGCAAAGCGCACGCCTGCTCGGCGATGCAATGCTTTCGTTCGACACGCACTGCGCACGCGGCATCGAGCCCAATCGCGCGCGCATCAAAGCGCTGCTCGAAAACTCCCTGATGCTCGTGACCGCACTGAACCCGCACATCGGCTACGACCGCGCCGCCGAGATCGCCAAGCACGCCCATGCCAACGGCATTTCCTTGCGCGAAGCAGCGTTGGCGCTAGGCCACGTCAGCGCGGAAGAGTTCGATGCCTGGGTCAAACCCGAACGAATGATTTGATCGGCGCAGCTTGCGCGACTCAGCGTTCGATATCCACCGCCTGAAAATTAAGCCCATACGTCGGTTCGAGCACGAAGCCTTTGACTTCCTTGCGCACGATGCCAAAGCGATTGCCGTGCGCAATCAATAGCTGTGGCGACTCCTCGCGCAGGGTTTCCTGCACCTTGTCGTAGAGCTTCTTGCGCGTGGCTTGATCGGACGTGCGGCGGGCGCGTTGCAATAGATCCTCGAAAGCCGGCGTGGTCCAGCGTGCGAGATTGCCGCCGCTTTTGACCGCCTCGGCGGAGAGCAGCGGTTCGAAGTAGTTGTCCGGTTCGCCGTTGCCCGAGAGCCAGCCGAACATCACGGCTTGGTGTTCGCCCGCGCGTTGGCGCTTGAGGTATTCGCCCCACTCGTAAGTCGCAAGCTTGGCGCGCACGCCGATTTTGGCGAAGTCCGCTTGCAGCATTTCGCCCATGCGCTTGCCGTCCGGGTTGTGGGGGCGTACGACGGGCAGATACCAGAGATCCATCTCGAAGCCGTTCGGGAAACCTGCCTGGGCGAGCAGCGCGCGTGCCTTGGCCGGGTCGTATGCTACGGGCGGCAGTTTGGCGTTGGCAGCCCAGTAGGCGGGCGGCAGGAGGTTCTTCGCGAGCGTGGCGCGACCCTGGTAGATGTTGGCGAGCAGCGCGGTGCGGTCGATTGCGAGATTTAGCGCCTGGCGCACACGTTTGTCATTGAATGGCTTTTTCTGGGTGTTGAGCGCGACATAGCTGACGTTGAGCCCCGGCTGCTGGATCAAGCGCAGCGCAGGCTCTTTCTCGATTTGCGCGATGTCGGCCGGCTTGAGCGAAAGCGAGACGTGGCATTCTCCGGTCTTGAGCTTGGCAAGTTGCACGGCGGCATCGGGAACGATGGCAAAAACTAATTTGTCGAGCTTGGGCTTACCGCGCCAGTGCTGGGCAAAGGCTGCATAGCGAATCACCGCGTCTTTCTGGTAACTGACGAACTGGAACGGACCGGTGCCTATCGGCTGGCGATCGATGAGTTCCGGTGTGCCGGCGGCCTTCATTCTTTCGGCATATTCGGCCGATTCGATGCCGAGCATGTCGAAACTCATGCGTGCGAGAAATGGCGCTTCGGCTTGTTTTAGCGTGAAGCGCAGCGTGGTGTCGTCGAGCTTTTCAAGCTTGGCGACATTGTCCGCCATGTGCAGGTTCGTGAATTGCGCATAGGCGAGCGCACCGGCTAGTTTGTGGAACGGGTTGGCCGCATCGGCCTGGCGGTTCCAGGTGAAGAGTACGTCGTCAGCATTGAAGTCGCGCGTCGGTTTGAATTTGTCGTTCGAATGGAACTTCACGCCACGACGCAGGCGGAAGGTGTATTGCAGACCGTCAGGCGAGATTGTCCAGGACTCGGCGAGCGCCGGCTGCAGTTCCGCTGTGCCGGGCTTGAAATCGAGCAGCGTATCGGCGATCTGCGCACCGGCATCGGCCGTATTTTGGCCGTTGGCGAAGAGCCGCGTCAGCGATTCGGGGCTGCCTTCGGCGCAATAGACGAGCGTCTTCGCTGCATGCGCGATGGGCGTTGCGAGTGCGATCAGCGCGGCGAGCGCGCACAGACGGGTGCGGGGCATGAGGGGGCTTTCCGGAACAACAGCAGGAAGGGTGATGATCGCAGAGCTCGGCGTTGGCGGTCGAGTGCCGCAAAGCAAAACGGCCGCCTTGCGGCGGCCGTGGATGCCGAGATAGCGCGGCTTAACTGCTCTTGAGCGCTTCGACGGGGATCTTGATCAGCACGTCGTCGCTGACCGCCGGCACGTACTTCGTGATGCCCCACTCGCTGCGCTTGATCGTGGTGCTGATGTCGGCGGCGCAGACTTCGCGCTTGAGCATCGGATGTGGGATACATTTGAAGTTGGCAATTTCGAGTTTCACGGGCTTGGTCATGCCATGCATCGTGAGTTGGCCGTCTACTGTGATGAGCTTGTCGCCATCGAAACTGAATTTTTCGGACTTGAAATTGATCGTCGGGTATTTCGCGGCATCGAAGAAATCCGCCGACTTCATGTGCTCGTCCCACTTCGCCAGGCCTAGGCTCAACGAGGCGGTTTCGATCGTGGCTTCGACGCTACCGGTCTTGGCGCTCTTGTCGAGCATTATCGTGCCGGCGGTCTTTTCGAAGCGACCGCGCTGGGTGGACATGCCAAAGTGATTAATCTCGAAACTCGGCCAGACGTGGTTGGAATCCATCGTGTAGGTATCGGCGGCAAAAGCGGCGCCAGAAAGTCCGGCAAGCAAAGCTACAGCGAACAGCTTCTTCATGGGTAAAACTCCTCTCAGGGTTTTTTGGGGTTCGGCGCGGGATGTGCCGTGGTGCTTATTTCTTGGGCGCCGCAACGATATGGAACTTGATCTGGATTTCATCGGCGACGGTTGAGGTATCGCCCCATTCGCCCTGTCCGATTTTGTATTCGAGCCGTTTAATTGTGAACATGCCGTCGAATACGCCATTGGCACCATCTTGCTTGAAGCTCACCGGAGCAACCACTTCCTTTGTCGTGCCCTTGATCGTCAGCGGGCCGCGCAGTTCGAATTTGTTGCCGCCCAGCGATTTGATCGCGCTCGACTTGAAGCTCGCCGTCGGGTACTGCTTGACGTTGAACCAGTTGGCACCGACGACCTCGTCGCTGGCTTCCTTGCTACCCGCGTCGATGCTGGCCAAGTCGAGTTCCAGGCTCGTGCTGCTGCTTTGCGGGCTGGCGGGATCGAAATTGAGCGTTGCCTTGAAACGTTTGAAGCTGCCATCTACTGGCACGCCCATTTGCTTGGAGGTGAATACGAGCGTGCTTTTATCCGCGAGCACGGCGCCGAATCCGGCCGCATGCGCCAGCGGCGACAGTATCGCTACCGCTGCGGCAATCAGAAGCGTTTTCTTCATCGGAAGGTTCCAGGTGGTTTGAGGAAGGGCAGCATCCGCGTGAGTACCGCGTCGCGCGCCACGAAGTGATGTTTGATTGCCGCCGCCGCATGGGCGACGACGACGACGATCAGGGACCAGGCCAGGATTTCGTGCGCTTCGCGCAGAAGGTCCGCCAGCGCGGTGTTTTTGCCGACGAGATCGGGAAGCTGTAGCACGCCGAACCAGACAACCGGGAAACCCTTGGCCGAGCTGAAGAGCCAACCGGCCATCGGGACCGCGATCATGAGCAAGTAGAGCAGCCCATGCGCACCATGCGCGGCCAGTGCTTCGAACCGGCCCAGCGAGCCGGGCAGCGCCGGAGGCCGATGCGTGGCGCGCCAGATCAGGCGCAGCACGACGAGCATCAGCACCGTGACGCCGGTCCATTTATGCCAGCTATAGATCTGGAGCTTGGCCGGGGATAACTTCATGCCGACCATGTAAAGGCCGACCGGAAACGCCACGAGAATCAGCAGGGCTATCAGCCAGTGCAGGATGATCGCGGTGCGGGTGTAATGCGTGCTTAGGCTGTTTTTCATTCGCTGGAATCCTAATTCCATTTCTAAATCGATCATGCTTTCGTCGACTTCGCCTTGCCGTGCCAAGTGCACTGCCTGCGACGCGTCTTCGTGGCCGGATTAATTCAGAAACGGAATGTTGAACGGCATCGACCGTTCAGGCAGGCAGCGATACTAAAGCCCGCGAGGGGCTAGGACCAGCGAAAATTTCTCTGTGGAACGTTGATACCCGTTCAACTATTCCCCGGCGGTACGTCGGTGCCCGATTTGGTCAACGCCTGTTCGAGTTCGGCCACACGAACTTCGAGCCGGCCAAGCTGTTCGCGCGCACGCGCGAGCACTTCGCGCTGCACGTCAAATTCCTCGCGCGTCACCAGATCCATTTTGCCAAGCATGGTCGAGAACATCGCCTTGGCATTGCGTTCGATGTCCTTGGCGGGGCTGTTCTCCAGCAATTCGGAAAAACGCTTGTGGAATTCTTCCATGAATTTCGGCGGCTCGATCATGACATTGCGCTCCTTCGGGTTCACGTTGCGACCGCAGTCTAGCACGCGGACTTTTGCAGTTTTTTATGCGTGGTAGCCGCCGCACCGATTTGGTGCAAAGAGTTCGCAATCGGGATGTATCCCAGTGCGGCGTCGCGGGTTCCGACAATTCCGCCGTGCCCGAACGCGCATCCGGGCGCCGTTTTCCCTGCGTGGCACGGTTTCTGCAAGGAGGCCTGCGCAGGAGAGCTTTTCTCTTTTCCCCAGGGAGATCTTAGATGCGCAAGACATTTTTCGTCGCCACGCTGGCCGGTTGCCTGGTAGCCCCGACCGCGAGCCATGCCGAAGACGCCGCGCCACCGCCGCCCTATACGCTGACGGGCAACTTCACTCTGGCTTCCGAATACATTTATCGCGGTATCGGACAATCGAACCGCAAGCCCGCTATTCAGGGCGGGATCGACTTCACGCATAGCAGCGGCGTGTATGTCGGCTCCTGGGCTTCCAGCATCAGCTGGCTGTCCGACCAAAGTTCCTTTTGGCCCGGCACGCCGGGCGTCAGCGCGCCGATGGAATGGGATTTCTACGGCGGCATCAAGAACACGCTTGCGAATGATTTTTCCTATGACGTCGGCGTGCTCACGTACTACTACCCCGGCTCGTATCCCGACGGTTTCGTGAGCCCGAACACCACCGAACTGTATGTCGCCGGCGGCTGGAAGACGATCACGCTGAAGTACTCCTACGCGCTGACCAATCTGTTCGGCGCAACCAGCCCGCTCGATACGACACAGAAGGCGTCCGATTCGGGTTCCTATTACGTCGATCTGAGCGGCAGCTTCGATCTTGGCGAAGGCTTCGGCCTCGTCGGCCACGTGGGCTATCAGAAGGTCAAGGGCGCGTTGGGCGCGGACGGCTCGTCGGCCGACTACACCGATTACAAGGTCGGCCTGACCAAGGATCTGCTCGGCTTCTCGCTCGGCCTGTCCTACATCGGCACGAATGCGAACGGCGACGTTGGCCAGTTCTACCACAACGCATATGACAAAGACCTGGGCAAGGGTCGCGTGCTCTTTACCGTCGGGAAAACCCTCTGATTGCGAACCCAAGCGCGCGGCGGCCACAGCCGCCCGCGTGAAATCCCAAGGAGCCAGCATGAAATTCGTTACCGCCATCATCAAGCCGTTCAAGCTTGACGAGGTTCGCGAAGCCCTCAGCGCGATCGGCGTGCAGGGCATCACCGTGACCGAGGTCAAGGGTTTCGGCCGCCAAAAAGGTCACACCGAGCTTTATCGCGGCGCGGAATACGTAGTCGATTTCCTGCCCAAGGTGAAAATCGAAATCGCAATCGGCGACGAACTGCTCGATCAAGTCATCGAATCCATTGAAAAGTCCGCCAATACAGGGAAGATCGGAGACGGAAAAATCTTTGTCTTCGAACTCGAACAAGCGATTCGCATTCGTACCGGCGAAGCCGGCGCAGAAGCGCTCTAAAGCACTTTCAGGAGGAACTCCAGATGAAAAAGCTGCTCGCGATTCTGTTGACGGCGCTATCCGTCGGCATCGCAGCCCCAGCCTGGTCGGCGGATCAGGCTGGCGAGGCCGCAAACCCGACTGCAATAGCCACGCCGGCCAAGGCTGAAGAAGCGTCGCCCGCCGCCGCAGCCCCGGTGGCAGCGTCCACGGCGGATGCCGCCAGCGCAACGCCGCCGGTACCCAACAAAGGCGATACGGCCTGGATGATCGTTGCCACCGCCTTCGTGACGCTGATGACGATTCCAGGTCTGGCGCTGTTCTACGGCGGCCTCGTGCGCTCGAAGAACATGCTGTCGGTGCTATTGCAGGTCTTCGTCGTATTCTCGCTCGCCATCGTGCTGTGGGTGCTGTACGGCTACAGCGTGGCGTTCACCGAAGGCAATGCGTTTTTCGGCGGCTTCGACAAGATTCTGCTCAAAGGCGTGACGATAGATTCCGTCGCCGCGACCTTCAGTAAGGGCGTATACATTCCCGAGCTGATCTACGTGATGTTCCAGGCAACCTTTGCGGCCATCACGCCGGCGCTGATCGTCGGTGCCTTTGCCGAACGCATGAAATTCTCGGCCATGCTGCTCTTCATGGTGATCTGGTTCACCTTCGCCTATCTGCCGATGGCGCACATGGTCTGGTATTGGGCGGGTCCGGACGCCTACACGAGCATTGATGCCGCTGACAAGGCCACGGCGACTGCGGGCTGGCTGTTCCAGAAGGGCGCGCTCGACTTCGCGGGCGGTACCGTCGTGCATATCAACGCGGGTATTGCCGGCCTCATCGGCGCCTTCATGCTCGGCAAGCGCACCGGTTTCGGCCGCGAAGCGATGGCTCCGCACAGCCTGACGATGACGATGATCGGCGCCTCGCTGCTGTGGGTCGGCTGGTTCGGTTTCAACGCCGGCTCCAACCTCGAAGCCAATGGCGGCGCTGCGCTGGCCTTCGCCAACACGATGACCGCCACGGCCGCCGCCGCGCTGTCCTGGCTATTTGCCGAATGGCTGATCAAGGGCAAGCCTTCGATGCTCGGCGCAGCCTCGGGTGCCGTCGCCGGCCTCGTCGCGATCACCCCGGCCTGCGGCTTCGTCGGCATCGGCGGCGCCTTGATCATCGGTATCGGCGTTGGCCTGGTCTGCCTCTGGGCGGTCAATGGCCTCAAGAAACTGCTCGGCGCCGACGATGCGCTCGACGTATTCGGCGTGCATGGCATCGGCGGGATATTCGGCGCGATCATGACCGGCGTATTCAACGACCCGGCCCTCGGCGGCACCGGCGTCTACGACTACGTAGCCAACAAGGTCGGCGATTTTTCGATGAGCGCCCAGGTCACGAGCCAGCTCTGGGGCGTGGGCACCGCGATCGTCTGGTCCGGCGTCGTTTCCATCATCGCCTACAAGCTCGTCGATATGACGATTGGCCTGCGCGTGGCCGAAGACGAAGAACGCGAAGGGCTGGACATTGCCTCGCACGGCGAATCGGCTTACCACTATTAAAACCCGGTGGCCGCGCGCCCCAACGCGGCCGACCAAAGAAACCGGAAGCTTCCCCCAGCGGTCAGTGTCAAGGGCGTCCAACAGGGCGCCCTTTTTTTGTCTATGCGATTAGCCGGCAGCGCACCTCAAACCACATCGAGTGCGAGCGTGCCGACGCCGGCGATCCGGCCCTCCATGCGATCGCCGCGCACGACCGCCGCAACGCCTTCGGGCGTGCCGGTGAACACAAGATCGCCCGGCTGGAGTTCCCACAACCGCGACAGATGCGCAAGCACTTCCGGAATGCTCCAGATCATGTCCGACAAATCGCCGCGTTGGCGCTCGCTGTCGTTTACATTCAGCGCAATTTCGCCGTGGGCAAGCAGTGGCGCCTGACCGCGCGGCAGGATGTGCGAAACCGGGGCGGCAAAATCGAAAGCCTTGCCCGAGTCCCACGGCTGGCCTTTGTCCTTTGCGCGCGACTGTAGATCGCGCCGCGTCATGTCGAAGCCGCAGGCATATCCCCAAACGCAGGCGTCGGCTTGCTCCGGCGAAAGATCGCGGCCGCCGGCTCCGAGCGCCACCACGAGTTCGAATTCATGATGCAGGTTTTGCGTCGCAGACGGATAGGGCAAGCGCCCGATCTCATTCGATGCCACCGGCAGGATTGAGTCGGCTGGCTTGCAGAAGAAGAACGGCGGTTCACGCTCGGGGTCGTGTCCCATCTCGCGCGCATGCGCAGCGTAGTTACGCGCAACGCAGAAAATCCGGCGGACCGGAAACAACAAGTCGCCGCCGACAACGGGAACGGCTGCTTGAACGGGAGGTGTGATGACATAGGGCATGGTTGGTATCCAAGTAGAAATAAGCGCAACAAGATCAGGTACGAGTAAATTCAAGGCATCAGCCTCAGAGGGCGGCCTCAAGAGTCAAGTGCAATACAATTAAAAAATTTCGCCATTTCCTTGGATAGAGCCTCTTCAGGGGTATCCCATCCAAGCGTTTGGCGAGGGCGGCCATTTAGCAGGCGCGCGATATCATTGAGTTGAGTTTGACTCACTTGCGACAGATCCATGCCTTTTGGCAGAAACTGACGCAGCAAGCCATTGGTGTTTTCGTTGCTACCACGCTGCCAGGGCGCATACGGATCGGCAAACCAGATATCGAGTTTCAAGCGCTTGGCCAATTGCGCGTGACAGGCCATTTCGCTGCCTCGGTCATATGTAAGGCTTTCGCGTAGAAAAGCCGGTACTTTCTTCATCTGGCGCGTAAAACCTTCAAGCGCATCCTGCGCGGTGCAACCGTCCATACGGCAGAGCACCACAAAGCGCGTTTTGCGCTCAACCAGCGTGCCCACGGCCGAACGATTGAATGCGCCCTTGATCAAATCGCCCTCCCCGTGGCCCGGAAGTTGGCGTTCGGCAATCTTTTGTGGGCGATATTTGATGCTGAGCTCTTCAGGAACGAAGCCGGCGCGGGCAAGCGTTTTGCGTCCAATCCCGCGCAGGGGTTTTTCCTGCCGCAAGGCCTCGATCATTGCCTGCTTGAGCCCGTCGCGTGGATAGGCATAAATCGCAGCATAAATTGTTTCGTGGCTCACGCGTTGTCCAGGCTCGTTCGGATGCCTACCTCGCAGTCTGGCCGCAATCTGCTGCGGCGACCAGCGATCCAAGACCAAATGGGTATGAACGTACTCATAGAGCGTACCGCCTTCGGTCAGTTTGCGCACCCGCACACAGCGCCGACGACGCGCTCGATAAGCACGCCCCGCGCGTGTTGCGTTGTAGCGCCTCGGGTCGTTTTGGCAATTGCGCGCCAACTCACGCGATATCATAGAAGCTCCGCGCTCCAGCAGCCTGGCTATTGCCCGACAGCTCGCTCCTTTGGCCCATTCGATCATGATGACTGCACGCTCTTCAGCGCTTAGGTGAGTGTAGTTTTGCTTCATCGCAATACCCTAACTGATTTGGGGTGTTGCTTTTGAAGTTTGAGTCTAAGGATCAGCCCCAGGGCTCCCGCAGCTACGCATTTGACATTAATCGTCATCGTCTTCTTCAGGCGGAAAGCCAAGTAGAACGGTGCGGAACTCGTCCGAAGTTGCCGCCAAAAGGCGCTTGGTCTTAATGCTGGTCTTGACGCTCGTGTC
>JAVBKC010000095.1:0-34003 GCA_031554255.1 Niveibacterium sp.
ATACACCCGACTGAATCCGCAAGGAGAACATCATGGCCAAAGGCGGTCGCGAAAAAATCAAGCTGGAGTCCACTGCGGGCACCGGTCATTTCTACACCACGAACAAGAATAAGCGCACGACTCCGGGTAAGCTCGAGTTCATGAAATATGATCCGAAGGCCCGCAAGCATGTGCTCTACAAGGAAATCAAGCTCAAGTAATTGAGCCGATACCTGCTTGCTCAACAAAAAAGCCCGCGAATGCGGGCTTTTTTGTTGTCTGGCGTTTGTTTGAAATTATCGCGGCGGGCCGTGGTCCACCGCGTTGTTTGGTATTAGCGCTTGCTGTACATCAGGCGTTGCAAGAGCGACGAGATCAAGAGGAGCACGATACCCGCGCCGATTGAAGATCCGACGAGAAACCAGTAGAGCGGAACGCCGGAGCTTGCGAGCATCGCTTCCAGCGTTCCGGATAGATAGTTCGCGACGGCGGACGAGAGCAGCCATACGCCCATCAGCAAACCGGCCAGCCTCGCGGGTGCGACCTTGGACACCATCGACAGGCCGACAGGGGAGAGCATCAGTTCGCCGACCGTGTGCAGGAAATACACGATGAAAAGCCATTGCGGACCGACCGGGCCGAACTGTTCGGCGCGTGTCTGCGCCAGCGCGAGCACGATGAAGCCGAGCCCCAGCACGATCATGCCCAGGCCTTGCTTGATCGTGTCCGGAAGGGCAAAGCGCGAACGATCGAGGTGGGTCCAGAGCATCGAGAAGAGCGGTGCGAGCGTGATGATCACGAGCGGATTGACCGACTGGAACCAACTGGCGGGAATTTCCCAGCCGAAGGTGTGGCGGTCGACCTGCTTGTCGGCGAATAGATTCATTGTGCCGCCGGCCTGCTCGAAGCCCATCCAGAAGAAGATCACGAAGAACACCACGATCGCGATGCCGATCACACGCTGTCCTTCCTCGCGCGAATGCACCTGCGACCAGACCGAGGCAATGATCGCGGCTGCGCCGATCAGCGCCCAGAGCCACAAGGGCAGCAGCGCGAATGCGCTTGAAACGAAGCTCCAGACGAACAGCGCGACCAACACGAAAGGAACGCTCGCCGCGCTGGTGGCGAGAATCGCGATCCAGTCGCGCCCTTCGACCCTGGATTGGCCCGCGCGCAGGCCCGCCGTGCCGAGCAGGCGCTGCCAGTTGAGCAGCGTGAAGAGCCCGATTGCCATGCCGACGCCGGCAGAGGCGAAGCCGTAATGCCAACCGAATTTTTCGCCCAAGGTGCCGGCGACGAGCGGCGAGAAGAAGGCGCCGAGATTGATCCCCATGTAGAAGATCGTGTAACCGCCGTCGCGGCGCGGATCGTTTTCGCCATAAAGCTGGCCGACCATCGACGAGGTGTTCGGCTTGAAGAACCCGTTGCCGACGATCAACAGCCCCAGCGCGAGATGCAAGAGCGGCTCGAAGGCCATCGCAAAGTGACCGAGCATCATGATGATGGCTCCGATCACCGCACCTTGCCGGAGGCCGAAATACTTGTCGGCCAGATAGCCGCCGAGAAGCGGCGTCAGATAAACGAGGCCGGTGTAGATGCCATAGATTTCGAGCGCGTGTGCGCGGTCGTAGCCGAGCGCTTTGGTCAGGTAGAGCACGAGCAGCGCGCGCATCCCGTAGTACGAGAAGCGCTCCCACATTTCCGTGAAGAAGATGACCTTGAGGCCAGGGGGATGGCGGTCGGCGCGCACCGCGACGGAAGAAGCTGGCGGTGCGACCGCAGCATGGCTGTTCGTCATGTGAGGATCTCCCGAATCTGGTTCTTATAAGAGCCGCGATTCTGCCAGTTTTTGTAACAAATCATGCCCCAGGCGCGACGCCATCGATCGAAGCTGCGCCGCTGGTATTCGCAAATGGATGTGCATGCGCATTTATGCCTGTGACAACACCCCGGCATGCGCCGCAATAAATGCCGGGGCGGGTTCCTCCGCTGCGGAACGCCTGCTCAATCCGTGCAGCGAATCGACACGTCGCTGCCTATGATTTAGCTCAAGCCGGTGGAAGTCTGCGCGGCGCATGATTCGACGGCATGGGGTTTACCCTTATTTGGTGCCAGCGAACGCTTTCACGGATTCGAGCGAACGCCCGAAGGGTGTTCGGATTTCAACTTAAGTTGCTGCCGAATGCCGCCACAAATGGTGGGCATTGCGCTGCAATGCGAGGACAAAGGATGGGAGTCATGCAGATGAAAGCGCCTCAACGCCCGATACGTATCGAGTTGATGGCCCCGCTCTCGGGCGTGTTGGTTCCGATCGAGACGGTTCCGGACCCGGTTTTCGCGCAGAAAATGGTCGGCGACGGTATCTCGCTCGACCCCACCTCGGATGAACTCCTTTCCCCGCTCGCCGGCAAGGTTACGCAGCTGCATGCTGCCTGCCATGCCTTGACGATTACCGGCGACAACGGTCTCGAAGTGCTGCTGCACATCGGACTCGACACCGTGATGTTGCGCGGTGAGGGTTTCACGCCGCTCGTCAAGGAAGGCGATACGGTTGCGCTGGGCCAGCCGCTGATCCGTTTCGATCCGCTCGTCGTCGGCGCCCGGGCAGCGAGCCTTTTGACGCAGATGGTGATCGCCAACGGCGATCTCGTTACCCGTTACATACCCGCGCAGGGACTCGTTACCGCCGGCAAGGATGCGGTGCTGTGGCTCGAACTCGTCGGCAGCGAGGCCGCGGCCGACACGGGCGATGCGGGTGGCGTGGTCGTTTCCGATGCCGTTCGGCTACCCAATCCGGTCGGTTTGCATGCGCGCCCCGCCGCAGTGTTTGCGGTCGAAGCGAAGAAATTCAAATCCGAGATCCGCATGCTGCGCAAGGATGCGAGCGCGAATGCGAAATCGGTTGTCGCCATCATGGGCCTCGCCACGCAATTCGGCGACGAGGTCCGCGTAGAGGCACGCGGCCCCGATGCGTCTGAAGCCGTCGGCGTGCTGGTGCGGTTGCTGCTTGAGGGCTGCGGCGAGACGCCGGGAGAGGCCGCGGCCCCTGCTGCGGCATCGGCACCTGTCACGGTCAAGCGTGCGGTGGCGAGCGATGCGAACGAATTGACTGGCGTGTCGGCGTCCCCCGGGCTTGCGGTCGGCAAGATCGTGCAGTTCCGCCAGGAAGTCATCGATGTCAAGGAAACGGGCGAAGCGCCGCAGCGCGAGCGCAGCCGGCTCGAAGCCGCCCAACACGAGGCGCGTGGGCAAATAGAGGGACTCAAATCGCGGCTGAACGATGCGTCGAAGGCGCAGATTCTCGATGCGCATATCGAATTGCTCGAAGACCCGGATCTGGCCGACATCGCAATCGGCGGCATCAGCGAGGGTAAGAGCGCTGCGTTCGCCTGGCGCAATGCCTTCCAGAAACAGGCGCTGGCACTTGAAAAACTCGACAACCCGTTGTTGCGCGAGCGCGCGGACGACATCCGCGACGTCGGTCGCCGTGTGCTTGCGCTGCTCGCCGGCGTCAAGCAGGCGCAAATCGACGTACCCGCCGACTCCATCCTGATCGCCGAGGAACTCACGCCGTCCGACACTGCCTCGCTCGACCGCTCCAAGGTACTCGGTTTCTGCACGACTACCGGAGGCGCCACGAGCCATGTGGCGATACTCGCGCGCTCGCTGGGTATTCCGGCGATCTGCGGCATCGACGAAGCCGCCTTGCAACTGGCCAACGGCACGCTTGTCGTGCTCGACGGCTCGCATGGCTGCCTGCGGCGCAATCCGAGCGTGGACGAGCTGGAAAAAGCGCACGACCGCATCACGCGCCAGAGCGCCAAGCGCGAGGAGGAAAAACTCGCGGCGGGCAAGCTTGCCGTGACGGCGGACGGCCACCGCGTGGAAGTCGTCGCCAATATCCGCAACGCACAAGAAGCGCGCGAAGCGGTTGCGGCCGGCGCGGAAGGCGTGGGCCTGCTGCGCTCCGAGTTCCTCTTCGACAACCGCGACAGGGCGCCAAGCGAGGACGAGCAGGCCGCCGAATACTGCGCCGTGGCCGAGGCGCTCGGCCGTGAGCGCCCGCTTGTGGTGCGCACGCTCGATGTTGGCGGTGACAAACCTTTGTCATACATGCCGCTACCCAAGGAGGACAATCCCTTCCTCGGCCTGCGCGGCGTGCGCGTGAGCCTCGACCGGCCGGACATCTTCCGCGTGCAACTGCGCGCGATTCTGCGCGCCGCGCCGCTGGGCAATCTGCATGTCATGTTCCCGATGGTCGCCGCGATCGAGGAATTGCGTGCGGCGAAGAAGATTCTGCTCGAAGAAGCCGGCGCGCGTGCGGGCAGCGTCAAGGTCGGCGTGATGATAGAAGTGCCGGCGGCGGCGCTGATTGCCGAACGCCTTGCGCTCGAAGTCGACTTCTTTTCGATCGGTACCAACGATCTCACGCAATACACACTGGCGATGGATCGTGGGCACCCGAAGCTCGCCAAGCAGGCCGACGCCTTGCATCCATCGGTGCTGCGCTTGATCGGCATGACCGTCGAGGGCGCGCACAAACATGGCAAGTGGGTCGGCGTCTGCGGCGGGATCGCCTCGGATGCGATGGCCGTTCCAGTGCTCGTGGGCCTGGGCGTCGACGAGCTATCGGTCTCGGTGCCGGCCGTCGGTTCGATCAAGGCCCAACTTGCGCGCCTGACGATGGACGAAGCCCGCAAGCTCGCCGACGCGGTGCTGCATCTGGGCACCGCAGCCGAAGTCCGCGCACTGCTCGCCCCTTACGCCGAATAGCGAATAAAAAGGAGTTCCTCCATGTTCAAGAATGCTTTCGGAGTCGTGCAGAAAATTGGCAAAGCCTTGATGCTGCCGGTCGCGGTGCTGCCCGTGGCAGGTCTTCTGCTGGGCCTCGGCGCGACCGACTTTCACGGTTACTTGCCATTGGGATTGCTTGCGCTGATGAAGAGCGCGGGCGACGTGATCTTCGGCAATCTGCCGCTGATCTTCGCAATCGGTGTGGCCTTGGGCTTTACCGAGAACGACGGCGTATCGGGGATCGCCGCGACGATAGGCTATCTCGTCATGACGGCCACGCTGGGCGTGGTGGCTACCCGAATGGGTATCGAGCCCGACACGATCATGGGTATCCCGTCGATCCAGACGGGGGTGTTCGGCGGCATTCTGGCCGGCGGGCTTGCGGCCTGGATGTTCAATCGCTACTACAGGATTGCGTTGCCGACCTACCTCGGATTTTTTGCCGGAAAGCGTTTCGTGCCCATAGTTACGGCGGTCGGCGCAATCGTACTCGGCGTGATTCTGTCCTACGTCTGGCCGCCGATAGGCGGCGCGATCAAGGCGTTTTCGCATTGGGCAGCGGTCAGCGATCCGCGCATGGCGGCAACCGTCTATGGTTTTGTCGAACGCCTGCTGATTCCGTTCGGCCTGCATCACATCTGGAACGTGCCGTTCTTCTTCGAGATGGGTAGCTTCATGGATCAGACGACCGGCAAGATGGTCAGCGGCGACATCAACCGCTTCTTTGCCGGTGATCCGACCGCCGGCATTCTTGCAGGGGCCTTCCTGTTCAAGATGTTCGGCCTGCCGGCGGCGGCGATTGCGATCTGGCACACGGCCAAACCCGAGAAACGGCTCGCGATTGGCGGCATGATGGTCTCGGCCGCATTGACTTCGTTCCTGACCGGCATCACCGAACCGATCGAGTTCGCCTTCTTGTTCGTGGCCCCGGTGCTCTATTTCATCCACGCCTGTCTTGCGGCGACCGCGCAGTTCGTGGCCAATACGTTCGATATGCACATGGGCTTTACGTTCTCGCAGGGCGGCATCGATTTTCTGATGTTCAACCTGATCGGCGACAAATCGCATAACGCCTGGTATGTGTTCATCCTCGGCCCGATCTATGCGGCGGTCTATTACGCCGTATTCCGTTTCGTGATCGTAAAGTTCAACCTCAAAACGCCGGGCCGCGAAGACGATACGGCCGATGTGGCCACGGTCAACACCGCCGGCGTCGGCGGACGCTCGCGCGAACTCGTGCTGGCCTTTGGCGGTCGCGGCAACATCACAAGCCTGGACGCGTGCATCACGCGGCTGCGGATCTCGGTGGGCGATCCGGCGCTTGTGAGCGACGCCAAGCTCAAGGCGCTAGGCGCCGCTGGCGTCGTGCGCGTCGGCAATGGCGTGCAGGCAATCTTCGGGCCGCTGTCGGAGAATATGAAGACCGATATGCAGGAGTATCTGAAGACGGCAGGTTCGGATGCCGACCTTCCTGTCGGCGGCGTTGCTGTTGCCGCGCCAGTCGCCCCAACGCCGCCCGCAGCCGCGGCGAGCGCCCCATCGCAGAATGCCCGTGCGCAGAAGATTCTCGCGGCGTTGGGGGGCGCTGCGAACATCAAGAAGCTCGAAGCGCTCGCGGCGACACGCTTGCGCGTTGCGCTGTCCGACAACGCGCGGCTCGATAGCACCGCCCTCAAGGCTGCCGGCGTGCCGGCAACACAGTCGCTGGCCAATGGCGAATTCGATCTGATCGTCGGCTTCGAAGCCGAAAACCTGGCTGGCGCGATGCGCTAACTTGGTAGCTTGTGGGAAAGGGCGCCGAAGTCGCGCCCCGACTTCATCGCCATTGCTTGCAATTGCAAGCAATGGCGGCACACTGCACGGATTTCTCCGGTGGATGTGCCCATGGATTTCTCGACCGTCGATACGCACTTGCTGCTCTGGGGGAGCGCGAGCGCAGTCCTGATACTCGTCGGTCTGGCTGGCACCGTACTGCCTGCGCTGCCGGGTACCCTTTTCATTCTTGGCGGCATCGTGCTGTTCGCCTGGGCCGACGACTTCAAACGTATTGGCCCCTGGACGCTCGTTGGCGTGAGCGTGCTTGCGCTGCTTGCCTGGGCGACGGATTTCCTGGCGGCAGTGCTGGGCGCACGGCGCGTCGGCGCGAGTCGGTTGGCCTTGCTCGGCGCGGCGCTCGGAATGCTGTGCGGCGTTTTCACGGGCTTTGTCGGCCTGCTTTTCATGCCGCTCGTCGGCGCCGTGATCGGCGAGTGGATCGCGGGGCGCGACAGCCTGCGCGCCGGCAAGGTCGGCATCGCGACCTGGCTCGGCATGCTCGTCGGAACCGTTATCAAGCTCGTACTGAGCTTCCTGATGATAGGGGTGTTCCTGGCGGCGCTATTCTTTTGATTTGCGTTAGCGCAAGGGTTCAGCCGCCGGATGCAGCGCCGTCCTGCTGCCGCGACCGGTAAGCGCCTCTACGAGCAGATCGAGCACGCAGTAAAAGGCGCCGGCCGCGAGAGGTGGATTGGTGGCCGGCCAGCCCAACAGAGGGATTGTGCCGCGCCAGGCCCAATTGCCGAGCGCGGTGCCCCACAGTTCCATTGCGAGCGCCAGCACGAACATCGTCGAATACAGGCGCGGCGCGGGGCCGAAACGCCAGCATGCGAGATAGATCGCGAACAACGGCCCGCTCAATATGTCGTGGCCGAAGGCGATCGAGCATCCGCTCGCCAGTCCCGCCAAGAGCGGTATGCGTACTAGGAGCGCCGCAGGCAGGCGTTCGGCCAGATGCACGCCGAGCCAGAACAGCAACACATGGCCCGGGGGTACGAAGAGTGGCAGATTCCCCATCCTGTAGTCGTAGAGTCTCCAGGCGAGCGCAAGCACGCATTCGCCGAGCGTGGCGATGACGAGGCAGGCGAGCATTGCCGTGCGGCTCATGCCTGCCTGTTTCCAGAACATCCAGCCGAAAAGCCCGGCGACCCACAGAACGACGAGCGGCTGGCCTGCGCGCCCGCCGAATTGGTCGAGCGCCAAGCCGAGCAGGATAGTCAGGGCAATGATAATGGGTAGGCTTCGCATGGCTGGGGTAGCGTGCGGGGTAGCCTGGATCGTCGATTCCCAGGCAAGATAGAGAAAATACAAATACACTACAGGATTTTTCGTATTTGCGGCGAGAGTGTAGGTATTTTGCATACTCTCGCGCATCTGCGCTTTCCGAGAATGTTTCATGACTCAGTCGCTTCGCCGCATTCTGATCGTGCCGTACGTGTTGCTGGTCTTGGCGCTTGCGCTGACGATCGGCCTGTCGTCGTATCGCGGCGCGATCCGAGCGGTCGATAAGAATCTGAATATCCAACTGATCGAGCGGGTAGGGCGCATCGGGACCATCGTCGGCCACAATCTCAGCTTGGCGCGACTCGAACTCGAAGCCGCTTTTCCGCCGGACATGAGTGCGCCGGTCTCCTTCGAAAAGGAAATTCCGGAACTGCGCAAGCGGTTCTGGATTGCGGCCGGGCTGGATCCGGAAAACTACAACAACGTCTATTACGGCACGCGCGACGGCAAGCTCATCGGCGTGGTGCGCCCAACCCGCACCGAAGCCAGCATGCGCCTCGTCATGGGGCAAGGGCTGCGCGGACGCAATGCACCTTTTTCAGGGTCAGTCGCGGAGCTTGGTGCATTTGTCGACGACTATCCGACCGATGTCGTGCAGCAACCCTGGTTTCTGGCTGCCAAGGACCATGCCGGCGACGTCTGGACACAGGTGTATCTCGATGAGCGTACGGGCGAGCTTATCGGGACGCGCGCGCGCCGCGTGCTCGATGCGAATGGACAAGTCGCCGGCGTCGTCGCGACCGATCTTTCGCTCAGGGTCCTCAACGAGCAGCTTTTAGCCATACGCATGACGAGTAACAGCCTCGCCTTCATCATGGAGCCCGACGGTACCTTGGTCGCATCCACGACAAGTCCTTACCTGCGCAAGGAAGGAGAGCTCGGCCCGAAGCTGTTGAATGCGAACGAATCCGGCAATCCCTTGATCAAGGAACTGGCGGTGCGCGCGCGCGGGACGCTCCTGGCGCAAAAGAATATCGAGTTGCCGGTGACGCTTGTTGTCGAAGGCCCCGGAGGCGAATCCGTTTTCGCCGCCTTCACGCGCGTTGTCGACGATGCGGGGCTGGATTGGATCATCGTCGCAGCGGGGCCGCGCAGCGAACTCAAGCAAGACATAACGCGCGAACTGATTCAGGTGATCGTTATCACGCTGATGGCAGTTGGTCTGGCGATTGCTATCGGGTTCATGGTCTTCAGCTGGGTGTCGCGCGATCTGGGTCGGCTGGCCCAGGTTGCACACAGGGTAGGCGAGGGCGATCTCGATACCGAGGTTGGCGTGCAGCGCGACGATGAGATCGGCATGCTTGCCAAGAGTTTCGAGGCAATGGTGCAACGCTTGAGGAGCGACCGCCTGACGAAGGTCGCGAATCGCGAAATGCTGGTGCGACGCGTGGAGGGCGAGGTTACCAGGCGCCAGCACGACGAAAATTCGCGATCGTTCGGTTTGCTCTTCATCGATATCGATCATTTCAAACAAATCAACGATCGGCACGGGCACGAGATTGGCGATAAGGTCCTGATCGAGACCGCACGCCGCTTAACGATCAAGATGCGGCCTTCGGACTTGGTTGCGCGTTACGCTGGCGACGAGTTTGTCGTATTCATCGAGGATGTCTCCGACCGAAATATTCTGAACATCATGCGCAGCCGTATCGAAGAAACGATTGCCGAACCGATCGATTTACCGGGTATCGGGTCTTTGCCCTGCACGATTTCGGTTGGAGTCGCAATGTTCCCGCAGGATGGCGACAATGTCGACAGCCTGCTTGCGCGCGCCGATGAAGACATGTATCGGCGTAAATTCGCGTCGCGGGCATGAGCGGACCGTGCCGGATCATGCATACTAAACGGTTATCGGTTTAGCCCTAGGCAATTCGTGTATGGCTTTATCCCTGCGACGCGCGTTGATCGCGCCGTATGCCGCCCTGGTTGCGCTGCTTGCCGTTGCAATCGGTGTGCTGTCTTATCGGAGCGGCAGCGAAGCCGTTAATACGATTCTCGATAGTCGGCTCCGTGAGGCGTCGGAGCGCATAGGCCGGGCGGTCGATCACCGAGTCGGCGGTTCGAGCGCGGTGCTCCGGATGGCCTTTCCGGAAGGCGCCCTGGTGCCGGCTTCGATCAAGGACCAATTCGACACGCTGCGCACGCGATTCTGGAACGCGACATCGCTGGTTCCCGATTCGAGCAACTATGTCTATTACGCAAACCGTGGCGGACAGTTCTTCGGCCTCGAACGCAAGTCGGCGAACGAAGGCGAATTGTGGGTCAAGTACAAACCCGACGAACCGCGGATGATTTACAGCTTTCGGGGTATGCACGGCGATTTCAAGACCGAGCAGACCGAAGGCCGGCAATACGAAGTGCGCGAGCGTCCGTGGTTCAGAGAGGCCGAAACGGGCAAGCGCGACACCTGGGCTTCGGTCTACATTCACTTCCGTTCCGACGAACTCGTCGCCACGATTGCGCGCCGCGTGCTCGGTGCCGATGGCGCACTGGAAGGCGTCGTTGCCGCCGGTATTCCGTTACACGCGATCAATGATTTCGTTCGTCAATTGCATATCTCCAAGCATGGGGTCGCTTTCATCGTCGAAGCGAACGGAGATCTGGTCGCCTCGTCGGCAAGCCCCTATCTGCGTAACTTGTCCAACGGAAACAATGCGCGACTCAATGCGGTCGATAGCGGTAACCGCTTGATCGAACGTACATACGCCGAAATTAGCGCCGCGCTTGCTGCGGGCAACAATCCGAAACTGCCGCAGACGCGCGTTTTCGAAGGTCCCGAGGGCGAGCCTGTCCATGCGGTTTTCGATCGCGTCGGGGGCGATACGGGCCTCGAATGGATCAGCGTTGTCGTAGCGCCGCGCAGCGATTTTACGGAGGCGCTTCGCGAGAACATGCTGCGAACCGCCATTGCGGCTTTGCTTGCGCTCGGATTGGCCTTGCTGATCGGATTCGCCATCCTAAAATGGGTGGCGCGCGACCTCGATCGCTTGTCGGAAGCCGCGCGCAAGTTCGGCGACGGCGAAATCGATGCGCGCGTAGGCGTCGAACGGAACGACGAGATCGGCGCTTTGGCGAGCAGTTTCGAACGCATGCAGCGGCGCTTGCAGACCGACCGACTCACAGGTCTTACCAATCGCGAGGCGCTGACGCGCCATGTAGACAGCGAGATCGCCCTTCGCGTCCGCCAGGATTCGCCGCGGCCGTTCGGACTGCTTTTCGTCGACCTGGATCGTTTCAAGCAGATCAACGACCATTACGGCCACGAAATCGGCGACCGCGTGCTCGTCACAACCGCGCATCGCCTCGTCACAATGACGCAGTCGCTGGGTCTGGTGGCGCGTTATGCCGGCGACGAATTCGCAATCTATCTCGACGATGCTTCCGACCGCGAGGCCCTGCTCGGTTTTTGCGCGCGGGTCGAATATACGTTGACCGAGCCTTTGGACTTACCGGGAGTCGAGACTATCGTTCCCGCCGCCTCGGTCGGACTGGCGAGTTTCCCGTTCGATGGCGACGATAGCAGCAGTTTGCTCGCTCACGCGCACCGGCAGATGTACAAACGCAAGATCGTCGGCCGCATCTGAGCGCCGGCTGCTTATCCGAAACGCAGTTTCATTCCGAAGATGAAACATGCGAGCGCCAGCGTGACGGCGTTCGCAACCACGACCGGCCACGATCCGATCTGTAGACCATAGGCGAGCCAACCTGCGACGCCGGTTATGAAAATCGTATACATGCCGAGCGAGACACCATGGGCCGAACGGGTTTTCCAGGTCAGCCAGGCTTGGGGGACAAAGGCGATGGAGGTCAGGGCCGCCGAGGCGTAGCCGAGCAACTCGGTTTGAAATGTTTGCATTTGAGAGGTATTTTTTGGGGGAAGCGGATGCCTTTGGCATCCGGGATCTTGCGTGTTGAAATACGAAGTACTTTACCGTCCGGAGGCGGCAGAGAACTCGGCGCCGCCATGTCGATTGCTTTGGCATGAGTCAGCGGCGTCGCGTCAGATAGTCCATTGCGCGCATGAGCCCGCCTTGTGTCAGCGAAAACATGGCCTCGCCGACGATCTGACGGATCAGCATGATCGACTGCCGATATTGCCATTCCGGTTCCGGCTGTGGATTGATCCAGCAGGCGGCAGGGTAAGCGTCGAAGAGCCGGCGTAGCGACTCTCCGCCCGGCTCCTTGTTGTAGTGCTCGACCGAGCCACCGGGCAGCACGATCTCGTAGGGGCTCATCGTCGCGTCGCCGACGACGACGAGCTTGTAGTCGGGGCCATAGGTGTGCAGCACTTCGGCGAGCGGTCGGCGCGAGGCGTCGCGTCGGTGGTTGTCGCGCCAGACCGATTCATAGACGCAGTTGTGAAAATAGAAATATTCGAGATGCTTGAATTCGCCCCGGCAGGCCGAGAACAGCTCCTCGCAAACGCGCACATGGTCGTCCATCGAGCCGCCGATATCGAAGAACAGCAATACCTTGACCGCGTTGTGGCGTTCGGGCCGCAGCTTTAAATCGAGCCAGCCGGCGTTGCGTGCGGTGGCGCGGATCGTGGCAGGAAGATCGAGTTCCTCGGCCGCGCCTTCGCGCGCAAAGCGCCGCAGCCGGCGCAAGGCGAGCTTGATGTTGCGCGTGCCAAGCTCCACCGCGTCGTCGAGGTTGCGATATTCGCGCTGGTCCCAAACCTTTACGGCGGTGCGGTTGCCGGCCGATTGTGGCCCGATTCGTATGCCTTCTGGGTGATAACCATGAGCCCCGAACGGTGAACTGCCGCCGCTTCCTATCCATTTGCTGCCGCCCGCATGGCGTTCCTTCTGAGTGGCCAGGCGCTGGCGGAATTCCTCCATCAGTTTGTCCCAGCCGAGTGCCTCTAACTTGGCGCGATCCGCCGCCGAGAGAAGACGTTTTGCCTCCAAGCGTAGCCATTCCTCGGGAATATCGGCGCTAAGGCCAGGTAGCTGCTCGATACCGCGAAAGAACTCGCCGAAGGCGCGGTCGAACTTGTCGAAAAGACTCTCGTCTTTCACGAGAGTCATGCGCGAGAGCGTGTAGAACGCATCGATGCTGGGCGCGATCAGACCGGCTTCCAGCGCTTCGAGTAGCGACAGGTATTCGCGTGTCGAAACCGGCAGACCGCGCGCCTTCAGGTGGAGGAGAAAGTCGGTCAGCATCGTCAGCGATTGTGGCGCGCCATCGCGACAAGCCGTTCGAGCAGGGAAAGATCCTGCTCGTTCTTGAGCAGCGCCCCGGCAAGCGGCGGCATGATTGTCTTGCCCTCGGGCGAACGCAGATTTTCGGCCGGCATGTCGTCGGCAGCGAGCAGACGCAGCCAGTCGAGCAATTCCGAGGTCGAGGGCTTCTTTTTCAGGCCGGGAATCTCGCGCAACTCGAAGAAAACCTCAAGCGCCTGACGCATGAGTTTTGCGCGGATCTCGGGGAAGTGCACCGCGACGATGCGCTCCATCGTCGCGTGATCGGGAAAACGGATGTAGTGGAAGAAGCAGCGGCGCAGGAAGGCGTCCGGCAGTTCCTTTTCGTTGTTCGAGGTGATGATCAGGATTGGACGGTGGCGCGCGCGTATCGTCTGTTGCGTTTCGTACACATGAAATTCCATGCGATCGAGTTCGCGCAACAAATCGTTCGGGAACTCGATGTCGGCCTTGTCGATCTCGTCGATCAGCACGACCGAGGGCGTCTCACTATCGAATGCCTGCCAGAGCACGCCGCGTACGATGTAGTTCGCGATGTCGCCCACGCGCGCTTCGCCGAGCTGCGAATCGCGCAGGCGCGACACCGCGTCGTACTCGTACAAACCTTGCTGGGCTTTTGTCGTGGACTTGATGTGCCATTGGTAGAGCGGCAGCCCGAGCGCGGCGGCAACCTCCTCGGCCAGCAGCGTCTTGCCCGTGCCCGGCTCGCCTTTGATCAACAGGGGCCGCTGTAGCCGAATCGCGGCGTTGACCGCCAGCGTGAGGTCGGGCGTCGCGACATAATGTTCGGAACCTTCGAAACCAGTGTTCATGATGAAGTGGCGAAATGTCTGAACCGCAATCATCGGCTGCTGCATCGCAGCGTGCAAGACTTGGCGGCGACGGGTTAAATCGGACAGCGAGTCGCGAGGCCCGCTTCAAGGACGTTCTACAATCGACACACGCAACGCGGCCAAAAAAAACAGACTGACGCCGCGCGCATCGCAGCATCGGATTTCGCATCCAATCCAACAGAGGGGATCATGGATAGTAGAAAGAGGCTGTTTCTCATCGCGCTTGCGCTCGTAGGCTGCGCAGCGCAAGCGGCCCAGGGCAATCCCGCAGCCGGTAGCAAAAAGATCGCGATGTGTCTGGGATGCCACGGTATCGCCAATTACAAGACGAGCTTCCCTAGCGTCTATCACGTGCCCAAGCTCGGCGGCCAGCATCCGGAATACATCGTCAAGGCGCTTGCCGCCTACAAATCGGGCGAGCGTAGCCACCCTTCCATGAAAGGCCAAGTCGAAACCTTGTCGCAGCAGGATATGCTCGATATCGCCGCTTACCTGGGAGGCATCAAATGAGGCCGCACTTTCCGGCAATGCTCTGCGGTTTTTCATTGCTATTCATAAGCGTTACCGCCAGCGCGGGCGATCCTGCGCAAGGCAAGCAAAAATCCGTAATGTGCGCGGCCTGCCACGGTATCGACGGCAATAGCGTCTCGCCCGACTTCCCGCGACTGGCCGGCCAGCATGAGGACTACATCGCTCATGTGCTGGCCGACTACAAAGCCGGTCGGCGCAAGAACCCGATCATGATGGGCATGGCGGCCGCGCTGTCCAAGGACGATATCGCGAATCTGGCGGCCTATTTTTCGAGCCAGAAGGGGCTGACTATCGTTCGCCGCTGATCGTCCGCCTCAGTCTGCCGCCATCTGCTGTGCATGTTTGCGCGCGTGGCGATGCAGGCGGCGGGTCAGAACGACCGGGCACTTCGTAATTGAATGGCGTAAGCCCGTAACCAAGGGGGATTCGGCTAAAATCAAGAGTTTTCATTTTCTAACCCGCGCCGCCGCGCGACCGACCGGAACGCCATGAAAAGCGCAGAAATCCGCCGCCAGTTTCTCGACTTCTTCGCCTCGAAAGGGCACCAGATCGTAGCTTCCAGCTCGCTGGTGCCGGGCGACGACCCGACGCTGTTGTTCACCAATGCCGGGATGAACCAGTTCAAGGACGTTTTCCTCGGCTTCGACAAGCGCCCCTACAACCGCGCGACGACTTCGCAGAAATGCGTGCGCGCGGGCGGCAAACATAACGACCTCGAAAACGTCGGTTACACCGCGCGCCACCATACCTTCTTCGAGATGCTCGGCAACTTCAGCTGTGGCGAGTACTTCAAGCGCGATGCGATCAAGTACGCCTGGGAACTCCTGACCGAGGTCTACAAGCTGCCCAGCGACAAGCTCTGGGTCACGGTTTATGCCGAGGACGACGAAGCTCACGACATCTGGACGCGCGAAATCGGCGTGCCGGCCGAGCGCGTCATCCGCATTGGCGACAACAAGGGCGCGCGTTATGCATCCGACAACTTCTGGATGATGGGCGACACCGGCCCTTGCGGCCCTTGCACCGAAATCTTCTACGATCACGGCCCCGAGATCTGGGGCGGCCCGCCGGGAAGTCCGGATGAAGACGGCGACCGCTACATCGAGATCTGGAACAACGTGTTCATGCAGTTCAACCGCGACGAAACCGGCGCGATGCATCCCTTGCCCAAACCCAGCGTCGACACCGGCATGGGTCTGGAACGCGTTTCCGCCGTGATGCAGCATGTGCATTCCAATTACGAGATCGATCTGTTCCAGAATCTGATCCGTGCGGCGGCGCGCGAAACCGCGACGGCCGATCTCGCGAGCCCGTCGCTCAAGGTGCTGGCCGATCATATCCGCGCCTGTTCGTTCCTGATCGCCGATGGCGTGATTCCGGGCAACGCAGGCCGCGGCTACGTGTTGCGCCGGATCATCCGGCGCGCGATCCGGCATGGTTACAAACTCGGTGCGCGCGCGGCCTTCTTCCACCGCCTCGTCGCCGATCTGGTGGCCGAGATGGGGGACGCCTATGCGGAACTCGTGCGCGAGCAGTCCAAGATCGTCGCCATACTGAAGGAGGAGGAAGACAGCTTCTTCAAGACGATCCAGAACGGTATGGAAATCCTCGAAGCCGCGCTTCTTAAATTCGATCCGATGTTGGCGTCCGGGAATATCGAAGATGCTAACAAGGGAGTAAAGCCAAGAGTTCTCGATGGCGAGACGGCCTACAAGCTACACGACACTTATGGCTTCCCGCTCGATCTGACGGCCGACATCTGCCGCGAGCGCAACATCACGGTCGATTCCGCTGCATTTGATGCCGCAATGGCGCGTCAGCGCGAACAGGCGCGCGCGGCCGGCAAGTTCAAGATGGCTGCCGCGCTCGAATACGCCGGCAAGCCCACGGCATTCTTCGGCTACGACAAGCTCGTCGTCGATATCGCGAACGTGCTTGCCGTGTATGTCGATGGCGTCGCGGTGCCTGTAGCCAAGGCGGGTCAGGATGCCGTTGTCGTGCTTAATGACTCGCCGTTCTATGCCGAATCCGGCGGCCAGGCGGGCGATGCTGGTGTGCTACAGAATGGCACAATGCGGTTTCTTGTCGAGGACACGCAGAAGATCCAGGCCGACGTGTTCGGCCATCACGGTCAAATCCTTGAGGGCCAGATCGCGGTCGGCGATACGCTTTGCGCGCGCGTCGACGGCGAGCGCCGCGCCCGCACGGTGCGCAATCACTCGGCAACGCACCTGATGCACAAGGCATTGCGCGAAGTGCTCGGCGCGCATGTGCAGCAAAAGGGTTCGCTTGTCGATGCCGACAAGACGCGCTTCGATTTCGCGCATGGCGGTCCGCTTGCCGACGAAGAAATCCGCCGCATCGAAATCCTCGTCAACCGCGAAATCCTCGCCAACGCTGCGACGCGCGCACGCGTGTTGCCGATTGAAGAAGCACAGAAAACCGGCGCGATGATGTTGTTCGGTGAAAAATACGGCGATGAAGTCCGCGTACTCGATATCGGTACTTCGCGCGAACTCTGCGGCGGCACGCACGTTGAGCGCACCGGCGACATCGGACTCTTCAAAATCGTCTCGCAAGGCGGCGTGGCGGCCGGCATCCGGCGTCTCGAAGCCGTTACCGGCGAGGCCGCACTGGCGATCGTGCAGCAGCACGACGCGCAGTTGGCCGAGCTATCGGCGACGTTGAAGGTACCGGCAGCTGAGGCGGTTACGCGCGTGGCGCAGGTTCAGGAACACGCCAAGTCGGTCGAAAAGGAACTTGCCAAGCTCAAGAGTCAGATGCTCCTGCTGCAGCTCGACGAACTCGTCGGTGCGGGCCTGCGCACGATCAACGGCGTCAATGTCATCAGCGTCCGTTTGGAAAATATCGACGGCGCCGGTCTGCGCGATGTGGCCGACAAGCTGCGCGACCGCATCGGCGAAGGCGTCGTGCTCGCCGGTTCGGTCGTCGAAGGCAAGGTCGCGCTCGTTGCGATGGTCACCAAATCGCTGACCGATAAGGTCAAGGCTGGCGAGATCGTCGCCGCAGCGGCGCAAGTCGTCGGCGGCAAGGGCGGCGGCCGCCCCGACATGGCCCAGGCCGGCGGCACCCAGCCCGAAAACTTGCCGGCGGCGCTTGCCGCGGTCATGCAATTACTCGAAGCCAGGCTCTGATTTTTGGTGGCATGGAACGTAGCTACGGGGGGCGTTTCTCCGTAGCTGCGGATTCCGTGGCAGCACCCTGGATCCGTGCAAGCCTTGATCCAGGTCGTCCATGTGGGCTACGTGCTCTCGAATATATCGATCTCGTCAATGTTCCAAAAAATGGGCTGACGTAATATTCCTGCGAGCCTGTCAAACCCAATCGCATTGGACCGAGTCGTGATCGATCAGGAAGTGAGTCGTGTGAAGGCGCAAGTCGTCCTCGCAATCAATGTCAGCCCCATCATCAGTTATGTAGGCGCACAGAACAGCATCCCGGTCTTGCGCGGCGTGTCGATTACGCACGCGGGGGCGATGCCGCTTGAGCATCTCAGTCTTGAAATTACCTGCTCGCCGGCCTGGGCTGCGCCTATTCGTTTGGCCATCGATGTGCTCGGTCCGGATGCGCGGCTGCATGTCACGGCGCTTGAGCTGATTCCCGATCCAGTTTTCCTGCGGTCTTTGGAAGAGGCGATTCGCAGCAATGTTGTCGCAACGCTCATGCAGAGTGATCGGATCGTGGGCTCTGCCACCGTGCAAGTGGAACTGCTGGCGTGGAACGAATGGTCGGGTTCCCGAGCCCTCCCGGAACTGCTCGCGTCCTTCGTCACACCGAATGCGCCAGGCGTGGCCAGCGTGATGCTCGATGCGGCCCGCTTGCTCGAACAAGAGAATCTACCGCTGTACTTTTCCGGCTATGACGCGGGCGACAAGCCGTGCGTCTGGCGCCAGATTTCCGCGATTTTCAGCGCATTGGCGGCCAAGCAGATTGCTTACGCACTGCCGCCGGCCTCGTTCGAGCGCAGCGGCCAGAAAATCCGTTCCGTCTCACAGATTCTCGACACGCGCCTTTCCACCTGTCTGGATTCGGCATTGTTGCTGGCGTCTTGCCTGGAACAAGCACGCTTGAATCCGCTTGTCCTGGTAAAGCCCGGCCATGCGTGGGTCGGTTGCTGGCTTGAGGACAAGGGTTTTACGACGGCGGTCATGGATGATTTGCAGGCCGTCCGCAAACACGTCGAATCTGATCAGCTGCTTGTGTTCGAAGCTACGAGCCTTAACGAGGGTAATGCCGCCCGCTTGGTTCGGGCGGTCGATCTTGCCAAAGCCTACCTGGGCGATGATGGCGAATTCGAGTTTGCAATCGACGTTGCCGCGGCCCGCAAGCATCGAATCAAACCGATCAATGTCGGCGGCGAAGAGATTCCCGCGTCCGACGCGCCGGCTGGCGACGCCGAGCCCCTCGGTATCGAAGCGCCGCCAACTTTTGCGTCGAGCGCAGAGACGGCCTCGGTGGTTCTGGATGACGCCGGATCTCGCCTGCAACGGTGGAAGTCCAAACTCTTGGACCTCACTTTGCGCAACCGGCTGCTCAACTTCAAACCTACGAAATCGAATCTGCGACTTGTTATTAACGACCCTGCAGCGCTTGAGGACAAACTCGCCTCGGGCGTAGCGCTCAAGCTACTCCCCGACCCGCGGTTAATGGAGGATGACGACCCTCGCAGTAAGGCGCTGCATCGTCAGAGAAGCGGTCGCGAACCGCTGATCGAGTATGCAGCCGAAGCTCTCGTCAGCAATGAGCTCATCGCCGAGGCCGATGAAAAAAGCCTCAATGAACGTCTCCTGGAAATACGCAGCGCGGCAAAGACCGGCCAGGAAGAGGGCGGCGCGAATACGCTGTTTCTTACTATCGGGCTGCTGCGCTGGAACGACACGCAGGCGCCGGACACGCATTACTCATCGCCGGTCCTGCTCATCCCTACCGTCATTGATCGGCAGAGCGCCAGATCGTCCTATTCCATTTCGCGGCATGATGACGAGACGGTGGTGAATCCGACGCTCATCGAGATGCTGCGCTCGCGCTTTGAACTCGAAGTGGCCGGCATCGATCCGCTTCCAATGGATGAACAAGGGGTCGATGTAGCGGCTGTCTTGCAGCAATTCCGACTCGCCGTGCAGTCAATCAAGGGGTGGGAGGTGCTGGAAGAGACCCACATCGGGATTTTCAGCTTCTCCAAGTATCTTATGTGGAAGGATTTGCAGGCGCGTCTTTCCGATCTTAAGAACAACCCGGTGGTCGCGCATCTCGTCGACCACCCACACGAAGCTTTCAATGGGCCAGCACAGAGTCCGCGCACTAAGGCGCCGCTGGACCGCGCGTTCGCGCCGCATGAAATCCTGACGCCGCGCCTAGCCGATTCATCTCAGTTAGCCGCCATCTGCCGGGCCAGCGAGGGTGAGCACCTGGTTATCGAGGGGCCGCCCGGCACCGGCAAGTCCGAGACGATCACGAACCTTATCGCCAACTTCATGGGGCAGGGCAAGACAGTCTTGTTCGTATCGGAGAAGATGGTCGCGCTTGAGGTCGTCCAGCGACGTCTGACGGAGATAGGACTCGCGCCGTTCTGTCTTGAACTTCACTCTTCCAAGGCCAGGAAGCTTGATGTCATTAAGCAGCTGGGCGAGGCGCAGGACGCTGCGATCAAGCTAGACGTTTCGCAGTGGACGCGACAGGCCGAAGATCTGGCCGTCCGGCGCCATGAGCTCAACGACCTGGTCGACGCCCTGCATCGCGCTTATCCGAATGGGCTGACCGTCTTCGATTGTATCGGCGCCGCAGTGAGCCACGACCATTGGCAGCCGGCTGACATGCCGTGGCCAGATCCGGCTACGCACGATGAAAAGGCGCTCGACGCGTTGCGTGATACGACCCGCCGCATCGCTGCGCTGGCCAGCGAGGTGGGGCCTATCGCCGGGCATCCGTTTACGCTGATCGAGAGCCCCGCTTGGACCCCTTCGTGGCAAGAACAGGTGTTCGACGCACGCGAGCGCGTCGTGGTAGCCGGGGACGCGGTGATCGAAGGTTCAAGATGCATTGCGCGCCTTCTTGGACTGGAAACATTCGGTTTCTCGCAGTACGAACTCGAAACGCTCGAACCCTTGCTTGAGTATCTGCTCCTTGCTGCAAACATACCGCCCGGAATAATTAAGGCTGCGCAAGACAGCGACAGCATGGCCCAACTGGCCAGCCTTGCGCGCCACGGCGACGCGCGCAATCGTGTTTGGGGTCGTTTCAGCGGAGTCTTTAAGCCTGAAGTGGCAAGGCTTAAGGGCGTTGAATTGGATATTGAATGGCAAGATGCGGTTGCGACCTGGTGGCCTAAAAGCGAGTTTGCCAAGCGTCGTATATTGAAGCGTCTCAGGCTCAACGCAATGAACGCGACGGCGATCAAGTTGGACAAGGTCGAAGGCCTGCTCGCTACGCTGAGTGAGCTCAACCGGGAAGACACGGCTCTCGCATCTCTTGCCACGGCGGCCGAACGCTTACTTGGGGATACCTACAAGGGGCTGGATACCGACTGGGGGCTTGCGGTACGTCATGGCGAATGGGTCAAACAACTCGATTCTCTCATCGTTGCGCTTGTTGGCGATGAGCCGGCGCGCAAAAGCGCGCTGCACGATCATGTGCGGACGATAGCTGTCGGGCACCGGAAGGAACTTGCGGCTGGCGGCCAAATCGCCAGGACGATCATCGATTACCGATCTGACTGGGGCCGATTCGTCGAAGCCGTGGCAGCACTCGCTCAACTTGCCCATTTGCGCGATTTATGGCCCTGCGCATCGATCCCAGGCTGGCCACAAGGTGTCTTGGCGCGCCTCTCTGCTTGGGCCGGGCAGAGCGCGAAACTGCGTGCATGGTGCAACTGGCGTGGCGCGCGCCAGCAGGCGCAGGATCTGGGCCTCTCCAACGTCGTGGCTGCGGTGGAGGCCGATACGGTAGCACTCGAAGAAGTGCCGGCCTTCTTTGAATTCTCCTACCGAAGCTGGTGGCTCAAGAAGATCATCGACCAGACACCCATGCTCTGCGCATTTTCCAGCGCCGACCATCAGCGCAAGATCGAGGGCTTCCGTCGCGCCGATGCCGCATTCGCCGAGCTGACCAAACGCTACATCTACGCGCGCATTGCGGCTCAGGTACCGACAAACAACGTCATGCTTGCCTCGGGCGACACGGAAGCTGGCAAGCTGCGGCGAGAATTGAACAAGCGTCGCGGTCACGCGCCGATTCGCAAACTCTTTGGCGATATCCCGACCCTGTTGCCGCGCTTAAAACCTTGTTTGCTGATGTCGCCGCTTTCGGTTGCCCAGTACCTCGATGCGAGCCAGAACGCCTTCGATGTCGTGATGTTCGACGAAGCCTCCCAGATCCCGGTGTGGGAGGCCGTGGGGGCGATTGCCCGTGGCAAGCAGCTCATATGCGTTGGCGACCCCAAGCAATTGCCGCCAACTTCCTTCTTCAACCGAACTTCTGATGATGAAGACGAGACTGCGATCGCCGATGTCGCCGAACAGGAAAGCATTCTCGACGAGTGCATCGCCGCAGGTTTGCCGACCGTATGTCTCAAATGGCACTATCGCAGCCGCCACGAAAGCCTGATCGCGTTCTCGAATCACACGTATTACGACAACGCCTTGATTACCTTTCCGTCGCCGGTCACGGATGACCGCTCGGTCGAGTTTGTGCGCGTCAATGGCGTGTACGGCCGTGGCGGCAGTCACAGCAACCGAGCTGAAGCGGACGCGATCATTGCCGCCATCGAAAAGCACTTCCTCGATTCGTCGCACAAGAATAAGTCACTTGGGGTGGTTACCTTCAACCAGCCACAGCAGAAGCTCGTCGAGAGCTTGCTCGAAGCGCGCCGTCGTGCTCGTCCGGAACTGGACCGCGCGATCCTTGCGGCTGCCGCCGAAGAACTTTTCGTGAAAAATCTTGAGAACGTCCAGGGCGACGAGCGCGATTTCATCTATTTTTCGATCACCTACGGACGTGACGCGGCGGGTCGCACCAGCATGAACTTTGGTCCGCTCAACCGAGATGGCGGGCAACGCCGTTTGAATGTGGCCATCACGCGCGCCAGGGAGCAAGTTCGCATCTTCTCCACGCTGCTTCCCGAGCACATTGATCTTGCGCGCGTCAATGCCATGGGCGTTCGCGATCTTAAGCACTACCTCGAATTCGCCCAACGCGGCAGCCGCGCCATTGTCGAACAGGCGCTGCCGACTGGACGCGACGTCGACAGCCCGTTTGAAGCGCAGGTCATGCGTGCCTTGCGCGACAAGGGTTGGACCGTGCATCCGCAAGTCGGGTGTTCGGGCTACAGAATCGACTTGGGGATCGTCGATCCCAACGCGGCGGGCCGCTATCTTGCAGGCGTCGAGTGCGATGGTGCGATGTACCACTCGGCCGCCACCGCGCGCGATAGGGATCGCTTGCGTCACATGGTTCTGGAACGACTGGGCTGGAAGTTGTTGCGCATCTGGTCCACCGATTGGTGGACCGACTGGAAATTGCAGGCCGAGAAAGTCCATGAGCGGCTTTGTGCCTTGCGCGACGCAGCGCCGCCGGAAGATGAAATGCCCGTGGTGGAAGCGGAAGTGGCTGCAGCGTCTATAACGAGCTACGTGAGCGCCTCTGTGTTTGGTGCGACGGGGATGAATCACCCTCTGGAATTGGCGGCGGAACCCGGTGCGGGCTACGCGATGCGGCAACCAATCGAGGCCGCCACCACTGCGGCGTCGGTCTCGTCAGCGATGATGGCGTCCGCAGGAACCTACCGGCAGACAGCGATTGACCCGCGCACCGGCAAGGATTTCTACGATGCCTCATCGGATCGATTTCTTGCTGGTGACATGAAGATCGTCGCCGATGCCGACGGGCCAATTGTCGAAAAGGCGCTTTTCGACCGTGTGGCGCGTGCTTGGAACCTCCTCCGTACAGGACCCAAGATCACGGAGCGACTGCGCAGCGTGGCGATCGGACAGGTTAAATACGTCGATGAGGCGGATGGTCTGCGTTTTTATTGGCCGCAAGGTGTCGATCCGAATACCTGGAGCGATTTCCGGATTGCTGATACAACACCGCAATCGCGCCGTAATGTGAGCGACGTTTCACAGAGGGAAATCAGGAACGTTATTGAATACGTTCTACATAGCGCAGGTTCGGCTCCGCGTGAAGAGATTGTGCGTAGCGTTTCACGTCTGCTCGGTACAGATCGGGCCTCTGCACAGGTTCAGGCAAGGGTCGATACAGTCATTGACGTTCTGATATCCGTTCAGCGGATTACGCTGCTGACGACGGCGGGCCAAGACCGATTGACGCTTACGTAATAGGAAGCCGGTATTTACATGCATTACATTGCACAAAAATCGTTTGATCTATGCCCAATCGGCATGTGTCGCCACGGCCGATTTAACACAGGTCACCGCCCCGCCGCGCGTGGTTTTATCGCCAGCCGTAGGGCGAGCTGCAGGAATTCGTTCCAGACTGCGCCATCGGCAATGCCCTTGATGACACGGTCGATGCGCGCGGCATGCATTAGCGCGACACGCAGGGCGTTCACGGAGAGCCGTTGCAGCGCGCGTTCGCAGAGCGTTTGCTTGGCGCGGTCGAAGACGCGTTCTTTCTTGAATAGCGCGGCGAGCGGCTGGCCGGAATCCATTCCGGCGCGCAAGAGGGCGAGCGTGCGGATTTCGGTTGCCATCGCCCACAGTACAAGCGGCGGTGCGGCGCCTTCGCCTTCCAGGCCCTCGATGAGTCGCGCGAGCCGCGCGGGGTCGCCTTCGAGCAGGGCGGCGCGCAGCTTCTCGATGTCATAACGCGCGACATTGAGCACCGAATCTTGTACTTGGGCGAGCGTGATTTCGCCGGGGTCGAACAGGAGCGCGAGCTTTTGCAGTTCCTGATGCGCGGCGAGCAGATTGCCTTCTACATGCTGTGCGATGAATTCGAGCGCTTCGCGCGGCGCGTTTTGCTTTTGTGTGGCGAGCCGCTTGGCGAGCCAGTCCGGTAATTGCGCAAGCGCAGGCGCATTGCATTCGATTTCGACGCCGGCATTGGAGAGTGCGGTGAGCCAGCTTGCTTTGCGTGCGACCCAGTCGAGCTGCGGCAATGTCACGAGCGTTACGACGCCGGTCGGATCGAGTTCTTTCGCATAGCGCACGAGCGCTTCGCCGCCCTCGCGGCCGGGTTTGCCGGTCGGAATGCGTAGGTCGATAAGCTTACGATCGCCGAATAGCGAGAGATTACCGGCCGCGAGCCGCAGATTCGCCCACTTGAAACCCTGCGCGACGACCAGCACTTCGCGCTCGGCAACGCCTTGGGCGCGCGCGGCAGCGCGGATCGCGTCGCCCGCTTCGAGCACGAGCAGCGGTTCGTCGCCGTGCAGCACATAGAGTGGCGCAAGCTCGCGCTGCAAATGCGCCGCGAGTTGCTCGGGGCGGATCGCCATCGTTTAGCGGCTGGCCGCCGGGGCGGACTGCGCGGGCGCTTCGGGCAGCGGCCAATGCGCGGCGGCGAGCCGGCTCATGAGCCGGCGCACGATCTCGATCTGCATGTCGCGGTAAAGCTGGCTTTCTTCTTGTTCCTTCGCTAGCAATTGGCCGTCATTAAAAGTTACTTCGCGCTTGGCGTTGATTTCGGTCGCAGGGATGACTTCGCGATTTTTGGCGTCTACGACCTTGAAGGCGAAGCGCTGGCGCAGTTCGTATTCGCGGACCTTACCGTCGGTATCCAGGCTCAGGATGATCTTGTCGCGCGCGTCGGCGATGACCTGAAGCTGAACCTGTGCGTCGGTCTGTTTTTCGACGATCTCGGTATGGCCATTGACGCGGATCTGGCGGCGCAGGTCCGCGCCCATGTCGGAGTAGGGCGAGACTGCAAGATAGATCGAATCGAACGGCAGCGGCTGCGGGCCGCGCAGGTGGAAGCCGCAGGCCGTGGCGAGCAGGCAGAGCGCGAGGATCAGCTTCTTGAGCATAGGGCGCCTCAGACGACGATGTTAACGAGACGGCCCGGCACGACGACGATCTTCTTCGCGGGCCGATCTTCCATGAACTTCTTTGCTGCATCGGAAGCCAAGGCTGCGGCCTCGATTGCCGCCTTGTCGGCCGTAGCCGGCACGCGGATCGATCCGCGCGTCTTGCCGAGCACTTGCAGCACGAGTTCGATTTCGTCCTGGACCATTGCTGCGGCCAGCGGTTCGGGCCAGGCTGCGGCGAGGATGTCGTCGCCATAAGCGCATTCGCGCCAAAGGGCATGCGCGATATGTGGCGCGATGGGCGAGAGCACGCGCAGCAAAATGCTTAAAGCTTCCTCGACGGTTTCAGCGGCGATTGCCGTATCGCGCGGCGCTTTCTCTAGCGCGTTGAGCATCTTCATCGTCGCAGAAGCCACGGTGTTGAACTGCTGCTTGGCAAGATCGTAGTTGGCTTGTTTGAGCAGCATGTGAATTTCGCGGCGTAGCGCGGCCAGCTCGGCCGGTAGCTTGGCGCTTGCGAGTTGGCGCGTTGTCGGCAGCTTGGTCTTCAATTCCGTGACGAAGGTATGGCCGAACGTCCACACGCGGCGCAGGAAGCGATAGGCGCCTTCGACGCCGGCGTCCGACCATTCGAGCGTTTGTTCGGGGGGAGCTGCGAACATCATGAAAAAGCGCGCGGTGTCGGCGCCGTATTTTTCGATCAAGATCTGCGGGTCGACGCCGTTGCTCTTGGATTTGGACATCGTCGTCATCTCGAATTCGAGCGGTGTGCCGTCGCGCGTAAGCTTTGCGCCGACGATCTGGCCCTGCGGCCCGCGTTCGATCTCGATTTCGTCTTCCCAGTAGTAATGCTTGCCGCCGCCTTCGGGCTTATGCGAGAAGGCTGTCTTCAGGACCATGCCCTGCGTGAGCAGGTGGGCGAAGGGCTCGCGGTAGCTCACCAGACCCAGGTCGCGCATGACCTTGGTCCAGAAGCGCGAATAGAGCAGGTGAAGGATTGCGTGTTCGATGCCGCCGATATATTGATCGACTGTCATCCAATAGTTGGTTTCGGCATCCACCATCGCCGCGTCGGTAAAACCGCTGGCATAGCGCGCGTAATACCAGGACGAATCGACGAAGGTGTCCATCGTGTCGGTTTCGCGGCGCGCCGGTTTGCCGCATTGCGGGCAAGCGCAGGCGAGGAAGCTTTCGAGTTTGTTCAATGGGTTGCCCGAGCCGTCCGGCACGCAGTCCTCGGGCAGCACGACCGGCAGTTGCGCCTCGGGTACCGGCACCGCGCCGCAGGCATCGCAATGGATGATGGGGATAGGGCAGCCCCAGTAGCGCTGGCGCGAGATGCCCCAGTCGCGCAGACGCCATTGGGTTTTCTTTTCGCCGAGCCCCTTGGCCGCGAGCTGTTCGGCGACCTTGTCTACCGCTGCTGCGTAGGCCAGTCCGTCAAGCACGCTGGAATTGACGCAGACGCCATGCTGTTTGTCGGCATACCATTCCTGCCATTGCGCGGTCGTAAATGCTGGAGGGGTGAGTCCAGAGCTGGTCACCGGACGAGCTTCGATGACCTGCTCGATCGCGATACCGTACTTCTTCGCAAACGCAAAATCCCGCTCGTCATGCGCCGGCACGCCCATCACGGCGCCGTCGCCGTAGGTCATCAGCACGTAATTGCCGACCCAGACTTCGACTTGTTTACCGGTCAAAGGATGTGCGACGAAAAGCCCGGTCGGCATGCCTTCCTTTTCCATCGTCGCCATGTCGGCTTCCATGACCGAGCCGTGCTTACACTTTTCGATGAAGGCTGCAAGTTCGGGGTTGCTGCGCGCCGCGTGCGTGGCGAGCGGGTGCTCGGCTGCGACGGCGCAAAAAGTGACGCCCATGATCGTATCGGCGCGCGTCGTGAAGACCCACATCTTGCCGTCGTTGATAAGTGCGCCGGCTTCGTCGCGGATGCCGTGCGGGAAGGCGAAACGCACGCCGATGCTCTTGCCGATCCAGTTTGCCTGCATCAGGCGCACGCGCTCGGGCCAGCCGCCGAGGTCGTCGAGATCGCCCAGAAGTTCTTCGGCGTATTGCGTGATGCCAAGGTAATAGCCGGGGATCTCACGCTTTTCGACGAGCGCGCCGGTGCGCCAACCTCGGCCGTCGATGACCTGCTCGTTCGCGAGCACGGTCTGGTCAACGGGGTCCCAGTTCACGACCTGCGTTTTCTTGTAGGCGATGCCGCGTTCGAGCATGCGCAGGAAGAGCCACTGGTTCCATTTGTAGTAGCTCGCGTCGCAGGTCGCCAGTTCGCGGCTCCAGTCGATTGCGAAACCGAGCGACTGGAGCTGCGTCTTCATGTAGGCAATGTTCTCGCGCGTCCATTTGGCTGGCGGCACGCTGTTCTTGATGGCCGCGTTCTCGGCCGGCAGGCCGAAGGCGTCCCAGCCCATCGGTTGCAGTACGTTGTAGCCGCGCATCCTGAACGAGCGCGACAGCACGTCGCCTATCGTGTAATTGCGCACATGACCCATGTGCAGCTTGCCCGAGGGGTAAGGGACCATCGACAGGCAGTAATACTTGGGGCGGCTGTCGTCGCGGCGGGCCTTGAAGGTCTGCTGCGCGGCCCAGTACTGTTGGGCGGTTTTTTCGACGTGAGTATGGTCGTACTTGTTGTCCTGCATGGGCGGCGACTCGAAGCTAATCCGGGAAAGTGAGTATTCTACCTATCGGACTCACTTCACTGACAGGCGCTTGCACGCTGTCATGCCATCCGGGAGACAAGTTCATGACACAAACCTTGAGGGTCGGCATCATCGGTTTCGGTTATGCCGCCGCTACGTTCCATGCGCCCTTGATCGCCTGCGTGCCGGGGCTCTCGCTTTCCGCAATCTCGTCGAGCGATCCGGGCAAGGTGCGCGCGGACTGGCCGGACGTCGATGTCTGTAGCACGCCGGAAGCCTTGCTGGCGCGGCCCGACATCGATCTGGTCGTGATTCCGACGCCGAACGACACGCATTTTCCGCTTGCGGCCAAGGCACTCGCGGCGGGCAAACATGTTGTCGTGGACAAACCCTTTACGCTGACGAGCGTCGAGGCGCGCGAGCTGATCGCGCGCGGGCGCGAGGCGGGCCGCCTGCTTTCGGTGTTCCACAACCGCCGCTGGGATGCCGATTTCCTGACGCTCAGGCAGATCATCGCGGCGGGCCAACTGGGCCGGCTCACGCATTTCGAATCACATTTCGACCGCTACCGACCCGAGGTGCGGGCGCGCTGGCGCGAAGCCGCTGGTACGGGCAGCGGGCTCTGGTACGACCTCGGCGCGCATTTGGTCGATCAGACGCTGCAATTGTTCGGCTCGCCGCAGAGCATTTCGCTCGATCTTGCGCGGCAACGCGACGGCGCGCTGACCGACGACTGGTTCCATGCCGTGCTGCGCTATGGCCGCCTGCGCGTGATTTTGCACGCGAGTGCGCTTGTGCCCGACCTCGGGCCACGCTATGTCTTGCATGGCACGGCCGGATCGTTCGTCAAATATGGGCTAGACCCGCAGGAAGATGCGCTCAAGGCGGGCCGTCGCCCCGGCACCGCCGACTGGGGCGCCGATCCGCTGCCCGGCGCGCTTACGCTGTGGCGCGACGGCCACGTCGAAGAAGCCGAAGTTGCTGGCTTACCGGGCGATTACACGCATTACTACGCCGGCATGCGCGATGCGATCCGCGCGGGTGCGGCGAACCCGGTGCCGGCCGAGGATGCGCTGCGCGTGATCCGGCTGATCGAGCTTGGCCGGCAAAGCGCCACCGAGGGTCGTGTCGTAGCGGTCGACAACCTCGACGACTTTGGAGCCAAAGCACCATGAGCATCGACGATATTACAAAAGATTTGGCGCGCATCGCGGAGCAGGAACGCACCCTCGTCTTTGCACATTTCGACGAAAGCACGGCCTGGGAACTCGGTTGTGCGCTGCGCGAAGCCGCGCTTGCGCGCGATGTGGCGGTCGTGATCGATATTCGGCGCGGTGAGCGGATTTTGTTTTTCGCGGCGATGCCCGGCACGAATCCGGCGAACGCGGACTGGGCCCGGCGCAAGCGCAACGTCGTCGAATTACTGCACCGCAGCTCCTATGCAATCGGACTTGAGCAAGTGCGCGACCAGAAGAGCCTGGAGATAAGCCTCGGTTTGCCGCCGCGCGACTATGCGAGTCACGGCGGCTGTTTTCCGATCCGCGTTGCCGGCTGCGGCCAGATCGGCACGGTCACGGTGTCGGGTCTGCCGCAGCGGGACGACCACGCACTGGTTGTCGAGACGTTGGCGAGAATGCTGGATCGCGATCCGGCAAATCTCGCGCTGGACTGAATCGAGGCGGCGACGCTTAACGCGACTGGCGCGGCGACATATGCAAAAGGGTTTCGTCGCGCAGGATGTAGTGATGCCAGAGCGCGGCGAAGATATGCAGGCCGACGAGAAAATAGACTGCGTTGCCGATGAATTCGTGGGCTGGCTTGAACAGATCGTGCAATGCCGCGTCCTTGGCGACGAGGGTCGGCAGCGTCAGACCGAACAGTTCGACCGCGCGGCCGCCACTTTGCGACATCAGAATACCAATGATGGGCAGCGCGAACATCACGAGATACAGCACTACATGAAGCGCGTGCGCGGCAAAGCGCTGCCAGCGCCAGGCGGCGATCACCGCCGGTGTCGGCGTGTTAAAGCGCGCAATGAGACGCAACGCCGCAAGAATCAGCACGAGCACGCCTGCCTGCTTGTGGATCGCCATGATCTGGGGGATTGCGGGATCGCCTTTCTGAAGTCCGCCGCGATATACGATTGCGCTCAATGCGACAACGAACAGCAGGAACATCAGCCAGTGCAGGGCTATCATCAGTGGGTGGTAGCGGCGGATGTACATGGGGAAACGTCTCCGTTTTATGCCGGGTTTCGAGTCTAGCGACGAGGCCGCGAATTGCGCGCCGGATACAAGCTTGGTTTGCGATGAATCAAACATCCGGGCCTGTGGCGAGTGAACGCGCTCGCGGGGAGCCGTCTAGAATCGCATGAATACTGGCATGCTGTTTTTTCAACGCATATAGAGGAGGCAACATGGGTTTAATTTCCACCATCGTGATCGGTTTGATCGTAGGGCTGGTCGCGCGTTTCCTCAAACCGGGCGACGATAGCATGGGCTGGATCATGACGATTCTGCTCGGCGTCGGCGGCTCGCTTTTGGCTACCTATGGCGGACAAGCCGTTGGTTTCTACCGTGCCGGACAGGGCGCGGGCTTCATCGGTTCGGTCGTCGGCGCGGTCGTGTTGCTCGTGATTTACGCCATCGTCAAGAAAAAAACCTGAGCTGCGAGTGCGGAGCGTCCTGTCGGGCGCTCCGTCTCCAGGCGGGTAGGCGGGTAGGCGGGTCGTCGGCGGTAAAATCGCGGATTGCCCCAAAAGACCCGCGCCATGGCCCTGCTCGACACTTTAAATCCCGAACAACTCGCCGCCGTCACGTTGCCTCCGCAGCCCGCCTTGATCCTCGCTGGCGCAGGTTCAGGCAAGACGCGCGTGCTGACTACGCGTATTGCCTGGCTGATCTCGACCGGGCAAGCCACGCCGCAAAACGTCTTGGGAGTAACCTTTACCAACAAGGCGTCCAAGGAAATGCTGCTGCGCTTGGGCTCGATGCTGCCGATCAATACGCGCGGCATGTGGCTCGGCACTTTCCACGGCCTCTGCAATCGGCTGCTGCGCGCGCATCATCGCGACGCCGGCCTGCCGGAAGCCTTCCAGATTCTCGACCAGGCCGATCAGCTCGCGGCGATTAAGCGGCTGCTCAAGGCATTGAACGTCGACGACGAAAAATACCCGGCGCGCGATCTGCAGCATTTCATCAACGGCAACAAGGAAGCCGGCCTGCGTGCGAATGCCGTCGAAGCCTGGGACGAATGGACGCGCAAGCGCCAGGCAATCTATCTGGAATACGAACTGCAATGCCAGAAAGAGGGCGTTGTCGACTTCGCCGAGCTCTTGCTGCGCGCGTACGAGCTATTGAGCCGCAACGAACCGCTGCGCGCGCATTACCAGCAACGCTTCCGGCATATCCTCGTCGACGAGTTCCAGGACACCAACCGGCTCCAGTACCTGTGGCTCAAGCTGCTCGCAGGCCACGGCGGCGCAAGCCCTGCTGCGGTGTTCGCTGTCGGCGACGACGATCAGTCGATCTATGCGTTTCGCGGCGCCGACGTCGGCAATATGCGCGACTTCGAGCATGAGTTCAAGGTTGCCAATGTCATCCGGCTCGAACAGAACTACCGCTCGCATGGCAATATCCTCGACGCTGCGAACGCGATCATCGCCAATAACGCGAAGCGGCTGGGCAAGAATTTGTGGACCGAGGCTGGCGCGGGCGAGCCGATCCGGCTTTACGAGGCGCTGACCGACGGCGACGAAGCGCGCTGGATCGTCGAGGAAATCCAGTCGCTGATCCGCGATGGCGCGGCGCGCTCGGACATCGCCTTGCTCTATCGCAGCAACGCGCAGTCGCGCGTGCTCGAACACCAGTTGTTCTCGACCGGCATTGCCTACCGCGTGTATGGGGGCCTGCGCTTTTTCGAGCGGCAGGAAATCAAGCATGCGCTCGCCTACCTGCGGCTGATTGCTAATCCGGACGACGACACGGCCTTCTCGCGCGTCGTTAATTTTCCGACGCGGGGTATCGGCGCCCGTTCGATCGAACTGCTGGCCGACTCGGCGCGCGTATTCAACACGAGCCTCTACGCGACCGTGCCACATCTATCCGGCCGGCCCGCCGCCTCGCTTGCGGGCTTCGTCGGCCTGATCGAACAGATGCGCGCCGCGACGCGCGATCTGCCGTTGCCCGAGATCATCGATCATGTGCTTGCCGCTTCCGGCCTGCGCGCGCACTACGAGGCCGAACGCGAGGGCGAGGAGCGGCTGGCCAACCTTGGCGAGTTGATCAATGCGGTGACGAACTTCGCCGCCGAGGCGGAAGACGGGTCGCTCGCAGGTTTTCTTGCCCACGCCTCGCTCGAAGCCGGCGAGCACCAGGCCGACGCGGGCCAGGACGCAATCCAGCTCATGACGGTGCATGCGGCCAAGGGGCTCGAATTCGACGCGGTATTCCTGTCGGGCGTCGAAGAGGGGCTTTTCCCCCATGAAAACAGCATTAACGAGCAGGACGGCTTAGAAGAAGAAAGACGCCTCATGTACGTCGCGGTCACGCGTGCGCGCAAACGGCTTTATCTTTCGCTGGCGCAGAGCCGCATGCTGCACGGACAGACACGCTACTCGATCAAATCGCGCTTCATCGACGAGATCCCGCCGCCGCTGGTCAAATGGCTGACGCCGCGCGTGTCTGCCGGCAATGCGCGTTATTACGAGCCCTCAATTACGGCCAGACCGGTTGCGCGGCCGGCAGCTTCGCAGACGCGCGATTTCGGCGGCTTTCGCATCGGCCAACTCGTGCGTCATGCCAAGTTCGGCGATGGCGTGATCGTCTCGGCCGAGGGCAGCGGCGCCGATGCGAAGGTGCAAATCAATTTTGGCGCGGCCGGCATGAAATGGCTGATGCTTGCAATGGCCAAACTCGAAGCCGCGTAAACGACAACGGGCCGCGCGTGCGGCCCATCGATCGCAAGGCAACGAAGGCTTTATTTGCCTTCGCGTTCCTTTTCGACGTCTTTCATCTTCGCGATCCACGCATTGAATTCCTTGATCGCGCTGTTGTTCGCGTCGAGCGCCTGGTTATAGACCGCCTGGATCGCCTGGGCGTCGGCCTGACGCGCCTTGATGTAGCTTTGCATGCAGGCTTGGTATTCCTTGAGATTCTTGTTGTAAGCCTTGATTTCGCGATCCGAGGGCTGCACCCCGAGGTCTTCCGGCTGCTTGCACTCGTGCGGCGGCGGCGGCGCAAAGCAGGTCTGTTCGGCATGCAGACTCATGGCGGCAAGACCGGCGACGAGGGCGAGGGTAAAGCGCTTGCTCATGGGAATCCCCTTGTGAAGGAAAGTGCGCGATGTTACCCCGAGTGCAATGGGCCGCAAAATCCGCATGGGGACTGGTCGCCGTCGACCATCACTGCACGAAGATCGACCGCCTGGGCGATCCGCTCGTACAGATCGAGACGCATATCGATTTCTCGGCGCTGGCGCGCGCCATCGACCAAGTGGCGCCGCGGCCCGTGAGCGCGCAAGGCGGCCGGCCCGGTTTCGTATGCTCACTCGCGAACGATTTTCCGCCGCACGTATTCGTTGCGCAGAATCGGGGAGAGGTACAGGGCGGAAGGGTCTTCGTAGTCGTCGGCGGAGAGGACCCTAGTATTATCAACGATCCAGTCGCCCAGCAGCTTCAGCTCCTGCGCATCGGGTCGCTTGCCCTGGCACGCGTTTTCCCACGCCACCTTGGCGAACAGGACATTCCCGTAGGTGTTGGAAGTCAGGCTGGGGTCGAAAAAATTCGCACGCGTCCCGAAGTCGTCGCAGAAGTACTTCTCGTAGAGTTTTTTGTCCCAGGCGCTTTCGAAGAAGTCCGGCGCCAGCTCTTGGTTGTTTATCGTGGCCAAATAATTGGCC
>JAVBKC010000055.1:0-2891 GCA_031554255.1 Niveibacterium sp.
ACCGAGCGGTGGCGCGAATGTTGCCGCCGGAGAGTGCAGCGATTGCAGTGATATCAAGGGACCTGGCGATATCGCCAGCCACATTGGAACGCTGGCGAGCGCAGGCGCTGAGCGAGCCGGCAAGCGAGCGGCGCTGGACCGGAGCATGTCAAGCAAGTTGGCGCATCGCCCGCTTCGAGCGCTTGCGCCAACCCCCGCAGTGAAACGCGACGCTTCAGGACCGATTATCTATAGGGCCTGGTGTCTTCGACTTTCGTTATTTTCCAGACGCCATCGAGTTTTTCCATGAACACCAGAACGTCGGCCTTTTCCTTCGATCCGAATGTAACCGGTACAACCGCCACATTGCCGAGCATGATGGCCGGACGTGTCGCGACATGGGCAAGCCAATCGCGCCCGTCGTAATCCTGGACCTTCAGAAAATAATCGACGTCGCCAGGCGGGCCGCTACGCTTGTAATCTTCCTTTAGCCGGTCGACAGTAGCTTTCGAGACGTAACTGTATATTCGCTTTTCGTTCAATGGATACGTCTGATCGGAATCGTTCTTCATGAACCAGGAATAGAATTCGGCCACCCTCGCGTCTGGCGCATTTGGTTTGTTATCGGCGAACGCAAATTGTTGAAAAAACAGGCCGAATATCAATATCCGCACGAGAGGCATTAGGAGTTTCTTTCTCATCGATCCCTCAGTCGTGACGATAAATTTTGTAAATTGGTTTCGCTGCCCTATATGAAGCACCGGGGTAAAAACCGTGCTGCTGCTTGAAATCTGAAACCCATTGTGTGCCGTCATATATCGCCATGTGCCCATGTGGGTGTCCCGGAGCCGGCTGAATCACGACCACATCGCCTGCTTTGGGCGAGGTTAATATCTCGCTGAAACCGGCGGCCTTCATGATCGGGCCGTAGTTCTTTGCGCTAAGCGTATGTGAAAGATAAATTCCACCCTTTTCGATTGCTTTGCGCACATACTCTGCGCACTTTCCTATGCTTTTTGGCTTGGCGTGGCTATCCGCATATTTTGTGGCGGCATAGATGTCCCAAGGCATTTTTACTTCCTCCAGAGAAAAAGTACTAGGAAACTGCTTAGACTCAAACTTCAAGTGCAACACCCCCAATCAGTTAGGGTATTGCGATGAAGCAAAACTACACTCACCTAAGCGCTGAAGAGCGTGCAGTCATTATGATCGAACGGGCCAAAAGAGCGAGCTGTCGGGCAATAAGCCAGGCTGCTGGAGCGCGGAGCTTCTACGATATCGCGTGAGTTGGCGCGCAATTGCCAAGACGACCCGAGGCGCTACAACGCAACACGCGCGGGGTGCGCTCGATGCCGTGGCGATCCGGCGCAAGGCCGGCGAGCCCGAGTGTGACGAGGTGCTGCTGCACAACCACGTGGTCGCCAAGGTGCGCTCGCGCGTCGCGCATGTATTCCGCGTTCTCAAGCGTCAGTTCGGTTACGTCAAAGTGCGCTACCGGGGGTTGGAGAAGAACACCGGGCAACTGCTCGGCCTGTGTGCGCTGATCAACCTGTACCTGACACGAGGGCAAGGGATGCCCCACGGGGCGTAGTCCGCCCGAAAAACAAGGCCCAAAACGATCCGTTTTGCGTTTAACCATGCACAGCCATGCCGCTGCGTTTCGAAACGGCTGAAAGCTGCGGTTGATCAGAGCTTCCCTAGCTTGCTTCTTGCGCACAAATTCAGTTAACGGCGGGAATGAGTATCCTGTTCCAGGATAGGTGGGGCGCTACGGCTTGAATATTTGCGATTTTGTAATAAGAAAATGCTCCTTTAGGTATTTTCGGTTCTAAGGTGCCAGGGTATAACGGCGGCTTCCTGTTTCGGACCGCCTTTGAACATGAAATCCCCAAAGCTCCTGCTTGCCGCGCTCGCGCTTGCCGTTCTGCCCCTTGGCGCCTCGGCCGAAACCGCATTGCTGAACGTGTCGTACGACGTTGCGCGCGATTTTTACAAGGATCTGAACCCGAAATTCGTCGCTGCCTGGAAAGCCAAAACGGGCGAAACGCTTGAAATCAGGCAGTCGCATGCGGGGTCGACGAAGCAGGTGCGCGCGGTGGCCGATGGGCTCGACGGCGATGTGGTGACGATGAACCAGGCGACCGACATTCAGTTCCTCGCCGACAAGGGTCTGGTTGCCGCCGATTGGCGCAACAAGTTCAAGAATGGTGCTGCGCCTTTTACTTCAACGATGGTTTTCATCGTGCGGCGCGGCAATCCGAAGCAGATCCGCAACTGGCCGGATCTGGCCAAAAGCGGTATCCAGGTCATCCTGCCGCATCCCAAGAACACCGGCAACGGCCGCTATTCGTATCTGGCCGCTTATGGGTGGGCGCTGCATCAGCCGGGCGCGACCGACAAGAGCGCGCAGAGCTTCGTTTCGGCCATGCTGCGTAACGCGCCGCTGTTCGCCGCGGGCGGGCGCGATGCGACGACGACCTTTATGCAACGCCGCATCGGCGATGTGCTGTTGAGTTTCGAATCCGAGGCCGAGCTGATCGCGCGCGAATTCGGTCGTGGCGAGTTCGAGGTCGTGTACCCGAGCGAATCGGTGCTGACCGAATTCCCGGTCGCAATCGTCGATAAAGTCGTCGACAAGAAAGGTACGCGCAAGCAGGCTCAGGCTTATCTCGAATTCCTGTGGTCGCAGGCGGGGCAGGAAACCGCCGCCGAAAATTACATTCGTCCGCGTGACCCGGTGGTGCTCAAGGCGCATGCGGCGCAGTTCCCGCCGATCAAGACCTTCACGGTCGATGAGGTCTTCGGTGGCTGGACGAAGGCGGCGGCGACGCATTTCAAAGATGGCGGCACCTTCGATCAGATCTACAGCTCCAAATAAGAAAGGCGCGCGCGGCGGGCTCTTGCGGGCCACG
>JAVBKC010000065.1:0-32328 GCA_031554255.1 Niveibacterium sp.
AGCGTGGAGCCGATGGCCGCACGAATCGATCCGATGCACGCCAGTGCCCGACATCAGTCGCTTCACCATTTCGTGGCCAAGGCCCAGTGGTCTGACGCTCAGATGTTGCGCCGAGTGGCCCAATGGGTGATTCCCAAGATGGATTTCAGCCAGGGCGGCGGGTGGATCATCGACGACACGGGGTTCCCTAAGAAAGGCCGCCATTCGGTCGGTGTCACGCGCCAGTACTGCGGGATGCTGGGCAAACAGGACAACTGCCAGGTGGCCATGAGCCTCTCGCTGGCTAGCGAGCAGGGCAGCCTGCCCGTGGCCTGGCAACTGTACCTGCCCGAAGATTGGGCGGGCGATCCTGAACGACGCATCAAGGTCGGCGTGCCCGAAGAGATTCGCTTCGCCACGAAGACACAGATCGCGTTGCAGCAGTTGCGCACGCAGTTGGACGAAGGCGCGCCACGCGGGCGGCAATGTGGGCAAGGCGCGTCTGCGGCCCGAGCAATGGCTGCTCATCGAATGGCCTGCAAACGAAGAGGAGCCGAGCAAGTACTTCCTGTCCACGTTGCCCGAGGACATGCCCCTCGGCGAACGGGTCGGCACCGCGCATCAGCGCTGGCGCATCGAGCGCGACTATCAGGACCTGAAGCAGGACTTCGGTCTGGGCCACTATGAAGGACGTGGCTGGCGCGGGCTCCATCATCATGCGGCCTTGAGCATTGCGGCTTACGGATTCCTGATGCCAGAACGCCTCGTCGCCAACCAGCCGGTCAGCAGTAAAAAAACTTCACCGAACGCCAGAGGCCTGCCCTTCCCGAGGATTACGTCCCCCGCGGCAGTCCTGCGCGCGCAAAGGCACGTGCCCACCTCGATCACGAGCCTACTCCAGCGGCTGAGCTACCCGTTGATTGTGCGTCTGGGGCAGTGTCGCCTGCGGCGAAAGAGCTGGCGAAAAACCGCTCTTATGACACAGCAGATGTTCAAGCTTGTGCGCGAACGGCTCACCACGCAAGGGCTGCTGCTGCGCTCGGGCACGTTGGTAGATCGAATCGCTGCTGCACGGTCACGAACGCAGCGTGTGGGCCGATCGGGGCTACGACTATCCGAAGGTGCGCGAAGCGATCGTCGCACGGGGTGCGCTCGATGCCGTGGCGATCCGGCGCAAGGCCGGCGAGCCCGAGTGCGACGAGGTGCTGCTGCACAACCACGTGGTCGCCAAGGTGCGCTCGCGCGTCGAGCATGTTTTCCGCGTTCTCAAGCGCCAGTTCGGTTACGTCAAAGTGCGTTACCGGGGGTTGGAGAAGAACACCGGTCAGCTGTTCGGCCTGTGTGCGCTGATCAACCTGTACCTGGCACGAGGGCAAGGGATGCCCCAAGGGGCGTAGTCCGCCCGAAATTCGGGTTCGAGGTCGAAAATGACCTCGGCGCCCGAAAAACAAGGCCCCAACCGATCCGTTTTGCGTTTAACCATGCACAGCCATGCCGCTGCGCTTCGAGACGGCTGAAAGCTGCGGTTAATCAGAGCTTCCCTTGTAGCGCCTTATTCGCCAGCAATCGTCATGTTGCCAATCAGCACCGAGCCGCACTGCTTGGAGCCGCGCACGAGCATGTCGCTGCCGCAGGCGACGATATTGCGGAACATGTCGGAAAGGTTACCGGCGATCGTAATTTCGTGGACCGGGTAGGCGATCTCGCCGTCCTCGACCCAGTAGCCGGCCGCGCCGCGCGAGTAATCGCCCGTCACCGTATTGACGCCGTGGCCGAGCAGTTCGGTCACGAGCAGGCCACGGCCCATTTTCCGGATCAGGCCAGCGAGATCTTCCTGACCTGGTTCCAGGATCAGGTTATGGCAACCGCCAGCGTTGCCTGTTGTCGTAAGACCAAGCTTGCGTGCGGAATAACTGCCGAGGAACCAGCCGTTGAGCAACCCGTTCTCGACGACCTTGCGCTGTGTCGTGCGTACGCCTTCGTCATCGAACCAACCGCTCGCGAATCCGGCCGGTACGAACGGGTCTTCGCGCAGCGTCACATGATCGGCGAATACCTTTTCGCCGAGTCGACCGAGGAGGAAGGATGCGCGACGGTAGAGCGCGCCACCGCTCGCGGCGCTGACGAAGTGACCGAGCAGGCCGGCGGCCAGCGGCGCTTCGAAAATGACGGGGGCTTCGCCCGTCGCCAGCTTGCGCGCGTGGAGTCGCGACAGTGCGCGGCGCGCGGCGTAATCGCCGATGCGCTCTGGCGCAGGCAGCGTTGCCGCGTTACGCGAACTGGCCCACCAGTCGTCGCGCTGCATGCCGTCGCCACTGCCGGCAATCAAGGAAACGCCGATGCTGTGGCGCGTCGTCGCGAAGCCTTCGCAGAATCCCAGGCTGTTCGCGCTGACAAATTGCCCTTGCTGCGTCGAAACGCTTGCGCCTTCCGAGTTCGTAATCAGGTCGCCCAGTGCAAAACCGGCCGCTTCACAACGCCGCGCGAGTGCGATCGAAGCATCGACATCGGTGTCCCAAGGATGGAATAGATCGAGTTCGCGCGGCTCGGCGGCGAGCATATCGGCATCCGGCAGACCGGCGCAGGGGTCTTCCGCCGTGAAGCGCGCAATCGACAGCGCGGCTTTCACCGTGTCGTGCAGCGCCTGCGACGAGAAGTCGGAACTGCTTGCATGGCCACGCCGCGCGCCCATATACACCGTGACCGACATGCCCTTGTCGCGGTTGTATTCGAGCGTGTCGACCTCGCCACGGCGCACGCTTACCGAATGCCCCCAGCCTTCGGAAACATCCACGTCGGCCGCCGAGGCGCCGCCTTCGCGAGCATGACGAAGGCATTCTCGCGCGAGCGTGCGCAGATGATCCTGGGAGAAACTGAAGCCACGGTCGGCGGACATATCGGGATGCTCCGGAACAGAAAGCTATAATTTTACGGTTTTGCGGCGTAGATTCCGGCCGCGCTCTGAGATTCCCTCCATGAACCGCCCAGATCCAAATCGAATTCCGGTCGAACGACCGAGCAAATCCCAGCTTAAGCGCGACATGCAGGCCTTGCAGGAAATCGGCGAGGCGCTCTGCGCGCTCTCGCGCGAGCGGCTGGCCAAAGTACCGATGTCCGAGCGGCTGCGCGATGCGGTAAAAGAATGCGCACGCGTTGGCAAGCACGAGGCCCGGCGGCGGCATATGCAATACATCGGTCGTCTGATGCGCGACGAGGATGTGGAACCGATCAGCGAGGCGCTAGATGCCTTCGCTGGCGTGTCGCGCAGCGAAATTGCGCGCCAGCACAGATTGGAACGCCTGCGCGAACGGCTGATCGAGGATGAAGCAGTGCTCGGGGAGATCGCCACCGAGTTCGTGGGCGCCGATCTTCAGCATCTGCGCAACCTGCGCCGCAATGCGATCCGCGAACGCGAGGCGCAGAAGCCGCCGCGCGCCTATCGTGAAATTTTCCGCATGCTGCGCGAAGTGTCTGGTGCAGGAAAAGCCGCGCCCGATGAGGAAGTCGATGGAGGCGAAGCCGAATGAACGACACGACGGATCAACTTGTAATCGGGCTTGTGGCCATCAGCGACCGTGCATCGAGCGGCGTCTATGAGGACAAGGGCTTGCCGGCGCTGGACGAATGGTTCGGTCGCGCCTTGCGCTCGCCCTGGCGGGCCGAGAAGCGTCTGATCCCTGACGAGCGCGAGTGCATCGAAGAAACGCTGATCGAGCTTTGCGACCAGACTGGCTGCCACCTCGTGCTCACGACGGGCGGCACCGGTCCCGCGCCGCGCGACGTGACGCCCGAAGCCACGCTCGCCGTCGCCGATCGTGAGATGCCCGGTTTTGGCGAGCAGATGCGCCAGATCGGCCTCTGCTTCGTGCCGACCGCGATTCTCTCGCGCCAGGTTGGCGCAATCCGCGGCAAGAGCCTGATCCTGAATTTACCCGGTCAGCCCAAATCGATTCGCGAAACGCTCGAAGGGCTCAAGGGCGAGGACGGCGCAACGCGTGTGCATGGCATTTTCGCCGCCGTTCCGTATTGCATCGATCTGATCGGCGGCCCCTACATCGAGACCGAGGAAGCGGTCGTCAAGGCGTTTCGGCCCAAGTCTGCGCAACGCCCGACCTGAACCGCTTTTTAGCGGGCGCGTGGCATCGATACGGAACGAAAGCCTGGCGTCGGCGGCGGTGCAAGCTGGCGGCGTCTTTCCTTTTCGCGTTGCCATGCGCGCGCGCCAAGCAGTGCAGCAAGTATCAGGCCGTAGATCAGCGGGGCGGTGAGGTCGCGTTTGACGAGCCACCAGTAGTGCAGGATCGCGAGCACGCCGATTGCATAGACCGAGCGATGCAGCGCCTGCCAGCGTTTGCCTCCCAGCCGTTTGATCATCGCGTTCGTCGAGGTTGCGGCAAGCGGAATCAGGAGTACGAAGGCAGCGAATCCGAGCGTGACGAATGGGCGTTTGAGAATATCCTTGGCGATGCCCTGCCAGTCGAAAAACTGGTCGAGCCAGAAATAGGTCGTGGCATGCAGGCAGGCGTAAAAAAACGAGAAGAGGCCGAGCATGCGGCGCAAGCGGATCAGCCAGTGCCAGCCGGTAACACGGCGCAGGGGCGTGACGGCGAGCGTGATGAGCAAAAAGCGCAGGGTCCATTCGCCGCTCGCGCGTGTGATTGCTTCGATCGGGTTCGCGCCGAGTGCATCACCGAAGAAGCGCCACAGATAGAACGCGAATGGAATCAGGCCGAGTGCGAAAAGAACGGCCTTGAGCGCCGCTACCTGGCGCGGCGCAAGCGCCCGGATTGCTGCGAGCATCAGAAGAACTTCCTCAGATCCATACCAGTATAAAGTTGCGCAACTTGGTCGGCGTAACCGTTGAACATCAAGGTCTTGTGCTTGAAGAATTCGCCGAGCCGGCGCTCGGACGCCTGACTCCAGCGCGGATGATCGACTTCCGGATTGACGTTGGAATAAAAACCATACTCCTGCGGCGAAACTTTATTCCAGGCGGTGGCGGGCTGTTTGTCGGTGAGCCGTATCCGCACCAGCGATTTCGCGCTTTTGAAGCCGTATTTCCAGGGCACGACGACGCGCACCGGCGCGCCGTTCTGCGCCAGCAGTTCCTCGCCATAGAGGCCGAGCGTGAGCAGCGTGAGCGGATGCATTGCCTCGTCGATGCGCAAACCTTCGGTATAGGGCCAGTCGAGCACGGGTATTGCTACGCCCGGCATCGTGGCGCGGTCGGCCAGCGTCGTGAATTCGACGTATTTTGCGCTGGAGAGCGGTTCGACTTTTTTGAGCAGCATGGCGAGCGAATAGCCGCTCCACGGGATCACCATCGACCAGCCTTCTACGCAGCGCAGGCGATAGATGCGCTCTTCGAGGGGGGCGAGCTTGAGCAAATCCTCGATTGCAAAGCTGCGCGGTTTGGCGCACAGCCCTTCGACGCGGACGGTCCAGGGCCGCGCCTTGAACTGGCCGGCATTTTCGGAGGCGTCGCCCTTGCTTGTGCCGAATTCGTAGAAATTGTTGTAGCTCGCGATGTTTATGAGCGGTGTCGGTTTCTCGTCGGTCGAGAACGTGCTTTTCTGGATGGACGGCAGTTTCGTCGCTGCGAACGCCGGGAGCGCGAGGCCCGCGCCCGCCAGGCCCGCTGCGCGAAGAAACTGGCGGCGGCGTTCGAACAGCGCGCGCGGCGTAATCTCGGATGGCGCGATAGGGTGTTCGGCTCGCGGTGTGCGAATCAGCATTGGGGATACTCCAGGGGTTTTTCCGACTGACCGGCGCGGGCCGTGCGAGCTTACATTTATCGGCTCCGAATTTTCTCAAGCTCGCTTGCGCTCTTGTACCATGCCGATCCCAACCGCCCACCCGAATCCGGAGTTTCCATGCCGCTGCCTGAAGCTGTGTCTGGGCGCCGCCGCCTGCATACGCGTCGCGTCGTGATCGAGGGGTTCTTGCGCGAGGACGGCCATTTCGATCTGGAAGCCGTGCTCGCCGACCTCAAGGACGCGGACTATCCTTTGCTGTCCGGTGTGCGTCCGCTTGGCACGCCGGTGCACGAGATGCGCCTGCGCTGCACGCTCGACAAGCGATTCAACATACTGGATCTGAAGGTAGTGACCGACTGGGCGCCCTACATGGGCCTTTGCGATACGATCGCACCCATCTACGCCAGCCTTGTCGGGCTCAATCTTTTCGATGGATTCCGCAAGGCGGCGAGCGAGCGCGTCGGCCAAATACGCGGCTGCACGCATCTGACCGAGTTGCTCTGGCAATTGCCGACCGCCGCGCTGCAAACCTTCGCCACGCTGGTGCCCGAAGATGCTTCCAGTGGGCAAAAACCTTTTCAGCTCGATCGCTGCCATGCGCTCGATTCGCATGGCGAGGCGGTGCGTATTTACTACCCGCGTTGGCACGTCGGCCCGCACGGTGCGGTAGCGGAAAAACCCCTAGGGTAAGGACAAGGCGGTTTCCGCTACAATCCGGCGATCTGGGTGTTGCACTGCGGCAACGGGGTCGCAAGCGCCCCGGAGAGGCTTTAAGCCGAGGGGGAGAGGGGGAGAGCCGGTCGCCGCCGCGCTTACGAGGCGCGCCCGGTTTTGTCCGCTCATGTTCGTTCCCAATAGACCAACAGCGCGCCCGCCGTGTCGGCGATCCGGTGCGGCGAGCGAAGATCAAAGGGCAACCATGAAGATTCACGAATACCAGGCGAAAGAGATCCTGCGTAAATACGGCGTCGTCACGCCGCGCGGCATCCCGTGTTTTTCCGTTGATGAGGCGGTGAAGGCTGCCGAGGCGCTCGGCGGCAAGATCTGGGTTGTGAAGGCGCAGATCCACGCGGGCGGTCGCGGCAAGGGCGGTGGCGTCAAGCTCGCCCGTTCTATCGATGAAACGCGCGCGCTGGCCGGCCAGATTCTCGGCATGCAGCTCGTTACGCATCAGACTGGCCCGGAAGGCCAGAAGGTACGCCGCCTGCTGATCGAGGAAGGCGCCGACATCAAAAAGGAATACTACGTCGCGGCACTGACCGACCGCGCGACCCAGAAGGTCGCGATGATGGCCTCGTCCGAAGGCGGCATGGACATCGAGGAAGTCGCTCACAACACGCCCGAGAAGATCGTCAAGGTCTTCGTTGATCCGCTCGTCGGACTGACCGACGCGCAGGCGCGCGAACTGGCCACCGGGATCGGCGTACCGGAAGCTTCGGTGCCACAGGCCATCGACACCTTCAAGAAGCTCTATGTCTGCTACATGGAAACCGATGCCTCGCTGGCGGAAATCAATCCGCTGATTCTCGAAGGCAACGGCAATATCAAGGCGCTGGACGCCAAGTTCAACTTCGACCCGAACGCGCTGTTCCGTCATCCGGAAATCGTTGCCTTGCGCGATCTGGACGAGGAAGACCTCAACGAAATCGAAGCTTCGAAGTTCGATCTGGCCTATATCTCGCTCGACGGCAACATCGGCTGTCTCGTCAATGGCGCGGGCCTGGCGATGGCGACGATGGATACGATCAAGCTGTTCGGCGCGGAACCCGCGAACTTCCTTGACGTCGGTGGTGGCGCCACGACCGAGAAGGTCACCGAAGCCTTCAAGATCATGCTCAAGAACCCGCAAGTCAAGGGCATTCTGGTCAATATCTTCGGCGGCATCATGCGCTGCGACACGATTGCCACCGGCGTCATCACGGCCGCACGCGAAGTGCAGTTGAAGGTGCCGCTGGTCGTGCGCATGAAGGGTACGAACGAAGATCTCGGCAAGAAGATTCTCGCCGAATCGGGTCTGCCCATCATTGCGGCCGGCACGATGGCCGAGGCGGCCGAAAAGATTGTTGCTGCTGTCCAGTAATGCCCGGAGAACATTGATATGTCGATTCTGATCAACAAGGACACCAAGGTCATCACCCAGGGCATCACTGGCAAGACCGGTCAGTTCCACACCGAGAAGTGCCAGGAATACGCGAACGGCAAGAACTGTTTTGTCGCGGGCGTGAATCCGAAGAAGGCGGGCGAGTCGATCTTCGACATCCCGATTTACGCTTCGGTCAAGGAAGCGCGCGCCCAAACCGGCGCCACGGTTTCGGTGATCTACGTGCCGCCGGCGGGTGCTGCGGCCGCGATCTGGGAAGCCGTCGAGGCCGATCTGGATCTGGCGATCTGCATCACCGAGGGCATTCCGGTTCGCGACATGCTCGAAGTGCGCAACAAAATGAAGGCCAAGATCGCGGCCGGCGGCAAAGAAACTCTGCTGCTCGGGCCGAACTGTCCAGGCTTGATCACGCCGGACGAACTCAAGATCGGCATCATGCCCGGCCACATCCATCGCAAGGGCCGCATCGGCGTGGTGTCGCGTTCAGGTACGCTGACCTACGAAGCTGTCGCGCAACTGACGGAAATCGGCCTCGGCCAGTCCTCGGCCGTCGGCATCGGCGGCGACCCGATCAACGGACTCAAGCACATCGACGTGATGCGCCGCTTCAACGACGACCCCGACACTGACGCGGTCATCATGATCGGCGAGATCGGCGGTCCGGACGAAGCCGAAGCCGCTCTATGGTGCAAAACACACATGAAGAAGCCTGTCGTCGGCTTCATCGCGGGTGTCACCGCGCCGGCCGGCAAACGCATGGGGCACGCTGGCGCGCTGATTTCGGGCGGCGCCGATACGGCGGATGCAAAGCTGGCGATCATGGAGGAGTGCGGCTTTAAGGTTACGCGCAATCCGTCCGAGATGGCCAAACTGCTCAAAGGCCTGCTTTGATCGGCTAGCGTTCCGGAATAAAACGCCCGGCCACGCATGGTCGGGCGTTTTGTTTTGTAAAATCGTAGACGATCCGTTTATTGCGCTGCAACTTGGCGAACGGCGTAGGTTTAATTATTTCGACTCTCGGCTTGCTAAGTTTGTTGTCGCGCGCCCGCGGGTTGCTCCGCGCTGTCCGGCACGGCATGATTCCGGGCTTACGAAGCCTGCAGCGGATAAGGGTTTCACGACGCCAAAGGGAGCAAGGATGCCCAAGATCGTCCTGAGCATGGATGGGCTGGTGCTGAAGGAAATTGCGCTCGACAAACAGAGAATCACGATCGGCCGCAAACCGCACAACGATATCCAGATCGATAACCTTGCGATCAGCGGCGAACACGCAGCGATAACGACGATCCTGCATGACGCTTTTCTTGAAGATCTGGACAGCACGAACGGTTCCTACGTGAATGGGCAACCGGTCAAAAAGCACGCACTGAAAGATGGCGATATCGTTGAACTTGGCAAATACAGGCTCAAGTATCTGAAAGATGTGCCGGCGCACGAATCATCCAATACCTTCGCGAAGGCTTTCGAGCCATCGACCGATTTCATGCCCGCGCAGAATGCAACTGCGCATTCGATTGCCGAAACGATGATTGCCGGATTTCCAGAGGCGCAGAACGCAAGCCAGGGCGCGACCGTCGCCTTGATGCAATCCAATAGTTTTTCGGCTGCGGGAGGGGATCAACCCCGGGCCGAGACCTCGGCGCAGATCGGTGTCGTGCAGATTCTTTCGGGCCGCAACGCGGGTCGCGAGCTTGAACTGATCAAATCCCTGACCACGCTTGGCAAATCCGGCGTACAGGTCGTCGTGATCACGCGTCGCTCGCATGGTTACTTCATCACGCATGTCGAAGGTACGAGTTTTCCAGTTGTCAACGGTCGCCAACTCGATGCGCAGGCCCATCCGCTACAAGATCACGACGTGATCGAACTCGCGGGCGTCAAGATGGAGTTCTACCTGAGATCTACTCGCTAAACGCCGGGACGAACGAGCGTGGAAGTCAAGGTGCTTGGCTGTAGCGGCGGTGTCGGCGGGCTCGAAAACCGCACGACGGCGCTTCGCGTGGATCGCGACATTCTGATCGACTGCGGCACCGGCGTAGGATCGCTGGCCCTCGATGAACTCATGGCGATCGATCATGTGTTCATCACGCATGCCCATCTGGATCACATTTGTTTTCTGCCGTTTCTCGTCGATACGGTTGGTGAATTCCGTAAAGGCCCGATCACCGTCCACGCGACTCCCGACACGCTGCGGATCATCCGTTCGCATATCTTCAATTGGGTCGTCTGGCCGGACTTTTCCGCGATTCCGGACCGCGCGCGGCCGATGATGCGCTTTAACGAATTACACCTCGGCGAGAGCTTCGAAACTGCTGGCCGCCGCATATCGGCGTTGCCGGCGCTGCATACCGTGCCGGCCGTCGGTTATCGCGTGCAATGCGCGACCGGCAGCTTCGCCTTCAGCGGCGACACGACGCTTTGCGAGCCGCTCGTGCAAGCGCTCAACGCAATGCTCGACCTCAAGCTGTTCATCATCGAAACTGCCTTTACGAACGCCCAGCACGATTTAGCGCTTGCCGCCCGTCATTTGTGCCCCGACATGTTGTTCAATTTGCTCGACGACCTTGAGGTTTCGCCCGAGGTTTACGTGACGCACCTAAAACCGGTGCAAGCTGACGAAATTCGCGCAGAAATCGCCGAATATCGCGGCCGCTTGCAACCCAGATTCCTCGCGAGCGACCAGATTTTCGAGCTCTGAACAGAGCCCGGTCTGATTTTTGGCGCTCAGGGGAACATGGAGACAGGTGTTTTTCGAGGCATTGTTGATTTAATGCAAAAAAGATGCATATCGCGTTTAAGCCCTGCCCGATCTGGCCGAAAAACATGGCTAAGCTGTAATTTGCTGTAATTCCTAGGTCAAGAAGGTTTTCATGAATATCGCTCAACGTCTGTCCGGCCTCATCGTCGGCGCAAGTGTCGCTTTGTTGATCGTCGGTGGCAACGCGTTTTACCAGTTCAACAATATCGATGAGCGCGTTAATTTCATGTCGGACGTTCTGCTCGACGACATTACGACCAGCGCGATCATCAAGGATTATTTCAAGCAGGAACAGCTCGATACATTGACCTATCTGCTCGAAGACGACCCGGCTATTCGCGAAAAAACCGCAAGCGCAATCGAGCAGAACAAGGTGAAGCTCGCCGAGCAAATGAAGCATTATGCGGAGGGCTTTGCGAACGATGAAGACCGCCGCAATTACGAAGCACTCAAGGCCGATCTGGAAAAAATGAGTGCGGCGTTTGCGCATATTCGCAGCGTGGCGAAGCAGGGGGATAAAGAGGGCGCGCATACGCTCATGAATTCCGAGGGTAAGACTACGGGCGCCTCCGCCGCCGTGACCATGGAAAAGCTGATGAAGCTCAACTTCGACGAGTCCCGCGAAGGTATCGAAAGCGTTAAGCAGATCGAGCGCAACGCGAAAATAGCGAGCAGCGTCGTGCTGAGCATCGCACTCCTGTTGCTTGCGCTCGCCGGAGTACTGCTGATCCGTAGTATTCGCCGCCCGCTGAACGAGATGCTGCAAACGATGAACACCGTGAGCAGCACGTTCGATCTGACGCAGCGCGTCACGCGTGTGGGCCGCGATGAAATCGGCTTGGCGATGACAGCATTCAACACACTGCTTGAGAACATACAGGCAAGCCTGCGCGAAATGCACGAGAAGGCCGATGCGGTATCGAGTTCGGCGGGTGCAATGTCGCGCACGGCCGGCGAGCTATCGCAGACGGCCGGCTACGCGAGCGAGGCCGCTTCGGCGATGGCGGCGACGGTTGAACAGGTGACGGTGTCGATCAATCATGTTACCGAACGCGCGACCGAGGCCGATACCTTGTCGCGCGAAGCGGGCGTCCAGGCGAGCAATGGCGGCGCCGTGATCGAGCGCACGGTCAGCCGGATCGACAGCGTGTCCAGCGAAGTTCGCGAGTCGGCCGACAAGATCTCGTCGCTGCAAACGCAAACGGCAAGCATCGGCGCGGTGGTCAAGACAATCAAGGAAATCGCCGACCAGACCAATCTTTTGGCGCTGAACGCGGCAATCGAAGCGGCGCGTGCCGGCGAGCAGGGTCGCGGTTTCGCGGTGGTGGCCGACGAGGTAAGGAAGCTGGCCGAGCGCACGACAGTGTCGACGCACGAAATCGAAACTACGATCCTGGCTGTACAGGCGGGCGCCAACGAGGCCGTCTCGCATATGCAAGAGACGGTGCAGCGTGTGGAGGCCAGTGTCGACGCCGCACGCGAGGCGGGCGGTGCAATCGAGGGGATACGCGGCAGTTCGGCCGAAGTTGTGGCGCGCGTGGCGGACATCACGAGTTCGATTCGCGAACAGAGCGTGGCCAGCAACAGCATGGCGCAAGTGGTCGAGCGCGTGGCGCAGATGTCGGAAGAAAACAGCGCGGCGGCAACTCAGGCGGCGCAATCCTCGGCGTTGCTGCAACAACTGGCCGGCGAGATGCAGACCGCCATCAAGCGTTACCGCATCTGAGCGCGCGTCGCGGCTCACCCCGGCATTTGCGCCGGGGTCTTCGAATCGATCGACGATCAGCCACGAGCGCTGAAGATTGTTGGGTGCGAGGGATAACCCGCAGTAAAGATTACTGCCGTTGCGTCGATATTGCTGCCTGGTCAATCAAATTTGGAGCCGACGCTATGAAATCCCAAGTGCTCGCATCTTGCGAGTCTGTCCGTTCTAACGTGTCAACGCGAGGTCTTACGCTGACTTATGGGCTGGCGCTTGGTCTTGCGCTCTTTACCTTGCCCGCGCATGCGGCAGACGAGGAAGCATTTTCGCCCGATCGCCCCAATTTCGTTAACTCACCCGACCCGGTTGGCGTGGGGCGCTTCCAAATCGAAAGCGGGCTTGCCTACAGTTACGACAAATTTGACGAAGGTTCGCAGCGCGCTACGTCAACGCCGCTGATGCTGCGCCTTGGCGTGGCGCGCGACCTCGAATTCAGGCTCCAAACCGACGGCTGGCAGCATGTCAGCACAGGCGGCAGCGAACCCGCGCATGCCAGCGGTACCGGTGATCTTTCCGTGAGCACGAAATGGCGGCTGCGGCGCGGCGACGAATCCGGCCCCGGACTTGCCCTGATCGGTCAGCTCGACATGCCAGCCGGGCAACGCGAATTGCATGGCGACAGCCTGCGCCCATCGTTGTATCTGACGAGCAATTTCGACCTTGGGAGCGACTGGAGCCTCGGCGTAATGCCGGGCGTCACATACAACAAGGACGATTTGGGTCGCTTCACGGCAGGCTCCTTCGGTGTTGCGCTCGACAAAGGTTTCGGCAGCGTCCACGCTTTTGTCGAACTTGCGGCTGAACAGCTCGCAGCGCAGCGTCACGGAGGAAACCAGGCGAGCTTCGACACCGGGATGACTTGGCAGATCCTGCCCGTCGCGCAACTCGACTTTGCGCTGATGCGCGGCTTGAGTCACAACACGGCCGACTGGCAAGGGACGGTCGGTTTCTCGTATCGGTTCTAGAAAAATCGGGAAATTTACATTTTCGTTCTGACGATTTTTGTCGATCAGCGGGAAGCGTCACCTCGACTGCCGGGGAATGTCACTTCCCGCTAACGTTTTTAATGTGAAATAATGCCGATTGAGTTTTTTAAGTAGCTGTTTGCACTGGAGAAAAGTAAAAATTTAAATTTCTTGGCATGCTCCCTGCTGAATACCGGGCAAGCGGAATCCACCGCCTGGAATATTCGCCAAGGGATTTAAAATGAAAAACGTCCAACAGGGTTTTACGCTGATCGAGCTGATGATCGTGGTTGCGATCATCGGCATCCTGGCTGCCGTGGCGCTGCCGGCATACCAGGACTACACGGCACGCTCGAAGATCACCGAAGTCATGCTGCAAATCGATGCCTGTAAAACCGGTGTCACCGAATTCCTCCAGTCCAATGGGCAATTTCCGGCCGGTGCCGACGCAGCGGGTTGCAGCAGCACCGTGACGACCAAATACATGGCTGCAGGCCTGGCGGTCGACAACGCTACCGCCGCGATTACCTCGGGTCAGATCCAGAGCGTGGCCGGCGGCGCGGATGCGAAGCACATCATCTTGCAACCGACTAGCGATGCCGCCCGCACCAAAGCGCTTGTCAAAGCGACGGACCCCATCATGGGTTGGTCGTGCGGAACCGATGCCGCAACGACCGACTACAAATACTTCCCCGCTCCCTGTCGTCAAGCCGTGCTGGGTGGCTTGTAAGCATTGGGCGGCTGTCGCGCAAACTAGAAACAGGGCCGCCAAACGGCCTCGTTTCATTTTGGCTTAGGGTTTTCGCGGAGCGCGGGCCGGCAGCGTTTTATCCGTTCAGGCAAAATGCGGCGCATTCTGAAAGCCTTGCATTGACAGCCCGCAATTCGCTCTACTACATCCTCTCCCGTATCGCGGCCGGCGCTCTTTCGCTTGTCGCGATCTCGCTTTTTGCGCGTGCATTGGGCCCCACCGGTTATGCGCACCTGAATCTGGCGGTTTCGATCGGGGCTGTACTGGTCGGAGCGCTATCGGCGCCGCTTTGTCAGAGTTTTGGGCGTTTTTTCGGGGCTAATGCGTCTCAGGGCGAACTGCACCCGCAACTCGTACGCGCGCTCTCTCTTGTGTTATTCGCGCTGTTGGCGCTAGCGCTTGTGCTTGAACTGTGTCTCCCGCAGCGCGAAATTGCCGGCGTTTTCGTCGGCGGCGTGCTGCTTTTCGGTGCGCAGGGGCTGTTCGATCTTTCCTCGCAAAACGCGAACGCCAAAGCGCGTGCGCGCGACTATGCGCTGCAGGCCGTGATCAAAGGCGGATTGCTCGTGGCGCTGGCCGTCGTCGTCGCGCGGCTACCTCAGCCGATGTTCGCGGCGCTGGCGGCGATGATCGCCAGCTTTCTTATCGCTGCGGCAATCTTTTCCTGGCGCGACTGGTGCCATGCATTTAGCGTACGGCTGAATTTCGCGGTGCTGCGACCGGTGCTGCGCTTTGCCTTGCCCCTCGTCGGCGTGTCTGGCCTCGCGGCGCTCCAGCAATGGTCGGACCGCTGGTCGATCGCGTTTTTCGCTGGCCGCGAACAGGCGGGCTTTTATGCCGCGACGGCCGATTTGCTCGCGCCCGTTTTACTGTTGATCGCCAGCACTTCGTATCTCTCCTGGTATCCGAAACTCGTACTCGCCTGGGATGCGGGCGAGCGGTCCGAGGTCGAGCGCATCGCCGCGCGGCATCTTTCCCAAACGGTATTCCTGTTGCTGCCGGCGGCAAGCGGGCTCGCCGCGATCGGGCCCACGCTGCTACCGCTCGCGCTCGGGCCTGCGTTCGGCGCGGTAGCCGCCGATTTGTTGCCTATGCTTGTTGCGGCCGGGGCGCTGACGGGTTTGCGGGTTTATGTGTTCGACGTTTCGCTTTATGCGATGCGTCAGACGCATCTATTGCTGTTTTCCAATTTTGCAATGCTCGCGAGCATGCTGCTTGCAAATGCCTTGCTCGCCAGCCGTTTCGGCGCGGCAGGCGGCGCATGGTCTGCGTTAATATCCGCAGGGGTCGGCGTTCTGGCGTCGGCATGGCTGGGCCGACACGGCGTTCCCTGGCGCATCGCGCCAACTGCGCTTATGCAAGTGCTGCTCGGCTGCGTGGCCATCATGCTGGTCGTAAAACGCGTTGCCGGCGCGGGTGTCGTCGGGCTTGTTTCCGAGTGTCTGGCCGGCGCGCTTGCCTATGGCGTCGTGGTATTTGCGTTCGATACGCTCGGCGTGCGGACCCTTGCGCGGGGACTCCTGCGCCGCATTTTGAGACCACGAGGTTGAGTTGAGCCGCATAAAACGTATCGTCAGAAACTGGATCGGTGTCGTGCCGGATCCGCGCGCATTCTTCAACCTGCTACGCCTGCCGCGTTTCCTCATGGCATGGCGCAGCTACGCCGCGCGCAGCGACGAATCCGTGCGTTTCGCCGATCTCTATCCGTGCTTGAACGATGCCACACGCCATACGCCGTTCGATGCGCATTACGTGTTCCAGGGTGCCTGGCTCGCGCGCAGGCTAGCGGCCTGGCGTCCCGGACTGCATGTCGATATCGGTTCGAGCATTCAGACGGTCAGCGCGCTCTCGGGCTTTGTGCCGACCTTGTTTCTCGACTACCGCCCCGTCATAGCCGATCTGCCGAATCTTGCCGCCGTCGGCGGGACGATCACGCAACTCCCCTTTGCCGATCGCTCGCTCAAATCGCTTTCCTGTCTGCACGTGATCGAACACATCGGACTCGGCCGCTATGGCGATCCGGTTGACGCGCAGGGCAGCCGCCGTGCAATCGTCGAGCTTGCACGCGTTTTGGCCGAGGGCGGACGCCTTTTTCTTTCCGTGCCTATCGGTCGCGGGCGCGTCTGTTTTAATGCTCATCGCGTATTCGATCCGCGCGAGATCGTCGCGCATTTCGCCCAGCTCAGGTTGGTGAGCTTCGCCTATGTAAATGACGCAGGAGAGCTGGTTCCCTCGGCGCGTCCCGAGGATGTATCCGAACTCGATTACGGCTGCGGTTTTTTCGAGTTCGAACGAATGGCGAGCGCGTGATGAGCGCCGCGCCGCAGATTTCTGTCTGCATGGTTACGAACCGCTTCGACGCTTATTTCGAGCAGGCCGCATCTTCGATACTCCGACAGGATTTTGCGCAGTTCGAATTTGTGATCGTTGCCAACGGCATGAGCGATGCGGTTTTTGCCGCGCTTGCCGCGTATCTTTCCGATCCGCGAATTCGGCTGGTGCGGACATCGCTTGCGGGTATCTGCTTTTCGCGTAACCTCGCGCTCGCCGAGGCGCGCGGCGCTTATGTAGCGGTGATGGATGCCGACGACGTGGCCGAGCCGAACCGTCTGCGAGTGCAATTGGAATTCATGCGTGCGCATCCGGATATCGCCGTTTGCGGGAGCAGTTACAAGCTGATCGACGGCACGGGCAAGGTCCTCGAAACCATCCATCTGCCCGAGGAGCACGTCCGAATCGCGGGCGGTTTTTGGCGCCGCAATGCGCTTTGCCACCCAGCTGTGCTGTTCCGTCGCGCAATCGTTGCGCGCGCCGGCGGCTATTGCGGCTATTCGGCCGAAGACTACGAACTATGGCTGCGCCTGCTCGAAGACCCGCAAGTCCGTTTTCATAATCTGCCCGATTGTCTGCTCGGCTATCGCATTCCGGTCGTAAGTCAGGAGCGCTATTCGAGGCAGGCATACCGTCATGTGGCGGCCGCGCGGCTGCGTCAGTTTTTGCGCAGCGGCCATCCAAAATGGCTGCTCGGCGTCTTGCTCGCGGTCGCGAGCCTTGTGCTGCGCGCCCGTCGGGCCTGAATGCAGTAAGCTCTCGCCCTTTGTTTCGTACTGTCTCGTGGCGCGCTTCCAATGATTGTCGTGGCTTTGTTTGGTGGCTTGGGTAACCAGCTCTTTCAGTATGCGAGCGCACGCGCGCTTGCTGCGCGGCGCGGCGCCGAGCTTGTGCTCGATATCGGCTGGTACGACCATATTCCCGCAAGCGCGACGACGCGCGCGTTCGAATTGAGCCGCTATCCGGTTTCCGCGCGCATCGCCACACCCGTCGAGGCCGCGCTTGGGCGCATGTACTGGGGCCGTATCCTGCGCCGCTTGCCGTTGCCGCGTCCGTGGCCGGTGCTGCGCGACAAGGAACAGGGCTTCGATCCGGCGCTGCTCGATGCGCCCGACAAATGCTATCTCTATGGCTATTGGCAGAGCCATCGCTATTTCGACGACATTGCAGCGCAGTTGCGGCGCGAACTCGTGCCGGCGGGCGCCGCGACGCCGGAATACGCCGAACTGGCGGCGCGCATCCGGACGACCAACGCGGTTTCCGTCCATGTACGCCGCGGCGATTATGTGAACAATCCGCAAGCCGCCAAGCATCACGGCACCTGTACGTCAGCCTACTATGCCAGCTCGATTGCGCGGATGATGCGCGAATTGCCCGAGGCGCACTTTTACGTGTTCTCCGACGACCCCGCCTGGGCGCGCGCCAATCTCACCTTCGAGCGGCCCGCGACGGTCGTCGATTTCGGCGCGGCGGCGGATGCCTGTTGCGATCTATGGCTGATGTCGCTCTGCCGTAACCATATCGTCGCGAACAGCAGTTTTTCCTGGTGGGGCGCCTGGCTCGCCGGTAGGGCTGATGGCCTCGTGCTCGCGCCCGCGCACTGGTATGCCGATGGCCGCCAACTTGCCGGGCATATTCCGGATGCCTGGCAGCGCGTCGCGGGCTGATAAAACTATGCAGGAGGCTTTGCCGCACCAATTCCGTTTGCGCTTCGAGGATATTGTCCTCGTGCTGATGCTTGCCGTTCCGACCCTGCTCGCGGAACACGAAGCGCCGCAGGCCGTGTTCCATTCGGAATGGACGGCGGCGCTGGGGCTCGTCGTTCTGCTTGTTGCGCGCGCGTTTTCGCGCGAGGCCAGCCTGTCGCTTTCGCCCGCGCTGATACTTCTGTGGATGGGACTTGCGCTGGCGGCATTTTGGCCGAGGGCGTGGGGCGTTACCGGGCACGGTAGTTCGATGGCATATCCGCTCTACGGCGCGATACTCCTGATTGCTGCGGGGTTCGCACGTGGTACTGCGCCAGGTCGCGCGGGCACATCGATTGCGAGCGGCTTGTTACTTTGCGCGCTTGTGCAATCCATCGTCGCGGCCTGCCAGCTCTTCGATCTGGAACTTGGCGGCCTCGTACTGGCGAAAGCCTACGCGGCGGTTTATGGCAATGTCGGGCAATCGAATCATTTTGCCGATCTCTGCTGGCTCGGGCTTGCCGGCCTGCTTTACCTCTTCGCGCGTGGGCATCTACGTCTTTCGGTGTTCGTGGCGGTTGCCGTCTGGCTGAATCTGATGGTCGCGGCCTGCGCTTCGCGTGGCGCATGGCTCTACACGGGCCTCTTCCTTGTCTATGCGCTCTGGCTGTGGGCGCGCCGGCATGCGCACGAAATCGCGCGGCAGCTGTGGCCGGCCATGACTCTGATCGCAGCGATTTCGATTACCGCGCAGTTCGCGGCAAGCCTCGGCCTATTCGAGCATTTCGGGCTGATGTCGGCGGCCGGCCGGCTTGCCGCCCACGAATCGAATGGCCAGCGCCTGCACGATTGGCATATCGCGCTACAAGCGATCGCAAAACATCCCTGGCTCGGCGCGGGGCCCGGTGCGTTCTACAGCCTGACCATCGAAGCGGCGATCGCGGGGCCGCAACAGGTTTTCCCGATGCTGGGCGAGAATGCGCACAATCTCGTGCTGCAACTGGGAGCCGAACTCGGTTTGCCGTTGGCATTGCTGGTCGTGGCGCTCGGCGTGGCATGGCTTGCGCGCAATCTTGCCGCCACGCCAACGCCCGAGCGTGTATTCGCCCTGTGCGGCCTCGGTGTCATCGTATTGCATGGCATGGTCGAGTACCCGTTCTGGTACAGCTATTTCGCGATCCCCGCAGGCTTGCTGTGGGGTCTGGGCGAAGCCGACGGGCGGTCGCTCCCGCGTTTTGCGTTGCCACGCGCGGGCGTTACAGGGGCCGCGATCGTCGGCGCGCTTTTACTTGGCTGGATACTGCACGACTGGATCGTCCTGCGCGTGGGGCGCACGACACTCGATGCGGACGACATGCATTGGAGTAGCCCGCGTCTTGTTGAAACGCGCCGTTCGCTGGCGGCCGTCTCGGATTGGTCGCTCTTCGCCGATCAGGCGCGCATTCTGGCGATCCAGGCATGGAAACCCGAGCGCGCGAGTGCCGTGACGCTCGCGCGCGCATGCGACGCCACATGGCGTGTGCTGCCCGACTGGTCCGCAATGATCCAGTGTGCGAATGCCTATTCGGCTGTCGGTAACGAAGCCGAGTTGGATAGGGTCATGATCACGCTCTGCCGCGGCTTTCCGTCGTATCACAAGCTGTTGCGCGAATGGCTTGCGCGCACGCCGGATCTTGGCGGACCGCCGCCTGCGGCACGCGCTTGTCTTGCGCCTTGAAGGGCTGGCCGATGCGGATACTGCTCTTTGCCAATACCGAGTGGTTCTTGTTCAACTTCAAGCTCGCGCTCGCACGCGCGCTGCGCGAGCGCGGCCATGACGTGATCCTGCTGTCGCCGGCGGGTCCGTATGGCGAGCGCTTACGCGCCGAAGGCTTCCGCTGGGAGCCTTTCGAGCTGTCGCGCAGCGGTGTGAATCCGCTGGCCGAGTTTGGCGCGGTGCGCAGGCTCGCGCGGCTTTATCGCGCATTAAAGCCCGATCTCGTACATCACTTCACGATCAAGTGCGTGATTTACGGTTCCCTCGCGGCGCGGCGGGCCGCAGTGGGGAAAGTCGTCAATTCGATCACCGGCTTAGGCTTTGCGATGCTGGCCGACACGCCGAAGGCAAGGCTGATCCGGCCGATCGTGGTCGCGCTCTATCGGCGCGCGCTCGCCGGCACCGACGTCATCTTCCAGAACGCCGATAACCGCGACACGCTGGCCGCGCTTGGCGTACTGGCCAGGAGCCGTGTGCATGTCGTACCCGGCGACGGCATCGATTCGGCGTATTTCGCGCCGGGTGACGTGCGCCCCGCTGGCGCCACTGTGCTGATGATGTGCCGGCTGCTCTGGCCTAAGGGTGTTGGCGACTATGTCGAAGCGGCGCGGCGCGTACGCGAAGAGATGCCCGCCGCGCGTTTTCTGCTCGCAGGCTCGCCCGACGCGGGCAATCCGGAGAGCATCGACGCGGCGACGCTCGCGCGCTGGCAGGCGGCAGGCGCAGTCGAATTCCTCGGTCAGCGCGGCGATGCGCTGGCGCTAAACCAGGCTTGCGACATGGCCGTGCTCGCCAGCACCCAGGGCGAAGGCATGCCGCGAGCGCTCGTCGAGGCCGCATCCTGCGGCAAGCCGCTTGTCGCAACCCAAGTGCCGGGCTCGCGCGAACTCGTGAGCGACGGTATCAACGGATACCTCGTGCCACCAGGAGCGCCCGCTGCGCTCGCGGCAGCGATTCTCGCGATTCTGCGTGATCCGCAAGCCGCCGCGCGCATGGGGCGTGCCGCGCGCGCGAAGGTTCTGGCCGAGCTTTGCGACGAACGTATCCTTGCGCGGACGCTGGAAATCTACGCAGCAGACTGAGTTTTTCGAGGCGCCTGATGGATTCATCGCGCGAGCTTGCGCATAATCCGCCAAACCCAGCCCGGCACAATCCGCCCGCGAGTCCGTGACAATCAAGTATCTGCTCTTCCCGTTCTTTTGCACGCTTCTTGCCTGCTTCGTGCTCGCGCGCCTGGCGCCATGGCTGTCGCTGATGGACAGGCCCGATGCGCGCAAGCTGCACGGGCGCGACGTGCCGGTCGTCGGCGGCATTGCGATTCTCTTGTCCTATGTGCTGGCGCTCAAGCTGCGCGGTATCGGCGGCAATATGGTCGAGGCGATTCCGGCCGTCGGCCTGATGCTCGCCATGGGTATTGTTGACGACATCCGGCCGGTTTCGGCCAAGCTCAAGCTTGCCTTGCAGTTCGTCGCTGCCTGGTTGCTCTGCCGCACGACGGGTTTCGATCTCGAAATTTTACCGCTGCCGGGACTCGACGCCGGGCTGCCGCTGGGGCCGCTGGCCTTGCCGATCACGCTGGTTGCAATCGTTGCGGTATTCAATGCAATCAACATGTCCGATGGCGCCGACGGACTCGCCGGCGGCTATGTGATGGGCGGGCTGCTGCTCTATACGACGGCCGCGCTCGTCGAGGGGCGCGAGATCAGCGTGCTGCTGCTCGCAGGCCTGATGTCCGCGCTAGCCGGTTTTCTCGTCTGCAACGCGCGCCACCCGCTGGTGCCGCGCGCGCGCGTGTTCATGGGAGACGCTGGCGCGCTGGCGCTCGGCGTGCTGCTCTGCTGGCTCGGCATCCATATGACGCGCGGCGCGACGCCTGCGATGCCCAAGGTGCTGATTTTTTATGCGGCGGCGCTGCCGCTGCTCGACATGGTGACGGTGGCGGTCCGGCGCGCCTTGCAGGGCGTCAATCCGATGCGGCCGGACCGCACGCATCTGCACCACATCCTGTGCCTCAAGGGCTGGTCGGTCGAACTTTCGGTGCCGGCGCTCTGGTGTCTGCATGGCCTGCTCGCCGGCAGTGGCTATCTGCTCTGGCGTCTGGGCGTCGGCGAGGGCTGGCTGTGGATGCTGCTCTTTGCGATGCTCGCGGTGAAGATGCTGTGCATGCGCGTATGGGAGGAAGTCGCGGACCCGGCGCAACTGCCGCTTGCGGCAAGCGACGACGTGCCCGGCTCATAAGCAGGCGCGGAACGACGGGTTTTGATTCGCTATAATTTTCGGCTTCGCTTCTTCTTGGCCCGCAATCATGACCACGACTCCGCTCACCGCGCTCTCGCCGCTCGACGGCCGCTATGCCTCGACTGTCGAGGGCCTGCGTGCGCATTTCTCCGAATACGGCTTGATCCGGAACCGCGTGCGCGTCGAGATCGAATGGCTCAAAACGCTGGCCGCCGCACCCGCTATCGCTGAAGCGCCGGTTTTTTCGGCTGCTACGATTGCCGAACTCGACGCGGCAATCGCCGGTTTTTCGGTGGCTGACGCCGAGGCGGTAAAAAAGATCGAGGCGACGACAAACCACGACGTCAAGGCGATGGAGTATTGGCTCAAGCAGCGCTTCGCCGCGAATGCGGAGGTCATGAAGGTCAGCGAATTCATTCACTTCGGCTGCACTTCGGAAGACATCAACAACGTCGCGCATGCGTTAATGCTGCAAGAGGCGCGCGAAGCCGTCCTGATGCCGGCCTTCGACCGCGTACTGGAGCGCTTTATTGCGCTCGCGCACGAGCACGCCGAATTGCCGATGCTCTCGCGCACGCACGGCCAGACAGCGAGTCCGACCACGCTTGGCAAGGAAATGGCGAACATCGCCTATCGCCTGCGCCGCGCGCGCCGCGCAATCGTTGCGGTCGAGATGACGGCGAAGTTCAATGGCGCGGTCGGCAATTACAACGCGCATCTGTCGGCTTATCCCGAATTCGACTGGGCAGCCTTCAATCAGCGCTTCGTCGAACATCTCGGACTCGTCTTCAATCCCTACACGATCCAGATCGAGCCGCACGATGCGATGGCCGAATTGTTCGACGCCGTTGCTCGCGCCAACACGATCTTGCTAGACGCCTGTCGCGATATCTGGATGTATGTCTCTCTCGGCTACTTCAAGCAGAAGCTCAAGGCTGGCGAGGTTGGCAGTTCGACGATGCCGCACAAGGTCAACCCGATCGATTTCGAGAACGCCGAAGGTAACTTCGGCATCGCCAACGCCACGTTACGCCACTTCAGCGAGAAGCTGCCGATTTCGCGCATGCAGCGCGATCTGACTGATTCGACTGTGTTGCGCAACATGGGCGTCGGTCTCGGCCATACGCTGCTCGGGCTGGCGTCATGCTTGCGCGGCCTGAACAAGCTCGAAGCCGATCCGGCCAAGCTTGCCGCCGACCTCGACGCTGCCTGGGAGGTGCTGGCCGAGCCGATCCAGACCGTAATGCGCCGTTTCGCGGTACCCAATCCGTACGAACAGCTCAAGGCGCTGACGCGCGGCACCGGTATCACCCGCGCCGCGCTGCAAGATTTCGTGCAGACACTTGCGATCCCGGAAGCGCACAAGCAGCGCCTACTTGCGATGACGCCAGCCTCGTACATTGGCGAAGCGGCAAGGCTGGCAAAGAAGATCTGAGTTTTCGCGAATTCTTCGCTTTCGCCACACCACGCCGGGTTTTCGTTTTCAAAACAGGATTTCGTAATGAATTTTGCCGATACGCTCAAGCAACTGCCCAAGGTTTCCCATCTTGCCGCGATCAAACTCCTGAACGCCGAGGGCGAGGAAATCGCGCAAATCGAAAACAAGCCGGGCCAGGCCGGCTCGCTCGCGGTCTATAACCATCTTGCGCAGATCTACGGTGCGATTACGCCTGCGGCGGCGAAGAAGGGCATCGAGCTTTACGCCGAGCATAGCGAGGACGCGCTCGCGCATCCGGGCCGGCATCCGAATATCGATCGCCTGATCGCGATCGACGATGCGACAAAGGCGCTGCGCGTCAAGCAGGTTTTTGCCGTCTGAATCTGGCCGGCGCGTGGGTCTTCGGTCGCGGCTCAGGTTGAATCGCGCATTAGGTGCCTAAAGGGACTTGCGGCCCCGCGCGCTCTTGGTGTATCCATCGGAACTGGCGCTTTTAGGTTAAAAACGGGCGGTTTTGTGAAAGCGAGCACCGAAATCGGCTTTCTGTCGACGCTACGACGCCAAACCGTGTAGCCTGAAGCCATTGGGCGCCTCGGAAAACCGTGGTTTCCGACCAAGACAATAAGCGCGAGTAAAAATTTCGACGCCACACATACTTGATATGTAAGGAGAATTTTTTGCGAACAACGCAGCAGCGCGACGATAGCAGGAGTTTTCCGGGTGCCCGCATGGCGTTACAGAAGCTTGCGGTAGCGCCGGCCGAAATATCCAAAGCACCACAAGCGGGGCGTGGTTCGCCGCGTCGACAAAACAGTTTCGGTACTATCTCAACGCCATGAACGAAGCGCATGCAAATCCAATAAAACCGGATCGCGAATATTGCAGCACCAGCGACGCCGCGCAGATGCTCGGCGTGTCTCTGGGCACGGTCCAGCAGATGGTGGAAAACGGTCTGCTCGAAGCCTGGAAGACCGCCGGTGGTCATCGCCGAATCCGCATCGGTTCGGTCGAGGACTACCTGCGACGCCGCACTTCGGGGCACGCCGGGCAAGCGGTGGGTCAATTGCGCGTGCTCGTCGCGGAAGACGATCGCATCATGCAGCGGCTCTACGCGCATACCTTCGAAACCTGGGGCTTGCCGATCGAACTGCTGCTCGTCGAGAGCGGCTTCGAGGGTTTGCTCGAAATCGGCCGCCAGCAGCCGGATCTGCTGATTTCCGATCTGGTGATGCCGGGCCTCGACGGTTTCGCGATGATTTCCAAATTGCGCAACGATGCCAAGCTCACTGATATGGACATCGTCGTCATCACGGGCCTCACGCAGGAAGACATCGACGCGCGAGGCGGACTGCCCGAGGACGTCACCGTCTACGGCAAGCCTGTACCGTTCAAGGAATTAAAAGGTTATATCCAGGCGCGGATCGCCCAGTTGCAGCGTCACGGACGAATCGGCGCCTGACTCCGGTTCGGAATCAAGAACGCGAAGGCCCGCATCTGCCCGGCCTTCGCGTTTTCCGTGCACTCGGTTGAATCAGAGCTGGCGGATTTTGTCGAGCAAGGCTGTTGTCGAGCGCTGATGCTCGAACGGAATCGAATCGACCCGACCGCCCCAGCCGCGCACCTCGGTCGCTCCGACGATACGCTCGGGCGCCCAGTCGCCGCCCTTGACCAGTACATCGGGCCGCGCTTCGAGAATTCGCGCGAGCGGCGTGTCTTCGTCGAACCAGGTTACGAGATCCACGCAGGCCAGCGCAGCCATGACGGCCGCGCGATCGGCCAAGGCATTGATCGGTCGCTCCGCACCCTTGCCTTGCCGCCGTACCGAATCGTCGGTGTTCAGCGCCACGACCATCGCCGCGCCGAGCGTGCGGGCCTGAGCCAGATAGGTTACATGGCCGCGATGGAGGATGTCGAAACAGCCGTTCGTGAAAACAAGCGGGCGCGGCAAGCTTGCAACGCGAGCGGCAAGCGCTTCGGGCGGGCAAAGTTTTCGTTCGAAGTCTGGGGCCGGGTAGTTTGAGGACATAGCGCGGACGGTTTTTCGCGGCGGATCGTCATCATAGCAGGCCATCCCGGACGACCTGCCGGGGCGGCAATCAGGCCGCAACAATCGTTTTGCGGAAGCGATTCAGATCCTGGACGGTCTCGAAAGCCTGGCCGAACAGACTCGATAAATTGCGCAGAATGCCACCAACGACGCGCGCCTCGCAGTCCTTGTCGAAATCGATTTGCCGGTCGAGCCAGTGTTCGAGCCAGTCGGGATCGGGCAGCCGCGACTGAATCGTGTCGCGCGGGAAATGCTCACGGCTTACATGCAGATTCGTCGGATGCAAGGGCTGCTTGCTGCGCGAAGAGCTGGCCATCAGCACGCCGATCTTCGCGAAGGCGGCGCGCGCGCTATCGCCGGCGCGTTCGATGGCGCGGCGCATGAACTTCAGGTAGGCGCCGCCATGGCGCGCCTCGTCCTTCGAGAGCAGCGTGTAAATGTGCCGGATGACGGGTTCGCGATGCCATTCGGCTGCGCGGCGATACCACTGCGTCAGCCGCACTTCACCGCAAAAATGCAGCATCAGGGTTTCGAGTGGCGGGGCCGGATCGAATTCGAAGCGGATCGCATGGAGTTCTTGCTCGGTCGGCACGAGATCGGGCCGGAAACGGCGCAGATATTCCATGAGCACCAGGGCGTGCTTCTGCTCTTCGTAGAACCAGATCGACATGAAAGCCGAGAAGTCGGAGTCGTCGCGATTGTCGCGCAGGAACATCTCGGTGGCCGGCAAAGCCGCCCACTCGGTGATCGCGTTCATCTTGATCGTGAGCGCCTGCTCTTCGTTCAGCAAGCTGGCGTCGAAGCTGTCCCAGGGTACGTCGTTCGCCATGCTCCAGCGCGCGGCTTCGAGGGATTTGAATAGATCGGGATACAACATTGTGTAGGGGCTCTCCGTTTCAGGGTTGCTTTTCAGTATGGCATCTCGGCCTTGTAGTCGACCGTGCTTTTGCTCGTGTCCTTCGTTCGGAACGAAGTAAACCGTCGCATAGTAGGCGCCGGCCGGGTATTTGCTCAAGCGCGGGATAAGCCGGCCGGCGCCGTGTTTCTGTGCGAGAACGGCTACTCGCTTGCTCCGGCAGAATATTTGACGTAAATCAATAATCGTTCTAATTTTTGAAATATAAATGATTGCGTCCATGGCAAGAACGCATTGAGGGCGCCAGGACTGTACATAACAACACCCTCGTTCGCTTAAGCGAGCCTTGGCCTGCATGGGGCGAGACACCCATGAATCTCAGTCCGGAACAGGGAGATACGCACCATGTTGCACACCGCTATTTTTATGGGCCTTGCAATGATGATGGTCTGCCAGAGCGGCGATACGCTATCGTCGTCGCGTGGAGAGGCCGATACGCTGCATCTGATGTTGATTGTCCACGCCAACAGCGTCTTCGATGGCGTCCCGCGACTCCCGGCCACGGGCTGTCTGCCGAATGTCGGTCCGCTTTGATCCTCTCGAAGTAGGCTGAAGCGTTTGTCGCGCCAGCCGGATTTCCCTTGCTGGAGATGCTATTGAACACGCCGATTCGCAACTGGAAGAACAAGCGCGTCTGGATCATCGGCGCCTCGGCTGGGATCGGGGCCGCGCTCGCCGAGTTGTTGGCCGAGCGCGGCGCGCGCCTGGCACTGTCCGCGCGCAAAAGCGAGCGGCTCGAGAGGGTGGCGCGGAAATATCCGGGCAGTCTTGCCTTGCCTCTCGATCTGAGCGAACCGCACACGCTGCTGCCCTCGGTTCTGCAACTACTCGACCTATGGGGCGGGCTCGACATGGTTGTGCTCAGCGTGGGCGCCTATGCGCCGCTGCGGGCTGGCGATCTGACAATAGAAGGCGCGCGCCAGACTATCGAAACGAACCTGATGGGGGTGATCAACGGCACGGCGGCCGTGCTGCCGCAGCTCCTTCAGCAAGGCGAAGGCGCGCTGGCTATTGTCGGCAGCGTTGCCGGCTATCGCGGCATGCCGAGGGCGCTGGCCTATGGCGCCGCGCAAGCCGCGGTCATCAATTTTGCCGAGGCGCTTTACCTGGATTTGAGTTCGAGCGGCGTCAGCATTTTTCTCGTTAGCCCTGGCTGCGTCGAGACGACCGCAGACGCGGCCGTCAGGGCGGAAGCGCCGACCGCGCGCGAACTCGCCTTGCGTGTGCTCGACGGCATCGCTCGCGGCCGCTTCGAGATCCTCCGCCCGCAACGCTTCTCCTATGCCCTGAAATTCCTGCGCATGCTGCCCGAGCGAATTTATGCCAGAGCGTCGCGCCGCTCCGAGGCGATCTAGGGTTGCTTCAGTTGGGCGCTTGCAACTTCTGCGGCTTCTTTTTTAGTGCCGGGGCTCAGAAAGCGGTAGGGCAGACCGACGCATACCGCGCCGCCGACGATGTTTCCCGCCGTACTGAAGAACAGGTTGAAGGCGGCATCGCCGATGGTGAGTGTGCCATGGCCGAGCAGTGACATCGAGAAAGTTCCCATATTCGCGATCGAGTGCTCGAAACCTAGGTACAGGAAGATGAAAACGATCAGGATCAGGGCTACCAACTTCGCGATGTCTTCCTTTACTTGCAGCGAAACCCATACGGCAAGACAGACGACCCAATTAGCGAGAATTCCCTTAAAGAAAATCGCTGCTGCGCTTTGATGCGCCTTGTGCAACGCACCGCTGTAAAGCGCATGCTCGGGCGGCAGGTCGTTCAGCACGCCGGCGCCGGCAAGCAGCAGCGCGAGCAATATTGCGCCGGCGAAGTTACCGAGCCAGCAGACCGTCCAGAGCCACACGCTCTTGCCCCAGCTTGTCCGCCCTTCGGCCGAGGAGACGGCCAGATACATGTTGTTGCTCGTGAAAAGCTCGGAATTCGTGAAAGTAATAATGGAGAGGCCGACGCCGAAGAAGGCCGAGCCAAGCAATTTCCCGACACTAGGGTCGCTCATATTGTTCGTTATCGACCAAAAAACGAGTACCACAATCGACAGGTACATACCGGCAAGCACACTGCGCAGGACATAGCGAGCCGGATCCTGTTCGAGCAGGGTGGACTTTTTCAAGCCACTTGCGGCGGACTTTTCGACGATGGGACGGTCGGGCATGACAAACTCCAGGGGGATTTTAGTTTTTCGAGGCGCGGCCTCGGCGGGTAATCGGTAGGCGGAGCGAACTTGTTGCGCGGGACAACGCAAAAACGCCCCGGACCGAGCCGGGGCGTTTTCGTAGATGCACGCGTCGCCTTACGCGGCTTGCTTGCCGCCTTTCTTCGCGACGATCAGGGGCTCGGCTTCGCGTCCGTACGACTCGACATAGGCGCGGCCATAGTAGCTGTCGAGCAAAATCTGCTTGAGTTCGCTGATCAGCGGATAACGCGGATTCGCACCCGTGCATTGATCGTCGAATGCGTCCTCGGCGATTTCGTCCACCTTGGCGAGGAAATCCGCTTCGGCGACGCCGGCTGCCTGGATGGAGGCCGCAATACCAAGCGTCTTCTTGAGGTTATCGATCCACTCGATGAGTTTTTCGACGCGCTCGTGGTCGCGATGCGCTTCGATGCCCAGGTGACGCGCGATCTGCGCGTAGCGCGCAACACTCTGCGGCCGGTCGTACTGGCTGAACGCAGCCTGCTTGGTCGGAATGTCGACCGAGTTGTAGCGGATCACGTTGCAGATCAGGAGCGCGTTGGCCAGACCGTGCGCGATATGGAATTCCGCGCCGAGCTTGTGCGCCATCGAGTGACACACGCCGAGGAATGCATTCGCGAAAGCAATGCCGGCGATCGTCGCCGCGTTATGCACCTGCTCGCGCGCCTTCGGATCCTTTGCGCCATTTTCGTAAGCGGAGGGCAGGTAGTCCTTGAGCAGCTTGAGCGCCTGTAGCGCCTGCGCATCGGAATACTCGTTCGCCATGACGGAAACATAGGCTTCGAGCGCATGCGTAACCGCATCGATACCGCCGAACGCGGTCAGCGAGCGCGGCATGTTCATGACGAGGTTCGCATCGACGATTGCCATGCTCGGCGTGAGCTGGTAATCGGCGATCGGATACTTGACGCCGGTCACTTCGTCGGTCACGACCGCGAACGGAGTAACTTCGGAGCCGGTGCCCGAGGTCGTCGGTACCGCGACGAGCTGCGCTTTGACGCCGAGCTTGGGGAACTTGTAGATACGCTTGCGAATGTCCATGAACCGCAGCGCGAGATCCTCGAACTCGACTTCCGGATGCTCGTACATGACCCACATGATCTTGGCCGCGTCCATCGGCGAGCCGCCGCCAAGCGCGAGAATCACGTCGGGCTGATAGGCGTTGGCAAGCGAGAGCAGCTTGCGCACGACCGCCAGTGTCGGATCGGCCGCAACCTCGAAGAAGGTCTCGACTTCCAGCCCCAGGCCCTTGAGCAGGCTGACGGTTTCGTCGACAAAGCCGTTCTCGAACAGATAGCGGTCGGTAACGATCAGGCAGCGCTTATTGCCTTGCAGATCTTCGAGGGCGAACGGCAAGCAGCCGCGACGGAAGTAGATCGATTTGGGGAGTTTGTGCCAAAGCATGTTCTCGGCTCGCTTTGCTACGGTTTTCTTGTTAATCAGGTGCTGGGGACCAACGTTCTCGGAAATCGAGTTGCCGCCCCAGGAACCGCAACCGAGCGTGAGTGAGGGGGCAAGCCGGAAGTTGTAAAGGTCGCCGATGCCGCCCTGCGAAGAGGGTGTGTTGATCAGAATCCGCGCGGTCTTCATCTTGTCGCCGAAATAGCGGATGCGGTCCTGTTGCAGATCCTGGTCGGTGTACAGCGCGGACGTGTGACCGATGCCGCCCAGCGTAACGAGTGCGGCAGCCTTGACGCAGGCGTCATTGAAGTCCCTGGCGCGGTACATCGCGAGCGTCGGCGAGAGTTTTTCGTGCGCAAAGGCTTCGTCGTCGGATATGTCGCTGACTTCGCCGATCAGCACCTTGGTGTAGGGCGGCACTTCGATGCCGGCCATCTGGGCGATCTTGAGCGCGGATTGGCCGACGATTGCGGAATTCAAATGGCCGTCGTCGAGGATCACCTTGCGCACGGCTTCGGCTTCTGTCTGCGACAAAATGTGTCCGCCATGATGGGCAAAGCGCTCGCGCACCGCGTCGTACACTTCGTCGACGATGATGACCGACTGCTCCGAGGCACAGACGACGCCGTTATCGAAGGTCTTGGACATCAGGATGGAAGCGACGGCGCGCTTGATGTCGGCGGTTTCGTCGATGACCGCAGGCGTGTTGCCCGCGCCGACGCCGATTGCCGGCTTGCCGGACGAGTAGGCCGCCTTGACCATGCCGGGGCCGCCGGTTGCGAGAATCAGGTTGATGTCGGGATGGCGCATCAGCGCGTTCGACAGCTCGACCGAGGGTTCGTCGATCCAGCCGACGATATCCTTCGGCGCACCGGCCGCGACGGCCGCATCGAGCACGAGGCGGGCCGCGGCGTTCGTCGCATTGCGGGCGCGCGGATGCGGCGAGAAGATGATGCCGTTGCGCGTTTTGAGTGCGATCAGCGCTTTAAAAATCGCCGTGGAGGTCGGGTTTGTCGTCGGTACGATGCCGCAGATCAAGCCCACCGGTTCGGCGATTGTCATGATGCCGAATTCGGGCTCCTCGTCGAGGATGCCGCAGGTTTTTTCGTCCTTGTATTTGTTGTAGATGTACTCGGAGGCGAAGTGATTCTTGATGACCTTGTCTTCGAGGATGCCCATGCCGGTTTCCTCGACGGCCGCCTTGGCGAGCGGAATCCGCGCGTCGGCCGCGGCAAGCGCCGCACTGCGGAAGATCCGGTCTACCTGTTCTTGCGAAAAACTGGCGTATTTCTGCTGTGCCGCTTTGACGCGTGCCACCAATGCGTCGAGATCGGCCAGAGTGCTGACGGGCATAATATGCTCCTGCTTCAAGAGGGAATCTTGCAGCTCCGACAGGCCTCGTGACTCGACTAAAGCTTCGGGCCGGAGGCCAGGATGCGGCCTGCGTTTATTAGGTTCTGCATTCTAGAGATGACATAAGGCGGCACCATGATCTAGGTCAGCCTGCGCCATTAAGGGATGTAGTCCTTTGTCAATCGGTGTTGACGCTTATGCGGTCATAAGGGTTCCTCGAATATTCCGTGCATGTATCCCTTGGCGCATCCGCTCGGTGTAGACCAAGGTATCGGGTCCGCGCAAGTCGCAAGGCTGTTTTTCCTGGGGCGAGTCCGCTTGTCGGCCGGGGGTAGCACTTCTATTGCGCACGGCCAAAGCGGATCGCTGCCGGGCTGCGCTAGACTTGCGCCTCGGCCGAGACGCTAGGTTACGCGCGATAAGCGCGTCGTTCCCTATTGCAGCATCCGACCGATTTCGTTGACCCCGCCGCCGCAGCGGGGTCGTCCCCTATCGAAAAGAGGCTGGAATAATGGACAAGGATTTCATCGAAGCGGCACTCGAATATCATCGCCGCCCGACACCAGGAAAGATTTCGGTTACCCCCACCAAGGGGCTGACGAACCAGCACGATCTCGCGCTCGCCTATTCGCCCGGCGTCGCTGCGGCCTGCGAAGCCATCGTTGCCGATCCCGCTCAGGCCGCCGAGCTGACCTCGCGCGCCAATCTTGTCGGCGTCATCACCAATGGCACGGCCGTGCTCGGGCTCGGCAATATTGGGCCGCTTGCCGGTAAGCCGGTCATGGAAGGCAAGGGCTGCCTGTTCAAGAAATTCGCTGGCGTCGATGTCTTCGATATCGAACTGGCCGAGAACGACCCCGACAAGCTCATCGACATCATCGCGGCGCTCGA
>JAVBKC010000094.1:0-42978 GCA_031554255.1 Niveibacterium sp.
GCGCACGCAATTGCTGTTCGCGCCAAACCCGGACAAGACCTTCCATCGCGGCGCGACCGATTATTTTGCTACCGGCCGCAAACCCGACATCGGTGCTTTCGCGACGCCGACTTTCGTCGGCCCGCCGCTCGGCACAGTCACGCGCATCGGCCGCGATCATTTCGAGATCGAAACGCACGAACCGCTCGCCAACGGCGACGGGCTCACTTATATGCACAAGCGCGAAGTCGTCGGCTTGCAGGCCAACCGCGCGGAAAAAATGGGCGAGGGTGCGCTGTGGCGTGTCTGGCCGAACGAGCCCCTTGCCGGTCTCGCCGGGCTTAAAACCGGCATCGTGGTGAGCCGAAACCGCGACCATGCCTGGGAGCAGGCGCTACAGAGAAAATCCGCGCAACGCAGAATCGGCGTTCGCGCACGTTTTACGGAAACCGCAAACGGTTTTGCGCTGACGCTGACTGACGAAGACGGCTGTACGGCTTGCGCATCGACCGAGTTTGAAAAGCAGCCCGCGCAGAACGCGGAGAGTGCCGAGGCGAGCCTGCGCGAACATCTATCGAAATTCGGCGCGAGCGAATTCGTGCTCGAAGGGCTCGCGCTGTGCTGTGCGCAAACGTGGTTCGTGCCGGCTTCGGTCGTCAACACGCTGCGCCGCGTCGCCGTCGACAAACTGATGCAGGCGCGCCTGGATACCCGGCAGCGCCCGCTACGCGCTGTAGCCGTCGAGCCGCCCGTGCCTTATCCAGAGGAGACATTGAGCTTTCTGGCGAACGTCTACAACCAGGCTGCGCGCGACTTTTATGCAAAACACGGCGTCAGGCTGATCGCCGCTGCCTTCGAGGCGCACGAAGAGGCCGGCGAAGTACCGCTGATGATCACCAAGCACTGCCTGCGCTTCTCGTTCAATCTCTGTCCCAAGCAGGCGCGTGGCGTCAAGGGCGTCCAGGGCCAGGTGCGCGCCGAGCCCATGATGCTCGTCAATGGCAGCGAACGGCTCACGTTGACGTTCGACTGCAAGCCTTGCGAGATGCATGTCATCGGCAAAATCAGGCCGCAGATCCTGCGCAGCCCACCCCCATCGCTGGTGAGCTTTCATCGCCGGCAATCCTGAGCACACAACGGAGATTCCTCGATGGCGATGAGCGAACGGGTACGCGTGCTCGAAGAGCGCCTGCTCTCCGACAATTGGTACATCCTGAAGACCACGCGTTTCGAATTCCTGCGCAGCGATGGCCGCTGGCAGGAACAGCAGCGCGAAACTTACGATCGCGGTAATGGCGCAGCGATCCTGCTCTACAACCTTGGGCGCCGCACCGTGATCTTGACGCGCCAGTTCCGCTACCCCGCCTTCGTCAATGGTCATGACGATCTGCTGATCGAAGTGCCAGCCGGTCTGCTCGATGCGGCCGACCCCGAAGCGCGCATTCGGGCCGAGGCCGAGGAAGAGGCCGGCTATCGTGTGCGGGCACCGCAACAGGTGTTCGATATATTCATGAGTCCGGGCTCGGTTACCGAGCGGCTGCATCTTTTCGTAGCCGAATACGATCCGCAGGACCGCATCGGCGCCGGCGGCGGGCTGGAAGCGGAAGGCGAGGACATCGCGGCCTTCGAGCTCGATTTCGATTGCGCCATGGCGATGGTTGCTCGCGGCGAGATCAAGGACGCCAAGACCATCCTGTTGCTGCAGCACGCCGCGTTGCAACTCTTTGCACCGTTAGCTGCCTGATCGCACGCCGTCCAGGCCAAGCATGGGAAAATCGGCGCTTCCCCATCCGTTGCGCCCTACCCATGCCCCACTCCATTCCGAATGTACTGAGCATTGCTGGCATCGACCCCTCCGGCGGCGCCGGCATTTATGCCGACATCAAGGCTTTCTCGGCGCTTGGCGCCTACGGCTGCGGGGTTGTCGCCGCGCTCACCGCGCAGAACACGCAGGCTGTCACGGGTGTGCATACGCCGCCACTCGATTTCCTGCGTCAGCAGATCGATACGCTGTTCGCCGATGTGCGCATCGACGCGACCAAGCTCGGCATGCTCGGCACGGCCGAAATCGTGCGCAGCGTCGCCGACCGGCTCGCGCACTTCGCGGCGAAGAACATCGTGCTCGACCCGGTTATGGTCGCCAAAAGCGGCGACCATTTGCTCGCGCGCAATGCGGTTGCGATGCTGCGCGAGGCGCTGTTACCGCAAGCCTTCCTGATCACGCCGAACCTGCCCGAGGCCGGCGTGCTGCTCGATCAGCGCGCGCCCGAAACCGTGAAGGAGATGTTTCGCGCCGCCGAGCGACTGCGCGTGCTGCTGCCGATTGCGAGCGAGCGCTGGGTGCTGCTCAAGGGCGGCCATCTGCCCGGCGACGAACTTGTGGATCTCTTGTTCGACGGCGACAAAATGATAGAACTGCGCGCGCCGCGCATCGCCACGAAAAACACGCATGGCACCGGTTGCAGTCTGTCGTCGGCCATTGCGGCGCTGTTGCCGCAACGCGCGAACGCTTTCCACCCGGTCGAAGCTGCGGTGCGCGAAGCGCGCGACTGGTTGTTGCGGGCGATCGCTGCGGCGCATCAGCTCGATGTCGGCAAGGGGCATGGCCCGGTGCATCACTTCCACGCGCTCTGGAAGTGAATCGGGGCGCGTGGCGCTAAGATAAGCAGTTTGGGCCGAACAAACACGCCACAATGCCGATCGATAACCCTGCCGAAACCTACACGCAACGCGATATCGAACGTTGGTGCGTGGTAAGTGAAATCCGTAAGGGCAGATCCTATGTCGGTAGCGTAAGCAGGCTGGTAATCGCACCGCAGAAAATTACCGCCGAAGTTCAGGGCAGTGCGCGCTGGCCCTACGAAGTGGATATTAGTTTCTTCCGGGATATTGCTGGGCAGTGGTCTCCCGCAATGGGCTGCTCGTGCCCGGTCGGTATTGGCTGTAAGCATGCGGCGGCAACGCTGCTGGCCGCGGTGGCCGCGCGCGGCCAGGCGGATCGAATCAATCCGCAGATCTTTTTCTGGATCGAGACGCTGCGCGAGGTGCAGAAAGCCTTGCTGCGTCCGGCTCGCCGCGCCACGACCGAACAGTTGTTCTATGTACTGCAATGGGACGCGCGGCAGCACCAGATGATGGTCGGCATGCGCAAGGGCCGGCCTGATGCCGATGGCAAGCCGGCGCGCGCAGCGACCGACTGGCAGAACATCGAACGCGCGCTGCATGCGCCGCCGGCTTTTGTCGACACCCGCGACATCGATGCCCTGCGCATACTTTGGGGCCAGCGCCCGCGCGGCCGCGATTGGGAGCCGATACCGATTTCGGAGCGCGCGACCGGGGACTGCCTGCGCGCCTTGCTGGCAACCGGTCGCGCCTTCTTCGTCGGCGCGAAAACGCTGTCTGCATTAAAGGAAGATATTGCGCGCGAGGTGCGGCTGGCGTGGCAAATCGATAGCGCCGGTCGGCTTTTAGCCACGTTCGGTGCCGGCAAGACCAGTCTGCTGGTCATGCCTGGCACGCCGGCCTGGTATCTCGACCCCTCGGACGCAAGCATCGGCCCGCTTACGGGGGCGCTACCTCCGAGCGTGCTACAGCATCTCTTGAATCTGCCGCCGCTCGGCCGGCGCGACCGCGCGCTGGTCGCCGAGGCTATGCGCGAACTTTTGCCCGACTTGCCCGTCCCGGCCGAGGATGCCGAGGCGCGTTTGCACGAAATCGGCGGCCCGCCGCAGCCCACGCTCACGCTCGGCACGCTGCAGGTCTGGGCCGTGCGGCACTATCGCGACTACGGCAACCGCCATGACCTCGGCGCCTTCGACTATGCCTTGCCGCGCTTTCGCTATGGCGACGATATCGAGATCGCGCCGGGCGACAAACGCGAATTCATCGTGCAGCCGAACGGCGAAACGATTCGCCTGCGCCGCGATACCAAGGCCGAGGCTGCGGCGCTGGCCAAACTGCATGACGCCGGGCTTGAGCCGCTACCTGCGCGTGCGCTCGAACCGCGCGATGCGCGCGCAATGCCCGATTCCCTCTGGGGGCTCGCGAGCGAGGAAGCATGGCCAGCCTTCGTCGAGCGCGGCGCCAAAGCGCTCGCGCTAAAAGGCTGGCGCGTCGCGATTCCAGCGGGCTTTCGCCACCAGCGGCTGGAAGTCGAGGCGTGGCATGCCGATGTCGTGGATGGCGGCGGCTGGTTCGAACTCGATCTTGGCATCACTGTGGAAGGTCGCAGGCTCGCGCTGCCGCCGCTGCTCGCCGAACTGTTCGCGCGCGACGCGCGCTGGCTCGATGCCAAGCGGCTAGATCGCATCGATGCTGCGGAAGCCATCGATCTGCATTTGCCGGAGGGCGATCTGGTGCGCGTCGTGGCCGAACGGATCAAGCCGCTCGCGCGCACCTTGATCGATCTCTTCGACCGTAAGAGCGAAGGGCCGCTGCGTTTGCCGGCGCTCGATGCCGAACGGCTTGCTGCCTTTGCCGATGATGTGCGCTGGCAGTTTCGCGGCCCCGATAGTCTGCGCGCGCTCGCCGACAAGCTGTGCGAGGCCGGCCGGCCGCATCTGACCGACGCGCCCGCAGGCTTCGCGCTCGAATTGCGCGGCTACCAGCGCGAAGGGCTGGGCTGGCTCCAGTATCTGCGCGCGCAGAATCTTGCCGGCATCCTTGCCGATGACATGGGCCTGGGCAAGACGGCGCAGACGCTGGCCCACCTGCTCGTCGAAAAACATGCCGGCCGCATGGATAGGCCGACGCTGATCGTGTTGCCGACCTCACTCGTCTTCAACTGGCGGCGCGAAGCCGCGCGCTGCGCGCCCGAGTTGCGCGTGCTTGTGCTGCACGGCCCGGAGCGAGCCACGCGCTTCGATGCGATCGTGCACAATGACATTGTGCTGACAACCTATCCGCTCGTCTGGCGCGACGCCGAAGTCTTGCGCGCGCAGCTCTGGCATCTGTTAATTCTCGACGAAGCGCAGACGGTGAAGAACGCGGCGAGCAAGGCCGCCGGCACACTGCGCACGCTGGAGGCGCGCCATCGGCTTTGCATCACCGGCACGCCGCTCGAAAATCATCTCGGCGAACTCTGGTCGCAGTTCGACTTTCTGCTGCCGGGTTTTCTTGGCACCCAGCGCGAATTCACGAAGCATTGGCGCACGCCGATCGAAAAGCACGGCGACGCGCTGCGCCGCGAACTGCTCGCACGCAGGCTCAAGCCTTTCATCCTGCGGCGGCGCAAGGAAGAAGTCGCAACCGAACTGCCGCCCAAATCGCTCGTGCTGCGCTCGGTCGCTTTCGATACGGCGCAGCGCGATCTTTATGAGACCGTGCGAGCGGCCGTCGACGCGGCGGTACAACGCGAAATCGCGGCCAAGGGTTTTCGCCGCAGCCAGATCGTGATCCTCGATGCGCTCTTGAAACTGCGCCAGGTCTGCTGCGATCCACGCCTGCTCAAGACGCCCGGTGCGCAACGCGTCAAACAGTCGGCCAAGCTCGAACTCCTGCTGGAAATGCTGCCGGAACTCATATCCGAAGGCCGGCGCGTGCTGTTGTTCTCGCAATTTACCGGCATGCTCGATTTGATCGAAGCCGAACTCGCGCAGGCCAAGCTTGCTTTCGTGCGGCTCGATGGCCGTACGCGTGACCGCGAAACGCCGGTGCGCCGCTTCCAGGACAACGAAGTGCCGCTGTTCTTGATCAGCCTGAAGGCCGGCGGCGTGGGCCTGAATCTCACCGCAGCCGATACCGTGATTCACTTCGACCCGTGGTGGAACCCGGCCGCCGAGAATCAGGCGACTGACCGCGCCCACCGCATCGGCCAGACGCGCAATGTCTTCGTTTATAAGCTCGTCGTTGCCGGCAGCATCGAGGAGCGCATCGTGGCCCTGCAGGAAAAGAAAGCCGAACTTGCCGCCAGCATCCTCGGCGAAGACCAAGACGGCGAGATCAAGTTTTCCGAAAACGACCTCGCCGCGCTGCTCGCGCCGCTGCCAGAATGATCCGGCCGCACCGAAGGAGGCACGGATGAACCCTCTCGCCTGCACGATCAACACTTTCCGCGCCGCGCTTGCGCCACGTTTTGTTCAAGCGCCCGCGCAGCATTCGCTGCTTGCTGGCTGGGTATGCAAGGATGGTATTCCGTTATTTCAGTCGGGGAGCGGGCTTGCCGCGCTGGAGCCTTCGATCAACACGCTTGTGACCGATGAATGGCCTGCCGATCAAGACGAAGCGCTGCTGGCCGCGCTGGTCGCTTGCAGCGGCAAGCTTCCGCGCAAGATTATTGCAGTGCCGGCCGAGGCGCGGCGGATTGCGCAGATGGCCTCGCGGCAGTGCGGGTTGTATGCCCGCGTCAGTATGCGTAGTGGTTGCTATAGGCTTGCGCAATTGAAACCGCTTATGCGGGCCGGCACGTTGCGGGCGGCGCGTATCGATGAAGTTCCGCTGTTGCAGGATTGGGATGCGGCCATGGCGCTAGACGCAAAGCTCGGCCCCGCCGAGGCCCATGCCATGCGGGAGCTGACCCGGCTTGGCGTGGAGCGCGGGCGCAGACGGATCTGGGACGATGCCGGCGCGCGCTGTACATTAGGATTCGTGCCTATCGGCAGCGCTTACCGTATCCTTCTGGTCTATACACCAGCGGAATATCGCGGCCGGCATTACGCAAGCGCGGCTGTGGCTGCGTTGTGCGATGAACTGCTGGTCGCTGCTAGCGTGATCAGCTTGTATGCCGATCTCGACAATCCAGTCAGTAACCGCGTTTATCGCGGTATCGGTTTCGTGCTCGAAGGAGAGCTTCTGAACATCGAATTGGAATAATGGGAGCTTCAAAAACGCCCGCTTTCGTCGCGGTATCGCGGTTTTTGCGAAGTATTTCTCACATCAAGCCTTGTTCCTGGAGGCCGGAGTTTCTCCAGGCAGCCTAATTGTATGCGCCCAAAAACTCGGACGGCGACCGTGATCGAAGAAAACACTGCTCATCAATGGTCGGTTTTATTTGACAGCGCCATCGGCCGGCGCTCGCAGACGATCTCGGTCGGGATGATCGTGCTGCTCGTAATATTTGCGTTGGGCGCGCTTGGGTTCGGGGTCCTGTTGGCATACGAAAACGAGGACAACACACTCAGAATCGCGATTACGGCGCGCCAGCGGCTGCTCACGCAGCAGATTGCCAAGGCATCCTTCCAACTTGTCGGAGCCCCCGACAGCCCGGATCGCGCAACCGTGCGCGATGAACTGTTGACGGCTTACAGGCAGTTCGATCTTGCGCTGCATGCCTTACGTTCGGGCGGCGAAGCCATCATCGGCAAGGATGGGTTTGTGCAGATCAAACCCGTGGTCGGCGAGCGCGCGCAACAACTGATTGCGCAGCTCGACATCGCCTGGAAGCCCGTTGTGGAAGCCGCCGCCCCGATCGCCGCGCTGACCCCGGCACAGCAGGCACAATCGCTCGCGCAGACCCTGCTTGCGCAGAACCGCGTGCTGTTGAATCTGTCCGAGCAACTCCTCAGCGAAGTTCTTGCCGTATCCCGCCAACGCCAGATGCAACTGCAACTGGCGCAATCGCTGTGTTTTCTGGTGGCTCTCGGTGATGCGCTGTTGTTGCTATTCCTGATGTTGCGCCGACTCAGGGCCGCGCGCGGCGGTGCGTATCAGCGGTTGATCCTGGAAACCGTGAGCGCGGGCATTTGTCTTGTCGATAGAGCCGGCAATATCGTTGCCGCGAATTCGGCCGCCGCCGTGCTATTCGACCGCAGTATCGAGTCGCTCGAAGGCCAGACGCTACCCGCCCTCGACGCCGATAACCGGATCGAGCACACCACGCCAGAGGGCCGCCGTATGCTCGCGCAAGTGACGCGCAAACCTCTGCCGCCGCCAAGTCTGCTCGATGTGATCACACTGCAGGACATCACTCACCATATCGAGCATGCCGAGATTTTGCACACCCAGGCCCACCACGATCCGCTGACTGGCTTGCCGAACCGGCGTTTGTTCGAAGATCGTATCGACGTCGCGCTGGCGCAGGCCACGCGCGTGCGCCAGCGCGTGGGGATCGCCGTGGTCGATCTCGACAGCTTCAAACCGATCAACGATACGCTCGGACACGCGGCCGGCGACCTCGTGCTGCAAACCATCGCACAGCGCCTCTCCGCCTGCGCCCGCGCGGGCGACACCGTGGCGCGGCTCGGCGGGGACGAATTCGTCTGTCTCTTTACCGGCATTGGTGGGCACGAGCACTTGACCGCGCTGGGCCAGCGCTTACTCGAAAGCTTGGCTGTGCCGCTCGAACATGCAGGCCACTTCCTGCCCTTACCGGCGAGCATCGGTCTTGCGGTCTTTCCCGACGATGCCGAGGAGATGAGCCAACTCATCGCGCGCGCCGATGCCGCGATGTACGAGGCCAAGCAGCAAGGCGGCAACTGCGTGCGGGCCTGTTATGGCTAAACCCCCTGTTTGCGACAGCCGCGGCTCTGCCCGATAAACTGACGGCATTGTCTTCCGGATGCCGTTCGCCATGAGTTCGTCGCTACCCGTGTTGTCCCTGCTCGAAACCCGCATCCTCGGTTCGCTCGTCGAAAAAGAACATACGGTTCCCGATACTTATCCACTCTCGCTGAACGCGCTGACCGCCGCTTGCAACCAGAAGAACAATCGCGACCCTGTCATCGATGCCAGCGATGCCGAGGTGCTGGCGGCGCTCGAAACGCTGCGCGGTCATTCGCTTGTCATCGAAACCTCGGGTAGCCGCGTCACGCGCTACACGCAGAATATCGGCCGGGTGCTGCAATTGCCTTCGCAGGCGGTCGCGCTGCTGACCGCGCTGATGCTGCGCGGCCCGCAGACCGTAGCCGAACTGCGCGCGAACACCGAACGCCTGCACCGCTTTTCGGATGCTTCCTCGGTCGAAGCCTTTCTCGCCGAACTGGCCGCGCGCAGCGCCGGCGCGCTCGTTGCCGAGATGCCGCGCCTACCCGGCGCGCGCGAAAACCGTTGGACGCATCTGCTTGCGGGCATGCCCGAATCGGCGCCCGCCACGGCGTCTGCGCGCGGCGAATCCGGGCTCGCGGGTCGCGTCGTTGCGCTAGAAGAGGAAGTTGCGACGCTGCGTACCGAGCTGCGCACACTGACCGAGCGCGTAGTCGCACTCGGGCTTTAAGCATCTGCGCTGCAAGGCGCGGCGAATTCGTAGCCTATGTCACTGCAATTATCCATACATTCGTGTATGTTTAGCGGGCCCCTGCACGCGCACCGGATCCCAAGTAGTCGAACCGACGTCCAGCGGGCGTTGCAGCTTTCACGGCATGATCGAATCCATTCGACGGCTTGCTGTGCGTCTTGACCCCCACGCGGGAATGCAGCCGGGCGACCAGACATTCGCGGGCAGGCCGTGCGCCGTCCGTTCCAATAAAAGAAGACAAGGAGTATTCCGGATGACTCGCCCGACCCCCGCGCCTGGCCGCCGCCCATTCCTGCCTCTGGCTGCTTTTGCGGCCACCTTGCTTGTCGCCTGTTCGGCCAAGGAGCAGGCCGGCGGCCCGCCGCCGGGCCAGGCGATGCCGGTGACGGCGATCACCGTCCAGCCGATTCAAGCCCCCATCATTCTTGAAGCAGTCGGCCAGACCGAGGGCGCGAAGGAAGTCGAAGTGCGCGCGCGCGTCGGTGGTTTGCTGATGAAGCGCGCGTATACCGAGGGCGCGCCGGTTCATGCCGGTCAGCCGATGTTCGAGATTGACCGCGCACCGTTGGAAGCGGCGCTCGCGAATGCGCGCGCCGCTGTCGGCCAGGCCCGGGCGCGACTCGACCAGACCGCGCGCGAACTCGCACGGACCAAGGGTTTGGTGGCGCAAGACGCAGCCAGCCGCAAGGATTTCGACGACGCAACCTCGGAAGAACAGCTTTCTCACGCCGCGCTCGACGCCGCGCAGGCACAGGAACACACGGCCGCGCTGAACTTGGGTTATGCGAATGTCAGCGCGCCGGTGTCCGGCGTCAGCGGCCGCGCGCAGAAAACCGAAGGCAATCTGATCACCACGGCCGATAGCCTGCTCACCACCGTGGTCCAGGTCGATCCGATCAAGGTACGCTTCGCGCTCGGCGATCTGGATGCTTCCGCGATTCCCGGCGGGCGCTTCGATGCGCGCAAGGTGCGCGGCGTGGAGATCGTGCTGCCCGATGGCACGACGTACGAAAAAAAGGGCGCGCTCGATTTCGCCGCGACCCAGATCGATCCGAAGCTCGGCACGCGCCAACTGCGCGCGGCCTTCGCCAACCCCGAAACCGTCGTTTTGCCGGGCCAGTTCGTCAAGGTGCGCCTGGAGGTCGGTACGCGCGACGGCGTGTTCCGCGTGCCGCAGGGCGCGGTCATTCAAACGGACCAGGGTTTTATCGTCATGACCGTCGGCGAAGGCGACAAGGTTGCGCCGCGTCCGGTGCAGGCCGGCAATTGGGAGGGCCGCGACTGGATCATCACCGGCGGCTTGAAAGCCGGCGACAAGGTTATCGTCGATAACCTGATCAAGCTGCGCCCCGGAATGCTGGTCAAGCCGATGCCGCCAGCGCCTGCTGCCGACGCGAAGAAGCAGGGTTGAGGGGGACTTAAAACCATGTTCTCCCAATTCTTCATCCGACGGCCGATCTTCGCCACGGTCCTGTCGGTGATCATCGTGATCGCCGGCCTTGTCGCCTCCCGTGTGTTGCCGATTGCGCAGTATCCCGAAATCGCGCCGCCGACGATCCAGATCTCGGCGAGCTACCCTGGCGCCTCGGCCGAAACGCTGGCGCGCACGGTGGCCGCGCCCATTGAGGATCAACTCAACGGCGTCGAAGGCCTGGTCTACTACACATCGAGCGCGAGTTCTTCGGGTGCTTTGTCGATCACCGCGACCTTCGAGGTTGGCACCAATGCCGACCAAGCTTCGGTCAACATCAATAACCGCTTGCAGGCCGTGCAGGCGCGCCTGCCCGACATCGTGCGTCAGAACGGTGTGACCGTGCAGAAGCGTTCGACCGACATTCTGCTCGTGCTCGCGCTGCAGTCCGAAGGCAAGCAGCACGATGTCATCTACCTGTCGAATTATGCTTCGCTCAACATCGTCAACGATCTGAAGCGGATCAATGGCGTCGGCGACGTCACGATCTTCGGCGCGCAGGATTATTCGATGCGCGTTTGGCTCAAGCCCGATCGTATGGCCCAGCTCGGCGTCACCGCAACCGACGTATCTACCGCGATTGCCGGGCAGAACGTACAGTATGCCGCCGGCAAGATCGGCGCGACGCCTTCGGTGCCGGGTCAGCAACTGGTCTATACCGTGACCGCGCGCGGGCGGCTGCTCGAACCCGAGCAGTTCGGCAACATCATCGTTCGCGGCGATAGCAAGAGCGGCTTCCTGCGCTTGCGCGACATCGCGCGCATCGAACTCGGCGCGCAAAGTTATGACGCCTACACAACGCTCGACGGCAAGCCGGCGGTCGGCGTCGCGGTCTTCTTGCAGACGGGCGCCAATGCGCTCGACACCGCGCAGGCCGTCAAGGACTGGATGAACGCGTATTCCAAGCGTTTCCCGCAGGGCATCCAGTATTTCGTGCCCTACGATACTTCGGCCTTCGTGCAGTCCTCGATCGAGGAGGTCACGCACACGCTGCTCGAAGCAGCCGCGCTCGTCGTCGTCGTCGTGTACCTGTTCTTGCAAAGCTGGCGCGCGACGCTGATTCCGATGCTCGCCGTGCCGGTGTCGCTGATCGGTACCTTCGCCGGACTCTGGCTCTTCGGTTTCTCGATCAATACCTTGACCTTGTTCGCGATGGTGCTGGCCATCGGCATCGTCGTCGACGATGCGATCGTCGTACTCGAAAACGTCGAACGCTTGATGAGCGAGCACGGCATGTCGCCGCGCGCCGCCGCCAAGGAAGCGATGCGCGAAGTGTCTTCGGCCATCGTCGCAATCGTGCTCGTGCTGTGCGCGGTGTTCGTGCCGGTGGCTTTCCTCGGCGGCATCGCGGGGCAGCTCTATAAACAGTTCGCGGTCACGATTTCGGTAGCGGTCGTGATCTCGGGCATTGTCGCCTTGACGCTGACGCCCGCGCTCTGCGCGCTGATTCTGCGCAGCCAGGACAGCGAACCGCACCGCTTCTTCAAATACTTCAATGCGGGCGTTGTGCGCGCCACCAACGGTTATACGAACATCGTCGGCCGTATGCTGCATCACCGCGTCGCCTCGGGCCTGGCCTTCGTAGTGGTCATCGGGCTGGGCGTCTGGCTGATCAACAAGGTGCCGGGCAGCTTCGTGCCGGACGAAGACCAGGGCATCGTGATCGGCGCGGTCATTTTGCCTGACGGCGCGAGCATCGCGCGTACGGCCGTGACCGGCGAGCGGGTGCGCCAGGCAATCATCAATAATCCGGCGATCGACCATGTTTTCGTGGTCAACGGTTTCGATCTGATCGGCGGCGGCAACAAGAGCAGCAGCGGCACGGTCTTCGTACGCCTGAAAGACTGGAAGGAACGTAGCCAATCGTCCGCCGACATCGTCAAGGCCATGTTCGGCGCCGGCATGATGCAGCCGGACGGTATGGCGATTGCATTCAATCCGCCGTCGATTCGTGGCCTCGGTAGCGCGGGCGGCTTCGAAGCTTATGTGCAAAGCCGCGCCAACGACGATCCGAAAAAACTTGCCGAAGTCATGGGTCTGTTCATGGAGGCGCTCAAGGCGCGCCGCGAACTCATCGGCATCAATACGTTCTTCCGTCCGTCCTCCCCGCAGTTGCATGTAGAAGTCGACGAAACTCGCGCCCAGTCGCTCGGCGTGCCGGTCAGGGCGGTCTTCGATAGCCTGCAAAGCATGATGGGCTCGCTCTACGTCAACGACTTCAACAAGTTTGGCCGCACCTACCGCGTGCAGATTCAGGCCGACGCGGCTTACCGCATGAAGCCGGAAGACCTTGGCCGCGTGTGGGTCCGCTCCGATGACGGCAACATGGTGCCGCTGTCGGCGCTGATCCGCGTCGAGCGCACCACCGGCGCCGAAACGCTGGACCGCTACAACGGCTTCCTGGCCGCCAAGGTGCTCGGCAACTCGGCTCCGGGCGTGAGTTCGGGCGACGGTATCAAGGCCGTTGAGGAAGTTGCAGCGCAGGTGCTGCCGGCCGGCTACGAGCTGACCTGGACCGGCCAGGCATTCCAGGAAAAGCGCACCAGTCAGACCTCGATCAACGCTTTCGCTTTTGCGATCGTCATGGTCTTCCTGATTCTCGCCGCGCAGTTCGAGCGCTGGTCGCTGCCGCTTGCAGTTGTCATGGCCGTGCCGTTTGCCTTGCTCGGCGCGCTCGTTGCGATCCTGTTCCGGGGCTTCCCGAACGACATTTATTTTCAGATCGGCCTGGTGACCTTGATTGGTCTGGCGGCGAAGTACGCGATCCTGATCGTGGAATTCGCCGAGCAGCAGATGGAGCAGGGCAAGGACGTGTTCGAGGCTGCACTCGAAGGCGCACGCCTGCGGTTGCGCCCTATCGTGATGACCTCGCTCGCCTTCGTGCTCGGCGTCGTTCCGCTCGTCGTCGCGACCGGGGCCGGCGCGGCGGCCCGCCGTTCTATGGGTACCGGCGTGTTCGGCGGCATGATCGCCGCGACCTTCGTCGCTACGCTCTTCATTCCGATTTTCTTCACCTGGCTCGCGGGTAAGCGGGTACGTCACCACGAGGACGACGAAGCGAGTGCCACTGCCGGAGAAAAAACATGATGTCCCGCCCCTTGCCGCGCGCGGCCGCGCTTGCCCTGGCGCTTGCCGGCTGCGCGGTCGGCCCCGACTACCAGCGCCCGCAAAGCACCTTGCCTGCGGCCTATCGGGAAGCGCCGGCCGCAACCGCCGCCTCCGCCATCGACCGTCAATGGTGGCGCGCCTTCGACGACGCCGAACTCAACGCGCTCGTCGATAAGGCGCTTGCCGACTCGGCCGACATCCGCATCGCCTTGGCCCGTGTCGAACAAGCCGACGCGCTGGCCCGCCAGGCCGGCGCCGAACTCTTCCCCGAAATCGATCTCGGCGGCGCGGCCTCGCGCGGTCGCGCCAGTGGGCTTGCCGCCAGCTCACCGCCGCTCGGCACCCCGCTGATCGGGAACAACTTCCAGCTTGCGCTTTCGACCGCTTATGAACTGGACTTCTGGGGCAAATTCCGCCGCGCGCGCGAATCCGCGCTGGCTCAGGCCGAAGCGAGCCGCTACGCGCGCGACACGGTGCGGCTGACACTCGCGAGCAGCGTCGCCGGCTCCTACATCAACCTGCGCAGCAACGACGCGCAGATCGCGGCGACCCGCGCCACGCTGCAAACGCGCGACGGCGCTTATACGATAGCCAAACGGCGCTACGAATCGGGCAGCACCTCGCGGCTCGACCTCGAACAGGCCGAGAACAGCCGCGCCAACGCCGCCGCGCAGTTGTCCTTGCTGCTGCAAGCGCGTGCGCTCAACGCCAACCTGCTCGCCCAACTCGTCGGCGACCCCGCGCTCGCGCCATCCGAGAGCGACGCCGAACTATCGAAACTGCCGCTGCCGCCCGTACCACCGGTCGGACTGCCGGCGAGCCTGCTCGACGCGCGGCCCGACGTGCGCGCGGCCGAAGCTCTGCTCGCCTCAGCCAACGCGAACATCGGCGTGGCCAAGGCCGCGCTCTTCCCGAGCATTTCGCTCACCGGCAGCTTCGGCGGGCAGAGCGAGGATTTGTCGAATCTCTTCAAGGGTGGCGCACGCATCTGGTCGGGCGGCGCCTTGATAGACCTGCCAATCTTCGACGCAGGTCGCCGCAGCGCGCGGCTCGACCAAGCCAGCGCGATAGAGAAGGAAGCCGTCGAGCAATACCGCAAGACCGCCGAGACAGCCTTTCGCGAAGTGCGCGACGCGCTTGTCACCGTCTCGCAGAGCGCCGAGAGCGAACGCCAGTTCGAGCGTGCGCTGACCGCCGCCCGCAATGTCGAACGCATTTCGCGCGCGCGCTACGAAGCCGGCTCGGCAGCCTTCCTCGAACTCTTGGACGCGCAGCGCAGCACGAACGATGCACAAGTGCTGTTCATCCGCGCACGCCAGAACCGGCTTGTCGCCTCGGTGGATCTGTACAAGGCTTTGGGCGGAGGCTGGATGCCGAGCATGGACTGACGGGCCTAATGCGCCGCTACAGACTCCGAGGCGCGCAGCGTACGAGAAGTGCTTGTGGTTTCATGGTGCATCAATACCGACGATGCCGTTTCCAGACGTTCCTGGTTGTGCGTGCTGGATGAGGACGCCTGAACGGAACAGGGAGTTTTCATCGACAAAGCGGGCCATGCGGCCCGCTTTGTCTGGAGCATTTGCCGTCGATCAGCGCGGCAGAACCGTAGAACCCATCAGGAACTCGTCTACCGCCCGCGCGCACTGCCTGCCTTCGCGGATCGCCCATACGACGAGCGATTGCCCGCGTCGCATATCGCCGGCGGCGAAGACCTTGTCGACATTCGTCTTGTAGCAATCGACGCCATCGGTCGTTGCACGGGCGTTGCCGCGCGCGTCTTTGGCAACGCCGAAGGCTTCGAGCACGCTGCCAACCGGATTTGTGAAGCCCATTGCGAAGAGCACGAGGTCGGCCGGCAGTTCTTTCTCCGAGCCAGGTACTTCGACCATCTTCATCTGGCCGGTTTTCTCGTCCTTCTTCCATTCGACGCGCGCGGTGACGACGGCCTTGAGCTTGCCGTTCTCGCCGCGGAACTCCTTCGTCGTGATCGACCAGTCGCGCTCGCAGCCCTCCTCGTGCGAGGACGAGGTGCGCAGCTTCAGCGGCCAGTAGGGCCATGTCATTTCTTTGTGTTCGGATTCGGGCGGCTGCGGCAGCAGTTCGAATTGCGTCACGCTCTTGGCGCCATGGCGGTTCGAGGTGCCTACGCAGTCGGAGCCCGTGTCACCGCCGCCGATGACGACGACATGTTTGCCGGTGGCGAGAATCTGGCCCTTGACCTTGTCGCCGGCAACGATACGGTTCTGCTGCGGCAAAAAGTCCATCGCGAAATGCACGCCGTCGAGTTCGCGGCCGGCGACCGGCAGGTCGCGCGGGACTTCCGCGCCGCCCGTCAGCACGACGGCATCGAATTCGGCCGTGAGCTGTTCGGGGGCTATCGTCTGCTTGGCGTCCGAAGCGACGCCCTTGGGCAGGGCGCCTTTACCGATGTAGACGCCGGTCTTGAAGAGAACCCCTTCGGATTTCATCTGTTCGATGCGACGGTCGATATGCGTCTTTTCGAGCTTGAAGTCGGGAATGCCATAACGCAGCAGGCCGCCGATGCGCGAGTTCTTCTCGAACACGGTGACGTCGTGACCGGCGCGCGCGAGTTGCTGCGCGGCGGCCAGGCCGGCCGGGCCGGAGCCGACGACAGCAATCTTCCTACCGCTGCGCGCCGACGGCGGCTGCGGCACGACCCAGCCGTTTTCCCAGGCTTTGTCGATGATCGCGTGCTCGATCGATTTGATGCCAACCGCATCGGAGTTGATGTTCAGCGTGCAGGCGGCCTCGCAGGGTGCGGGGCAGATGCGGCCGGTGAACTCGGGGAAGTTGTTCGTCGAGTGCAGTACGTCGATCGCATTGCGCCAGTCCTGGCGGAACACCAGATCGTTGAAATCCGGAATGATGTTGTTGACCGGACAGCCGTTGTTGCAGAACGGAATGCCGCAATCCATGCAGCGCGCGCCCTGAATCTGCGCCGCCTCGTCGGTGAGGCGCAGGACGAACTCGCGGTAATGCTGCTTGCGTTTCTCGGGTGCCTCGTAAGCCTCGCTGAGACGCTCGTACTCCATGAAGCCGGTGACCTTGCCCATTTATCGTTAACTCCCTTGCATTACTTGGCGGCAGCCGCCACCGGAGCCTCGCCTGCAGAGGCCGCCATTTCCTTGAGCGCCCGCCGGTATTCTTTCGGCATGACCTTGACGAAGTCGGCGCGCGACGCGTTCCATCTTTCGATCAGCGTCTTTGCGCGGAAGCTGCCGGTATGACGGAAGTGGCTTTCGACGAGGCGCTTGAGGATGGCTTCGTCGGTTTCGCCCTTGTCGCCACGGATGACGGTATGCCACAGGGCTGGCTCGACCTTCGCTTCCTGCTCGACGCCAGGTAACACCGCTTCGAGATCGACCATCGCGAGGTTGCATTTCTTCGCGAACGTGCGGTCCGGGTCGTACACGTAGGCTACGCCGCCCGACATGCCGGCCGCGAAGTTGCGCCCGCTGTCGCCGAGCACGACGACGGTGCCGCCCGTCATATATTCGCAGCCGTGGTCGCCGACGCCTTCGACGACCGCCGCCGCGCCCGAATTGCGCACCGCGAAGCGTTCGCCGCCGACGCCGTTGAAGTAGGCTTCGCCGCCCGTCGCGCCGTAGAGCACGGTATTGCCGACGATGATGTGGTCGGGACCGTAGCCGCGGAAATCGTTCGGCGAGCGCACGATGACACGGCCGCCGGCAAGGCCCTTGCCGACGTAATCGTTGCCTTCGCCGACGAGATCGAGCGTTATGCCATGCGCGAGGAATGCGCCGAAACTCTGGCCGGCGGTGCCGGTGAGCTGAATGTGGATCGTGTCGTCCGCGAGGCCGGCATGGCCGTGGCGGCGCGCGACCTCGCCCGAGAGCATCGTGCCGACCGAGCGGTTGACGTTGCGGATCGGCGAGATGAAGGACACGCGTTCGCCGCGTTCGAGCGCGGGCCTGGCTTGCTCGATGAGCTTGTGATCGAGCGCACGGCCAAGCATATGGTCTTGCGTATCGATTTGACGGCGAGCGACGTTTGCCGCGACGTCCGGCAGGTGGAAGATTTTGGAGAAATCGAGCCCGCGCGCCTTCCAGTGCGCGACGGCTTTTTTCTTGTCGAGCAGGTCGGCGCGGCCGATCAGATCCTCGAACTTGCGGATGCCGAGCTGGGCCATGATTTCGCGGACTTCTTCGGCGATGAAGAAGAAGAAGTTGACGACGTGCTCGGGGCGGCCCGAGAACTTCTTGCGCAGTTCTGGATCCTGCGTCGCGACGCCAACCGGGCAGGTATTCAGATGGCATTTGCGCATCATGATGCAGCCTTCGACGACGAGCGGCGCGGTGGCGAAGCCGAATTCGTCGGCGCCAAGCAGCGCGGCAATCGCGACATCGCGGCCGGTTTTCATCTGGCCGTCGGCCTGCACGACGATGCGGCTACGCAAGCCATTGAGCACCAGCGTCTGCTGGGTTTCGGCCAGGCCCAGCTCCCACGGCGAGCCGGCATGCTTGATCGACGACAGGGGCGAGGCGCCCGTGCCACCGTCATGGCCGGCGATCACGACGTGGTCGGCCTTGCACTTGGAAACACCGGCTGCGATCGTGCCGACGCCGACTTCGGAGACCAGCTTGACCGAGATGGAAGCGCGCGGGTTGGCGTTCTTCAGATCGTGGATCAGTTGCGCGAGATCCTCGATCGAGTAGATGTCGTGGTGCGGCGGCGGCGAAATCAGACCGACGCCGGGCACCGAGAAACGCAGCTTGGCGATGTACTCGGAAACCTTGTGGCCGGGTAGCTGGCCGCCTTCGCCGGGTTTTGCGCCCTGCGCCATCTTGATCTGAATCTGGTCGGCCGAGACGAGGTATTCGGCAGTGACGCCGAAACGGCCCGAGGCGACCTGTTTGATCTTCGAGCGCAGCGAATCGCCTTCTTGCAATTCGATGTCGCGCTCGATGCGATCCTTGCCAATGATGCCGGCAAGGGTTTCGCCCTTCTTGATGAAGATGCCCTTCATTTCGCGCTGGTAACGCGCTTCGTCCTCGCCGCCTTCGCCGGTGTTGGACTTGCCGCCGATGCGGTTCATCGCGATGGCCAGCGTCGAATGCGCTTCGGTGCTGATCGAACCTAGCGACATTGCGCCGGTGGCGAAGCGCTTGACGATTTCTTTCGCCTGTTCGACTTCATCGAGTGGGATTGCCTTGGATGGATCGATCTTGAACTCGAACAGGCCGCGTAACGTCATATGACGTTGGCTCTGGTCGTTGATGATCTGGGCGTATTCCTTGTAGTTCTGGAAGCTGCCCGAACGCGTCGAGTGCTGGAGCTTGGCGATCGCGTCCGGTGTCCACATGTGTTCTTCGCCGCGTACGCGGAATGCGTATTCGCCACCGGCGTCGAGCGCGTTTGCCAGCACCGGATCGTTGCCGAAGGCATCGGAGTGCAGACGCAGCGCTTCCTCGGCGACCTCGAAGATGCCGATGCCTTCGACATTCGAGGCGGTGCCGGTGAAGTATTTGGAGATCAGTGCCGTATTGAGACCGATGGCTTCGAAGATCTGTGCTCCGCAGTAGGACATGTAGGTCGAAATGCCCATTTTGGACATGACCTTGTTGAGCCCCTTGCCGATGGCCTTGACGTAATTCTTGACGGCCTTGTCCGGGCCCATGTCGGCCGGCATGTCCTTGGAAAGCTCGCGCAGCGTTTCCATTGCGAGATACGGATGCACGGCCTCAGCGCCGTAGCCGGCGAGCAGCGCGAAGTGGTGGACTTCGCGTGCGGAGCCGGTTTCGACGACGAGACCGCTCGACGTCCGCAGGCCGCGGCGCACGAGGTGCAGATGGATTGCGGAAGTCGCCAGCAGGGCCGGGATCGCAACGTTTTCGGAGTCCATCTTGCGGTCGGACACGATCAGGATCGTGTAGCCCGAACGCACGGCATCCTCGGCTTCGGCGCACAGCGAGGCGATGCGCGCTTCGATGCCGTCGCGGCCCCAGGCGACCGGGTAGCAGATGTTCAATTCGTAGGATTTGAACTTGTTGTCGGTATGCTTTTCGATTTCGCGCAGCTTCGCCATGTCCCGGAAATCCAGTACTGGCTGGGACACTTCGAGGCGCATCGGCGGGTTGATGTTGTTCAGGTCGAGCAGGTTCGGTTTCGGCCCGATGAAGGATACGAGCGACATCACCATCTGCTCGCGGATCGGATCGATCGGCGGATTGGTGACCTGCGCGAAAAGCTGCTTGAAGTAGTTGTAAAGCAGCTTGTGCTTGCCCGACATGACCGCCAGGGGCGAATCGTTGCCCATCGAGCCGATGGCTTCCTCGCCGGCCAGCGCCATCGGCGCCATCAGGAATTTGACGTCTTCCTGCGTGTAGCCGAAAGCCTGCTGCCGGTCGAGCAAGGAGGCCGGGGCTTCCTGCTGCGGTTCGGGCCCGTCGACTTCGTCGAGTTTGACCTGGATGCGCTTGATCCATTCGCGATAGGGCTTGGAATTCGCGAGCGAATCCTTGAGTTCCTTGTCGTCGATGATGCGGCCGGCTTCCATGTCGATGAGGAACATCTTGCCCGGCTGTAGACGCCACTTCTTGACGATCTTGCTCTCGGGTACCGGCAGCACGCCGGATTCGGACGCCATGACGACGAGATCGTCGTCGGTCACGAGATAGCGCGCCGGACGCAGGCCGTTACGGTCCAGCGTCGCGCCGATCTGGCGGCCGTCGGTGAAGGCGATGGCCGCCGGGCCATCCCACGGCTCCATCATCGCCGCGTGATATTCGTAGAAGGCGCGGCGGTTCTCGTCCATCAGCGTGTGCTGTTCCCATGCCTCCGGGATCATCATCATCGTGGCCTGGGCGAGCGAGTAGCCGGCCATCGTCAAGAGTTCGATGCAGTTGTCGAAGGTCGCCGTGTCGGATTGGCCTTCATAAACAATCGGATAGAGTTTTTTTAGATCGTCGCCGAGCACGGCCGACTTCATGACGCCTTCGCGCGCGCGCAGCCAGTTGAAGTTGCCCTTGACCGTGTTGATTTCGCCGTTGTGGGCGACCATGCGATACGGGTGGGCCAGCGGCCATTCGGGGAAGGTATTGGTCGAGAAGCGCTGGTGCACGAGCGCGAGCGCGGAGACGCAACGCGGGTCGGCAAGATCCTTGTAATAGACGCCGACCTGGGTCGCGAGCAGCAGGCCCTTATAGACGATGGTGCGCGCCGACATCGACGGCACGAAGTATTCCTTGCCGTGCTTGAGGCCGAGCTTCTGGATCGCGTGGCTCGCGGTCTTGCGGATCACGTAGAGCTTGCGTTCGAGCGCCTCGGTGACCATGACGTCCGGGCCGCGTCCGATGAAGATCTGGCGGATCACCGGTTCCTTGGTGCGGACCGTCGGCGACATCGGCATATCGCGCGAAACCGGCACGTCGCGCCAGCCGAGCACGACCTGGCCTTCGGCGCGCACCGCGCGCACGAGTTCCTGTTCGCAGGCGAGCCGGGATGCGTGTTCCTTCGGCAGGAAAATCATGCCGACGCCGTATTCGCCGGGCGGCGGCAGCTTGACGCCCTGGGCGGCGAGTTCTTCGCGATAGAGCTGGTCCGGAATCTGGATCAAGATGCCGGCGCCGTCGCCCATCAAGGGATCGGCGCCGACCGCGCCGCGATGGTCGAGGTTTTCGAGGATTTTAAGACCGTTGGCGACGATCTCGTGGCTCTTCTTCCCCTTGATGTGGGCAACGAAGCCCACGCCGCAGGCATCGTGTTCATTGGCGGGATCGTAAAGACCCTGTCTCGATTCCATATTCGTACTCCCGATGCGGCGCGCAACAACGCCGAAGGCCGGCGCCAACGGCCGGAACGCTCGCACTATAGGGCGATGGGATATAGGCGGCAAGAAAAACAAAAGGGGGTCAGGTTCCATTTATAAAATGCTTAATTTTAGTGCGGCTTTTATATGGGGACATATTAAATATGTGCAAAAAATGGAAGGACTAATGCGAGGTTCGCGCTCAAGCGTGCGGGGTGGCGCGCTTGCGACCCGCCGGACGGCCTTTCGGCAGCGGCCCGGTGCGTCGCGTTGCGGCGTCCGCCAGCCCCACTGGTAAGTCGCCGAGTATCCAACCGCGATGGGCTGCATAACGAATGGCTTCGAGTTCGTGGCTCGCTGTGGCGGTTTCGAGCAGGCGTCGATAGGCAGCCTGGCGCTCGAAGGGGGTATTGCCGAGCGCCCAGTAGCTTGCGTGGTCGGTCAGGAAAGGGTCGGATTCCAGCCCTAAGTGCGCGCGACAGCTCGATCCGCTCCAGAACGCGGGATCGGATACCAGCCCGGCGCGCACCGGGTTCATTTCGATATAGCGATAGCAGGCGAGCAGGTATTGCGCCGGTTCGACGACGGTCGAGCGAAAGCGCCCCTCCCACAGCGTGCCGCTGCGGCTATGGCGGTTGTTGAACCAGCGCACATAACGACGCCCGAGCCGCTGCATCAGTGTACCGACGCCGTTTGCAGTCTTGGCCGACAGCAGCAAGTGCAGATGATCCGGCATCAGCACCCAGGCGTGGAGTTGCAATTCGGATTCGCGGACGGCCTCGCGCAGCCAGACGAGAAACTGGCTGCGGTCGCTGTCGTCGTTAAACAGGATGCAGCGGTTGTTGCCGCGCTGCGTGACGAGCTGCGGCAAGCCGGGGACATAAAGCCTGGGCAGGCGCGCCATGCCGGTTTTTTAATTCCAGGGAATCGCGAAGAGCCGCCGGTGTTCCTTCATCGCGTAGCGGTCTGTCATGCCGGCGATGTAATCGGCTATCGCGCGCGGTTTGTCGACCGCGCAGCGCGCGAGGTATTGCGGCGGCAAGAGGCGCGGATCGCTCATGAAAGCTTCGAACAGATTCTCGATGACGCTGCGTGCCTTGGCCATTTCGCGTAGCACGCGATAATGCCAATAGAGTTGTTCGCGCAGGAAAGTCTTCAGCGATTGCAATGCGGCGTGCATCTCTGCGGAAAAACCGACGAGCCGCGGCGCGGCACGCACGTCTTCCAGCGTTTCGATGCCGGCGGCGCGGATCGCCGCCGCGCTCGTGTGAATCAGGTCGAGCGCCTGCGCGTTGATCAGGCGGCGCACGGTTTCGTGGATCAGGCGGCGGCCAGCAAGTGCGGGGTATTTCTTGCGCACGGCGGCAAGATGCGTCGCGACGAGTTCGACCGATTCGATCTGCTCTATCGTGATCAAGCCCGCGCGCAGGCCGTCGTCGATGTCGTGATTGTTGTAGGCGATCTCGTCGGCATAATTGTTGAGCTGCGCTTCGAGCGAGGGCTGGCGATGTTCGAGAAAGCGGCGGCCGAGTTCGCCGAGGGCTGCTGCATTGCGCGGTGAGCAGTGCTTGAGAATGCCTTCGCGCGTCTCGTACATCAGGTTCAGGCCATCGAATTCGGCGTAATGCTCTTCGAGTTCCTCGACGATGCGCAGCGACTGCAGGTTGTGCTCGAAACCGCCGTGTGCCTTCATGCAGGCGTTCAGCGTGTCCTGCCCCGCATGGCCGAATGGCGTATGGCCGAGGTCGTGTGCGTAGGCGATGGCTTCGGCAAGGTCTTCATTGACACGCAGCGCCCGTGCAATCGAACGCGCAATCTGGGCCACCTCGATGCTGTGCGTGAGCCGCGTGCGAAACAGATCGCCTTCGTGATTGACGAAAACCTGGGTTTTGTATTCGAGACGGCGAAACGCCGTGGAATGGACGATGCGATCGCGATCGCGCTGGAATTCGGTGCGTATGCCAGGTGTATCCTCGACGCGACGACGCCCGCTGCTATTGGCCTCGCTGACTGCGTAAGTCGCCGATTCCGGGTTCATGCGCAGCACGCCTCTATCGCCGCCGCGATTGCTTCGTGCGAGGCGTCGGCATGAATGCGCGCCACGCCGATCTTTTGCAGCAAAATTAGACGCAGGCGGCCGTCGGCCACCTTTTTGTCATGACCCATCAAATCGAGATAGCGTGCGACGCCCATCGCGGGCCCGGCGACAGGCAGGCCCGCGCGCTCGAAAAGCCTGCGAATACGCGCGCAATCGTCGGCCGAGAGCCAGCCTAGCCGGCGCGATAGCTCCGCCGCCATCACGCTGCCGGCTGCGACCGCTTCGCCGTGTAGCCAGACGCCATAACCGAGTCCGGTTTCGATTGCGTGGCCGAAGCTGTGGCCGAGATTGAGCGTCGCGCGCTCGCCCTGTTCTGTCTCGTCGGCGACGACGACCTCGGCCTTGTTGCGGCAAGAGCGTTCGACCGCGAAGGCCAGCGCCTCGGGCTCGCGCGCGAGCAGGCGTTCGATGTTCGCCTCCAGCCACTCGAAGAACGCGAGGTCGCGGATCAGGCCGTACTTTATGACCTCGGCAAGTCCCGCTTTGAGTTCGCGTTCGGCCAGCGTATCGAGTGTCGCGATGTCGGCGAGCACGAGACGTGGCTGGTAGAACGCGCCGATCATGTTTTTGCCGAGCGGATGGTTGATCGCCGTCTTGCCGCCGACCGAGGAATCCACCTGTGCGAGCAGCGTGGTCGGAATCTGGATAAAAGGCATGCCGCGCTGGTAGGTCGCCGCAGCAAAGCCGGTCATGTCGCCGACGACGCCGCCGCCGAGCGCGATCAGCGTCGTCGAGCGTTCCGCGCGCGCGCCAAGCAAAGCGTCATAAATGAGATTGAGCGTCGGCCAGTCCTTGTGCGCTTCGCCGTCCGGCAGCACGACTGAAGCTGCGGCCACATCGCGCGCCTTGAGGGCCGTCAGCAGGCGCGTAAGGTACAAAGGCGCCACGCGATCGTTCGTTACGACGACGGCGCGTGGCCGTTGCAGAAAGGGAACGATAGCGCCGGCATCGTCGAACAGATTGCGCCCGATGCGGATCGGGTAGCTGCGCTCGCCTAGGCTTACTTCGAGGGTGTGCATCGTGCGTCCCACTCCTGGAGGATTCTCTGAACCGCATGGGCGGAATGATAGCGGGCGCCATCGAGCACGAAGTCGGCAACCTCGCGATAGAGCGGGTCGCGCTGCACGCGCAGGCTTTCGAGCTTGGCCACCGGGTCATCGACCTGTAATAAGGGCCGATTCGTGTCGTGCCGGGTGCGCTCGTGCAGCGTGCGCACCGGCACGTCGAGATACACGACCCAGCCGTGCCGCATGGCCGCGCGGTTAGCCGGATCGAGCACGGCCCCACCGCCGGTCGCAAGCACGATGTCGGGCGTTGCGCAAAGCGCTTCTATCGTTGCCGCCTCGCGACGGCGAAACCCGGCCTCGCCTTCGAGATCGAAGATCGTCGGAATCCGCACGCCGGTGCGCCGCTCGACTTCCTGATCGGAATCGAAAAACTCTCGCTCCAGCCGCTTCGCCAACAAGCGGCCGATGGTCGTCTTGCCCGAGCCCATGAGGCCGACAACAATAATCGCAGTCACCCCGGGTCCACATTTAGATCATTACAGGAGGACCGAATGATACCGGCTACGCCCGCCGCGTAGCACGCCTTCTCAGCGGACGGGCTGCTGCATGTCGGAGACGATCTTCGGCGTAATGAACACCAGCAACTCGGTTTTATTGTCCTGACGCGCGTTGTCCTTGAACAAATAGCCCAGGACAGGGATGTCGCCCAAGAGCGGAATCTTGTTGGTCGAGTTGGAAGTCTGCTGCGTGTAAATACCGCCTATCACCACGGTTCCGCCGTTTTCGACGAGCACTTCGGTTTGCACATGCTTGGTGTCGATCGGGGGCTGGCCATTCACCGCGCGGCTGAAATCGGCCTGGTCCTTGGTCACGTCGAGTTCCATCAGGATCTTGCCGTCCGGCGTGATCTGGGGTTTGACCTTGAGCGCGAGATTGGCTTTCTTGAAGGTCACGCTGGTCGCGCCGGAACTCGTTGCCTGTTGATACGGAATTTCCGTGCCCTGTTCGATGATCGCCTCGATCTGGTCGGCCGTCATGACGCGCGGACGCGAGATCACCTTGCCGCGCCCGTCCGCTTCGAGCGCAGAGATTTCCAGTGCGAGGTAACGCGTGGCATTGCTATTCCAGAGCACGAACGAGAGCGCGCCGGCTGCCGCGCCCGTGGTGGCTGCCGGTAGATTTACGCCGAACAGGTTTGCCAGGCTCGGCACCGTGTTCAAGAGGCCCGCGTTATAGCCCGTCGATTCGATCGCATTGCCGTAGGTAAAGCGGCCCACCGGATTGCCGGCAGCATTGGTGCCGACGGTTGTGCCGCCAGTGCCGCCAAAGCCGAGCCGTACGCCGAGGTTGCGCGAAAAGGAATCGTTCGCTTCGACGATCTGCGCTTCGATCAGAACCTGGCGCACCGGAACGTCGATTTCCGTGATCACGCGGCGTACATCGTCCAGGCGCGTCGGGATGTCGGAAACGAAAAGCTTATTGGTTCGCTCGTCGACCACGGCGCTGCCGCGCTTGGAGAGCAGCGTCTGATCCTTGTTGCGCAGGAAGGCCGCGACGGACGTTGCCTTGTGATAGTTGATCTGAAAGCTTTCGGTGCGCAGGGGTTCGAGGTTGGTGATCTGTTGCGCCGACTCGAACTGGAGCTTTTCGCGCAGGGCCAGTTCGTCGCGCGGGGCGATCCAGATCACGTTGCCGCTCTTGCGCATGTCCAGACCCTTGGCCTGAAGGATGATGTCGAGCGCCTGATCCCACGGCACGTCCTTGAGGCGCAGCGTCAGATTGCCGGCAACCGAATCGCTCGTGATGATGTTGAGGTTCGTGAAGTCTGCGATGACCTGCAGGACCGAACGCACGTCTACATTCTGGAAGTTCAGCGAAAGCTTCTCGCCGCCGTACTTCTGCTTCGTTCCCTGCACGAGTTTGTTCGGATCTTCGACGAGCGGTTTTACTTCGATCACGAACTGGTTGTCGGTCTGATAGGCGTAGTGCTCCCACTGCCCGCGCGGCGTGATCGTCATGCGAACGTTGGCGCCGACGGTGCTTGTCGTCACCGCAGTCACCGGCGTGGCGAAGTCGGTAACGTCGAGACGCTTGCGCAGCGATTCGGGCAGCGCCGTTTTGATGAATTCGATGACGACGCCATTGCCCTGGCGCTTGATGTCGACGCCGGTTCCCGCGTCGGCGAGATCGACGACAACGCGCCCCTCGCCATCGCGGCCGCGGCGGAACGTGATGTCGCGAATCGCGTGCGAGTCCGTGCTTTGCATCGTGTCGGCAAAGTGCGTCGCCTGCGGCGCGCCGGCTGTCTTTGCGGTGCTGCCTACCAGCGTGATCAGGACGCTGCGGTCTTCGACGCGCGTATCGAAAGACAGCGGACGCGCAAGATTCAGGACGAGCCGCGTACGGTCGCCGGCCTGCACGATGTTCGCGCTGCGCAGGTCGCCTTCGTTGAAGACTTGGGCGTTGCGTCCGGTGGCGTTACCCGTAGCGGGGAAATCGATCGCTACGCGCGCGGGATGAGTCACGCTGAAACTGCCCAGACTTCCCTGCAAGGGTTTCGTTAACGTGACCCTGACGAGCAGACCGTCGCCGTGGCGCGCCACGGCGATCGATTCGATTGCATTCGCGGTTTCGGCGCTGGCCGAATCGGCTTCGATGCTCTGCGCGCACGCGCCGCCGCCGACCAGCGAACATGCCACTGCAATTGCCGCGAGAAGCCGGGTGATGGTTTTCATTTTTTTGCCTCTAGCTCTTGCAGTTGCAAGGTACTCGTTCGCACTACCCACTCGCCGTTGCTGTCCTCGATCAGCTCCTTCAGCATGATGTCATTCTCGGTAATTTTGGTCACCACGCCGAAGTTCTGTCCCATGTAATTGCCCGCCATGACCTGATAGAGCGTCTTGTCGACGGCCACGATCGCGACCGGTTTTCCCTTCGCTTGCATGACGCCGACCATCCGCAGGGTTTCGAGCGGAAAGGCTTCGAGCGGCTCGTGGCGGCGATTCTTGTCGGGCTGAACGCCGCTGTTCGAGCCGGCCTTCGGGGGCACGATCTTTACCGGACTGAACGGATCGATGAGTGCGCCCGCTTCGTAGGCGACAACGGGAAAGGTTTTGATCTGCGGCAGCGTCTGGACCCGGCCCTTCAGATCCTTCGCATTGACCGCCATCCATTGTTTGAGATCGGTGTGCTCATCGCCGCCGCAGGCCGCGAGCAACAGAACGAAGACGAGCAGGGTACGTTTCATGGCGGGCTCACTTTCCGGCCTTGGCCTGGGCGGTCTTCTGCTTGCGTTGCGCGGCGACTTCCTCGTCGTCGAGATAGCGGTAGGTCACGGCCGTCGCGTCGAGCTTGAGCGAACCGTCCTTGTTCGTTTCGAGCGCGATATCGTTGAGCGTCACGATGCGCGGGAGCTTCGCGACATCGCCGACGAAATGGCCTATGTCATGGTAATTGCCGGTGATGCGGATGCTTACCGGAACCTCGGCATAAAAGTCCTTGATCTGTTCGGGGCCGGGCTTCCAGAGCTCGAATTGCAGGCCACGCCCCAAACCGGCCTGGTTTACATCGATCAGCAGGTTTTCCATTTCGGTTTTGTTCGGCAATTGTTTAAGCAGGGCGCCGAACTGGCGGTCGATTTCGGCGAGTTGCCGGCGGTATTCGTCGAGATTGGCGGCCTGCCGCTTCTTGACCAGCCAGTCGTCCTTGAGCCGCGTTTCCTCGCCCTGTTTCTGTTCGAGTTCCTCCGTTTGGTTGCGCCAATCGAACCACCAGGCCGCCGCAAGAACCAGCAGAAGAAGGGCGGTCAGTAAAAAAATACGCGGCGCGAGCGGCCACATGCCAGGATCATTCGGATCGAGTTGGCGGAAATCCTGCGTCAAGCTGTTAAAGCTGGGTTCGCGTGGATTTTTGGCCTTCGATGCGGTGCTCACGATTTCCCTCCGCCGGCAATCCTCACAGCCGGGCCGAGCGCAGTTTTTTCGTCGACGGGCGCGGTCCGCTTGACCGAAATATTCAAATTAAATTCCGCGACGCGACGCTTGTTGATGTCGCCCGCCTTGATCTCGACGAGTTGCGGACTGGCAAGCACCGGTGAGCTGTCGAGGTTGCGCATGAGCGTCGACACGCGTGCGTTCGATTGGGCATAGCCGGCGAGATTCAGCGTCAGATCCTTCTGCTTGAGGCTCTTCAGATAAGCGCCCTCGGGCATCGCGCGTGCGAGTTCGTTGAACACATACACGGTTTCGGCGCGATGGCTTTGCAACAATTCGATGACCTGTTTGCGCGCCAGCAAGGCCTGCGTCTGCTCCCGCAAACGCCGGATTTCCGCGATGTCCTTGTCGAGTTTCGCGATCTCGCTCTTGAGGAACGCATTATCGGATTGCTGACGCTCGATGCGATTGGCATTAAAACTGTGCGCCGCCAGCGCGATCAGCCCCCCGGCGATCAGCATCGAAGCGGCCAACGCGCGGAACCGCAGGCGTCGCAAACGGCGCGCAGCCTCGCGGTGAGGCAACAGGTTGATCCGGATCATGCGTCGAATCTCCGCAGGGCAAGGCCGGTGGCGACCATCAGCGCCGACGCATCGGTCGCCAGGTTCTTGGGCCGTATGCGTTGCGCGAGCGTCATACCCGAGAATGGGTTCGCGCATTGCACCGGCACCTGGACGCGGCTTGCGACGATCTGGTCCAGCCCAGGAATCACCGCACACCCGCCGCCGAGGATGACGTGATCGACCTGGTTGTAAGTCGTTGAGGTGAAGAAGAACTGCAATGCGCGCGAGACTTCCAGCGCCAGGCTGTCCATGAAGGGGCGCAGCAGTTCCGCCGCGTAATGCTCGGGCAGACTTGCCGCGCGCTTGGCGGCTTCCGCTTCGTCGGCGTTCATCGCGTAGCGGCGCGCGATGTCCTGGGTCAGTTGATTGCCGCCGAAAGGTTGTTCGCGCGCATAAAGTTGCTGCGCGTCGCGGAAGATCGTCGTCTTGAGCATGTGCGCGCCCGCATCGACGAGCGCTACGATGCGGTTCTTGCCGCCCTCGGGCAGTTGCGCGCGCACCAGATCCAGCGCTGCCTGCGAGGCGAAGGACTCGATATCCATAACGGCGGGCCGGAGGCCGGCGGCTTCGGCGACGGCCACGCGGTCCTCGACTTTTTCTTTGCGCGAGGCGGCGATCAGCACTTCGACTTCGCTGTCGCTACCTGGCGCCGGACCAATGACTTGGAAATCCAGATTAACCTCGTCGAGCGCGAACGGGATGTACTGGTTCGCTTCGGCCTCGACCTGGATTTCCATGTCTGTCTCGCGCAGCCCGGCCGGCAGGACGATTCGCTTCGTAATCACCGCGCTCGCGGGCAAGGCCAGCGCGACCAGCCGGGTCGTCGTTTGCATGCGCCGCCAGGCGCGGCGCACCGCGTCCGCTACGCTATCGAGCTGGGCGATGTTGCCGTCGCTGACGGCCTCGCGCGGCAGCGGCTCGATTGCATAACGCTCCAGCCGCCGCTGGCGTCCATCGACATCGGCGAGTTCGACAAGCTTGACGGCGGACGAGGAAATGTCCATTCCGATCAGTGCTCGCGCCTTGCCGGCGAGTACGGAATGGAAGTCGATCACGATTGAAAATTCCTTTCAAATCAACGAACTGTATGCGACTTCCTGGATTTGCCAAGAATCCTATCAGCATTTTCTTAAAGAAGTAAACCAAGCGTGTCTCGACATGCCCCGGTTTTTTGCCAACTACTGCGGCAGTGTGACGCAAGCTGGTTTTCCAGTAGTCCATGCAAGCCGTATGAATAAGGAATGGCGGGCGAGCCGGAGGCTTCGACTAGCCTATAATTGGCGCTCCGCCTTTCCAGTTGCGCCCATGCGTGCACTCGCCTACGTTCTTGCCTTTGTTGTCGGTCTCGCCATCCTGGTCGCAGCCTCTGTCGGACTGGTCGTCGCCTTTGCATGGCCCAAGCTGCCCACGCTCGAAACGCTAACCGATTACCGCCCCCGGATTCCCTTGCGCATATATACCGCCGACAATCAACTGATCGGCGAATACGGCGAAGAGCGCCGTACCTTCACGCGAATACAAGATGTGCCCGCGACAGTGAAGAATGCGATTCTCGCCGCCGAGGACGACCGCTTTTACGAACATAGCGGCGTCGATATCGGCGGCTTCGTGCGTGCGGCGGCCGCTAATCTCGTCAGCGGCGGCAAGCGCCAGGGCGCCAGCACGATCACGATGCAGGTCGCACGTAATTTCTTTTTGAGCCGCGAAAAAACCGTCAGCCGTAAGCTTTATGAAATTCTGCTGGCCCTCAAGATCGAAAGAAATCTCTCCAAGGATCAAATCCTCGAGATCTATTTCAACCAGATTTTCCTCGGCCAGCGCGCCTACGGTTTCACGGCTGCCTCGCAGATTTACTATGGCAAACCGCTCAAGGACTTGAGTGTCGCCGAGGCCGCGATGCTCGCAGGCCTGCCCAAGGCGCCATCGGCCTATAACCCGCTCAGCAACCCCGAGCGCGCGGCGCTGCGCCAGCACTATGTGTTACGGCGGATGCGCGAGCTGAACTTCATCGACGCCACGCAGTACAGCGACGCGGTAACCGAGAAGCTCGTAGTGCTCAGTAGCGGCGGCGCCGATAATTACGCGGTTCATGCCGAATACGTGGCCGAGATGGCGCGCCAGATGGCGCTCGAACAGTTCAAGGACGCCACCTATACCGCTGGCATTCGCGTTGTCACGACGATACGCGCCGCCGACCAGGAGGCCGCCTACCAGGCACTGCGTCGCGGCCTGCTCGATTACGAGCGCCGCCATGCGTTTCGCGGCGCGGAATCCTATGTCGATATGGCGGGCGTGCATTCCGACAAGGACGAAGCGCTCGACGTACTGCTCGAAGACATTGCAGACAACGGCGATATGCTGCCGGCAATCGTGCTCGAAGCCTCGCCGAAGCTCGTGAAACTCTACAAGCGCGGTGGCGAAGTGATTTCTCTAGTGCGCGACCAATTGCGCTTCGTGCTGCCGATGCTGGCTGAAAATGCGCCGCCCGCCAAACGGGTGCGGCGTGGCGCTGTCGTGCGGATCGCCCAGGGCGCCAAGGGCTGGGACATCGTTCAGGTGCCTGAGGTCGAAGGCGCTTTCGTTTCGATGGACCCGGACAGCGGCGCGATTCACGCCCTGGTCGGCGGTTTCGATTTCAACCGCAACAAGTTCAATCACGTAACCCAGGCTTGGCGTCAGCCCGGTTCGAGCTTCAAGCCCTTCATCTATTCCGCCGCGCTCGAAAAGGGCTACACGCCGAACAGCATCGTCGAGGATTCGCCGCTCTCGTTCTCCTCCGGCCTGACCGGCAGCCAGCCCTGGGAGCCGAAGAATTACGACGGCAAATATGACGGACCGATGCCGCTGCGCACCGCGCTGGCCAAGTCCAAGAACATGGTTTCAATCCGTCTGCTCAACTCCATCGGCGCTCAATACGCGCAGGACTACATCGGCCGTTTCGGCTTCGACCCCGATAAGCATCCGGCCTATCTGACGATGGCGCTCGGCGCCGGCTCGGTCACGCCGTGGCAGATGGCGCAGGCATATGGAGTGTTTGCCAATGGCGGCTTTCGCGTCGAACCCTATGTCGTAAAGGAAATGCAGGACGAGCGCGGTCGGGTGCTCGCCCGCGCCGAGCCTCAAGCTGCCGGCAACGAGGCGCCGCGCGTGCTCGATCCGCGCAACGCCTACCTGATGGACAGCATGCTGCGCGACGTCGTGCGCCGCGGCACGGCCGCCAAGGCGCTTTCGCTCAAGCGCGGCGATCTCGCCGGCAAGACCGGTACGACCAACGAATATGTCGACGCCTGGTTCTGCGGCTATCAGGCAAGCCTCGTTGGCATCGCCTGGGTCGGCTACGACCAGCCGCGCAAGCTCGGTTCGGGCGAAACCGGTGGCGCCGCCGCCCTGCCGATCTGGATCAGCTATATGGACAAGGCCCTGCGCGGCGTGCCCGAGCACGCCGCGCAGGTTCCCGAGGGACTCGCCAAAGTTCTGACCGGGGACGGGCGCGAAGATTACGTCTACAAGGAAAAGCTCGGTGAGCCGCCACCGGATTCGCAAAGCGCGCCGGCGATCGAAGGCGAATCGGCGCCACCGTCGCCCTCACCTGCACATCCGGCGCCCGTGCCGAGCACGACGGACGAAGCCGCAGCGGCCGCTGCACGCGAACGCGACGAGTACCGCGATACCCACAAGAATTAGCGGATTGTCCGCGCGGGGTTTAGGTCCGCTGCAAACTTACCGACTCGCCAGCCTGCGCGCTTGCGAGTCGCGCGAGCGCTGTCCAGAGTTCCTCGCCGTCGCGTGTATTGAGCCATTGACCGTCGAGCGGCCGATAATGAAAGCCACCGAGGCGCGCCGCGACCCAGATTTCGCGCGCGGCCGTATGTCGATTGATAATCATCTGGCTGCCGTCGTCGAATTCGATTTGCAGCACGTAGCCCGGCTGCACCTCGACATCGAGTCCGGCCGCATCCAGCGCCTGCTCGATGCGTTCGAGTTCGGCCTCGGCGAGCGCGTTGAAACGGGTTTCGTCCATATACAGTCCTTCTGCTAGCATCCAGTGCTCCGACCAAGCATTGCAGCTTACCCGCCAATCATGGCGGCATCTTCACGGACCTTTCCATGCCTGTCTCGTTTCCCATCCGATTGATTTGCGCAGCCGCCTGCGCAGCCCTGCTTGCCGGTTGCGGCATCAAGGGGCCGCTCTATTTACCCGGCGCAGGCCCCGCGCATACGCCGAAAACACCGCAATCGACGCCGTCCGCGCCGGATGCTAACAAACCCACGCAGACGAGCCTGCCGGAGACGCCCGCGCTGCCTGGGCGGTAGCGCTGCCCTTTCAGGATTCGCGCAGCTTTGCACCGTGTTTCCACCGCAGATCCGCGCCAGCCGCAGTTCGTCCAGCGCCTCCTGCAATCTGTCGCATGCCGGCTGCAAGCGCCTCAATGGTTTCAGACAATCCATTCGTTTTCGATACCCGCGATGGAAAAGCCTGATCATGCAAAACGAAAGCTTACGCCGGCTCCTGCTCGTCGCCGCCGCGACCCTGCTTGCCGTGCTGCTCGCCGATTTCTATTTCAAAACGTATAGCCTGGAGAATCTGCTGATGGTGAGTCATCCGACCACGCATTGCGCTGCAGGCCCCGGTATGTATGCCGAGGACTTCGCGGCCCCCAGCCATGTCTGAGTCCGAAACCTGGAAAACTCCGCCGGCGCGCGAAACGCGTTTGTCCTGGCGTGTGATCGGCGTTCTTGGCGTCCTCGCAATCGTTCTGCTGCGCGGCTTCGCACGCGAAGTCGGCATGCCGATCTGGGTGGCGAATCTGCTCTGGATCTGCATCGCGGTGGGTTTGGTATCGATGCGCGCACGCGCGACGGGCGTCGACGCAATGCGCAAGGATGCAATGCGGGCCTGGCAAGGCATCACCGAGTGGCTCGCGGTGACGGCCTGGATGCGTCTGCTTGCGGTCGCGGTGCTCTTGCTGATCGCGTTTTCGATTGTGTTCGACGCCGACGAACTGCCTGCCCTGCTCGTTGCGGCGCTATTTGGGCTGGCCGCGCTCAAACTCGCGCAGGCTCCGCGCCCGCCGGCCGCTACCGACGTCGCCGTCGATAAGCCGGCGCAGGCACCCAAGCCGGGCATTACGCCGCGCGCCGGCAATTGGTTACAACGCTTGAGCTGGACGCGGCTTTTGCTCGTCGGATGCCTGCTGCTCATCGCCGCAGGCGTGGCGAATCATCTATTGGAATCCGAAGAGCATTCCTCGCTGCTTTCGATTGGCGAGGGGGCGCCCGTTGCGCTCGAAAAAGCGAAGCAGGAGGCCGAGAAAGCGCGTCTCGCGGCGGAGCACGCAAGCGCGAAAATCGATTCGCCGAATGCGTCCGAACCCGCCGAAACGCCGGACGCCGAGATGGATGGTGCATCCGCATCTACATCCGCTTCGGGTGTAGCCATTACGTTGGGCAACGACGCCAGGCAGGGCGGAACGAGCGTCAGTGTTGGCAAGAATGGCATCCTGATCGTCAAGGTCGACGCCAATGGGAAGACCAAGAAGCTCGTGCTGATCGGCCGGCAAGGCATTAGCGTGAGCGACGGCCAGGGCGCCGATGTGCATTTGCCCGTAATTGAGGGTATGACGCCCGAGGATAGGCGGGCGATCGAAGCCGAGATTCACGCCATGATCGCCGGCGTGAGCGCAACTGCCCTAAATACGGGACGCGGCTTCAATTTTGCCTCGCTGGCCGTCATCGCAATCGTGAGTCTGATCGTCATGAAACTGCTCGCAGGCGGTAAGCGCCGCGCCGAACTCGATGCCGACTCGGCGCGCGTCGCCGCCGACATCGCGCGCCTCGAACGCGAAGCTGCCGACGCGAAACTTCACGCCATGCAGGCGCAGATCGAACCGCACTTCCTGTTCAATACCCTGGCCTCGGTGGACCAGTTGATCCAGACCGATCCGCCGCGTGCCTCCCAGGTTCAGAAGACGCTGATCCAGTATCTGCGCGCAGCGATCCCGCAGATCCGCGATGACGCCCAGCGCAGCACGCTAGGTCGTCAGGTCGCCATGTCGCGCGCGTATCTGGAAATCATGCAGGTGCGTATGGAAGAGCGGCTTGCCTTCGCCATCCTGGCGCCCGATGGTCTGCTGAGCGCCGAATTCCCCTCGATGATGTTGCAGACACTGATCGAAAATTGCATCAAGCACGGGCTCGAACCCAAACCCGAGGGCGGACGCATCGATCTTACGGCCGAAGTTGCGCGCGGCAAGCTGCGCGTGCAGGTCAGCGATACCGGTGCGGGACTTGCGGGAGCGCGGCGCGACGGCGTTGGGCTCGCGAATATTCGCGAACGGCTGGCCTTGCTCTATGGCAACGCAGCCCTGCTTTCGGTCGTGCCAAACCCGCTCGGCGGTACGCTTGCAATCATCGAAGTGCCCTACAAAGACGAGGCCGAGCGGAGCGCGTGATTGCGCTGCGAACTATTTCATTTCAGGTATCCGTATGCCCACAGCACTGATTGCCGATGACGAACGCCTGATGCGCGACCAACTGCGCAGCGCGCTCGCCACTGCCTGGCCCGAACTCGAAATCGTCGCCGAGGCGAAGAACGGCGTCGAGGCTGCCGAATTCGCCGGGACATTGAAACCGGACGTCGCCTTTCTCGACATCCGCATGCCGGGTCGCACCGGACTGGAAGCCGCGCGCGAGATTTGCGCCCTGTCGCATATCGTCTTCGTCACCGCCTACGATCAGTATGCGGTCGAAGCCTTCGAGCGCGGCGCCGTCGACTATCTGATGAAACCCGTCGAGGCCGAGCGTCTCGGGCTGACGGTGGCGCGACTGCGCACACGGCTGGCCGATACGCCGCCGGATCTGAACCAGATGCTGATCAAGCTCGCGCACCAGATCGGCGGCGCTCAGAAGAATTATTTGAAATGGATTCAGGCTGGTGTCGGCAGCGCCCTGCGAATGATCGCCAGCCGCGAGATTTTATTCTTTACCTCGGACGAGAAATACACGCGCGTCCAGACTGCCGAATTCGAGGCGCTAATCCGCAAACCGATTCGCGAACTCGTCGAAGAACTCGATCCGGACGAGTTCTGGCAGATCCATCGCGGCACGCTCGTGCGCGTCGATGCCGTCGCGAGCGTCACGCGCGACGAGCGCGGCCATTTGCTCGTCGCCTTGCGCGGTAGTCCGGAGAAGCTCGAAGTCAGCCGTGGCTTCGGCCATTTGTTCAAGCAGATGTAATAACGGCTACCGCTGTTATCGAACGGGCTCGCGCGGCAGGAAGAACGAAGTCACGAGGCCGATTGCAGCGACCGCGATCACATAATGCGCGGGCGCGAGTGGATTGCTCTTTTGCATCAGCGTCACGACGATCGGCGTAAGACCGCCGAAGATCGCATAGGCCACGTTGTACGAGAACGACAAGCCCGAGAAGCGCACGGCTGCCGGGAAAGCAGTGACCATTACATAAGGCACCGCGCCGACGACGCCGACCGAAAAGCCGACCAGCGCATAGAGCGGCACCAGCATGTCGGGCTGGGCGCGTACGCCGCTGTAGAAAATCCAGGTGCATACGGCGAGCAGGATGCTGCCGCCGCCCATGATGCGCCGCGCGCCGACCTTGTCGGCAATGCTGCCCGCGACGATGCAGCCTATCGTCAGTGCCACCGTGGCGACGCTGTTCGCGCGTAGCGCAGTGGCGGCGGGAAAGCCGTAGATCTTCTGCAGCAATGTTGGTGTCATCAGAATCACGACAACGATGCCGGCCGACAGCATCCATGTCAGCAGCATCGAGGTGGCCACCGCGCCGAGATGCTCGCGCACGACGGTCTTGAGCGGCATTTCCTCGGCGAGCGCCCGGCGCTGCTGGAGTTCGGCGAAGACCGGCGTTTCCTCCAGCCAGCGGCGCAGATACATCGCGAACAGTCCGAAAACGCCGCCGAGCAGGAACGGAATTCGCCAGCCCAGGGTGAGTAGCTCGTCGCCTTTGTACCAGGTGTTGATCGCGGTTGCGATCAAGGAGCCGAGCAGAATGCCTGCGGTGAGGCCGGCCGTCAGCGTGCCGCAGGCATACCCGATGCGGCGTCGCGGGACGTGCTCCGATACGAAGACCCAGGCGCCCGGCACTTCGCCGCCGACCGCCGCGCCTTGCAATACGCGCAGCACAAGTAAGGCGATAGGCGCGAGCAGACCGATCGAAGGATGGTTCGGTGCGAGCTGGACAAGCCAGGCATAAGTCGGCAAGAGGCCCATCGCCAGCGTCGGCAGCGCCATCATCAGGATAGACAGCGTGAACATCCGCTTGCGCCCGAAGAGATCGCCGAAGTGCGCCATCACGATGCCGCCTAGCGGACGCGCGAGATAACCCGCAGCGAAGATGCCGAAGGTCTGCAATTGGCGCAGCCAGTCGGGAATCTCGGGCGGAAAAAATAGCTGCCCTATCGTCGCGGCGAAGAAAACAAAAATTATGAAATCATAAAATTCGAGCGCTCCGCCGAGCGCTGCGAGCGAAAGGGTTTTGTAGTCGCTCGCCATCAAGGGGCGCTGCACGTCGGCAATATTGGCGTTGGGGACCATTCGGGTCGTCTCGTATATTTATAAACTCAAGGGAGCCTTGGGTGTGGCGGCTCTTGCCACCGTTGCCGCGAAAGGAGCCGGGATATGGCGGCGGCATGCGGGAACCCGGCAGGGGTCGAGCCGGGACGGGCGATGCGCTTCGCGAACGGCCTTGCGGCGCGGGCTCGCAAGGGGTGGCGCGATCCGCCAGCCGAAAAGGCCGCGCGCGCAGAATACCAGATCGCCCGGCCCGCCTGTCGTGGCACGGCGTGCGGGTGCGGCGAATCGCCAGCGAGCGTCGTTGCTGCGTCCTTCAGGCAGAATGCGCGTTCCGAGCCTTGTTGTGGCTGTCCTCGGGCGCTTGCGCGGTGTTTGTGCGGCAACGATATAAGGCCTTGATTGCTTAGGCAGTTTTGACTGTTTGCGGAGGATCAAGGCCCGTATCATGCTGCGATGCGATATTGCGCGCCTTAACAAAAAAACACGTTCTACGGTGTTTCCGAGGCAAGTTTTGCCTCGGCAGCGTCGCCGATCGAATCCCCGAGAGAGTTCATGATCAAGCATCCGTTTTCTCCGCTGCGTCTGCGCGGCAAGGAGCTCCTACCCATTGTCCAGGGCGGCATGGGCGTCGGCGTCTCGGCGCACCGGCTCGCCGGCGCTGTCGCCGCGCTCGGCGGCATCGGAACGATCGCCAGCGTCGATTTGCGGCGGCTGCATCCCGACCTCGAAGCGCCGACGGTGAAAAGCCGCGACCGCGCCGAGATCGAGCACGCGAACCTGATTGCGCTCGACCGGGAAATCGCGGCTGCGCGCGAACTTGCGAAAGGCGTTGGCGTCATTGCGGTCAACGTGATGCGCGCCGTCACTCAGTACGCCGACTACGTAAAACAAGCTTGCCGCAGCGGTGCCGAGGCAATCGTAATGGGTGCGGGGCTGCCGCTCGATCTGCCGGATCTGACGGCCGAGCACCCGAATGTCGCGCTGATCCCCATCTTGTCGGATGCGCGCGGCGTTTCGGTCGTGCTACGCCGCTGGATGAAAAAGCAGCGCCTGCCGGATGCAATCGTGCTCGAACATCCGGGCTGGGCCGGCGGCCACCTCGGCGCGGCCAATGTGGGGGATACCTCGAACGCAAAGTTTGATTTCCGCAAGGTCATTCCTGAATGTCTTGAGGTGCTCAAACTTCTCGGTATCGAGCGCGAAAAAATCCCGCTGATCCCCGCTGGCGGCATCAACAGCCACGCCAAGGTGCGCGAGGTTATCGACATGGGTGCTTCGGCCGTCCAGGTCGGCACGCCGTTCGCCGTTACGCAAGAGGGGGATGCCGCGCCCGAATTCAAGCGCGTGCTGATGGAAGCCGGCGAGAACGACATCGCGGAATTCACGAGTGTGGCTGGCTTGCCGGCGCGCGCGGTACGCACGCCCTGGCTGGTGAACTACCTCAAGCGCGAGGACAAACTCCAGGCCGCCGCCGAACGCGAAGGCGGCTGCCGCCGCTGCACGCTGAACTGGGACTGCCTGGTCCAGTGCGGCCTGCGCGACAAAATCTCGAAGTTTGGCCAGTTCTGCATCGATAACCAGCTCGCCTACGCGCTCAAGGGCGACGTCAACAAGGGCCTGTTCTTCCGTGGCCGCGGCAAGCTGCCGTTTGGCACCGAGTGCCGCTCGGTGCGCGAACTCGTCGAATATCTGCTCGCCGACAAGGCGCCGGTCGCGATCTAAATGGCAAAGCGATTTCCGCTTAACCCCAAGCATCCCGAGCGCATCTGCTGGGGTTGCGATCGCTATTGCGCCGTCGATGCCATGATGTGCGGCAACGGGTCGGAGCGGACGCAGCACCCGGCCGAACTTTTCGGCGAGGACTGGTTCGAGGGCGATCCCGAGCTGAATCCGCCGGGCCCCGACGCGCCGCCCGGCACGGCGTAAGAACCAGTTCTAGCCGGGAGCCTTTGCGCCCGGCGGCGTGGCGCCGCGCGGCCAAAGCAGCCACATGCGGCCACGCTGGCGCATGCTGCCGGCGCGCGAACCCGCTTCAGGCCCAAAGCCCCAATAGAAGTCTGCGCGGACCGCGCCCCGGATCGCGCCGCCCGTGTCCTGCCCCACGACGAGCCGGTTCAGCGGTTTGTCGGAATTAGGCCAAGTCGTGGCAAGGAAGATCGGTGCGCCCAGTGGCAGATTGCGCGGGTCTATCGCAATCGAGCGGCCTGCCGCGAGCGGCACGCCTTGCGCGCCATTGGGGCCGTCCGCCGTGGCCGCCTGTTCCTTGAAGAAGACATAACTCGGGTTCGTCGCCAGCATTTCATCGAGCCGCTGCGGATGCGTCTTGGCCCATGCCTTGATGCCTTCCATACCGGCCTGCTCGGGCTTGAGTTCGCCGTTATCGATCAGCCAGCGGCCGATGGCCTTGTACGGATGACCGTTCTGGTCGGCGTAGGCGATGCGGACCCGGCTGCCGTCGGCCAGTTGCACCTGACCCGAGCCCTGGATTTGCAGGAAGAAGAAATCGATAGGATCGGCCGCCCACAGCAATACCTTGTCGGCGAGCTTGTCGGCGCGCGCTTCGAGCTGGGCGCGCGAATAGTAGGGCAGGACCTTGCGCCCTTCGACGCGGCCGCGCAGCCGCATATTCTTGAGTTCGGGGTACTGATCGCCCAGATCGATCACGAGCAGATCGTCGGGCACCGCGTAGACCGGCGTCGCGTACTGCTTGCCGTGGCTGCGGCTACCCTTGATCAAGGGTTCGTAGTAGCCGGTGATCAGGCCCTCGTTGCCGCCATCCGGATTAGTCACGCGCCAGACCTGGGTCCGCGCCTCGAAAAAACCGCGAATGCTCGCATCGTCGGGCTTGGCGCCGAGTGCGCGCGCCGCTTCGCAAACCGGCTTCCACTCGGCGCTTTTCATGACGCGGCAGGAGGTAGAAAACGCGCCCCATGCCTCGCCCAGCGCGTCCTCGCCCCAGCCCGTGAGTTCGCTCCAGGCGGCCATCTGAAGCGGTTCGACCTTGGGCTTGCTGGGTTCGGGCTGCCCAGGACAGACCGGACAATCCGCACTTGCTGCGCGTGGCTGATCGCCCGACGGTAGCGGTGTCGATACGCAGCCTGCGAGCAGCAGGAACGCGAGCACGGAAAAACGGGGTAAAACGGAACGGACGCTTGTCATCGATCGGCTACACTGCAAGGGTTTTGGCGCCGAGAAGTATAGCTGGCGCCGCATCTGGAACCCCTCCCATGTGGATTATCTTTCTCGAGGCCGGCCTTGCCCTAGCGCTGCTGCTCGGTATCGTTTGGGCGACCTGGCCGAAGAAAGATCTCGCGCGCAGAACCGACGATGAATCCAGCGATAATTGAAAATCTGGTCGCCCGCGCGGAAATCGTGCTGGCACGCCTCGAAGCTACCCTGCCGCCCGCGCCGCCGCCGCCCGATTGGTCGGCCCCTGCCTATCGTTTGCGCACGCGCCAGGGACGCGCCTGGTTGGAGGCGATTCATGCGCCGCACCGGATTCGTCTGTCCGACCTTCAGGACATCGACGACCAGAAAAAGCGTTGCGATGCGAATACACGCCAGTTTTTGCACGGCGGCCGTGCAAACAACGCATTGCTGACCGGCGCGCGCGGCACCGGCAAGAGTTCGCTCGTCAAGGCGATGCTGACCGAGTATGCCGACGCGGGCTTACGCGTAATCGAGGTCGACAAGGCGGATCTTTTGCATCTGCCCGAAATTCTCGACCTGATCAGCGGCCGGCCCGAGCGCTTCATCGTGTTCTGCGACGATCTCTCGTTCGAGGATAGCGAGCCCGGCTACAAGGCGCTCAAGAGCGTACTCGACGGCAGCCTTTCCGCTGCGCCCGACAATCTGCTGATCTACGCCACGAGCAATCGCCGCCATCTACTGCCCGAATATCATGCCGAAAACCTGCAGACGCAGAAGATCGGCGATGAAATCCACCCTGGCGAGGCGGTCGAGGAAAAGGTTTCGCTGTCGGAACGCTTCGGCCTCTGGATCTCGTTCTATCCGTTCAGCCAGGAAGAATATCTGCGCGTCGTGCATCACTGGCTCGCCGAATATGGGGTTCCCGGCGTCAGGATCGGCGCCGAGGAAACCCGGCTCGATGCGCTGCAATGGGCGCTGATGCGCGGTTCGCGCAATGGGCGCGTAGCCTGGCAGTTCGCGCGCGACTTCGCTGGCCGTGACACCGCTTGAGCTGACCGGCCGTGCAATCAGCCATGTCGGCGAGTTTGCAACGCCGCAGGGCGAGCGCTTCGTCGCACATCCGGCTGCTGGCGCGGCCTTCCTGAAAATGTGCGCAGCGGCGGCAGACGCGGGTCTGATTCTCGCGCCCGTCAGCGCGCATCGCAGCTTCGCCGGACAATGCGCAATATGGAATGCAAAGTGGCGCGGCGAACGTCCGCTCTACGACCGCGCCGGCAATACGCTCGTCGCGGCCCAGATCGAGCCGGCCCTGCGCGTCGAAACGATTTTGCTGTGGTCCGCGCTGCCCGGCGCGAGCCGCCACCATTGGGGCAGCGAATTCGACGTGATCGACCGGGCGGCGCTGCCGCCGGACTACCGCTTGCGCTTGATGCCCGATGAATACGCGGCGGGTGGCGTATTGGCTCCGCTCGACGCCTGGCTGGCCGCGCATGCCGGCGATTTCGGTTTTTTCCGGCCCTACGATAGCGACCGGGGCGGCGCCCAGCCCGAGCCGTGGCATCTGAGTTACGCGCCGGTTTCCGTGGCGGCCCTGCGCGAACTTGAACCTGCCGCGATCCGCGATGCGCTAGAAACGGGCGAAGTCGAAGGGCGCGAGGAGATTCTGCGGCAACTCCAATCCCTATACCCGCGCTTCGTGCTTGCAGTGGCGCCAGCGCCGGCCGGGCTCGCACAGCAAGTTTGAAAGAATGGAAAGCGGCTCAAATACGCTGATTGACCACGCGTTGCGGCGCAAGCCCCGCCATGAATGGTGAGGCTTACGCTGCAACAAGACGGAACCCAGAGCGCCTAGCGGGCGTTCGCTCTAACTCGTGGGAAGCCCCGGTACTCATACCGGAGTCTTCATCAAGAAATCGTCGGGAAAACAAAGTGTTGGCTGAAAAATTATGCTTTTCCACACCCTGGTAGAAACCCTGTATCAGTAGCGCAATCAACAAAACGCAACAAGGGAGACCCAAATGGGCAGAATCGAAATAAGAGGCCGGATCGACCGGGATAGCCAAATGCATGGACTGCGCACCGTGACATGCGAGCCCGATGGC
>JAVBKC010000009.1:0-22768 GCA_031554255.1 Niveibacterium sp.
TTCGGTTCGCCAAATAAAATCTATCACCATTTGCGCGCGGCTCTTCGCTAGCTCTTGCGCATTTCTTTCTCCCACGTCGGCAACGCTGGAAACAACTATGGAAGCGCTATGCGAACAATTCAATCTGTTTTCGATGCTCCAATTTGCGAGACGGTGGATTTCGGGAGATTTCAATTCAGAAGAGTTGTAATCAAAAAGGATGTTGATTTTTTTTTTGCGTCCATTACGCTCGCCCCATGTGACTATTGATGCAAAGTCGGTATCCGGCAGGTTCTGGCAGGGCGCATGAGGCAGCGATGACACATCGCATCCAGGTATTATCTGGAGTTCTGCGATAGCGTGGCTCTCGTCATTAAAGTGTGGCAGATCGCCAAAATTGTAATCGACGATGATCGACGCTCTTTTGTAGTCGGTTCGCCAAAAAAAATCTTTCACAACGAGCGCGCGTTTCATTGCAAGCGCCTGTGCATTTTCTTCTCCGCCTTCTGCGGCGCCGGAAATCGCCAGGAAACTGTGATACGGTATATTCAATCTGCTTTCAATATCCCAGTTCGCGAGGCGACGTATTTCGGAAGATTTCAGATCAGCCGAGTTGTGATCGAAATGGACGACTAGGCTTGGGCCGGGGCCACCACACCCCAAAGCCGCACCGATTATGGCGGTTTCAACATCCGGTGGATTTTGGCAGGGTTCAGCGGCCGAAGATAATTGATCCCAAAGTAAAAATATTAAGAAAAGAAATTTTTTTTTCATTATTTTTCCAACAATACGTAGCCCGCCACGTTATCGCTGTTTCTGAGCGCATCGGCCGGTGTATCTCTTGCCAAGCTTTGAGCGCCAAAAAAACCATAGCGCTCTCCCTCCCCCCGAGTACCAAGGACATCAGGCATGTGCGCGAGCTCGTGTATCAAAACCGCAACCTGGGTGCTGGAGTTCCAACCGGTCTGTTGCAATTTTAAAAAACCGTGCGATAACATAATTTTATGTTGACCAGGTTCTGGACACACGGCAGCTACTACATACGGTTTATTCTCGTTCACCGGGCAACCGAGGGCTTTTCCAATTTCGGTAGTCCATGGCAAAAAATCGCTGCAACTTAATTTTTCCAGCACATTTTTCATACTCCAAAGCCCCAGTTTTATTCTGGCGACACCGATACCGTCATCAACTCCGAACCATTTCTTGAATCTTTCCTTTTCCGCCCTATCCCATATATTTATGCCTGCGTGACGTATCGATACGTGCATGTATGCGAGTCTGATGATTCTTGAAATATTTTCGCAAAAATCCTTCTGTTCTTCGGCAGATAGATATTCCTGCATCTCCTCCGTCATTCCAGCCATGAAATCCCCCTTGTTTGATCAATAAGCGGTTTTAAATTTCCCGCCTGCAAACTATTTTTCATCGTGAAAATCCTACATAAATCGCCATAACCGCGTGCTCAAGCCTTACGTACGGCCTCGGCCAGTCGTGCGAGCCCGGTTTCCAGCGTCACAGCCGGGCAGCCGAAGTTCAGGCGCACGAAGCCCGGTGCACCAAAATCCTTGCCGTCGGAAAGCGCCAGCCCGGCCCGTTCGAAATGCGCACAGGCGTCCTCGATGGCGTGTTGGTGTATCCATTCTCGGCAGTCTATCCAGGCTAGATAAGTGGCCTCGACTGGCGTCATGGCCAGTCCCGGCAGTTCCGCGACAGCCGCTTCGACTTGTTTGGCGTTACGCCGCAAAACGTCGAGCAGCGCCAGCCGCCAGGGTTCACCGTGGCGCAGCGCGGCTTCGAGTGCGACGAGGCCGAGCATATTGATGTGCGGCACGATGCCGGCCAGCGTTGCGTTGAAGCGATGGCGCAGGCTGGCGTCCGGGATTACAGCGAAGGCCGAGGCAAGACCCGGTATGTTGAAGGTCTTGGACGGCGCCATCAGTGTGATGCTGCGGCGCGCGATCTCGGGCGCCAACGCTGCTATCGGCAGGTGGCGGCGACCGGGGGCGAGCACGAGATCGCAGTGGATTTCGTCGGAGCACAGAACAAGATCGTGCTGTTCGACGAGCGCGGCGATGCGTGTGAGTTCGTCTTCGCGCCAGGCGCGCCCGACCGGGTTGTGCGGATGGCAGAGCAGCCAGAGTTTGTGCCCCGGTAGCACACGTGCGAGCGCATCGAAATCCCAAACCCATCCGTGCGCACTTTTTTCGAATGCCAAGGTGGTGAGCCGGCGCTGGGCGAGCTTGGGCGCGGTGAGGAAGGGCGGGTAGATCGGCGTAGCGGTGAAGACGCCTTCTTGCGCCGTGGTGCACGCGCGCACCGCAACATTGAGCGCCGAGACGAGGCCGGGCAGCCAGACAATCCAGTCCGCCTCGATCTTCCAGTCGTAATGACGGCGCAGGTGTTCGCAAACGGCTTCGTATTGCGTGGCGCTCGTCGCGCTGTAGCCGAAATGTCCTTCGGCGACGACTTGTTGCAGCGCCGCGACGACGGCGGGCGGCGCGGCGAAATCCATATCGGCGACCCACATCGGGATCACGTCGCGGCCGGCGTAGCGGCTCCATTTGAAGGAACGCGGATTGTCGGCGAGCGGCAGTGGAGTGTCGAAATCGAACATACGGGGCCTTGGAACGAGACGCGGAGCCCATATGCTAGCGCCGCGTCCACGATCCCGCCTTATTCCATTTCTAAACCAACCCTGTCTTTGTCGACTTCACCTTGCCGTTCCAGGGGGCTGTCTGCGGCTCGTTTTCGTGACCTGATTGATTTAGAAACGGATTACACCTGCAAATGCTCGTATAGCGCGGTCGAAAGATAGCGCTCGCCGAAGGACGGGATCACCACGACGATGAGCTTGCCGGCGCTCTCAGGCCGCCGTGCGATTTCGAGCGCAGCCCAGATCGCCGCACCCGAGGATATGCCGACGAGCAGCCCCTCTTCGGTCGCCGCGCGGCGCGCAAGATCGAAAGCATCGGCGTTTTTCACGCGCACGACTTCGTCATAAACTTTGGTGTTGAGGATTTCGGGCACGAAGCCGGCGCCTATGCCCTGGATAGGATGCGGACCGCGTGCGCCGCCTGAGAGCACCGGGCTTGCATCCGGTTCGACTGCAACGATTTTCACGCCCGGCTTGCGCGCTCGCAGCACCTCGCCGACGCCGGTAATCGTGCCGCCGGTGCCGATGCCGGAAATAAAGATGTCGACCTTGCCATCGGTGTCGTCCCAGATTTCCTCGGCCGTCGTCTTGCGATGGATTTCGGGATTTGCCGGGTTTTGGAACTGCTGCGGAATGAAGTAGCGCGGATCGGCGGCGGCCATGTCCTCGGCACGCTTGATCGCGCCGGGCATGCCTTCCGGCCCTGGCGTCAAAATCAACTCAGCGCCGTAGGCCTTGAGCAGCAGACGGCGCTCGCGGCTCATGGTTTCCGGCATGACGATCGCAAGCTTGTAGCCGCGCGCGGCGCACACCATGGCTAACGCGATGCCGGTATTGCCCGAGGTCGGTTCGAGAATGATCGTGTCGGGCTTGATCTTTCCCTCGCGCTCGGCGGCATCGATCATCGAAACGCCGATCCGGTCCTTCACGCTATGAGCCGGGTTAAAGAATTCCAGTTTCGCGACTACCGTGGCTTTCACCCCGGCAGTCAGGCGATTGAGTTTCACGAGCGGCGTATTGCCGATCAGTTCGGTGATGTCCTTGGCGATGCGCATGCTGAGATCTCCTCGGAGCCGGGTCGGAAGCCGGCGGGTGTATGAATTCTAGTGGTCGCAAGCCTCATCGCGAAGCGCCTGCCGCACAGGCGCCGGAAAAATTCGGGAAGGAATCGGCGATACTCCATGCTGCAGCAATCAATTTTTTCTACGATGCGCTGCCCCTAGTCCGCTGCAAAATAACTTCGCCGCATGCCCGCCACCGAAACCCGTTCGCTGTTCCGCCATCGCCCATTTCTTTTCTTCTGGCTCGCGCGGGTCTTTACCGCCAGCGGCTACCAAATGCAGAGCGTCGCGGTCGCCTGGCAGGTCTACGAACTCACGCATAGCGCTTTCGATCTCGGCCTTGTCGGGCTCATTCAATTTATTCCACGGATTGCGCTGATTTCGATTTCCGGCAATGTCGCCGACCGCTACGATCGCCGCCGCGTGGTGCTCGTAGCGCAGGCGGTACAGGCGCTCGGGCTGCTGGTGCTTGCGCTCGCGAGCGAACTGCACTTTGCAAATCATGGCTTGATCTTTGCGCTGATGCTGGTTATCGGCGCGGCGCGATCCTTCGAGGCGCCCGCCACACAGGCCCTGCTGCCGGGCCTGGTTTGCGCAAGCCAGTTGCCCCGTGCGGTCGCCACCGCCGCCTCGGCGATGCAGGCGGCGACCATCCTCGCGCCCGCCCTGGGCGGCGTGCTCTATGCGCTTGGTGCGACGACCGTCTACGGGCTGACTGCCGCGCTCTACGCTACCGCTGCGTTGCTGACTTTCAAGATCCACGCAACGCCCGCGCCACGGCAGGCGCTCGTCGGTTCGGGCTTCGCGTCCTTTCTCGAAGGACTGCGCTTCATCCGCGCTCAGCGCGCAGTTCTCGGCGCGATTTCGCTCGATTTGTTCGCGGTATTGCTCGGCGGCGCGACGGCCCTGTTGCCAGTGATCGCCCGCGACATCCTGCACACCGGTCCGTGGGGCCTCGGGCTGCTACGCGCAGCGCCAGCCGTGGGCGCACTATCGATGTCGATCTGGCTTGCGCATCGCCCACTGCAACGCAACGTCGGCCATGTCATGTTCGGCGCAGTCGCGCTGTTCGGCGTGGCGACGATCGTGTTCGGACTCTCGCATCGGATCGCGCTCTCGGTGCCCGCGCTTGTCGTGCTCGGCGCCTGCGACATGATCAGCGTCGTGATCCGTCAGGCATTCGTCCAGCTACAAACGCCCGACGCGATGCGCGGCCGGGTCGGCGCGGTCAATTCGGTATTCATCGGCGCCTCGAACCAGCTCGGCGAGTTCGAGTCCGGCGCCACGGCCGCGCTATTTGGCGCAGCGCCCTCGGTCATCATCGGCGGGCTCGGCACGCTGCTCGTCGTCGCGATCTGGATGCGCGGTTTTCCGGAGCTTGCGCGGGTCGACAAACTGCACTGAAGCGTTCAACGCAACGGCATAAAGACATTCCCGATATAACACTGTCCAGGCTGTTATTTGGCTATTGGAGACAGCGGGAGGTGCAAGCTTTCCTCAGTTCGTTTAGGGTTCGGTCTGCGCAAAAAAACATACGGTGGCGTATGACCACGCGTTGCAGCTTATCCGTCATTCATGGGCGTTAGCGGCAACAAGACAGGACCGGGATGTCCAACGGACGTTCGCCCTCAAAGCGTGGCAAGCCCCGACATTTCTGGAGAGGGTCTTCGCATTGCAGACCCATAAAAACCAAGGAGGAGAGACTTCGATGACGAAAATTGCGTTCGCCCTGCGACTTCTGGGGGCAGGCAGCCTGGCACTACTCGCCGGCCAATCCATGGCATCCGGTTATCACTTTGGCGCACAGAGCGTCAGTGCTCAGGGCTTGGCTAACGCCAACGGCGCCGAAGCCGCCGACGCCTCGGTAATCTTCTACAACCCGGCGGGTCTTACGCGGTTGAAGGGCGACAACCTGTCCGGTGCGGGAATCGTCGTCGATCCGCATATCAGCGTATCGAATCTCTCCGCCACGAACGCCACCGGTCAGACGATCTACGGTCCCGGCGGCGACGCACCGACCAAACCGGTATTCGTGCCGCAAATCTATTGGGCGCATCAGTTCAATGATCAGATGTACGGCGGCCTGGGGATCTTCGTTCCTTTTGGCGACAAAACCAAATACGAAGACGACTGGGCAGGCCGCTACAACGGCGTCGACCTCGACATGATGACGGTGGCGCTCAATCCGCAGTTCGCCTACAAATTCAATGAGCATTTCTCGCTCGGCGTCGGCGTCACGGCGCAGTACATGAAGGCAAAGTTCAAAAAGCAGGCGGATTTCGGCACCCTGGCCTCGGAGAGCCTGCCGGCCTTCGCGCAGGCGCTTGCCGCCCAGGGCATCGTGCTCACGCCGACGCAGTTGCACCAGGCCGCAGCAGCGATGATGAGCAACCCGAATTACGACGGCGAGCTTTCGTACGAGGGCGATAACTGGGCATTCGGCTTCAACATCGGCGCGCTATGGGAAGTCGACGAGACGCTGCGCTTCGGCGCGGCCTACCGTTCGAGCATCCGCCACAAGCTTTCCGGCGAGGCCGAATGGTCGCGTCCGGCAAGCTTCAGTAATTCGGTTTTCGGCGCCTTGCCGATGGCCGGCCCGACCATTAACGCCGCCTGGAATAACGCAGTGCAGAGCGGTCTGAATGCCCAGGGTTTCGCCAGCGGCAATGGCGAAGTCGACGTCGATACGCCGGATTCGTTCTCGTTGAACTTCTTCAAGCAGATAGACAACCGCTGGGCGGTCATGGGCGACTGGACGCATACCTGGCATAACAAGTTCCAGGAATTGCGACTGAACTTCGATACCCCCTTGCCCGACGCCGTGATCACGCAAAGCTGGAAGAGCACGAACCGCTATGCGGTCGGCGCAAGCTATCAGTTCAACGGCCCGCTCAAGCTGCGCGCCGGTTTGGCCTTCGACAAATCGCCGGTACCGAGCGAGCAGGAACGCATCGCGAATCTGCCCGACAGCAACCGCATCTGGTATTCGTTCGGCGCCAACTATATGTTCAGCCAGAGCCTGTCGCTCGATCTGGCCTATACCTATGTGCAGATCAAGGACAGCAGCATGAACAACACCGAGTGCGTGCTGCCAGCCTGCACCGGCAGCGGCACAACGACGAAGGCAGACTTCCAGAGCTTTGCCAACATCTTCGGTGCGCAGATCAACTACCGCTTCTAAATAGCGGCTCGCTTTTGCTTCAAAGGCCCGTGGCGCAATCCACGGGCCTTTTTTCGTTGCCCGACCCACCACGTAACCCGCGTTTCCGATCTCCACTCTGAGTCAAGCCGAATTGCGCAGCGCTCTTTGCATGATGTCGACGTTGGTTATATAGAACTGAAAAATACTTCGTTTCGATTCTTTATAACAAACTCTACACTCCGATGCGCCCCCATATAGCTATCGGAGAGAACAATGCCCTTCGCAACACGCCTGACCCCATTGCTGATCGCCGTCGCACTGCAACTTTCCGCCGCGCCAGCCCGCGCTGAGGCGACGCTGCTCAACGTGTCATACGATCCAACGCGCGAGCTATACCAGGACTTCAACGGCGCCTTCGCCAAATATTGGAAGCGTCAGCACGGCGAGGATGTCGCGATACGCGCCTCGCACGGGGGTTCTGGCAAACAGGCGCGTACGGTGATCGATGGACTGGAGGCCGATGTCGTGACGCTGGCGCTCGCCTACGACATCGACGCAATCGCCGCGAAGGGTTTCTTGGCGGCGAACTGGCAAACGCGCCTGCCGCACAATGCCTCGCCCTATACCTCGACAATCGTCTTTCTCGTGCGCCGGGGCAATCCGAAGAAAATCCACGACTGGAACGACATCGTGAAGCCCGGCATCGGCGTCATCACACCGAACCCGAAGACCTCCGGCGGCGCGCGTTGGAACTATCTGGCCGCCTGGGGCTACGCGCTCAAACAGCCAGGCGGCAATGAAGCGAGTGCGCGCGATTTCGTCGGCAAGCTCTACAAGAACGTGCTGGTGCTCGATTCGGGCGCCCGTGGCGCGACGACAAGTTTCGTCGAACGCAGCCAGGGCGATGTGCTGATCGCCTGGGAGAACGAGGCGCTGCTGGCCGTAAAGGAACTCGGCCCCGACAAATTCGACATCGTCACGCCGTCGCTGTCCATCCTTGCCGAGCCGCCGGTTGCGGTCGTCGACAAGGTGGCGGACAAGCACGGCACGCGCAAGCTTGCCGAAGCGTATTTGCAATATCTGTATTCGCCCGAGGGCCAGGAAATCGCGGCAAAGAATTACTACCGCCCGATCGATGCGGGGATCGCGGCCAAATACGCAAAGCAGTTCGGCGCGGTCAAGCTATTCAATGTCCAGGACGTATTCGGTGGCTGGGCCAAGGCTCAGGCGACGCATTTCGCCGATGGTGGCGAGTTCGATCAGATTTATTCGAGGAAGTAACGCAGACGGTAAAGCTGAAAAGAGAAAACCCCGCCGAAGCGGGGTTTTCTTTGCTGCATCAAGCGGGAAGCTTGGGCAATTACATGCCCATGTCCATACCGCCCATGCCGCCCATACCCCCCATGCCGCCACCGCCCATGCCCATGGCCGGCTTATCTTCCACCAGCTCTGCCACAAGGGCGTCGGTCGTCAGGATCAGGCCGGCAACCGACGCTGCGTTCTGCAACGCGGTGCGCGTGACCTTGGCCGGATCCAGCACGCCGAGTTCCACGAGGTCGCCGTAAGTGCCGTTGGCGGCGTTGTAGCCGTAGTTGCCCTTACCGCTGAGCACGGCGTTGATGACGACGGAAGGCTCGTCGCCGGCATTGGCGACGATCTGACGCAGCGGCTCTTCGACCGCGCGCATCACGATGCGGATGCCCGCGTTTTGCTCTTCGTTGTCGCCCTTCAGATCCTTGATCACGGAGCGCGCGCGCAGCAGGGCGACGCCGCCACCGGCAACCACGCCTTCTTCAACGGCAGCGCGCGTAGCGTGCAGCGCATCTTCGACGCGGGCCTTCTTTTCCTTCATTTCGACTTCGGTCGCAGCGCCGACCTTGATCACTGCAACACCGCCGGCCAGCTTGGCCTTGCGTTCCTGCAGCTTTTCCTTGTCGTAGTCGGAGGTGGCCGAGTCGATCAGGGCATCGATCTGGCCCACGCGCGCCTGGATCGTATCGGCAACACCGGCGCCGTCGATGATCGTGGTGTTTTCCTTCTCGACTTCGATGCGCTTGGCCTGACCCAGATCCTTCAGCGTGGCCTTTTCGAGCGAGAGGCCGACTTCTTCGGCGATCACGGTGCCGCCGGTCAGGATCGCGATGTCTTCCAGCATGGCCTTGCGACGGTCGCCGAAGCCCGGCGCCTTGACGGCAACGGTCTTCAGGATGCCACGGATATTATTGACCACGAGCGTCGCCAGGGCTTCGCCTTCGATGTCCTCGGCAATGATCAGCAGCGGACGGCCGGCCTTCGCAACTTGTTCGAGCACCGGCAGCAGGTCGCGGATGTTCGAGACCTTCTTGTCGTGCAGCAGAACGAAGGGGTTCTCGAGCACAGCAACCTGCTTGTCGGCATTGTTGATGAAGTACGGCGACAGGTAGCCACGGTCGAACTGCATGCCTTCGACGACATCGAGTTCGTTGTCGAGCGACTTGCCGTCTTCGACGGTGATGACGCCAGCCTTGCCGACCTTGTCCATCGCGTCGGCGATGATTTTGCCGATAGCTTCGTCGGAGTTCGCCGAGATCGAACCGACCTGGGCGATTTCCTTCGAGGTCGTCGTCGGCTTGGCGGCCTTCTTGATTTCGGCGACCAGGGCGGTGACGGCCTTGTCGATGCCGCGCTTCAGATCCATCGGGTTATGGCCCGAAACGACCAGCTTCATGCCTTCGCGCACGATGGCCTGAGCCAGTACGGTCGCGGTGGTGGTGCCATCGCCGGCGTTGTCGGAGGTCTTGGAAGCGACTTCCTTGACCATCTGGGCGCCCATGTTTTCGAACTTGTCCTTCAGTTCGATTTCCTTGGCGACCGAAACACCATCCTTGGTCACGGTCGGGGCGCCGAACGAACGCTCGAGCACCACGTTACGGCCCTTCGGGCCCAGGGTCACCTTGACCGCATTGGCCAGAATGTTCACACCATTGACAATCTTGACACGCGCGTCGTCACCAAACAAAACTTGCTTAGCAGCCATCTTCTACCTCAATGAATTCGTTGGGAAATCTACAGGGACGGAACTTCAGGCTTCGATAACGCCCAGGATGTCCTCTTCGCGCAGGACCATGACTTCCTGCCCGTCGACCTTGACCGTCTGGCCGGCATACTTGCCGAACAGCACGCGGTCGCCGACCTTCACGTCCAGCTTGCGCACTTCACCATTGTCGAGCAACTTGCCGTTGCCCACGGACAGCACTTCGCCCTGATCGGGCTTCTCGCCGGCGGAATCGGGGATCACGATGCCAGATGCGGTCGTGCGTTCGGCTTCAATGCGCTTGACAATCACGCGGTCGTGCAAGGGACGGATCTTGCTCATACAGGCTACTCCTCGTATGTAGTACTTGTTTCCGATTGACCAGGCTAGCAAAGCAAGCCTGAAGAAAGCGTTTCAGGGCGATAACGGTGTAAAAGCCGTCTTGTTAGCACTCAACCCTGACGAGTGCTAATAATAGGGGCGAGGTGTCTGTTTTTCAAGGAGCGAAGATGACCTTGCCCTCAAAAACCGTATCCCTTGCTGAGTGTTTTAATACGAGCAAGGAGAAGGGACATGACGAAGACAGCCAGAGCGCGCTACACGCTCGAGTTCAAACAGGAAGCGGTGCGATTAGTCGAAGGCGGTCAGAGCATTGCGGTAGCAGCGCGTGCATTGGGGATAGTCGATCAGACCTTGTTCAACTGAGTCAAGGCGCAGCGCCAAGGCAAGCTCAGCGGCGCTGATAGCAAGGCGGTGAGCGCCGAGCAGATGGAGATCAGCCGGCTGTGTGCCGAGCTGGCGCGCGTGAAAATGGAGCGCGACATCCTGGAAAAAGCGACGGCGTATTTTGCCAAAGCACTGCGGTGAAGTACGCCTTTGTTCAACGCCACCGACGGGTGTGGCCGATCTCGGTGCAATGCCGGGTGCTGCGAATCAGCATAGCGGGCTATCACGAGCATTTCGTGCGCAAAGCCATCGGCACGCAGCGCCGTCACCTGAGCGACGATGCACTACTGGTACACATCAAGGCCATCCATGCCCAGACACGTGGAGTCTACGGCTGGCCCCGCATCTGGAAGGAACTGCTGGCACGCGGTATCCGCGTGGGCAAGCAGCGGGTTCAAAAACTCATGCAACGCCACGGCATCCGCGCCCGGGGCAAGCGGCGCTTCAAACTCACCACCGACAGCCGCCACGACCTGCCGATCTCGCCCAATCTGCTAAACCGCGAATTTACCGTCACGCAGCCGGATAAGGTTTGGGTGGGCGACATCACCTACATCGCCACGGATGAGGGCTGGCTGTTCCTCGCAGTGGTGATCGATCTCTTCAGCCGCCAGGTGGTGGGCTGGTCGCTGCGAGATAACATGACGCGAGAGTTGGTGATCGATGCACTGCACTCGACGCTGGCCTACGTCAGTCCGATGCAGTTCGAGCAGCTCTGGCTTGCCAATCAACCAAGGCAAGCCGGTTCATAAGTGCAGCTAGGGAATACGGATTACAGGGGCAAGGTCATGTACAAAACCGTCGCATCCCGATATTGCGCGCGGTGCGCAAGCCGGAATAATCCAGCCAATCCACTTCGGAGCCCTTCCATGAAGAAAGCTGCCACCCTCGCGCTATGCTCGCTGTTTGCTTTGTCTTGCACAGCAGCATGGGCCGCCGATACGCCGCTCGCCGCCATGCCTTACACGCCGGGTCTCGATACCGGTGCAATGAATATAGAGGCGAATCCCTGCGAGGATTTCTACGAATACGCTTGCGGCGGCTGGGTGCGCAACAATCCGATTCCGCCGGATCAATCGCGTTGGGATGTCTATCGCAAGCTCAACGCCGACAGCCAGCGCTTCCAGTGGAACATCCTCGCCGAGCTTGCGCAGCCTGTTGAGGGGCATTCGCCGCTGCAACGCAAGCTCGGCGATTACTTTGCCGCCTGCATGGACGAGGGCCGTGTGGCCGGCCTGGGCCTCGCGCCAATTCAATCCGCGCTCGCGCGCATTGCGGCGCTAAAGGATCGCCGCGCGCTGCCGGCTCTGCTATCCGAGCTGCAACGCGATACGCCGGAAGCCAATCTCTTCTTCGGTTTCGGTTCAGCGCAGGATTTTTCGGACGCGACGCGCGTCATTGCGATGCTTGCCGCCGGCGGGCTCGGCCTGCCCGATCGCGACTATTACCTGAAGGACGATGCCCGCTCGAAGCTCTTGCGCAACCAGTATCGCGAGCATGTGACGCGGACTTTCGTTCTGCTTGGCGACGACGAAGCAATGGCGGACAAGGCCGCCGCCTCCGTGTTGAAGCTGGAAACCGCACTGGCCAAAGCCTCGCTCTCGCGCGTCGAAATGCGCGACCCATACAAGCTCTTTCACAAGATGGATGCGGGCAGGCTTGCGAAGCTGACGCCGCATTTCGACTGGAAGCCCTTTCTTTCCACCGCTGGCCAGAATGGACTTGCGAACTTCAACATCACCGAGCCCGCTTTCTTCAAACGCTTCGATACGATTGCTGCGCAGACGCCACTGGCGGAAATCAGGAGTTACTTGCGCTGGCAGGTCACGCATTCGAACGCGCCCTATCTCGCGCCCGCGATGACGGATGAGCATTTCGCTTTCTTCGGCAAGACCTTGCGCGGCGTGCCCGAACAGCAACCGCGCTGGAAGCGTTGCGTGACGCTCGTGGACAAGCAGCTCGGCGAAGCGCTCGGGCAGGAATACGTCGCGCGCGCCTTTGGTCCGGAACTCAAGGCACGCACACGTCATATGACAGAGCAGATCGAGGCCGCGATGGAGCGCGACCTGCAGGGTTTGGACTGGATGAGTCCGGCAACCAAGCAGCGCGCGCAGGAAAAGTTGCGCGCGATTGCGAACAAGATCGGCTACCCCGATAAGTGGCGCAACTACGACGCGTTGCCAATCGCACGCGACGATTTCGCCGGAAATGTCGCACGCGCCCAGCGCTTCGAGACCGAGCGCCAGCTTGCCAAGATCGGTAAGCCGCTGGATCGCGGCGAATGGAGCATGACACCGCCAACGATCAATGCTTACTATGACCCGCAACTGAACGACATCAACTTCCCTGCGGGCATCCTGCAACCGCCGCTCTATGACGCAAAGATGGACGATGCGCCGAACTACGGTAATACTGGCGGCACGATTGGCCACGAACTGACGCACGCCTTCGACGACGAGGGTCGCCAGTTCGATGCGCGCGGTAATCTGAAGGACTGGTGGCAGAAACGCGATGCGGCCGCTTTCAAGGAGCGCGCGCAATGTCTTGTCGAGCAATACGGCAATTACGTGATCGTCGATGACATCAAGATCAATAGCCGGCTTACGCTCGGCGAAGACATCGCCGACCTGGGCGGCCTGATCCTCGCCTGGTCCGCCTGGCGGGCCGAAACCGCAGACAAATCCTTGGAGCCGCGCGAAGGGCTCACGCCCGAACAGCGCTTCTTCGTTGGCAACGCCCAATGGGCCTGCAACAACGTTCGGCCCGAGGATGCACGCGTGCGCGCATTGACCGATCCGCATTCGCCGGGTAAATACCGGGTCAATGGCCTAGTCTCGAATATGCGCGAATTCGCCGAGGCGTTCTCGTGCAAGGCCGGCGATGCGATGGTAAATCGCAAGGTCTGCAAAATTTGGTGAGGTGCGCTTCCGCTTAAGGGGCGGGGCGCCTCCCCCTTGCGGAATCGCTTGTTACGCCTTGCGCCCTATCCGCAAGGTGAGCGTCCAACTGACGCCGCGAATCGTCTGCGGATGGCCCCACAGCGGTAGTAGTTTGTCCATCAGTTGTTGCGTCGGGTCCTGGCCGAACATTGCGACATAGCGGCCGGTGGCCGACCAGCTATGGATGTAGCCGAGCAATTGCGCGAGCGTCCAGCCGACGGAGAGCGTGTAAGGCGGCACCGGCACTTCTTCGAACGGGAAGTCGAGTTCGGTGTATTGCGTGTCGACGTGACGATGCTCCGGCATCCAGTAGGGCCCAAGCGTCTGGCTGCGAAAACGCTGCACGAGCGCGTCGATTTCCTCGCCCTCGACTTCGACGTTGCTATAGGCCCAGGCCGCCATCACGCCGCCTGGTGCGAGCACGCGTCGGGCCTCGGCGTAGAACGCGGCGAGCGGGAACCAGTGCAGGGATTGCGCACAGGTGATCAGGTCGACGCTCGCGTCGGCGAGTCCGCTGGCTTCGGCTGGCGCGGTACGCCATTCGATATTCGCGTGGGCGGGGGCCTCGGCGATCTGGGCTTCCGAAATATCGGTGCCGACGACTTTCTCGAAGCGCTCGGCCAGATCGAGCGTCGCTTGTCCGCTGCCGCAGCCGGCCTCCCAGGCGAGTCTGGGCTGTGGCACGCAGGCGAGCAGATAGTCGTAGAGCGAACGTGGATAGCGTGGACGGAACAGCACATAACCTTGGGCCAAAGGCGAAAACGGGTCGCCGGACTCGGTTTGCAGCAAGGGGTTGGTCATCGGGATCTCCGGGAAGCTTTTTGCACTAACCCGTTATTGTCGCGCAGCGCGCCGCCTTCTGTCTGAGCCTGCTCAAACCGCGCGACCCCGCCTCCGGGCAACAGGTTCGTCGGCGGGCGGCAGCGCTTCGAGTACCGAGGCTGCGCCGGCAACCAACGCGCGCGTCAGCGTGGCGATCAGGGGCGAGGCGATACCCCAGGTCTGCCAGTAAAGCGGCACGCTGGCCGGCGTCTGCGGCGTTATATCGATAAGCGTGCCGCGCGCGAGCGCCTCGGCGCACTGGGCTTGTGGCAGCAAGCCATAGCCGTAGCCGAGCAGGGCCGCCTGGAGAAAAGCCTCGTAGCCCGGCACGAAATGGTGCGGAAAGAGCGTCGCCTTGCCGTGCAGATGCCGCCGCAGATGCTCGGCGTGCAAGGCGTCGCGCCGGTTGAAGACGAGTGCCGGAGCGCCTCGCACTGCCGCGCGGTCGAGCCCCTGTGGCAAGTAGCGCTGCACGAATTGCGGTGCGGCGACGCAGCGGTAGCGCATCAGACCGAGCGGCGTTGTGCGAAAACCCGCCGCTGCCAGCGCGGCCGAGCCGATCGAGCCGAGCACTTCGCCGTTGCGCAGCCAGGTCTGCGTGTGTTCCTGATCGTCGACGACGAATTCGAGCATCGTTTCGTGCTCGGCGATCCAGGGCGCGAGCGCAGGCAGCACCCAGGAGCCCAGGCTGTCGGCATTGACCGCGATCCGCAACTGACCGCTCGATGCCGCATCCAGCATCTCGGGCCAGATTTCTAGCGCGAGCAAGCGCGTCTGGCGCGCGAAGCGCAACAGCGGTTGCGCGGCGGGTGTCGGGCGCACGGGGCGCGTGCGAAACAGCAAGGGCGCGCCGCATTGGACTTCGAGCGCACGGATGCGTTGCGACACGGCCGACTGCGTGATCGCCAGCCGCTGCGCGGCTTTCTCGAAACTGCCCTCGGTCACGACGGCTTCCAGGCATTCGAGCAAATTGAAATCCAGTTTCATTAGAAATGATTATGTACTAACAAATCAATTCATGATGCTAATCCTTTGCGGGGGCTTACACCAAAATTGGCCTACCCGCCGTCTTGGCGGACATAACAAACAAGACACTAAAATGAACACGCCCCCAGACCTTTCCATCCTTGCCCAAGGCTTCCTCGTTACCGCCGGCCTCATCATGGCCATCGGCGCCCAGAATGCCCATGTATTGCGTATGGGCCTGACGCGCCAGCATGTATTCGTCACGATTGCGATCTGCGCGGCCTCCGATGCGCTGCTCGTCGGGCTCGGCATCAAAGGCATGGGCGCGGTGCTAGAACACTTTCCGCTCGCGGTCGAGATCGCAACCTGGGGCGGCGCGGCTTTTCTGCTCTGGTACGGCTTGCGCTCGCTGCGCGCCGCTTTCGGCCGCCACGCACTGAACGCGACCGAGACCCACAGCGTGACGCTGCGCGAAGCGGTGCTGCTCGTGCTGGCCTTCACCTATCTGAATCCGCATGCATGGCTCGATACCATCGTACTTGTTGGCGCAATCGGCGGCCGCCATCACGGCGTCGATAGAGTCACGTTCTGGGCCGGCAGCGTGATCGCTTCGGCAAGCTGGTTCATGCTGTTGGGTTATGGCGCACGCGTTCTCGCGCCGCTATTCGCCAAGCCGATCTCGTGGCGCGTGCTCGACGCGCTGATCGGTGTGAGCATGGGCGCGCTCGCGATTTCGCTCTTGCGGTAAGCAAAGACCGTTTGGCAGACCGTCGGACACTTCAATAGCATGGCGGCTGCTTCGCACTTGGAAATGGTTATGCCTTTATTCCCCGCCCTTGCGGTTTTCGTCGGCGCTGGTTTTGGCGCCTTGCTGCGCTGGGCGCTAAGTCTCGCATTCAATCCGCTCGTGCCGACCCTGCCGCTCGGCACGCTCGCATCCAATATCCTCGGCGGCTTCCTGATTGGCATGGCGAGCGCGTTTTTCATGCACAACACAAGCCTTCCGCCCGAATGGCGGCTCTTTGCGATCACTGGATTTCTGGGCGGACTGACGACTTTCTCGACCTTCTCCGCCGAAGTCGTCGATTTGCTCGCGCGCCAGCAATACTTGTGGGCAACCTGTACGGCAGCGCTCCACATGTTCGGCTCGTTCGCGATGACGGCGCTGGGCATGATCGTATGCAATGCGATTCTGATGCGCCACTAAAAAGCGCTTGTCGCGGCAGACAAAGCGCGCGATACTGCGCGCCCGGTCGGCAGCACACCGAGGCGTCGCCACTCCACGACGGAGCGCTAAACCTGCCATGCAAGAACTTTTGGACGCGCATCCCTGTGTGCCGCGTCGGAAGGGCGACCACCGACACTCCGTTCGCGGGGGCGGCACGATGAAAGGATGAATCGTGTCACGCAATATCGTTCCGTTCTACGCCGAGGACATCTCGACGCTTGCCCGTTCGCTCGTCCGCCAACTTGGCGAGATGGACGCCCCGCCTGGCCATCTGCAATTGCTCAACGCGCTTGCCCGCGCAACCGGTTTTTGCAATTTTCAGAGCTATCGAGAAGGCCATGTCCGCAGCGTGCCGACCGCGCGCAAGCTGCCCGAAACGCCGCAAAAGCTGGCGACAGACCCGTCCCTGTTGCGCTATTTCGATGCGGCTGGCCGGCTGCTGCGTTGGCCCGGCAAGGCCTCGCACCGTCTGCCGCTACTCTGGGCCGTATGGGCCCAACTCCCCGCGCGGCTGATATTGAGCGAACGCGAGATCAACCCGTGGATTGAGTCGGCGCTCGCCTTCGAGGACTATGTGTTGATCCGCCGCGAACTGGTCAATCACGGGTTGCTCGCGCGCACGCCGGACGGTAGCGTTTACCGGCGTGTCGAGCAGGCCCCGCCGGAGAGCCAGGCCGAACTCATTGCCGAGATTTGTCGCCGCGCGAAACCGGCAGCGAACTAACATCCCGAGAGAGGTTCCCTGGCTCTGCCGGGGAGGCATGGAAGTTAGGCCACGCGTTGCAGCTCACCTCGCCATTCGTGGGGGCGAGTTGCAACAAGACCGAACCCAGAACGCCCAAGGGGCGTTCGCTCAAATTTGTGGGAAGCCCTGGCATCATGCAAGGGGCTTCACGTTTCAGGGGGTTGTTGCTCCGGCGCCGACATCCACGTTCGCGCCGTTCAGTCGGACATCAGACTGGCTGCGTGCCGGAGTCCGCAGGCGCAGCAGGAGGCTGCGGCGGCTCTTCTGCGACAACGGCTTTACGGCGTTCCTTTTCTGCCTTCTTTTTCTTTTTTTCCATCTCTCTTTGACGCTTTTCGAACTGATAGTTTGGTTTTGCCATCGTGATTCCCTTTATAAGTGTTGCCCACGATACAGCATTCGCAGGGCTGAATGGCACGAAGTCTTGTCGCCTGCTGGATAGAGGTCACGCCTAGTATGGCTTGACCACGCGTTGCAGCCCGCCCCGCCATTTATGGCGGGGTCTTCACGTTCGGTAGCGGGGTCTCTTAGCCAGTCGGGCGCCTGCTATCGGCTAGAATCGAGTTTTTACAAGCACGGCCATCGTCATGTTCTCCGGAATTATTGCCGCTATCGGCCGTATCGTCGACACCGCTCCGCTCGGCAACGGGCTCAGACTCGCGGTGGACGTGGGCGACTGGGATGTCTCCGATGTCGCAATCGGCGATTCGGTTGCCCATAACGGCGTTTGCCTTACCGTTGTCGCGCGCGAGGGCGCGCGACTTTATTACGATGTTTCGGCCGAAACTTTGGCTTGCACGGTGGGGCTGGCCGCACCGTGCGAGGTCAATCTGGAGAAGGCCCTGCGGCTGGCGGATCGGCTCGGCGGGCACCTTGTCAGCGGGCATGTCGATGGCGTCGGCGAAGTGCTGAAGTTCGCGCCGATAGGCGAGAGCCACGAACTCGTGATCCGCGCGCCGGCCGCGCTGGCGGGTTACATCGCGCGCAAGGGCTCGGTCACGGTCGATGGCGTGAGCCTCACGGTCAATGCGGTCGGCGGCCGGGATTTTTCGCTGAACCTGATTCCGCACACGCTCGCGGTGACGACGCTCAAGCGCTTGGCGCCGGGGGTATTGGTCAATCTGGAGATCGACCTGATCGCGCGCTATGTCGAACGAATGCTTGCTTGGGAACAGGAAACCTTGAAGGAATCGCAATGAGTGTGCTGTCGCCGACCCACGAAATCATCGAGGATATTCGCACCGGAAAAATGGTGATTCTCGTTGATGAGGAAGACCGCGAGAACGAAGGCGACATCGTGCTCGCCGCCGAACATGTGACGCCCGAGGCGATCAATTTCATGGTCAAGCATGCGCGCGGTTTAGTCTGCCTCACGCTGATGCCGGAGCGCTGCCGCCAACTCGGCCTCGACCTGATGGTCAAGGATAATCGCTCGCAGTTCTCGACCGCCTTCACCGCCTCGATAGAAGCGGCCGAGGGCGTGACCACGGGGATCTCGGCGCAGGATCGGTCGCGTACTGTGCAGGCCGCCGTTGCGCGTAATGCAAAGCTCGGCGACGTCGTGCAGCCGGGCCATATTTTCCCGCTGATGGCGCAGCCCGGCGGCGTGCTCGTGCGCGCAGGCCATACGGAAGCCGGTTGCGATCTGGCGCGGCTCGCGGGGCTGGAGCCGGCGGCGGTGATCTGCGAAGTGCTCAAGGACGATGGCGCGATGGCGCGGCTGCCCGATCTTCTGGAATTCGCGCGCGAACACGGCCTTAAGATCGGCGCGATCCGCGATCTGATCGAGTACCGCGCGCATTCCGAACGGCTCGTCGAGCGGCGTGCCGAAAAAACGCTTGCGACCGCGCACGGCCCATTCAAACTCAGCGCTTTTTCGGACAAAGTGTCGGGCGAGGTGCATCTTGCGCTCTCGTTCGGCGATATCCAGCCCGAACGCGAAACCCTGGTGCGGGTGCACGAGCCGGTTTCGGTGCTCGATTTCCTCGACCCCTCCGGCAGCCATCACAGCTATGGCGTCGACGAAGCGATGCGGCTGATCGCGGCAAACGGCCACGGCGCAATCGTGATGTTGCGGCGGCACGAAACCGGCGCGGAGGTGCTGGAACGCATCGCACCGAGCGCCAATCCACGGCCGGTCTCGAAGTGGGACCCGCGCCTGTTCGGCATCGGCGCGCAGATTCTGCGCGAACTCGGCGTCGGCAAGGTGCGGCTGCTCGCGAACCCGCGCCGCATGCCGAGCGTGGCCGGTTTCGGCCTCGAAGTCACAGGCTATGTGAGCCCCGGCGACCAATGAATCAAACCCGCGCGGCACAATGGCCGCGCGTTGCAAGTATCCAGCGAGAATAGAATGCCCCAGATCCCCGAATATGTAGCCTCACTCGACGGCAAGGGCCTTAGCATCGGCATCGTCATGAGCCGTTTCAATATCGATGTTTGCGAGGGCCTGCTCGCGGGCTGTACGAACGAGCTGCTCGCACAGGGCGTTGCAGCCGAAGCGATCCGCATCGCGCGCGTGCCCGGCGCGCTCGAAATCCCGCTCGTGTTGCAGGCGATGGCCAAGAGCGGCAAGTTCGATGCGCTTGTCGCGCTCGGTGCCGTGATTCGCGGCGAGACCTACCACTTCGAGCTCGTCTCGAACGAGTCGGGCGCCGGTATCAGCCGCGTTGCGCTCGACTGCGGTATCCCTATCGCCAACGGCGTGCTGACGACCGAGAACGACGATCAGGCGCTCGCGCGCATGGTGGTCAAGGGTAAGGAAGCCGCCCAGGCGGCCATCGAGATGGCCCAATTGCTTCGCATGGTGATCGCGTGAACAATCCCACACCGACCAAGACGCCGCGCAGGCTTGCACGCGAACTCGCGTTGCAGGGCCTCTACCAATGGCAACTGACGGGCAACACGCTACCCATCATCGAAGAAGTGCTGGAAACCGGTGAGGAAACCGCGCCCGATTGGGCGCGCGCCGACCGTGGCTTGATGCTTTCACTGCTGCGCGGCTCGGCCGAGCGCGCCGCTGAACTCGAAGCCGGTTTCGTGCCTTTCATCGATCGTCCGCTCGGCGAGTTGTCCCCCATCGAACGCTCCATCCTGCTGCTCGGCACCTTCGAGCTTATGCATTGCCCTGCAACGCCGTATCGCGTTGTCATCAACGAGGCCATCGAGCTGGCGAAGAACTTCGGCGGCACCGAGGGGCATCGTTTCGTCAACGGCGTACTCGACAAGCTTGCACCGCATTTGCGCGCCGCCGAAGTCGAACACGCGAAGAAGAACCCGTCCAAGCGCCGGTAGGCGGCGCTACTAGCAATGCAGTCTGAATTCTCGCTGATCCGCCGCCACTTCGCGCGGCCCACGCGGCACAGCGTGCTCGGCGTCGGCGACGACTGCGCAATCCTCGCCCCGCGCACAGGCTTCAATCTACTCGTGTCGAGCGACATGCTCGTCGCCGGCACGCATTTTTTCGCCGACGCCGATCCTATGGACCTGGGCTGGAAAACGGCTGCGGTGAATCTTTCCGACATCGCTGCGATGGGCGGCGAGCCGCGCTGGATCACGCTCGCGCTGTCGTTGCCGGCGATAGACGAAGCCTGGATCGCGGCGTTTGCCGACGGGTTTTCCACCTGCTGCGATGCCTTTGGCATAGATTGGGTTGGCGGCGACACCACGCGCGGTCCGCTGAATCTCTGCGCGACTGTTTTCGGTGAAGTGCCGGCCGGACAGGCGATCCGCCGCGCGGGTGCGCGCCCAGGCGACGAAATCTGGATCTCGGGCCGGCCAGGGCTTGCCGCACTCGGCCTGCAAGCCTTGCTGGGCCATATCGCGCTCGCCGCCGCAGCCCGTGAGCAATGCCTTGCCGCCCTCCATCGCCCACAGCCGCGTACAGCGCTCGGCGCGGCATTGTGTGGCACAGCGAGCGCGATGCTCGATGTTTCCGACGGGCTCGCCGGCGATCTGGGCCATATCCTGGCCGCCTCGAACGTCGGCGCCGTAATCGAACACGCCGCGCTACCGCTGGCTGCCCTGTGTGCGGCCGGTGCGAACGGAACGCAGGCACTGCACGCGTTGCTTTCGGGCGGCGACGATTACGAGTTGCTATTCACCGCGCCGGCCGACAAGCATCCCGAAGTGCGCGTACTTGCCGCCGCGCAGGCCATTCCCTTGACGCGCATCGGCCGGATCATCGCCGCGCCCGGCATGCTGCTCGAAAATGCCAATGGCGAAATCTGCCCACTCGCGGCGCGTGGCTTCGACCATTTCCGGGACTAAAAATCGTGGCTGTGCTTGCAGTGAGGATGTCCGCCGATGGATAGCGAACTTGCCAGTCTTTCAGTGCGCGTCGGGCAATGGCTAGCGGCGCGCGGCGCAAAACTTGTAACCGCCGAATCCTGTACGGGCGGTTGGATCGCCGAAACCGTCACCACCACTTCGGGCAGCTCCGCTTGGTTTGATCGCGCCTGGATCACCTATTCGAACGAAGCGAAACAGGAAATGCTCGGCGTCGCGGACGCTACGCTCGCCGCGCACGGTGCGGTCAGCGAAGCGGTGGCGCGCGAGATGGCGCAAGGCGCGCTGGCACGCTCTCGCGTGCAATTCGCAATCTCGGTTTCGGGCGTCGCCGGGCCCACTGGCGGCACGCCAGAAAAACCTGTTGGCATGGTCTGCTTTGGTTGGGCTTCGTTTAACCGTAGCAAAACCGCGACCGCGCATTTCGCCGGCGATCGCGAAACCGTGCGGCGGCAGGCCGTCGTGTTTGCGCTCGAAGGGCTCATGCGCCGCCTCGACGAGTCTGAATCTGCCTAGTCTTACTGTGTCATAAGAGCAGTTTTTCGCCAGCTCTTCCACAGCAGGGACACTGCCTCAGACGCACGATCAACGGGTAGCTCAGCCGCTGGCGTAGGCTCGTGATCGAGGTGGGCACGTGCCTTTGCGCGCGCAGGACAGCCGCGGGGGACGTAATCCTCGGGAAGGGCAGGCATCTGGCGTTCGGTGAAGTTTTTTTACTGCCGACCGGCTGGTCGGCGACGAGGCGTTCTGCCATCAGGAATCCGTAGGCCGCAATGCTCAAGGCCGCATGATGATGGAACCCGCGCCAGCCACGTCCTTCATAGTGGCCCAGACCGAAGTCCTGCTTCAGGTCCTGATAGTCGCACTCGATGCGCCGGCGTTGATGCGCGGTGCCGACGGCACATCGCGAAGACGCGCGCCCGCGTCGAACACGCCTTCGCGGCGATCACACAACTGGGCGGCAAGTTCATCTGCACGATCGGCCAGGCGCGTGCGAACTTCGCGATGACGATGATGGCCGCCTGCCATAACATCAAACGGATGGTTTATTTGAGGCGGGTCGGAATCGAAGCATTTTGAGGCGCAGCGGGGCGTACCGATAGCCACATAAGGGGCAATCGGACGACGCGGGCGGGGGCAAACCTGCGCTGCTCGGGCAATTTGGCTTGCCCCGATTTGATCGGATCAGGCCAATACGCGCTTCCTCCTG
>JAVBKC010000024.1:0-37963 GCA_031554255.1 Niveibacterium sp.
TCATCATCACTGACTTGTTGGCACTCAATTTCTTTGCTACCCTGCAATTGCTTGCAGTGCGCTTTCCACCGAGCACCCACACTTATCGGTTGTTCAACTTTTTAAAGAACGTACTGCTTATCTGCCTCACAACTTCGCGGCTTCTACTGCCTGCCTGCTTTGCTGCGAGAGGGCGAATTCTGCCGAAGATGCCTGATCTCGTCAAGCGTTTTTTAAGATTTTTCGAAAAATCTTCTCCGCCTCGCCATGCATGTCATTGACATTCGAAGCGGCAAGGCTGTCTGTTAGGTTTCAAACGGGTACCGCAAACCCATGTGGCGACGCAGCGCATCCATGATTTTCATCGTCGCCAACGTGTCAGCATGCGTAATGGTGGGGCTTTGTAGCCTGCCTTCGCGAATGCAGCGTTGAGCTTCCTCGATCTGGTATTCGAAACCGCTGGCGCGTAGCGGTCGTTTTAATCTCGTTTCACCACTCACATCATTAAGCGTCGCTGTCGTGGCGCTCCAAAACATCGGGTGAATGCGAATATCGCCTGCGGAGCCGTGAATTCGAAAATCATTAGCAGCGTTTGCGCGAAGCGTGCAATGAAACTGCGACATCAGCCCGTTGCCGTAGTCTAGCGTCGCGGCGAGCTGTTCATCGACCCCTGTTTTGCCGACGAGGCCGGTCGCCGAGAAACCCTCGGGATCGCGCCTCAACACCCATTGCGAGATGGACAAGTTATAGACGCCGATGTCGAGCAGCGCACCGCCGGCGAGCTGCGGATTCAGGAGCCGGTCTTCCGGATCGCGCGGTGCGATGAAGCCAAAGCTCGACGACAAGAGCCGAGCTTCGCCAATGCGACCTTCATCCAGCCATGCGCGAACCTCGGCATAGATCGGCAGAAAGCGTGTCCAAAGCGCTTCCATCAAGAAGACACCTCGCTCGCAAGCCAGCGCGAATAATGCTTGCGCCTGCGCAGTGTTGACGGTCAGCGGTTTCTCGCAAAGAACGGGCTTTCCGCCTTCGAGGCAGGCGCGGATCATCTCGGCGTGGAAGACGTGCGGCGTCGCGATGTATATCGCATCGATATCCGGGGCGGCGATCAATGCAGCATAGCTATCGTAGCAACGTGCACCGCCATACTTTGCCGCGAAGGTGGCGGCGCGCGCGGCATCGCGGCTCGCAACGGCCTGGAGCTTCGCATCGGCAACGCCGGCAAGACCTTGCACGAAGTTGTGAGCGATGCGGCCCGGACCGATGAGGCCCCAACGAAACGTTCCGTTCATGTCGGAGTCCCTTCCGAGCGCCGAAACCGACCGTGGCGAGAAAAAGCCCGCGAACGCGGGCCGTATGGGAGATTGCGGCTGGAAATCAGGACTCGAGCAGACTGCGCAGCATCCAGGCGTTCTTTTCGTGGACCTGCATGCGTTGCGTCAGTAGATCGGCGGTCGGCTCGTCGGCCACGGCGTCGGCGGCAGGAAAGACGCTGCGCGCGGTGCGAACGACCGCTTCCTGACCATTCACAAGATGACGAATCATATCGACCGCCGATAGGCCGTCCTGGGGTTCCTGCAAGGATGTCAAACCCGAGTAGGCGCGATAGGTGCCCGGCGCGTCGAAACCCAGCGCGCGTATCCGCTCGGCGATCAAATCCACCGCGAGCGCAAGTTCGCTGTACTGGCCTTCGAACATCAGATGCAGGGTGTTGAACATCGGCCCTTTCACGTTCCAGTGAAAGTTGTGCGTTGTCAGGTACAGGGTATAGGTATCAGCCAGCAGGCGCGAAAGCCCGTCGGCGATTGCCTTGCGGTCGGTGTCGGAAATGCCAATGTCGATCTTCATTTTGATCCTCCAGCGAGTCGAAAAGAAACGGGATAAATCTTTAGCCGTTTCAGCATAGCCTGCAGCGCGGCGAAGCTTCCAATTGTCCCTTTGGATAAGGCTTATATGTTTGCGCTATCCGGGGATCGATACCTCTTCGAGCCGCTTTTCGACGCACCGGCCTACCGGACGTGTACCGGGCAAGCGGCTGTCGAGGATGGCCTCGCGCAACGTGTCGATGATGCCGCCGCGCGGATAGGTGACACGCCAAGCAATCGCGACGGTACGAAATGGGTCCGGCAGGGTGAAACGCCTGACTTCGACGAGCGACTGGCTCCCCGCCAACGGGTCTGCCGCCGAGCTCGGCAACACGGTCACACCGACGCCTGTTGCTACCATGTGGCGTATCGTTTCGAGCGAGCTGCCTTCCAGTGTCTTTTGCAATCCGGAGCTGCCCGGCGCGCAACGCGGGCAGACTTCGAGCACCTGGTCGCGAAAACAGTTGCCGGCACCAAGCAACAGCAATGGCTCTTCGAGCAGGCGCGCACCGGGCACGGCATCGAGCTTGGTCCAGTCGTGAGCGGCCGGCATCACGACACGGAACGGCTCTTCATATACCGGCTGTGCGACCAAGCCGGACTCCTCGAACGGCAGAGCCAGAATCGCGACGTCGATCTCGCCGCGCTTGAGCTGTTCGGTAAGCCTTGCGGTGTAGTTTTCCTGGATAAAAAGCGGCACACGCGGCGCACGCTCATGCATCAACGGAATCAAAGTCGGCAGCAGATAGGGCGCAATTGTGTAAATGACGCCGAGGCGCAGCGGACCGGCAAGCGGGTCCTTGCCCGCGTCGGCAATCTCGCGGATCTGCTGCGCCTCAAGCAGCACGCGTTCGGCCTGAGCGACAATCCGGCGGCCGGCCTCGGTCAGTTTCACGTCAACCGCGCTGCGTTCGAACAGCATGACGCCGAGCTGTTCTTCGAGCTTCTTCACAGCGACCGACAGCGTGGGCTGGCTAACGTTGCACTTCTCGGCGGCGCGGCCGAAGTGGCGTTCGCGCGCAAGAGCGACGATGTAACGCAAATCAGTCAGAGTCACGATCGTTCCGCATTCCGGGAGGATGTTCATTGTAGCCTTCCCGATCTTGAACTTACGGACTCCGACCTCATTTTGTAATTGCGTGTAAGGCCAGGGAACGGCACGCAATGCGCGTACGTCTGTTTCCGGTTACCGTCCATCACAAGGGAGAAAGAAGAATGAAATTGACGCTGACCCGTTCGCTCGCGGTCGCGGGCGTTGCCGCGGTGGCGTTTGCCGGCTGCCTCAAGGAAGGCAACGGCGTGTCAAGCTCGCATGCCAGCAGCGCGATGCCTGCCACAACCGCCGCCGCTACCGTTGTCGCCCCCCCTTCCGCTCGCCCGGCACTGCCGGATTTCAGCGGACTTGTCGAAGCCGTGGGCCCCGCCGTCGTTAACATCAGCGTGACAAGCGTCCAGAAGACCAGCGGCGACAATCCCTTCGCCGACGACCCGTTCTACGACTTCCTGCGCCGCTTCGGCATGCCCGCTCCCGGCCAGGGCGGTGGCGGCAACGCCCAACCGCGGGTCACGCAAGGCATAGGCTCGGGCTTCATCGTCAGCGCGGACGGTTTTGTGTTGACAAACGCGCACGTCGTGGCGGACGCCACCGAGGTAACGGTCAAACTCACCGACAAACGCGAATTCAAGGCCAAGGTCATTGGTGTAGACCGCCGCACCGACGTAGCGCTGATCAGGATCGATGGCAAGAACCTGCCGAACGTCAAGCTCGGCGACGCCGAACATGCGAAGGTCGGCGAATGGGTCGTAGCCGTTGGCTCTCCATTCGGCTTCGAAAACACCGTGACGGCCGGCATCATCTCGGCCAAATCCCGCCGCCTGCCGGACGAAACCTTTGTGCCGTTCATCCAGACCGATGTCGCGATCAATCCAGGTAACTCGGGCGGTCCGCTGTTCAACCTGAACGGCGAAGTCATCGGCATCAACTCGCAGATTTTCTCGCGCTCAGGCGGTTTCCAGGGCATTTCGTTCGCAATCCCGATCGATGTTGCGGTCAAGGTCAAGGGCGAGCTGCAAAAACATGGCAAAGTTTCGCGCGGCCGTCTTGGTGTGCAAATTCAAGGCATGGACGAAGATCTGGCGCAGACCTTCGGGCTCGACAAGGCGCGCGGCGCACTCGTCGCCGCCGTTGAGCCCGGTGGCCCAGCCGCCAAGGCCGGCATCGAAGCGGGCGACGTAGTGCTCGCGGTGGACGGCCAGGCCGTCGCCGAATCGGTAGACCTGCCGCGCCTGATCGGCGACCACCGCCCCGGCGACAAGGTCAAGCTGCAAGTCTGGCGCAACAAGGCGAACCGCGACATCAGCGTCGCGCTCGACGAAATGCCGGGCGAGCGGAGTTCGCCCCAGGCCGAGGCCGAAAAACCCGGCAGCAAGCTCGGCGTCAGCGTGCGTCAGCTCTCGAAGCAGGAAGCCGAGAAACTCAGCGTGCCCGGTGGTCTCGTGATCGAAAACGTCGGCGGCGCGGCAGCCCAAGCCGGCCTGCAACGCGGCGACGTGGTGCTCGCGATCAACAATCAGCGCGTGACGACAATTGCCGAAATGAAGCAGAAGCTCGACGCGGCGGGCGAGCGTTTCTCGTTGCTGGTTCAGCGCGGGGGGAATCGGTTATTTGTACCGATTAAGTTGAAGTAAGCGCAGATTTAATGCAATAAAACGGCGTGTCTTGCGACACGCCGTTTGGCTTTTGGTCACGCCACGCTCACGCTTGCCATTTCATTCGGCCCACATCCGCAGGAGGTTGTGATAGTGGCCGGCCAAAGCCACGGTTTCCTCGGTTTCACCGAGCCGTTCGCGCAGCTTCTGGATGTTGGCGTCGAGTTCGAACAGCATGGTGCGCTGCCAGTCTTCGCGCACCATGCTTTGCAGCCAGAAGAACGAACAGATGCGCGCGCCGCGCGTTACGGGCGCGACGCGGTGCAGGCTTGTCGAGGGGTAGAGGATGAGGTCGCCGGCGGGTAATTTGACTTCATGCTCGCCGTAGGTGTCCTGCACGATCAACTCGCCGCCGTCGTATTCCTCGGGCTCGCAGAGAAAGAGCGTGCAGGACAGATCCGTGCGCAGGGTTTCACCGCCCTCCATGATGCGCAACGCGCCATCGACATGCATGCCGTAGTGCTCGCCGCCGGCATAACAATTAAAGAGCGGCGGCACGATACGGCGTGGTAGCGCCGCCGCGAAGAACAGCGGATTGCGCCCCAGTGCAGCGAGGATGGCAGCCCCGAGTTCGCGCGCGCGCGGCGATTGCTCGGCAAGCTGGCGGTTGCGCTTGACCTTGGCGCCCTGCTCGCCGACCGTGGCACGGCCGTCCTCCCATTCAGCGGGGCAGAGCCGTTCGCGAAACCGCGCAACCTGCTCGCGCGCGAGAACTGCGGGGATGTGCAGCAACATGGCCGATCAGAAGCTCGCGATGGCCGACAGCATGCCCGACAGCGGCGCGCCCGGCGTGTAACGGAAGCCGCTCTTGTTGATGGCCGCGACATAGTGCGTGTCGAGCAAGTTATACACATTGAGTTGCAAGGTGAGATTTTTCGCAACCGGGTAGGACGCCATCGCATCGAAAACCCAATACGACTCGGCATAGGCCGGCGTGCCAACCGCCGAGGAGATGCCGCGCTTGAGTTCGCCCGAGTAGCGAGCACCGCCGCCAATCGTAAGGTTGAACGGCAGGCGGTAGCTGGTCCAGGCGGTGAAGGCGGTGTCCGGCGTGTAGTTGAGGTTGCGCGAACCGTCAGTTGCGATGGCCGGGCCGGCTGCCACCTCGGTATTGAGCTTTGTGAAACCTGCGGTGAGATTCCAGTCCGGCGTGAGCTGGCCCACAACACCGAGTTCGACGCCTTGAACCTGCTTCTTGCCGTTTTGGTAGTACTGCTGATCGACGGCGTCCTGCACGAGTTCGTTAGTGACTTCGGTACGGAACAGTGCGCCGGTTGCGAGCAGGCGACCGTCGAGGAATTCCCACTTCGCACCGACTTCGGCCGTTTTGGCTTTCTGCGGATCGAAAATCGGATTGTCGGCGCTGCTCGTTGCGTTGGAGAGCGACAGGTTCGCGCCGCCGGGCGGCTGTTGCGAGGTTGCGTAATTTACGTAGACGCTGCCGGCAGGCAGGGGTTTGTAGACCAGCGCGAGCTTCCAGTTTGTGAGATTGCCGGACTTGCTCGTATCAACGCCGGGCACGACCGTGCCGGCGGGCCGCTTGCCACAGGCCGGAGCGCCACGGCTACCGCAGACGAGCAGACTGTCGAAGTCGGTCTGGTAACGGTCGAAACGCAACCCCACCGTGGCCTGCCATTGCGCGTTAAATTTCAAGGTGTCGAAGGCGTAGAGACCAGCCGTATCAGTCGCGCCACGGCTGCTCGTGCCATTCTCGCCCCAGCGCAAGCCAACGACGTTTGGATTAGGGTTATAGAGATTCGCAGCAGGCCAAGCCGTTCCCGCGCGCGCCGCGACGCCTATCGTGCTGGCTTTTTCGTGCGAAATTTCGAGCCCGGCCGATAGATCGTGCTCGATTGGGCCCGTGCGAAAGTTTGCGCTCAGGTTCGTCTGGTTCGCCAAGATCGTATTCGTCTGATTCTTGAACGTCGGGATATTGCGCGCGATCGTCCAGGTCGCAATGTTGTTGAGGTTCGGCGTGACGAGTGTCGCGGCCGTAGCCTGGAAGGACGTCAGCATGTAATTTTGATGTGTGCGGCCCCAGCGCGAGGTATTGCGCAGCACGAGGCCGGGGTCGAAGCGGTGCTCAATGATGGCGGTGAACATGTCGGCGTCCACATCGTCGTAATCGTGCACCGTACCGTAGAAGTTTCTTGGGTCTACGCTCGGCGCCTTACCGATCTGCGGGCGCTTGGGATCGGGCGTGGTGTAGCCTGGCAGGCCGATTGTCGATACGCCGCCATCGGGCAGGTTGTTCTGCGATACATGCTGGTAATTCAAATGAAGGCGCGTCGGCTCGCCCAGACCAAAGGACAATGAAGGCGCGATGCCCCAGCGATTGTTGCGCACTTCGTCGCGGCCAACCGCGCCGCTTTCCTGCCCCATGACGTTCAGGCGAAATGCGGAAGACTGTCCGAAAGCGCGGTTCACATCGGCGACGAAGCGCTTCTGATTGCCAGTACCCAGCGCCAGCGTGCCCGCCGTTACGTCTTCGCGTTGGGCGTGTTTACTGACAAGGTTGATCGATCCTGTCGGCGCGGAACGCCCGTAGTCGGTGCCGGCCGGCCCCTTGGTGACTTCGATCTGCTCGATGCTGAACAAATCGCGCGAGATCGAACCCAGGTCGCGCACGCCGTCGACGTAGATGCTGCTTGAGGTGTCGAAGCCACGCAGGAAGATTGCGTCGCCCGTATTGGTGGCGCCGTTCTCACCGAGGAAAAACGTGCCCACGCCCGGCGTATTACGCAAGGCCTCGGTCAGCGTCGTCGCGCCCTGTTCCTGGATCAGTTCTTTCTTGATCACCGTGACCGTCTGCGGCGTATCGACGAGCGGCTCGGTGAACTTGGGCGAGGACAGCGTATCGGCCTTATAAGGGGTTTCGGCCGCAGCCTTGACCTTCACTTCAGGCAATTGCTTATCGTCAGCCGCATAAGCAGCTACGGGCATTGCCAGCGCCAATGCGGCGACGGCAGCGCTCAAACGGGATTCGGTGGAAACAGGCCGTTTACGGCTCTTGATCGGTGTCATCGAGTGCTCTCCAGGGGAAATCGTTGCGTAATTCCTGGCTGGCTACCCTGATCGAAGCAGATGACTGGCTGTGGAAGGTGTTCAGTATGCCCAAAATAGGAAATTATTAAAATGAGAATTATTCTTGTTTTGATGAAATAATTGTTGAAATCTACATTAATGCCAGTTCACAGAGATGAACCGGAATCGTCGGCGGCTTATTTTTGTAGCGCATACACAGCAGGAACGAATGCCCGCAGAGTACAAGAAAAGCCAAAACCCGCTTTTCTGCAGGCGTTTGGCTATTCGCGCGCAGGAGCGGGCTTACCTATTTTGTCAAGATCAGCTTCCCGGCACGCGTACGCTGTAGGCGGTAAACCTCGCCCGCATGCTCGATCAGCACTTCCCGCGCGTTACCGAGCAACTGCTCGCTCGAAATCCTGGTCGGCGGCACCGCTGCGGGCAAGCTCGTCCGTGTTTGTTCGGTTGCGTAAGCCCTCATTGCTTGCCGCCTGACGGATCGGTCACGAAGCCGATGCGGCCGATGCCCACCCGTGCGGCGGCGGACATGATTTCAGCGAGTCGCTGATACGGCGTTCGCGCATCGGCGCGAAGCTGAAGTTCGGGCTGCGGCTGTTGACGGCCGGCCACGGCGAGTTGCTGTTCGAGCGCCGCCGCATCGACGAGCCGGCCATTCCAGAACGTCTGTCCGCGATCGTCTATCGCCAGCGTGATGGTGTCGGGTTTTTGCACCAGCGGCGCGCTGGCCGCTTTCGGCAAATCGATCCTGACCGCATCGGACAACAAAGGTGCCGTGACGAGGAAGATCACCAGCAAAACCATCATCACGTCGACGAGCGGCACGATGTTGATTTCCGACATCGGCATGGCGCTGCCTTTTGAACCGAAGGAGCCAAACGCCATTTTTAGTGGCCCCCGGCGATGCTGCGTTGCAGGCTGCCGATCGGCGTCACTTCGGCCGGATCGGCCAGGCGCGAGCCCGTCGATAGAAAGGCGAAAACGTCGTGCGCAAAGGCGTCGAGCTTGGCCAGCAGCACGCGGTTGCTGCGTACGAGAAAGTTGTAGCCGAGCACGGCCGGCAGCGCGACAGCAAGACCGATGCCGGTCATGATCAGGGCCTCGCCGACCGGGCCTGCAACTTTGTCGAGGCTGGCACTACCGCTCATGCCGATTGCGGTCAGCGCATGGAAGATGCCCCAGACGGTGCCGAACAGGCCAACGAAGGGCGCGGTGCTGCCGACCGAGGCGAGAAAGGTCAGCCCGGCTTCGAGACGGGCGGTTTCTTCATCGATCACGCGGCGGATCGAACGCGTCAGAAATTCCGCAGCGCCGCCCGCTTCGTCGAGGTTTTTTGCAGCGTGCCGCTGGTGGTGGCGCGCGGCGACGAAGGCGTGGTAGGCCAGATGCGAGAAGGGTTCGTCGGGATGGCGCTCATCGAGATCGCGCGCAACCTGGTCGAGCGACTGGGCGTTCCAAAACATTTGCAAGAAGCGGCGGCTGCGTATGCGTGTGCGCAGGCTGGCGACCGATTTGGCTAGGATCAGCACCCAGGTGACAACGGACATCGCAACCATCGTAACGAATATGGTGTGCGCAACGCCGTCGGCATGCGCGATGAAATGGGCAAAGCCCAGTGTTTGCGTAGTTTCCATGGAAATTCGCCTAGTTATCCAAATTAAATGAGAGCGGTACCCTGACCCAGGCCGCAACCGGCGCGCCGGCCTGACGGGCGGGAACGAAGCGCCAGCGCTTGACAGCTTCGAGCGCCGCACGGTCCAGCCGCTCGAAGCCGCTGCTTGTCGCGAGTTCGACGGCATCTGCACGGCCTTCTGTGCCAACGCGTACGCGCAGTACAACGCGACCGGTTTCGCCAAGCCTGCGCGATGTCGCCGGATAGGCGGGCGGTGGGTTTTCCAGATACGCAGCCGAAAAACTCGGCGGCACGATGGGGGCGGGCGCCGCTGGCTGCGCTGGCGCAGGCGGCGCGGGTTCGGGCCGTGGCACTGTCACGGCAGGCGCGTCGTGGGTTTGTGCCGCTGCCGGTAGCGCAAGTGGTGCGGGCGCCCGGGCGACTGCCGTCGGCGCGGAACTCGGCCGGGGCTGGCGGCGCGGCGCGGGCGGCGGATTCGGACGCGGCGGCACGGGCTGGGCTTGCGGGGGTTCCTGCGCCGGACTCGGCCCGATACTGGCCTCCATGATCCTGGGCGCCGCATCCAGAGGCTCGGACCGCTTGCTCAACACGACCCAACCACCGGCTGCGTGCACCACGAGCACGAGCGGAACAAGCCAGACAAAATCGACCGGACGCTGAAGGGATGGGACGGACAAGCGAAATCTCCGAGATAGCACCCGAGACGCAAAATCGCAGGCTCGATGCCAGACCGAAAATTATATGCGAATCATTCTTATTTGCAATAAAAGCATGAAGATTACGAAAATTCCCATGACTACACCTTTTGGATCTGTACGCAGCAGCACAGATTTGACCGACAGCAAACGATGGCTTCGCATCGGGAAATAAAGTGACGGGTTCATTTAAAAGGACTCCTGCCGTGCAGAAACCCGAACTCGTCTGCCCCGCCGGCAGCCTTCCGGCGCTCAAAGCCGCCGTCGACGAGGGTGCCGACGCGGTCTACATGGGCCTCAAGGATGCAACGAACGCGCGGAACTTCGCCGGTCTGAACTTCGATGCCGCCGCCGCGCGCGAAGGTATTCGCTACGCGCACAGCAAAGGCCGGCGCGTCCTCATGGCGATCAACACCTATCCGCAGGCCGGCGAGACGAAAACCTGGCAGCGCGCGGTCGACACGGCCGCCGAATGGGGCGTCGATGCCGTGATCATGGCGGACCTCGGCTTGCTCGATTACGCGGCAAAAACCCATCCGGCCTTGAAACGCCATCTTTCGGTTCAGGGCTCGGCGACAAATTACGCGGCGATCAACTTCGCGCGCGAGCTGTTCGGCATCGAACGCGTTGTGCTACCGCGCGTGCTGACCTTGCAACAGGTTGCGCACGTCATCGAGAACACGGAAGTTCAGGTCGAGGTCTTCGGCTTCGGTAGCCTCTGTGTGATGGTCGAGGGCCGTTGCTTGTTGTCGAGCTATGCGACCGGCGAGTCGCCGAACACAGCCGGCGTTTGCTCGCCAGCCCGTGCGGTGCGCTGGCAGCAGACGGCCGAGGGCATGGAGTCAAGGCTCTCGGGCATTTTGATCGACCGCTACGGCGAGGACGAGCCCGCCGGTTATCCCACGCTTTGCAAGGGACGTTTCGCGGTCAATGGCGAAACCTATTACGCACTCGAAGAGCCGACGAGCCTGAACGTGCTGGCGATGCTGCCCGAGCTGCTTGCTGTCGGCGTGGCCGCGATCAAGGTCGAAGGCCGCCAGCGCAGTCCGGCCTACGTTACCGAGGTGACGCGCACGCTACGCGCCGCGATCGACGCCGCTTGCAACGACAGCGCGCGCTATCAGTTAAAACCCGCCTGGCAAACCGCCTTGAGCCGCGTCGCCGAAGGTCAACAGCAAACGCTGGGCGCCTATTCGCGTCCATGGAAATAAGAAGGAGCGCCGCCATGCAACTGACTCTCGGACCCCTGCTCTATTTTTGGCCGCGCGACAACGTTTTCGCTTTCTATGCCGAAGCGATGCAGTGGCCAGTCGCACGCATTCATCTCGGCGAAGTCGTTTGTAGCCGGCGTCAGCAAATACGCGCCCAGGACTGGCTGGCACTCGCGCGGGATCTCGCTGCGGCGGGTAAGGAAGTTGTGCTGTCTAGCCAGGTACTGCTCGAATCGGAATCTGAACTCAAAGCTTTGCGCAAGCTTGCCGAAAACGGCGAATTCCTTGTCGAAGCCAATGACCTTGGCGCTGTGCAACTCTTGCGCGGTCGCGTGCCCTTCATCGCCGGCCCGCATTTGAACATCTACAACACCGACACGCTCGCGCTCTACCACGGCCTCGGCGCACAACGCTGGGTGCCGCCGGTCGAAATGGCGCGCGAATCGCTCGCGAAAGTGCTGCAGGGCGCGCCGGCCGGCATGGAAACCGAAGTTTTCACCTGGGGACGCCTGCCGCTGGCTTTTTCTGCGCGTTGTTTCACCGCGCGCCATTTCAATTTAAAGAAAGACGACTGCGAATTCCGCTGCCTGGAGTTTCCCAACGGCATGCGGCTCGATACACGCGAAGGCCAGCCCTTCCTTTCGATCAACGGCATCCAGACGCAATCGGCGGCCTGCCATTCGCTGCTCGGCCACCTACCCGAACTAGCCAAGCTCGGCATCACCGCCTTGCGTCTTAGCCCGCAGACGCAGAACATGGACAAGGTGATCGCGCTATTTCACGCCGCGCTGGCCGGCGCAGCCGACCCGCAAAGCGCCGCCGCGCTCGCGCCGGACGGACTTTGCGACGGCTATTGGCGCGGCGTATCCGGTATCGAACAGGAGAAGCACAATGCCCTTGCCTGATTTCACGCTGCCGAGCCAACTCGCGGCGCTCGCCAGACATCTACCCGAATGGCCGGCGACCCAGGCTTTCGTGACGACGCTGAATCTGGCCGAATTCCTTGGCCGACTGCCCGGCGACTGGAGCTTTCTCGAAGGCCGCGTCGTGCGCATCGAGGTAGAGGATCTCGCCAGCGGCGTGAGCTTCACGCGCGGCGGCGGGCGTTTTCGTGCCGTAGCGGGCGAGCCTGCGGTGTGCTTTCGCGCGCGCGCGGCCGACTACCTGCGGATTGCGTTGCGTGAAGTAGACCCCGACACGCTATTCTTCCAGCGACGTTTCAAGATCGAAGGCGACACCGAACTCGGTCTGGAACTCAAAAACCGCCTCGATGCGTTGCCGCTGCCGGCATTTCTGGCACGTCTGGGGAGACAATAGGGCCAAACACCGTGCGGAAGGACAGTTAGAGATGTGCCAGTTGCTCGGCATGAATTGCAACACCCCCACTGACATTTGCTTTTCCTTCACCGGTTTCCAGGCGCGCGGCGGCCTGACCGATCAGCATCGGGACGGCTGGGGCATCGCGTTTTTCGAACAGCGCGGCGTGCGCCTGTTCCTCGAAGCGCAGGCGACAGTCGATTCGCCGGTCGCCGAACTCGTACGCAATTACCCGATCCGTTCGCTCAACGCGATCGCGCACATCCGCAAGGCGACGCGCGGCCGCATCGCGCTTGAGAACACGCATCCATTCCAGCGCGAGCTATGGGGCCGCTACTGGATTTTCGCCCACAACGGCAATCTGCGCGATTTCGCGCCGGCATTCGATGGCAGCTTTATGCCGGTCGGCGACACCGATAGCGAAGCTGCTTTCTGCTGGATGCTGCAACGGCTGCGCCAGCGCTTCGGCTGCCAAGCGCCCACCGATGCCTCGCTATTCGAGGCGCTGCGCGAACTCGCGGGCGAGATCGGCGCTTTCGGTGAGTTCAATTTCCTGCTCTGCGACGGCATCGCACTGTATGCCCACTGCGCCTCACGGCTCGCCTACCTGATCCGCAAAGCGCCGTTCGGCCAGGCGCATCTGGCGGACCAGGATCTTTCGGTGGATTTTCGCGAACTCACGCATTCGAGCGACCGCGTCGCCGTCATCGCCACCGTTCCGCTGACCGACAATGAAAACTGGATTCAACTGCCGCGCGGTACGCTGACCGCATTCCGCGACGGCATACCGGCCGCTAACGTTGACCGCACGACGGGTGCGGGGTGCGAACCATTTTGTAGTCTCGACCCTGCGTTGTAGTGCTCAATTAGGCTACCAGCATCTTCCTCGCGATCATGTGGGCATGACTCACACGAACATCAGAATCAATCAGCCCAGCACCGCCGGTCGACAAACCCGCTCGCTCGGGAAGTTCACCGAAATGCGGCTGCCGCGTCCGGGCTCGGACTGGATTTCCAGCTGGGCCTGATGCCGGTTCAGCGCGTGCTTGACGTTGGCTAGGCCGTGGCGGGTGCCGCCGGACTCGCGCGAGCGACCGCGATCGACGCGATAAAAGCGCTCGGTCAGGCGCGGGATGTGTTCCACCGCGATGCCGATGCCGGTGTCCGCCACCGTAAAGCGCGCGCCACCGCCGCTGGTGACGTTCCAAAGTAGCTCAATCCGCCCGCCCTCGGGCGTGTAGCGGATCGCGTTCGTCACGAGATTTAAGAAAGCGCTATGCAGTTCCCTGCGCGAGGCGCGCAAGGTCAGTGGCCCGTCGGTAGCGAGTTCGACGGCGTGGCGGCCAGCTGAGAACGCGCGGCCCTCTTCAAGCAACTGCTTGAGCAGGGCGCCCATGTCGACAACCTCGTCGGTCGGCGCTGCCGCACTGGTTTCCAGCGTCGATAATTCGAGCAGATCTTCGACCAAGCGCTGCATGCGCGTCGCCTGATCGGTCGCAAGATGCAGATAGCGGCGCAGTTCCGCAGGCGGCAGTTCTTCCAACATGTCGTCTATCGTTTCGAGAAAACCGCCTACGACGGTCAGCGGCGTCTTGAGTTCGTGCGAGACATTGGCGACAAAATCGCGCCGCATGGTTTCCATGCGCTCGAATTGCGTGATGTCGCTCGATAGCACCATGCGTTGATCTTCGCCGAAGGGCACGATCTGGATCGAGAGCACGCTGCCCGCGTGGCGCGCAAGCCGGCACACGATAGCTCCGGCGCCACTGCCGCGCAGATGGCTCACGAAATCCGGCTGGCGCACGAGATTCATGATCGGCTGGCCGACGTCGTGGCGCGGATCAAGTTCGAAATGCGTTGCTGCGGCCGGATTGATCCATTCGATGAAGTTATCGGCCGAGAGCAGAATCACGCCGTCGGGCATCGCACTCGTCGCTTCGCGGAAACGCGCGAGCGCCCGCGCAAGCCGGTCGCGCTGATCGAGGCCGGCGCGCGCACGACGGTTCATGTCGGAAAATACATAATCCCAAACGCCATAGGCCCGAGGCACCGGGGCGCCAATCGGCTCGCGCGTCCAGCGCACGAGCTTGTGCAGGTTATGCATGTGATAGGCGAAGATCGCCAGTGTCAGCAGCGCGAAGATCGCTATTGCCGCGAGCGCACCAAACAACAGCCATACCACCAGCCCGATGGCGGCGAGCGAGGCCAGCGCGCCCCACACCCCGCCCCATACGTAGGCAGTCGAGCGCATGTGTTTAGCGACGTTTCATTGTGCGCCACCTTCCGCCGAGATCCGGTAGCCGGAACCGCGCACGGTCTGGATCAGCCGATCGTGTTGCGTGGCTTCGAGCACGGCACGCAGACGGCGAATGTGCACATCGACCGTGCGCTCCTCGACGAAAACATGATCGCCCCAAACCTGGTCGAGCAACTGGGCACGCGAATGCACGCGCTCCGGGTGCGTCATGAAAAAATGCAGCAGACGGAACTCGGTTGGCCCGAGGTTGAGCGCCGCAGCCCCGGCGCTCACGCGGTGCGTCGCCGGGTCGAGTATAAGGCCGCCGATTTCGACCGCGTCGTCGGTCGCCTGCGGCGCGCGACGGCGCAACACGGCCTTGATCCGCGCGACGAGTTCACGCGGCGAAAACGGCTTTGTGATGTAGTCGTCGGCGCCGATTTCAAGGCCGGCCACCTTGTCGGCTTCGTCCGCGCGCGCCGTCAGCATGATGATGGGGATCGCGCGCGTGCGCTCGTCGGCGCGCAGCCGGCGCGCAAGCTCGATGCCCGGCATGCCGGGCAGCATCCAGTCGAGCAGGATCAGATCGGGCAGCGCCTCATGCACGATGCGCTGGGCGGTCTCGGCATCCGCGGCCTTGATCACCGTGTGGCCCGCCCGCGCAAGGTTCGCGACAATCAGTTCTTGTATTGCGGGTTCGTCTTCGACCAGCAGGATATTGGCAGCCATTGTGTGCTCTTAAAACGAAGGAGCCCCGCGTAGCGGGTTGGCACGCAGTCTATTGCAGTAATTTGACCGATTTGTGACCACGCGCTACCTTGTGGGAAGCCCTGGCATTCATGCCAGGGCTTCTTCCCGCGTCACGCGACTGAAACACGCCATCCTAACCGCGCAAGGCTGCAAGATCGGCGGCAGACAACCAGCGCCAGTCGCCTGACGCAAGATCTTCGGGCAGCGCGAGGCCGCCGACGGCCGTCCGGTGCAGCGCTTCGACCCGATTGCCAGCGGCTCCGATCATGCGCTTGACTTGGTGGTAGCGGCCCGAGGTAATCGTAAGATCGAGCCCGAATTCGCCAACAGCTTCGACCGATGCAGCAGCAACCGGCTCCGGATCGTCGTGAAGTTCTACGCCCGCAAGCAGCGCGGCGATCAGTTCTGCGCTCACCGCATGCTTGAGCGTGGCCGAATAGCGCTTGGGTACTTTGCGCTTGGGCGAGGAAATCTGGTGGATCAGCTGACCGTCGGTCGTCAGGATCAGCAGCCCTGTCGTATCCTCGTCGAGCCGGCCAATGGCCTGAATGCCGCGCGCGCGTAGCGGCACCGGCAATAGCTCGAAAGCGCTGCGATGGTGCTTGGGTTTTTGCGACACCTCGTAACCGGTTGGCTTGTTCAGCATCACATACGCCTCGGCGTGGTACGTCCAGGCTTCACCCTCGATTTCGAGAACAAGCCCCTCGGCCTCGAAATCGGCGAACGGGTCCTCGCAGACTTCGCCGGCAATGCTGACAAGGCCATGGCGGACCAGTGCGCGCACTTCCTTGCGGCTGCCGAAACCTTGGGAGTGGAGGATTCGATCGAGTTGCATTGGTTTTGCTCGGAAACGGAAGGGGCGGATTATGCCCGCCCCGCGACCGGAAAGACCGTATCGCGCAATCGAGCGCCCCAGTGCGACTCGTAGAACGGCCGAATCTTGCGCCGCAGCAAATCCGCCAGACCTTCATTGCTCTCGCCCAGCACGATCAGATCCACCGCCATATCGGTCGGCGCCGTGTCGAATGCGACCAGCCCCACTTCACCCATTGCCTGTTCGACCGGCTGCGTGGCTTCGAGCGCGAGCAGCAGGCTGGGCGGGCGCTCCGAACCCTCTTCGTGCATCAACGCAAGCCAAGCGGTGCGGATCCCTTCATGGCGCGAGAACAATGTCGTCAGCGCATCGATCAGCGCAACCGCTGTGGCGGGCGGCTCGGCGACCTGTATCGGCGTGTCGCGCGCCAGCACCCGCGTTGCGAATGGCCGCACAGCGCCGTGTTCAAGCAGTTCGGCAACCTCGCTCGGCAGAAACTCCTTGCCGATATCCGAGCCCGGATTGAGCAGCAGGCTTGCCCCGCGCGTCAGTTCGAACAGCGCGCGGGCCGGTAGCCCGACGAGGTTGGGAATATCGATATCGAGTAAATCTGCCGCTGCGGGCGAGCTGAAAAACGGAATCACCGTGTGGCCTTCGCTGTTGCGAATTTCGTTCAGCATCAACTGGCCGTTGTCGGGTTCGCACTCGCCGATGACCCAGACGCGGCTTTGCAACAAGCAATCGATGAACTCGGGCCGCCGGCCCGGCTCCGCCGCCGCGCGATGGAGCAGGCGGTCAAGCTTGTCGTCCTCGGAAAACACTTTGTCTATTTCCACCTTCGCCGCCTCAAATATTCCCATACCGAATGCTTTCCCGGCGACTCAAACACTGTGCGAGCGACGCCAAAAGCGCCAAGCAATCAGGCCCGCCATGGATTGCGCGAAGATAACGCTTGCCACCGTGCCAGGCCAGCCAAAGCGCGTATAGGCCATGCCGCAAAGCGCCGCACCCATCGCGCCGCCAAGGTAATAGCAAAGATTGTAAAGCCCCGATGCGAGCGAACGCCCATCGCGCACCTGCTGGGCAAGAAAGCTGATCGACGAGGATTGCGCAAGAAAGGTACCGCTAGACGCGAGCGTGAGCCCAACGATGATGGCGGGCAGGTCGGTCATCAGCGTCAGCGCGAGTCCCGTGGCCGAGGTCGCGAGCGCGATACCGAGCGCGCCGCGATAACCGAGCCTTGCAATCAGCATCCCGGCGAGCGGTGTAATCACCATGCCCACGAGATAAACCGAAAATACGTTGGCAAGCCCGCCTGTAGTCAGGTTGAAAGGCGGCCGCGCGAGCAGGATATTCACAAAGGTGAAAGCGCCAACGAGCGCGAACAACACGCAGAAACCGACCGCGCAGGCGGCAAGCAGGCCACGATTGCGTAGATGACGACCGAGTTGCGCAAAACTTGCCGCGATGGCGTGATTCGGCACGAAATGGCGCGAAGCCGGCAGGCGCGCGGCGACGAACAGCACGCCCAGCAAATTCAGCACGGCCAGACTCCAGAACGCCTCGCGCCAGCCCGCGGTGGTCGCGCTAATGTGGCCGCTAATGAACCGTCCGAGATAACCGCCGCAGACCGAACCCGAAACATACGCCGCCATCATCTTCGCAACGCCGCCGTGATGCTGGTACTCCTCGGCGATGTAGGCCATCGTGACGACGGTCATGCCAGGAATCGCGAGCCCTTGTAGGAAGCGCCAGAACACGAGTTCCGTAAGCGAGTGAGCAAAGCCGGCCGCCGCCGTCGGCAGACAGAGCAGCAGCATCGAGCACACGAGCAAGCGTTTGCGACCCCAGGCATCCGACAGCATGCCGATGAACGGCGAGAGCAGCGCGACGCCGAACACGGTTGCGCCGACCGTGTGGCCGGCTTCGGCCGCGCTTGCATGAAAATCGTCCATCAGCAACGGCAGCACGGCCTGGACCGAATAGACGTTCAAAAACGCAAAGACGCCAACGCACCAGATGACGATGCGTTGGGAAATCGGTGTCTGCGCGAGCGAGGCGCGTTCGATGGTCGAGAGATCCGACATTAAAAATACCCTGGTGCTGGTAATCGACCATACCCGCCGAGTCCAGGCGGTTCCAATACCCGCGAACACAAGATTTGATGCAACACAACAAAACTACGATGGAAAATAGCGGTAATGCCCAGTGATTGGGTACTTGAATAGCCCATCTTCTTCTTGGGTTCCATTGCCGATGTTGTGAAGGATCAAAGGGCGTTCGCCACCGTGGCTGCGGCGATCCGACACAATAGCAATATGGGGCAGCTTGCCGGAAATCATCTGGGTGACGATATCGCCGGGCTTGTACTGGCCGGGATCGTCACTGACTTCCAATTGTGCTGAACGACGTTTGAGGAAAGTTTGCAGATTGGGGACGCGTCGGTGGTCGATATTGGAATCCGGTTTCCGCATGCTCCATATCTTCGGGTAGGCAAAAAATGCTTTTACCATATCTTCGTGAACAGTCTTCTGCAGATCGTAGCCAAATGCCTGACGATAAGCTCTGATAACGACATCGGAGCAAACGCCTTGTTCCAGCGCAATATCTCCATTGGGGTATGGCAGCCTGACGTAAGCACTGCTGTACAAGCGCGTGACGTTAATTTGCGAGCGTGCTGCGGCAATCAGGCTTTTGGCGCGGGTTTGATCGTCCGGTCTACGGCTGCGTTCTGTTCGGGCCCAGGAGGTCCCTGAAAGACCAATTGCCGCAAAAGCGATGCTTGAAGCCAAAAAATGGCGTCGATTCATTGTTTCCCTCCCCACGCAAACGAACCCCACTTCGATTTCGCGGCGCTGTCAGCGACAGTTCGCCACGACCGAAGAATGCGCAAGCAGCTAGGGCGCCCAGCGCGGTTTACGGCGTTCGAGGAAGGCCAGGACGCCTTCGCGGCCTTCGTGGGTCGCCCGGATGTCCGCGAGCATGCGCGCGGTGTCGTTCACAAGCGTGGGCGACAGGGACACGCCTTCGATTTCGCGGAACACGTCCTTGACGATGGCCTGGGCGTGCGGGCCGCCTTGCAGCAGCATATCGGTCGTGCGCTCGATGGCGACGTCCAGTTCAGCGCCCGCGACGACTTCATGCAAGAGGCCGATGCGCCACGCCTCTTCACTGTCGAAGGGTTCGCCGGTCAGCACGAGCCGGCGCGCCTGGCGCGCGCCGATGGCGGCAAGCACATGAGGGCTGATCGTCGCGGCGGCGAGGCCGAGCCGTACTTCGGTCAGCGCGAAGCGTAAGCCCGCGACGCCGATCGCGATGTCGCACGCGCAAATCAGGCCGACGCCTCCGCCATAGGCCGCGCCCTGTACGCGCGCCACGATGGGTTTGCGCGATGTCGCAATCGCGAACAGCAGCGAGGCAAGCCGGCGCGCTTCCTGGTGGTTCGCCACGCCGTCGAGCGCGGCGGCCCGCTTCATCGCCTCCAGATCCGCGCCGGCGCAGAAGCTTGGACCATCGGATCCGATCACAATCACGCGCACGCTGGCGTCTTCGATCAGATGGTCGATGGTCTGGTGTAGATCGTGAATCAGCCGCTCGTCGAGCGCATTGTGGCGCTCGGGCCGCTGGAGCCAGACGCGAGCGACCGCTCCGGCATAACTGATCTGGACAACTTCGCTCATGACGCGAACCCCGAATACTCAAAAACCACCATTGGCAAGCCACTTTTCGAGCTGCGGCAGACGGTCCACACCCCAGAAAGGCTCGCCTTCGACGATGAAAAACGGCGAACCGAAGACGCCGCGCGAGGTGGCGAGCTCGACTTCGGCCTTGAGCCGCTCCTTGATCGCGCTGCCGTTGAGCGCCTCGGACAAGGCCATGCGTTCGATGCCGGCCTGCGTCGCAATTTCGAGAATCACGCCGAGGTCGGCGATGTTCTTGCCTTCGACGAAATAGGCGCGGTAGATCTGCTGCGCGAGCGTGCGCGCATGCTGCGGGTCGCGATCGTTGGCCCACAGAAAAGCGCGCGCTGCATGCTGGGTCGCAATCGGAAAGGTCTTCGGATGGTTGTACTTCAGATCGAGAAACCGCGCCGAGCGCGCAAAATCGCGTACCGAGTATTCCCCTTTCATCGGCACGGATGCGAGGGGCATCTGGCCGGTCGTCTTGAAACTGACGCCGAGCAGCATCGGGTGCCAGAGCACGCTGCGGTCATACTTCGTGGCAAGCGGCTCGATCACTTCAGCGGCGAAGTATCCATACGGCGACGAAAAATCGAAATAGAAGTCGATAGGTGCGTGCACGCGCTACTCCTGGTTTGTCGATGAAGATGCCGAGGCCTCGGCGGATTCAGAACGGCCCCTCGGCGATCCATTTTTCGAGCAGCGGCAAGCGCGAATAGCCCCAAAACGGCTCGCCGCCAACGATGCAGAAAGGTACGCCGAATACGCCGCGCGACAGCGCGACCTCGGTTTCGGCCTTGAGGCGCTCCTTCATCGCCGGCGTGCCAATCGCATAAATTGCGGAGGTGCGTTCCAGCCCGAAGGATTCGACGATATCGAGCACGACATCCATGTCGCCGATATTGCGGTTCTCGGTGAAATAAGCGGCAAAAAGTTTGCGGGCAAATTCCTTTGCACGATCGGGATCGCGATCCTGGCCCCAGAGAAACGCCTGCGCCGCATGGTGCGTCGGAATCATGTGATGCGTGGGCTGCTTGTAGGGCAGATTGAAGAAGCGCGCGAGCCGCGCTACGTCGCGCTCGACGTAGTCGGCCCGCATCGGCATTCCGTGCATTGCCGTCCCACCCACGACCTTGAAGGCCGAGCCAATGACGAGCGGATGCCAGATCACATTCCGGTCGTGCCGCTCGGCGATCTTCTGGATCAGCGTCGAAGCAATGTAGGAATAGGGGGAGGCAAAGTCGAAATAGAAGTCGATCGGAACACTCACGTTGGGCCTCCTTTTGGGGACACGCGGCAATCCTAGCGGAGAGTGGACGCCGTGCGGTGTTCTACCTGCTACGTTTTGCGTCGGAACAGACGAATGGCGCGCTATAAGCAGCGCTTCGCCGCGAGCAAGGAGGCGCTAAAACGCCCCGGGGCGGTCTTGCCGCCCCGGGGGATAAGCATTGTGATGCTCAGTGCCGCTGTCCGCGCGAGCGCGCTTCGAGCGTGAAGGTCAGCGCCAGCAAAACAACGCCGACGACGATCGTTACTAGATAACCTGCAACAACACAGACAAAACCTGGAGTCGTTGGCATCGATGCCCCCTTTCGAAAAGTCCGGCGCGACGCCGGCCTGAAAACCGGGGCGACACTTGCGCCCCGAATTTGTCGAGACTAGAAAATTGGCGACTTTGCCGCGTTGATGCGGATCAATATTCCAAATCCGAACACCATAAATTTACTGCGAATGCGAGCGTTTTCCTACCAGGGCAGCGTTTTGCCGCTGTAATCGAAGAATTTGCCGTTATCGGCCGGCGTCAGCGCAGCGATCACCCGGCGCATACCGGCGATGGCATCGCTTGCATCGAGCGGCGCAGCCTGCCCGCCCATGTCGGTCCGCACCCAGCCCGGATGCAGGGCGACGACGGTCGCGCCCTTGGAGCCATATTCGAGCGCGGCGCATTTGACCACCATGTTCGCAGCGGCTTTCGAGACCCGGTAGAGCATGCTGCCTGTCGCGTTCGTGTCGGCGATCGAACCCATGCGCGAAGACAGTACGATGATAGTGCCGCAGGCGGCCGCGAGCGTATCGCCGAAAGCCTGGATCAAACGCATCGGGCCCAGCACGTTGGTATGCATGACGGCGTCGAAATCCTCGTCGTCCGGCGCATGGAAAGCATCGCGGCGCGCGCCCGTAACGCCCGCATTGACGATTAGCAGCGACAGCGGCGCCCCCACGTGCGCTGCCGCGTCGGCAATCGAGTCGGGCGACAAGACATCAAGCGGCAACACATCGACGCCCGCAATGCGCTGAAGTTCGTCGGCCTTCGCCGGCGTACGCGCGCCGGCAATCACCGTCCAGCCCGCGTCGCCATACTGGCGCGCGAATTCGAGGCCGAGCCCGCGCGAAGCGCCGGCAATCAGGACTGTTTGCTGAGTCATTGAAGTTCCTTTTTGGGCGTCGGCCGATTGGTGAGCCAGACGCCGCCGAGCACGAGCGCACCGCCGGCGAGCACCGGCAGCCCCACTTGTTCGCCGAGCAGCAGGGCGCCGAAAGCCAGCGCGCTGACCGGCACGAAATTGATGAAGGCGGCGGCCCGCGTCGCGCCTAGCCTGAGCAGGCCCTGCGCATACCAGACATAGGAAAAGCCGCTGCCAAGCACGCCCAGGTAGAGCAGCGACAACCAAGCCTGCCACGATAGCCGTGGTAATTGGCGCAACGAGCCCTCAACGATACCGGTCGCAATCAGCAGTGCGCCGCCCGCGACCGAGGCGTAAAACGTCATGACGAGCGGAGAAAGCGCGCTACCCGCGCGCCGGCCGATCAGGGTATAGACGGTCCAGCCGATCACGCAACCGATGATCAAGAGCTCGCCGACGCCGATCTCGCCGCGCAGCAGCGCGAACGGATCGCCGCCCCCGACGACGACGAGACAGCCGAGCAGCGCAATCGCGACACCAAGGGCTTTTTTGGGCGTCAGTCGCTCGCCGAGGAAAAGCGCCGCCGCGAGCGCGACCGCAACCGGATTGAGTGCGACGACAAGCGCGCCACGCCCGGCCTGAATATGTTGCAGGCCATAGAAGAAGCACAGGCTATAGGCGAAGATGCCGCTTGCGCCCATCAGAAACACGCGTCCGGCATTCGCAAGATCCAGCGGCGGGATTTTGCGCTCGACTCGCCAGACGAGCGCGCCCAGCGTCAAGGTGCCGAGCAGGAAACGCCAGCCGCCAGCGGCGAGCGGCGGCAATTCGCGCGCAAGAATACGACCGGCAATCCAGGTTCCGCCCCAGATGAGCGCAACGAGCAGCTGCAAGGCCACCATGCGAGCGAGCCCAGCAGGGTCTTGGGTTCGGGAGATACGGTCGGTCACGAGGGCCCCGATAAAAAACTGCGAGTGTGCCATCGCGGCGCAAACCCCGCCGCGGTGGCACAACTCGTTTCCGCCGCCGGCTTAGACGAGTTCGAGCGCGAGCGCCACGCCCTCGCCGCCGCCGATGCAGAGGCTGGCCACGCCGCGCTTGCCGCCGCGTTGGCGCAGCGCGCCGATCAGCGAAACGATGAGGCGTGCGCCCGAAGCCCCGATCGGATGACCGAGCGCGACCGCGCCGCCATGCACGTTGACCTTCTCGTGCGGCAGGCCATGCTCGCGCATCGCCGCCATCGTGACGATGGCGAAGGCTTCGTTGATCTCGAACAGATCGACCATGCCGCTATTCCAACCCGTCTTCGCGTAGAGCTTTTCGATCGCGCCGACCGGTGCCGTGGTGAACCAGGCCGGTTCCTGCGAATGCGTGGCATGGCCGACAATCGTCGCGAGCGGCGTAAGGCCGAGCGCCTTGGCCTTCGATGCACGCATCAGCACGAGCGCAGCGGCGCCGTCGGAAATCGATGACGAGGTCGCCGCCGTCACCGTGCCATCCTTCTTGAAGGCCGGCTTGAGCGTCGGGATCTTCTCGGGCCGGGCCTTGTATGGCGATTCGTCGTTCTTGATCTGCGTCTCGCCGCCCTTGGCAGCCACCGTCACCGGCGCGATTTCCCAGTCGAAATGGCCGTCCTTGTTGGCAGCCAGCGCCCGCCGCGTCGATTCGATTGCAAAGGCATCCTGTTCTTCGCGCGTGAAGCCGTATTTGGCTGCGGTTTCCTCGGCGTAGGTGCCCATCGAGCGGCCGCCACCGTTCGGCGTCTTCTCGTAGGCGTCTTCGAGGCCGTCGAGGGCCATGTGATCGAAGAAGGTCGAATGGCCGTAGCGATAGCCGCCACGCGCCTTCGGCAGCAGATAAGGCGCGTTCGACATGCTTTCCATGCCACCCGCGACGACGATCTCGGCGCTACCGGCGTGGAGCAGATCGGCCGCAAGCATCGCAGCCTTCATGCCCGAACCGCAGACCTTGTTGATCGTCGTAGCCCCGACCGACAGCGGCAGGCCCGCGCCCAGCGTAGCCTGACGCGCAGGCGCCTGGCCCTGCCCGGCGGGTAGCACGCAGCCCATGATGACTTCCTGAACTTGTTCGGGCGCGAGGCCGGCGCGCTCGACAGCGGCCTTGATCGCGATACTGCCCAGTTGATGTGCGGAAAAGCCGGATAGCTCGCCTTGCATCGCACCTATCGGAGTGCGCGCAACCGAGACAATTACAACGGGATCGGACATATAGAACTCCTTGGACTTCCAGGGTTAGCATCGAATCGAAGCGCGCCAGCGCCTCTCCAAATCGTTTTTATCCTCTTTATTGCGCCGCCGCACAACTACCCACGCGACGGATTTTCGTAGCGCACGTTCATGCCAACCAAGTGGCGAACAAGCGACGCCATTCCATGCATTTTGCTTCAAAACTTATCGTATAGGCCGGACTGCTCGACGGTAGATCGACCAACGCGTAACAAGCAGCCGATTCGCCCAGTTCGCGCCGGCCCATCCGCGCCGCCGTCTTGCCGTTGAAGCCGATCGCGGCAAGCCCCGGCAAGCGTTCGACGAGCGCAATCAGATCGTTGCCGACGGGCGCTGCGATCCGGCTATCGAGACTGCCTTCGCGGCGCGCCTCGGCAACTACGTCCCAAAGTCCGATGCGGCACGCGCGCAGGCGCGCGAGACGATCTGCGTAAGCGCACGCGACGAGATCGTCTCCGATGACAGCCGAAATCAACCGCCAGAACTGATTCTGCGGATGCGCGTAATACTGGCTGGCGCGCAGCGAGGCTTCGCCAGGCAAGCTGCCGAGCAGAAGCACCCTCGTTCGGGCATCGGTAACAGGTGGGAAGCAGCGTTTTTTCTCCATCCGTGGATGTTGCCGGATCGCCACGACGAAGGCTATTCGCCCAAAGCCGTGGCGGGTGTCCTACTCAGGACAAACTGCGTTGACAGAATTTGCCGCAACGCAGCATATGCGCTGTACACTAATGCAGGAAGAAGAAAATATGATGAGCGAAGCACTCGAATATCCGTTCGCAGACGTTCCCGAACCCGCCGCGCGGCTAACGGTTGCACCCGGCATCAGCTGGCTGCGCATGCCCTTGCCCTTCGCGCTCGACCATATCAACCTGTGGCTACTCGACGACGGCGAAGGCGTGGCAATTGTCGACACCGGCTACGGCGATATAAAAACGCGCGAACTGTGGACACGCATCTTCGCCGGGCTTGCGCGCCCGATTACGCGCATCGTTCTCACGCACGCCCACCCGGATCACATCGGCAACGCACAATGGCTCGCGGCGCGCTTTGGCGTGCCGGTTCATATCACGCTCGGCGAATACCTGTGGGCACACGCGATGCGCGAAGATCGCGCCGGTTTCGGCGCCGCCCCCATGGTCGCGTTTTTCCGCCGCCACGGCCTTGACGAGGAACGCGCCGCTGGACTCGACCAACGCGGCAACGCCTATGCGCGCGGCGTACCGGAACTACCATCGCAATATGTACGCATGCTGGACGGCGAGCGCCTGCGGATCGGCACGCACGAATGGCGCGTCATCGCGGGTTACGGCCACTCGGCCGAACACGCCGCATTGTGGTGCGAAACGCTCGGCGTACTGATTTCGGGCGACATGCTGCTGCCACGCATCTCGACGAATGTCAGCACATTCTCGGTGACGCCGCAGGACGATCCGGTCGCGCGCTACACGTCCTCGCTCGACCGCTTCGCCGGGCTGCCGGCCGACGCGCTGGTCCTGCCTTCGCATGGCCGCCCGTTTCGCGGCGCCCTGGCGCGGATTCTTCAATTACAGGCGCATCACGAACAGCGCTGCACCGAACTACTTGCCGCGCTGACGCGGCCGATGAGTGCCTGCGAGCTACTCGGGACGCTGTTCCCGCGCCCGCTCGACACGCATCAACTGATGTTTGCGATGGGCGAGGCAATCGCCCATCTGAATCATCTTGCAGCACGCCGCGCCGTGCAGCCCATCGAGGCGGACGGCATATTGCGATTCGAGAGGACGGCGGCGTCGCACTAACGTCGCTTCAAAAGGGAGAACGAGCATGGCAAACGCCACCGAAAACGGAAAGACCGAAACGCCCGATCCGCAGGAAATCTGCAAGACCTATGCCGAGGTGGCACAGCGCGCCTCCCATTTGATTTCCGAGCACATGAAGCGGCAGATGGGACGCGGCATCGCGCCGCCTGCGGATGAGCTCGGCATCGCACGGGCCTTCATGGACATGATGGGCAAGCTGCTCGCCAATCCGTATCCGCTCGCCGAGGCGCAGATGCATCTCGTGCGCGACTACTTTTCGCTATGGCAAACCGCGACGATGCGCTTCATGGGCTTGGCGGCGGCGCCAGTAGCCACGCCTGAAAAAGGCGACAAGCGTTTTCGCGACGAAGAATGGCAGGACCATTTCCTCTTCGACTTCATCAAGCAGAGCTACCTGATCTCCGCCCGCCACATTCACGACGCCGTGGCCGGCGTCGAAGGCTTGAGCGAGATCTCGCGCAAGAAAGTCGACTTCTTCACGCGCCAGTACATCGATGCGTTCTCGCCCTCGAACTTCGCACTGACCAATCCGGAAGTCTTCCGCGAAACAGTGAAAAGCGGCGGCCAGAACCTTTTGCGCGGCATGAATAACTTGTTGCGCGACATCGAGGAAGGCGACGGTCAGCTCAAGATCCGCATGACCGACACGAGTGCCTTCGAGCTGGGCAAGAACGTCGCAACGACGCCGGGCAAGGTCGTGTTCCAGAACGCGCTGATCCAGTTGATCCAATACACACCGACGACGGCGGAAACCTTCAAGACGCCGCTCCTGATCGTGCCGCCGTGGATCAACAAGTTCTACATTCTCGACCTGCGCGAAAAGAATTCGCTGATCAAATGGGCGGTAGACCAAGGTCATAGCGTTTTCGTGATCTCGTGGGTGAACCCGGATGCGACGCTCGCCGAAAAGGGTTTCGACGAATATGTGCAAGAGGGCCTGCTCGCTGCGGTCGACGCAATCGAGGCGCAGACCGGCGAGAAGGAAATCAACGCCGCCGCTTATTGCTTAGGCGGCACGCTGCTCGCGATTTCGCTCGCCTATATGGCCGCAAAGAAGGACAAACGCATCGCGCATGCAACCTTCTTCGCCGCGTTGACCGATTTTTCGCAGCCCGGCGAACTCGGCGTCTTCATCGACGAAGAACAGGTGCAACACCTCGAAAAGAAGATGTTCGAGCGCGGCTATCTCGAAGGCAGCGAAATGGCGAACACCTTCAACATGCTGCGCAGCAACGATTTGATCTGGTCCTTCGTCGTCAACAACTACCTGATGGGCAAGGACCCGTTCCCGTTCGATCTTTTGTACTGGAACTCCGATTCCACGCGCATGCCGGCCAAGATGCACAGCTTCTACCTGCGCAACATGTACATGGCGAACAATCTCGTCCAGCCGGGCGGCATATCGATTCTCGGCACGCCGATCGATCTTTCGAAGATCAAGATCCCGTGTTACTTCATCTCGACGCTGGAAGACCACATCGCGCTCTGGAAATCGACTTATCTGGGCGCGCGCGTATTCGGCGGTCCCGTGCGCTTCGTACTCGGCGGCTCGGGCCACATCGCGGGCATCGTCAATCCGCCCGCCGCGAACAAATACGGCTACTGGACGAACGACGCCAAGAACCTGCCCGAAGGCGCCGACGACTGGCTCACCGCCGCCAAGCAGGCGTCCGGCTCCTGGTGGACCGACTGGCAGGCATGGCTGACCGGCTTCGGTGGCGCCAAGGTGCCGGCACGCGATCCGGCCAAGGGCGCGCTGAAGGTTATCGAGGATGCGCCGGGCAGCTATGTGAAAGCGCGCGCCGACGCGGCGCAGAAAGCCGGCTGACCTGCATCGGCAATAAAGAAGCGCCCGCGAAGGGCGCTTCTTTTATTTCAGGCTCATATCCAGAAACTCATACGCCATCGCCCACATGCGAGCGCGCTGTGCGTTGTCGGCGGCGCCGGCGTGGCCACCCTCGGTGTTTTCGAAATACAGTACGTTCTGTTTGTCGGCCAGCATCTGCGCCGCCATCTTGCGCGCGTGGCCGGGGTGTACGCGGTCGTCGCGCGTCGAGGTGACGAAGAAGGTGCGCGGGTACTTCGTACCCGGTTTGTAGTTCTGATAGGGCGAGTACTTCGAGATATAGGCCCACTCGGCCGGTTCGTCCGGATTGCCGTATTCGGCCACCCATGAGGCCCCGGCGAGCAGCAAGTGGTAGCGCTTCATGTCGAGCAAGGGCACCTGGCAGACGACTGCGCCGAAGAGTTCGGGGCGCTGCACCATGACTGCGCCGACGAGCAGCCCGCCATTGCTGCCGCCCATGATGCCCAGATGCGCGGGCGAGGTGATCTTGCGCCGCACGATGTCTTCCGCCACGGCGATGAAATCGTCATAGGCATTCTGGCGTTTTTCCTTGAGTGCTGCGGCGTGCCAGGCCGGTCCGAACTCGCCGCCGCCACGGATGTTCGCAAGCACGTAAGCGCCGCCGCGCGCGAGCCATTCGGCGCCCACGGCGGGGTTGTAGCCGGGCTCCAGCGCTATTTCGAAGCCGCCATAGCCGTAGAGCAGGGTCGCCAAATTGCCGTCGCGCGGCGCATCCTTGCGCATGACGAGGAAATAAGGCACATGCGTGCCATCGCGCGAAACAGCCTCGAACTGTTCGACCGCGAGGCCGTCGGTAGCGAAGAACGCAGGCAGCGATTGGAGTTTCTGGCGTTTGTCGGTGCCGAGCCCGGCGAGCCAGAGCGTAGCCGGCGTCAGAAAGTCGGATGTCGTCAGCAGGTAGGCGTCCGATTGCATGGGGTTGAGCGGCGCGATCTTCGCGGTACCGGAGTCGGGCACCGCAACCGTCCGCCGCGACCAGCCTTGCGCACCCGGCACCAGTTCAAGGAGGCGGCCGCGCACCTTGTCGAGCACTTCGAGCATCACGCCATGCCGCAGCGTAACGAAGCCCTGCAAAGCCGTATGCGCGTCCGGCGCGAACAGTACTTCGAAATCGCGCTTACCCTGTTTGAATTGCTCGAAAGGCATCGCGAGCAGGGCGCCCTGCGGATAGCGATGGCCGGCGACGTTCCAATCGTCGCGCAGGCTGATCAGTACATGCTCGCGCCATACGCGCAACTCGGCGCTGTCGGGTTTGTCGAGCTTTATCAGACGATCCGGGCGGATCTCGAAAACCTCGTTGGTGAAGAAACCCGGGCTGCGCTCGACGAACTGACGCTCGAAACCGGGGGTTTGGTCGGACCAGCCCGCAACCGAGACATCGGTTTTCTGGCCGGCGTAAATCGTTTCGGCGGCGGCGATAGGGGTGCCGCGTTTCCAGCGCTTGAGTACGCGCGGATAGCCCGAATCGGTAAGGCTGTCGGCGCCGAAATCGGTGCCGACGAGCAGGCTGTCGCGGTCAATCCATTCGACACGCGATTTGGCCTCGGTGAGCTTGAAACCATCGGCGACGAAAGCCTTGCTGGCAAGATCGAATTCGCGCACTTCCACCGCATCGCCGCCACCGCGCGACAGCGAAACGAGACAACGATCGCCGGCCGGCTGCAGGCATTGCGCGCCCTTCCAAACCCAGGGGGCGTTCTCGCTGCGGCCGAGTGCGTCGAGATCGAGCACAGTCTCCCAGACAGGCTGCGCCTTGCGGTATTCGGCGAGTGTCGTGCGGCGCCAGACGCCGCGCGGATGTTCGGCGTCCTGCCAGAAGTTGTAGAGCCTGTCGCCAATCTGACCGACATGGACAAGCCGCTGCTTCGAATTGAAGATGTCCGCAAGCTGCTGGCGTCGCGCCGCGTAATCGGGGCGGCTTTCGAGCGCGGCGGTCGATTCGCTATTGCGCGCGCCGACCCAAGCCAGCGCGTCCTTGGCATCGACATTTTCCAGCCATAGACGCGGATCGGCGGTATCGGCCGCCGCTACGGCCAACGGAGAACAAAGACCGCAAGCGAACAATACGGCGGGAACGAATTTGTGCATCGAAAGCCTTTCGGTAATAGGGTTTTCAACTCCGCCGTCACGGCGCGCCGCAAAGCTATCAGGCACACAGGCTTTCGGCAACGCGTCACAGCATGGCGCCGGCGCGTGTCGGTAAAACGCGCGCGAACGTTCTACACTGCTTATATGCCGACCTCTCAAGGAGAATGCGCATGCGATCCCGGCCTTCACGAATCCTCCTACTGCTCGTTTCGGGGGCAATGGTTTTCAATGCTGGCACGATTTCGCTGGCCGCCGAGGCTCCAACCCCGGCTGCAAGCGCTCCCCAGCAATCCGGCAAAGTCTATTCGCAGCAGGAGCTCGACGAGCTGCTCGCGCCGATTGCCTTGCATCCGGATGCGCTGCTCGCGCAAATCCTCATGGCATCCACTTATCCGCTCGACATCGTAGAAGCGGCGCGCTGGCGCAAGGCCAATCCGAAGGTGGAAGGCAGTGCGCTCGAAGATGCGATGACCAAGCAGCCCTGGGACCCGAGCGTGAAATCGCTGACCGCCTTTCCCGGCGTGCTCGACATGATGAGCGAAAAGCTCGAATGGACGCAGAAACTCGGCGATGCCTTCCTCGGCCAGCAGAAACCGGTGATGGACACCGTGCAGCGCCTGCGCACGAAGGCCAAGGCTGCCGGTGCGTTGAGCAGCAGCAAGGAGCAGACCGTCACCACCAAGACCGAGGGCGCAACGACCGTCATACAAGTGGAGCAGGCGAACCCGCAAGTGGTGTACGTGCCGACCTATAACCCGGCCGTCGTCTATGGCACCTGGTGGTATCCGTCGCCGCCGCCGTATTACTACTACCCGCCAGGCTATGTGGCCGGCGCGGCGTTCTTCTCGTTCGCGGTCGGCGTCGCGGCGGGTAGCTGGCTTTGGGGCGGCTGCAACTGGGGGCATTCCGACGTCAACATCAACGTCAATCGATACAACCAGATCAATCACTTCGACAAGACCAACATCAACAATATCCAGAACAGTTCCTGGAAACACAATACGGAGCGGCGGCGCGGCGTGCCCTACCAAAGCGAGGGCGCGCAGCGACAATTCGGCAACACGCAGGCTCGGAACGCGCGCACGCGCGACGACTTCCGCGGCCACGCCGAAGCGGGCCGGCAAGATCTCGGACAGCACTTCGACCGGGGCGGCGACAATCGGCTCGACGCGAACAACCGTGGCGGTCTGGATCGCGGTGGCGACAACCGCGCGGCGAACCTCGATCGGAACCGCGCCTCGGGCACGGATCGCGGCGCTTCCGGCAATCGTGCCGGAAACTTCGACCGAGGGGGCGGCGCCCAGACACGCACGGCCGGCAGCGAGCGCGGCGCAGCCCTCTCCGGCGTCAGCTCCGGCGCCCGCGCGAACGATTTCAGTAGCCGCGGTAGTGCAAGCAGGGCCGGTATGCGCAGCGGCGGCGGACATATGGGCGGTGGCGGACGCCGCCGCTGAAGTGCTGTCGAGCCGATACGAACCGCTGAATCGAATGGATGGATAAACCCATGATCGCCACACCTATCTTCCGCGTTATCCACAGCCTGCGCGGCGCGGTATTCGCGGCCGCGCTCATCGCCCTGCCTGCATTGGCGGCAGGCAATGCCGGACGTGTATTTCCGCAGCCCGAGGAAGCCGCCGCCGCGCTGGTCGAGGGCCTCAAATCCGCCGATGCCAAGAAGATCTTCGACATTCTTGGCAACAGTTCGCGCGAATGGATAGCGACCGGGGATAAACCGACCGATCGCAAGCTCTGGAGCGAATTCGTTGCCGCCTACGATGCGCAGCACACGGTGGTCGAAGTCGCTGACGGCCGCGCCACGCTGATCGTCGGCGACGGCCGCTACCCGTTTCCCTTTCCGATTCTTCGCGTCCCCGGCGGCTGGCGTTTCGACGCCACGCAGGGTAAGGAAGAACTCGTCAATCGGCGCGTCGGGATGAACGAGTTATCGACGATAGAAGTGCTTCTGGCCATCGTCGATGCGCAACGCGAATACGCATTGATGAATCGCGGCAACGGCGGCATGCCCGAGTACGCAACACGCTTTGCCAGCACGCCGGGCAAGCGCGACGGCCTGTACTGGCCGGCCGTGGAAGGCGAACCGCGCAGCCCGCTCGGCCCGCTCGTCGTCGCGGCACAGGCCGAGGGCTATAGCGTCAAATCGCGCGGCGCGCCTTATCACGGCTATCGATTCAAGATGCTGGGCGGGCAAGGATCGCAAGCCGTCGGCGGTGAACAAAACTATGCCGCAGCGGGTGGCTTCGCGGTGCTGGCCTACCCCGCCCGCTACGGCATCTCGGGCGTCAAGTCCTTCAGCGTGAATCAGGAAGGCGTGGTTTTCGAGAAAGATCTTGGCCCGAATACCGCCGCGCTTGCCGCCAAGACAGCGCAGTTCAATCCCGATAAGGGCTGGACGCCCGTCGCGGCAAAACCCTGACGCCGGCGCTACGCGTGTCCCGTCCGGGGAGGCGACTCCCCGGGCGGCGCTATAAACGGCAATCGGGTATCGTGTGCGCCGCCGTGTAACAAGAACTCACATGCTGGCCATAAGATTCCTTGCCCTTCTCGCCTCGGCAACGGCTTGCGCGAATGCGCTCGCAGCCGACTGGCTCGTGCTCTCCGGTTATTCCTACCACCTGCGTGACCGCGACGAATATCGCGCCGACAATCCGGGCGCAGGCTGGGAGCGGCGCGACAACCTGATCCCGCTGACCTACATGGCGGGCTACTACCGCAACAGCTACGACCGAGACACGTTTTATGCCGGCGCGCGCTGGGAACCTTTGGATTTCGGCGCGGTGCGGCTAGGCGCTTTTGTCGGGCTGGCCTCGGGTTACTGGACGCCGGTCGTCGCGCTACCGATGGCGAGTCTCGAACTCGGCCCGGTCGGACTCAACATCGTTGCAGCGCCCAATATCCGCGACTACGCGGGCTATGTGGGCGTGCAGTTAAAATTCAGAATAAATTAATACAGTGCCATCGAAAATCGAAGAGGCGGCGCCGCACAGCCTATTGGAGGATCTACAAGCGCTCGTCGCAGGTTGTCTGCTCGTCTCGCTATCGGTGTTCCTATTCCGCGAGGCGGGTCTGCTCACGGGCGGTACGGTCGGGCTGGCCTTCCTGATTCACTATGTTTCCGGCTGGCCCTACGGTTGGATCTTCTTCGCCATCAATTTGCCGTTTTACATATTCGCGCTGCGCGCACTCGGCCCCGCATTTACGTTCAAGACCTTCGCCGCTGTGCTACTACTTTCGGTCTGCGTCGAATTCCTGCCGCGACTGATCCACATCGACCATCTGAACCCGATATTCGCCGCCGTGATGGGCGGCCAGCTCGCAGGCCTTGGTCTGCTCGTGCTGATCCGCCACCGGGCGAGCCTGGGCGGTCTCGGCGTGCTCGCGATCTACCTGCAAAACACGCGCGGCTGGCGCGCGGGCGCAACCCAGATGGCGGCGGACGCACTTATTCTTTGCGGCGCGTTGTGGGTCCGCGCGCCGGCCGAGGTATTGCTTTCGGTACTCGGCGCGCTGACATTGAACCTCGTCATCGCGATCAACCACCGCGCCGGGCGCTATGTCGGCTTTTGAGGTGCGGCACAGCCAAAAATCAATGCCCGATCAGCGCCCGCCCCGTGATCCGCTCGAGCACCGCAAGCGGCGAGAGTTCCGGATGCGCCATCCGCGCGGCATCGAGAAAAAAGGTCTGTTCCATCATGTACTGGCCCGACATCGCGGCATGAGCAACCTGATCGGAGAAGCAGACCCACACGCTGCCGGCCGGAAAACCTATCGTCTCTTGCGGACAGATCGCTTGGTAATCGAGATCTCGCTTCATCGCGTCGTGCAGACCGAGCATGATGTGGTCATAGCGGCTGCGGCGCCGCTTCGTTACATGCAGCATGCGTAGCAACGCCGCCTCGCCGGGCCGCATCGGCCTGATTCGCGGCAGCAGGCGCGTAGCCACGTCCTCGAAAGATTCGCCAATGCGCCAGACGCGCGGCTCGCCTTGCGGCGAGATGTTCGCGAATACGCGCAAAATGCGTTCGCCATAGTTCGGCCGCGACGGAAAGGCATCGACATGCAGCCGGCTGTCGTCCTTGCGCCAGGAGGTCTGGCGCGCTTCGACACGGAACAGACGCAAACTCGTCGGCGCATGGCGCAGCGCCCCACGGTAGTTGGGGAACAGACGCTCGACGAGCCGCGTCGCCTGCGCGTAGTAGCGTTCCAGCATTGCACGCGTGGCCGTAAATTCGGCGGCGTCGCCGATGAGGCCGCGCAATTGGCCGTTTGATGTCTCGAAACTGATGTTCTTGCGCTTCGGATCGGCCAATTCGGTGTGCATCAGGCCGCGTTCGGCTTGCGACAGCGCGAAGGCGAGTCGCGGGAAAAACAGCACGCGGCCTTCTTCGAGCGCGAGGGTGCGCCGCGCGGTTTCGTCCGCCGCAAGCGGCGGCGTCCAATCGGTGTCAGGCAATTCGAGAATTCGGCTCACGATAGCGACTCTCCATGCGCGGGCAGGCCGTGTTCGTTCAGGCGTCGTCGGCCGCTGGCAGCGCTGCGGCGGCAAGCATTGCGACACGCGTCGTCGGCGTCTCCAAACTGATCCGGCCGAGCGCGCCACTGCGGTAATCGGTCAGCAAAATCAGTGCTGCTTTTTCCAGATCGAGCCCGCCGCCCTTGACGAGACAGCCGCGCCGACGCGCAACCGCTTCGACAACAGCCGGACCATCGAGCCCGCCGAGATCAAGCTTGTAACGCGCGGCCAGCGCTTGCGGATACCGCGCGAGCAGCACCTCGGCGAGAAAGGCCGCGACCTCCTCCTCGACCACCGCATTCGTGCCGACCGCATGGCTCGCGGCAAGCATGAAGCCGTCGCTGTCGTGCATGATCTTCGGCCACAGGAGCCCCGGCGTGTCGGTTACGCTTTGCTGCGGACCTAGGTCGATGCGTTGCTGCGATTTGGTCACCGCCGGTTCGTCGCCGACAGCGGCGACGCGGCGTTTGGCCAGCGCATTCATCAGTGTGGATTTACCGACGTTCGGAATGCCCATGATCAGCATGCGCAAGGGTTTCGTGCCTTCGTTGCGATGCGGCGCCAGGGCCTGCGCGAGCCCCGGCACGCGCGCGACATCGGACGGCTTCTTGCACGACAGGGCGACCGCCTCGACATCTTTCTGGCTGTTGTAGAAGTCGAGCCACTGAGCAGTCGCGGCCGGATCGGCCAAATCGGCTTTATTGAGTAGTTTCAGGCAGGGCCGTTGCCTGTGTAAGCGCAATTCGCGGATCATCGGATTGCTGCTCGCCTCGGGAATCCGGGCGTCGAGCACTTCGATCACGATATCGCTCAGCGCAAGCGTCTCGGCCGCCTTGCGGCGGGCGGTGTTCATATGACCGGGAAACCACTGGATCGGCATCGTGCTGAGTCGGATTGGGAAAGGTCTTATTGTCCCATCCCGTGGCGCACCGCGCAGCGACAGATGCTTGGATTCCGCGCAATCGCCCACAATTAGGCCTTCTTCTCTTCCCTCTGCGAGCTTATGTTCGAAATCACGGGTCTTCTGCTCGCGGCCGCCGGCGTCTGGTTCTGGATGGACAGCCTCAAGGCGCGCGAAATCGGCATTGGCGAGGCGCGCGCCGCCTGTGCGTCCGAACGTCTACAACTACTCGACGACACGGTAGCGGTCGAAGTGATCCGCTTCGCACGCAGTCATGAAGGCCGGCTCACGTTCCGGCGCACTTACGGTTTCGAGTACAGCGACACCGGCAACAACCGGCGCCATGGCTACGTGACGCTGATCGGCCGCGAGGTCGTGGCGCTCTATACGGGGCCCAGACTCGTCGCGACCGAGGCACCGACGCTTCATTAGGCCGGTCAGCTTTTACCAGAGGCGTCGATATTCTTTACAAAAATTGAAGTTTCTTACGGATATGTAAAAAATGAAGACGTAAAATAATTCCTCGAATTCACACTCCCTCCGTATGGTTCTTTCAAAAGTAATCAGCGGCGATCGGAGTTTGTTGACGTCGACCGAATCGGGGGAATGGACGTGGCGGGTCAGGGGAGACTCAATCGCATCGGCAAAACCGATGCGCATGGCGTGTTCGAGGCAGAGGGACTCAACGCGAGCGGGCTCGGCGCATTCCGGGTGAGCGCAGACGGCCGTCTGCTCGCAGGCAACGCATGTTTTACGAACTGGCTTGCGCTTGCTGCGGACGAACCGCTCGATTGTTCGCTCGATACGCTAATCGTCGGTTTCGACGCGGAACGCTGGCGCGCACGTTGGAACAAACTCTTGAGCGGAGCCCGCTCGACGTCCTTTCTGGCTCAATTTAAGTGTGGCGACGGCAGCCTGATGCCGGTCGAGATGCGTCTGACCCGTCTGGACGCTTCGCGCGAGCTCACCGAGGCGTTCGGCCTCTTGATTCCGATAGGCGACCGCTTGCTCGAAGAAGGCGTGCATCAGGTCCAGCAAATAGTGCTCGAAGCGATTGCCGTCGGGCAGCCGCTCCAGCGCGTCATGGATCTGCTATGCCGTCGCATCGAGGCACTCGCGCCCGACGTGATCTGCTCGGTCCTGGGCGTCGACGAAGCCGGGCGGCTGCGCCCTCAGGCCGCCCCCAGCCTGCCCGACGCCTATACGGCAGCTATCGACGGCGTGCCGATCGGCCCGTGCTGCGGCTCTTGCGGCACGGCTGCCTGGCGCGGCGAATCGGTCGTGGTCAGCGACATCGCAAGCGACCCGCTATGGGATATTGCGCGCCCGATCGCATTGGCGCATGGTCTGGCCGCATGCTGGTCGACGCCTTTCCGCGTCTGCGGCGGACGCGTCGTCGGCACCTTCGCGCTGTACTACCGCAAACCGCGCGGCGCCGATCCGTTCCACCGGCGGTTGATCGACGCCTGCGTTCATCTTTGCACCCTGGCCTTCGAGCACGAGGCCAATCACGCCGAGATCCGGCGGCTGGCTTTCAACGATTCGCTGACCGGCCTGCCGAACCGCTTGCTACTGCGCGACCGCGTCGAACAAGCGCTGATCCGCGCCGAACGCGAACGTAGCCCGCTCGCAATGCTGTTCCTCGACCTCGACCGGCTCAAGGCGATCAACGATTCGCTTGGTCATGCGGCAGGCGACAGTCTGCTGCAAGGCGTGGCGAAGCGGCTGGTTGCGCATGTGCGCGAATCCGATACGGTGAGCCGGATCGGCGGCGACGAATTCGTGATCGTGCTGGCAGACTGCGACGCGGCCGCCGCACAACGCGTGGCCGACAAAATCAGGGATTCGCTCTCGCAGCCCCTGGAAATCGAGGGAATCGGCTTCGTAACGAGCGCATCGATCGGCATCAGCCTCTATCCGAGCGATGCGCGGGATTTCGATTCCCTGCTCAAAAATGCCGATATTGCGATGTATCAGGCGAAGAGCGACGGTCGCAACTGCGCGCGTCTTTATGAATCGTTGCGTTTGCACGAATAACACCTAAAATGTGCTAAAGCACAGGAACATGCCATGCCTGCCGCAGCGCTTACCCAAGCCGATCCGAAAACCGTGCTCGCCACGGCCCTGGTCAATGCCGGCCACGAACTGGGGCTTTCGCAAGCCGATCTTGGCGCGATCATCGGCCGCGACCGCAC
>JAVBKC010000109.1:0-26229 GCA_031554255.1 Niveibacterium sp.
GGCTTCGATACTGTCGAAACGGGATTCGGCGAAGCCGGATTCGGCGTAGTCGAAAAGCGTGATCGAGGGTTTTGCGGTTTTGATCTCGCCAAGATGTATAAGTGCTCCCGGAGGTTGGCCGATCTTGCGCGAGTAATCGGGGCGTCGATTCTTGCGCGGGGCGCGGGGGTTACGCGTTTTCCCTGCCATCCATTGTCTCCGTTTGATCCAGCACAACGCGCGTGCGGCGCTTTGCGAAACCGCGCTTCAATTCGGTGTGGCCTGCAATTATGATCCGCGTTGATATCTGCCGCGTCGCGCAAGTGCGCGACAAAGCCCCTAATCACACTAAAAATGAGGAGATCCCATGGCGCTGAGTATCGGTGTGCCCACCGAACAGCTAAGCGGTGAGCGACGTCTGGCGCTCGTTCCCGAAGTCGCGAAGCGCTATCGCGCCTTGGGCTGCGAGTTGGTCGTCCAGCGCGGCGCTGGGGCGAAGGCCTTCATTCCCGACGCCGATTTCGCGGAAGTCCGCTGGGTGGATTCCGAGGCGGAAGTCTTCGCCGCCGATCTGGTTCTCGCAATCCAGCCGCCCACGTCGGCGCAGCTTGCGCTGATGCGCCGTGGCAGCGTGCTGGTGGCCGGCCTGCAACCGTATCAGGATGCCGAACGCATTGCGCGGCTCAATGAGCATGGCATTACCGCGTTTGCGATGGAGTTGCTGCCGCGTATCTCGCGCGCGCAAAGCATGGACATCCTGTCGTCGCAGGCTGCGTGCTCGGGCTATCAGTGCGTGCTGATCGCGGCGAGCCATTGCACGAAATTCTTCCCGATGATGACCTATGCGGCCGGCACGATTCGTCCGGCCAAGGTGCTCGTTATCGGCGCCGGCGTGGCGGGATTGCAGGCGATTGCGACTGCGCGCCGGCTCGGTGCGATGGTCGAGGGCTATGACGTGCGCCCGGAAACGAAGGAGCAGATCGAGTCCTTGGGTGCGAAGTTCGTCGATACCGGCGTTTCGGCCGCAGGGCAGGGCGGGTATGCGCGCGAGCTGACCGAGGACGAGAAAGCCCAGCAGGCCGAGCGTTTGGGCAAGGCCGTTGCGCAGTGCGATGCGCTGATCACGACGGCTGCCGTGCCGGGGCGGCGCGCGCCGCAGATCATTTCGGCCGAAATGGTGGCGCGCATGAAAGCGGGTTCGGTTGTCGTCGATATGGCGGCCGAATCGGGCGGCAACGTTGCCGGCACACAGGCTGGCGAGACGCTTGTCATAGGTCCCGCCACGCTCATCGGGCCGACGCATCTGCCTAGCCGCATGGCCGCGCATGCATCCGAGATGTTCGCGAAGAATCTCTACAACTTCGTTTTGCCGATGGTCAAGGAAGGCGCGCTGACAATCGACTGGAGCGACGAAGTGATCGCGGGCACCTGTCTTACCCATGAGGGGACGTTGCGTCACGAGGGCGTGCGCCGCGCCCTCGGATTATAAGGAGCGCACGATGGAAGGTTTTTCCGCGATCTACATCTTCATGCTGGCCGCATTCACCGGTTACGAGGTGATCGCGCGCGTGCCGGTCATTTTGCATACGCCCTTGATGTCGGGCTCCAACTTCGTGCACGGCGTCGTGCTGGTCGGCGCGATGGTTGCGCTTGGCAGCGCGGACCCTAACGATCCGCTGCAACTCACCATCGGTTTCTTCGCCGTGCTGCTCGGTGCGGCCAACGCTGCCGGCGGTTATGTCGTGACCGAACGCATGCTCGCGATGTTCAAACGCGACGACCGCAAGGAGGCCGCGAAATGATCGCGAAATGGCTGATCGATATCTCGTACTTCGTCGTTGCGGTCCTCTTCATCCTGGGCCTCAAGGCGATGGCTTCGCCGGTTTCGGCGCGGCGCGGCATCCTGTGGGCCGGCGCGGGGATGGTGCTGGCGACGGTGGTCACTTTCCTCACGCCGGATATGCGCAACTACGGCTTGATCGTCGCTGCGCTGGTCATCGGCGGCGCGGGCGCGTGGTGGTCGGGCAAGGTCGTCAAGATGACCGATATGCCGCAGATGGTCGCAATCTACAACGGCATGGGTGGCGGGGCGGCGGCGGCGATCGCGGCGCTGGAGTTCGCGCGCGGCGAAATCCACGGTCCCGTGGTCACGACGCTCGCGACCTTGGGCGCCTTGATCGGCGCGGTGTCTTTCGCCGGTTCCTGTGTCGCCTGGGCCAAACTGCAAGGCGTCATGAACAAGGCCTTCCGGCTGCCGGCGCAGAACGCGGTCAACCTCGTGCTCGGTCTCGTGACGATAGGCTTCGGCGTTTCGATTGTCATGAACGCGGCGCCGCAGCAGATCATCGTTTTCTTCGTGCTTGCGCTCGCGCTCGGCGCGGTCCTGACGCTGCCCATCGGCGGCGCGGACATGCCGGTCGTGATCTCACTGTTCAACGCCTTCACGGGTCTTGCGGTCGGTTTCGAGGGCTATGTGCTGGGCAATCCGGCGCTGATCATCGCCGGTATCGTCGTCGGCGCGGCGGGTACCTTGCTCACGCAACTGATGGCGCGCGCCATGAACCGGCCGCTCACGAACATCCTGTTCCAGCCGATCACCGGCGAGGCGCAAGCCGGCGGCGCCATCGAAGGCACGATGAAGGAGCTGTCCGGCCTCGATGCGGCGGCGATGATGCGTTATGCGCAGAAGGTCATCGTCATTCCAGGCTACGGCATGGCGGTGGCCGGCGCGCAGCACAAGGTCTGGGAAATGGCGCAGTTGCTCGAAAAGGAGGGCGTCGAGGTAAAGTTTGCGATCCATCCGGTCGCGGGCCGCATGCCGGGCCACATGAACGTGCTCTTGGCCGAGGCCGGCGTGCCCTACGACAAGATCTTCGACCTTGAGGAAATCAACGCCGAGTTTCCGCTTGCCGATGTGGCGCTGGTGATCGGCGCGAACGACGTGGTGAACCCGGTGGCGCGGACCGATAAATCGAGCCCGATCTACGGCATGCCGATTCTCGACGCCGACCGCGCGCAGAACGTCATCGTGATCAAGCGTGGCAAGGGCGCGGGTTATTCGGGCATCGAGAATGCGCTGTTCTTCGAGGACAACTGCCGCATGCTTTACGGCAGCGCGCAGCAGGCCGTCGCGGACGTGATCTCCCACGTCAAGGAAATGGCCGGCTGACCACGCGTGTAGCTCCCCGCCTTTGTAATTGCAGGAATCGAACGCCCCGGCTTGTCCGGGGCGTTTGTCATTGGAAGCTCTGGCTGCATTCCGAAAATCCGGACGGATTTCATCGAAAATTCCGGAACTCTGGAGGTTCGATCTGTTTGTCCATCGAAATTTCTTTCTGAATCAACTTCTTGCGAGCGGGCTCTGCCTGGCATGGCGATTGCGAATAGATCTGTGCGCGTACTGGTGGAGGGCGCGCAAACCCACACCCCAGCGGTGGCGGATTATTCAAACTCGGGGGGAGACAAGATGAAAAAGCCTTTTTACAAGATCCTGTACGTACAGGTTCTTTTTGCGATTGCCGTCGGCATCGTGCTTGGCCATTATTGGCCAGCGACGGGCATCGAGATGAAGCCGCTCGGCGATGCATTTATCAAACTGATCAAGATGATCATCGGGCCTATCATTTTTTGCACGGTGGTGTCGGGTATCGCCGGCATGCGCGACATGAAGAAGGTGGGACGGGTCGGCGGCAAGGCGCTGCTTTATTTCGAGATCGTTTCCACGTTTGCGCTGCTGATCGGTCTGGCGGCGGCGCATGCGATCAAGCCGGGTGTCGGCTTCAACATCGATCCGGCCACGCTGGACACCAAGTCGATTTCCCAGTTCGTGTCCAAAGCCAGCGGCCAGAGCACGGTCGACTTCTTCATGCACATCATTCCGGACACGATCTACAGCGCCTTTGCCAGCGGCGACATTCTGCAGATCCTGATGGTGTCGATCTTCTTCGGTACGGCCTTGGCGACCGTCGGCGAGCGTGCGACTGTCGTCTACGATCTGGTCGAACAGATTTCCAAGGTCTTCTTCCACATCGTCCACGTCATCACCAAGGTTGCGCCCATCGGCGCTTTCGGCGCGATGGCTTTTACGATCGGCAAATACGGTGTCATCGCGCTGGTGCCGCTGCTCAAGCTGATCGGGACGTTCTACCTGACCGCGATCTTGTTCGTGTTGGTCATACTGGGCTCGATTGCACGCGCAACGGGTTTCAATATCCTGCGCTTCCTCGCCTACATCAAGGACGAGCTGCTGATCGTGCTGGGCACCAGTTCGTCGGAGGCCGCGCTGCCGCATCTGATGGAAAAACTCGAAAAGCTCGGCTGCTCCAAATCGGTGGTCGGCCTCGTGGTGCCCACCGGCTATTCGTTCAATCTCGATGGCACCAACATCTATATGACGATGGCGGTGCTCTTCATCGCCCAGGCCACGGGTATCGAGCTGACGATGATGCAGCAGCTGACGATTCTTGCCGTGGCGATGGTGACGTCCAAGGGTGCTTCCGGCGTGACCGGCTCGGGCTTCATCACGCTGGCTGCGACGCTGGCCGTGGTGCCGACGATTCCGGTCGCCGGCATGGTGCTGATCCTCGGTATCGACCGCTTTATGAGCGAGTGCCGCGCGCTGACGAACATCATCGGCAACGGCGTGGCGACCGTGGTGGTTTCGGCCTGGGAACGCGAACTGGATCGCGACAAAATGTCCCGCGTCCTGCTCCACGGCGATAAGGGCGATTCGAACGAACTCGCTCGCGCCACGCGCTGAGGCGCCAAGCCAGCAGCGGGTATCATCGGCGCATCGCTTTTTCGGATGCGCCGATGTCGCCTGACGACGAGTTCTCGGTCTTTGCCGACGCCGCCCGCGACAAGTACGCGCCAGTCGGCCGCGGGTGGTGGAGTTTCGTTGCGGCCTTGATCGTCGGGCTGCTGCTGCTGTGTGGGCTGACCTGGCTGATTTCGATGCAGCGCGGGCTCGCCAGCCTGCAAGACGCCATTGGCATTCGCGCCGACCGTTATGCCGCCACGCTGGAAAGCACACTCGACCGCTACGAGTATCTGCCCGCGCTGGTGGCGCTGCACCCGTTTGTGCACGACCTGCTTGCCGCGCCGGGGGTTCCGGCGCGCGTCGCGGCGGCGAACCGCTATCTGGCAGAGGTCAATTCGCGCTCGCAGGCGTCGGCGACTTACGTTATTGCGACCGATGGTGTGGCGCTGGCCGCCAGTAATCACGAGCGGCCCGATAGCTTCGTCGGTGCCGATTATCGATTCCGCCCGTATTTTCAGCATGCCGTGCGCGGCGCAATCGGCCGATTTTATGCCATAGGCGTTAGCGCGGACGAGCCCGGCTACTACATCGCCCAACCGGTGACGGCGGGCCGCGAGGTGATCGGCGTGAGCGTCGTCAAGCTCAGTCTCGAATGGTTTGCGCAAGCCGGGGCCGGCGGCGCGGAGCCCGTGGTCGTGAGCGACGAGCACGGCATCATTTTCTTGTCGACCGAGCCTGCCTGGCGCTTCCATTCGCTACAGCCGTTGTCGGCCGCGACTCGGGCCGAGCTTACGCGCACGCGTCAATATCACACCAAGAATGTTCAGCCGCTTGTCATCGAACCGCTGCAATCGCTGGTTTCGCGCTGGCTCGGCCGCGACGACGCACAACTGCTGCGCATCGGCGCCGGCGTCAAGTCAGAGCGCTATCTGGCGGTCGCGCGCAAGGTCGGCCCGGCGGGGTGGAATATGCAGGTGATGGCTGCGCTCGATCCGGTGCTGGCCAATGCGCGCAATGCCACGATGGCGGCCGCGCTGGCCTATGCCTGCGTCTGCCTCGTGCTGCTCAACTGGCGTCTGCGGCGTCAGCGCATGCGCGATATCGAATATGGTCAGAGCATGCTGGAGGCCGCTTACGGCGAACTGGAGCGGCGCGTCGAGACGCGCACCGCCGACCTGGTGACGACCAATGAGCGGCTGGAGGCCGAGGTGCGCGAGCGCCGACGCGCCGAGAACGAACTGCGCGCGGCCCAGGGCGAATTGGTTCAAACCGGCAAGCTGGCCGCGCTGGGTCAGATGGCGGCCGGCATCACGCACGAACTGAATCAACCGTTGGCGGCGCTGCGGACGTTTTCCGACAACGCGCGCGTGCTGCTCGAACGCGGTCAGATCGAGGCCGCGACGGGAAATCTCGCGGCAATCGCCGATCTGACCGCGCGCATGGGCAAGATCACGGGCCAGCTCAAGCTCTTCGCGGGCAAAGCACGCCCGCGCCGCCAGGCCGTATCGGTGAGTATTGTGCTCGATCATGTGCTGGCCTTGATGGCGCCGCGCATGAAGCATGTCGGGTTGCAAGTGGACGGCCTGGCCTCGGCGTCCGGGCCTGTGGTTTGGGCCGACGAATTGAAGCTGGAGCAGGTGCTGCTCAACCTGATCGGCAATGCGCTCGATGCGCTGGCTGCGAAAGAAAGCCAGGCCGATGGCGCGGCATGGGCGCCGGCGATAGAAATAAACGTGAGCCGGCTGGGCGACAAACTTGCCATCGCGGTGCGGGACAATGGCACCGGCATTGCGGACGATGTTCTGCCCAAACTCTTCGAGCCGTTTTTCACGACCAAGGAAATCGGTCAGGGCTTAGGCTTGGGCCTTGCTATTTCGGCCTCGATCGTGCGCGAATTCGGCGGCCAATTGATGGCGGCCAATCGCGCGGCGGGCGGCGCCGAGTTCACGATCCTGCTCCGGGAAGCCGTACCGGATGCCGTATCACCCTTCGATAGCGAGTAAAAATTTCAATGCACGATGGATTAAGAGTGCTATTCGTCGAAGACGAACCCCTGGTGCGGCAGGCGACCGCCCAGAGTCTGGAACTGGCGGGGTTTTCGGTGCAGGCGGTAGCTTCGGCCGAGGCGGCGTTGCCGCATTTGTTGCCCGATTTTCCCGGCGTGCTGGTCAGCGACATCAGGCTGCCTGGCGCGAGCGGGCTTGACCTGTTGCAGCACTGCCGCAATCACGCGCCCGGCGTGCCGGTGATTCTGGTTACCGGACATGGCGACATCACGATGGCCGTGCAGGCCATGCGCGAAGGCGCCTACGATTTCATCGAAAAACCGTTTGGCGCCGACCGCTTGACCGACACGGTGCGCCGCGCCCTCGAACATCGCGCGCTGGCACTCGAAAACCGCGCCTTGCGCCGCGAATTGGCAAGGCCCGCAGGCGCTACGCCCATCATCGGACGCTCGCATGCGATCGAGCAGGTCCGCATGCTGGTGGCCAATGTGGCGGTGACCGATGCGCCGGTCATCATCAACGGCGAAACCGGCACCGGCAAGGAACTGGTGGCGCGCAGCCTGCACGCGCTCTCGCCGCGCCATGGCGCGCCTTTCGTCGCGCTCAATTGCGGCGCGGTGCCGGACACGATCTTCGAGAGCGAGATGTTCGGTTACGAGGCCGGTGCTTTCACGGGCGCCACCAAACGCCGCGTGGGAAAACTCGAACACGCCTCGGGCGGCACATTGTTTCTCGACGAGATCGAAAGCTTGCCGCTGCTCTTGCAAGTCAAGCTGCTGCGCGTATTGCAGGAAGGCACGCTGGAGCGGTTAGGCTCGAATGCATCGATTGCCATCGACGTGCGCGTCGTGGCCGCCGCGAAGGGCGACATGAAGGCGCTCGTGGCCCAGGGCGGGTTTCGCCAGGATCTTTACTATCGACTCAATGTTGTGACGATCGCGCTGCCGCCGCTGCGCGACCGCCGCGAAGACATCGTGCCTTTGTTCGAACACTTCGTGCTGGTGGCCGCCGTGCGCTACAAACGCTCGGCGCCCATTTTGTCCGAAGCGAAGCGCCAGGCGCTCATGCAGCGCCCCTGGCCCGGCAACGTGCGCGAACTGCGTAACGCCGCCGACCGCCTCGTGCTCGGCGTGCCCGAGGGCGACGCGCCTATCGGCGCGCGCGACGACGCGATTGCCCTCAAGGAGCGCATGGAGCATTACGAACGGGCTGTGATTGCCGATACGCTGGTGCGCACGGGCGGCGCAGTCAGCGAAGCGGCCGATCTCTTACAGGTCGGCAAGGCGACCTTGTACGAGAAGATCAAACGCTACGAGCTGTAGAAAAGCGTAGACAGACTGATGGGGGCCGAACCGCAAAGCCTGCTGGCCGTCATGGATGCGATAGCGGGGAGATTTCGAGTTCGAACCGCCACTGCTTATCGGGAACGATCTCAAGGCTACGGAGCTTCCGTAGAAGGGGTTGTAAGCCGGAACCGTCGAAATTTCCTCCGCTCATCCCGACGATCAATCAGCAAGCTGCTTGATGCGCTCGGCAAGGCATCTGAACGCTTCGCTCACGTACTCCAATGCCTCGGGTTCTACGTCCTGGGCACGTAGGTGTAGCGACTTGCGTTTGAACTAGGTCAGGGCTGCCATCAGAGCAGTTCCCAGCTGGAATTAAATTCAAATGATGGGCGGTGCGTGCCAGAATGGATTGCAAATAAGCCCGCATTCCACGGCTCTGGCCCGCATTATTTGCAGGTGATCGAGATCGTTTGTCACCAGCTTCGATAGGGAATCCCGGAAGAGTGAATACGGGCGGGATCGATGAGTACATTTTTTGACATGCAAAGTGAGTAGGTTGCATCCTTTGCAAGGATTGGGTGCTGATTCGGTCCAACGGTGATGCTTGCTAACAAAGAGTTAGTATCATTCTGAGCGCTCAGAGAAAATTCAACATAAGGGACAATGCCTGAGCGGCCAGGACGATATTTTATTCCTTGAGCCTGATACACCTTGGGATGTATGGCAGGTAATGCTTCAAGCAGATTCTCTATCATGGCATCATCAAACTTCAATGGCCACGGCGATATCAGGCGCCACTCGTTTTCTTCCTGAAAACCTTTGTGCTTGAAGGTGGCTGCATAGCGCCTTATCACCGATCTCATGGCCAATATTACAGCATTGAACTGCATTTCTTCGGTCAAGTCAGGTCGTAAATCCAGCAAGCAGTGGAGCATGCCATCAGGGCAAAAGCATTGCTCCAAGTGATGCATAAGAATCCCTGTCATTGCTTTGCGTTGGGCTTCCTGGTCGTAAATGCATTTGGCAAGCAGCCACTGATATGGTTTTTGATTCTGATTCGCTTGAGCCTTCAAGGCATCAAAATCCCAGCCCAGCGAATAACCTGACTCACCGCCGTAGGCTCGCCATTGGCTGAGGGTATCGTCTCGCTCGGAGAATGAAACCACAAATACGGGATCATTGATTTTTTCGATATCCTCCTGGATACATTGAAGTACCTTTTTTCGGGTGTTATCTGTTTCTGCGACTAACAACTCCCCCATCACCTCCCTGCCTAATTTCAGGCCAAGCTGAAATTCAGAGGTGTCGTTGAGGTAGCGGATGTCAGTTGCCCACAGTGACAGCCCTTTATTCTGAGGTGAGCCGAGAATACCCATAAGCCCTGCGGCCGTAGTGTAGTGAAATAACTGACTTTCTTTGGGTCGTTCTTTGTTCAATGTTTGAAAACACTGGCTCGGCAGGATTCTAAGACGAAGCATATCCGCCTCACTATGGAGAGTGCGCTCATCAGCGAGAAGCTGTTGCCACTCATGTCCCGTTTGGTCGATGCGCGTCTTTTCCAACTTGTTTCGTCGATTTTTTAATGTTTCTGCGGTTAGCTTTAATTGCTCAAATTGTTCTGATTTTGTCGGTAAAATCATCTTCATATCTGTCATAAATTGGTTGATGATGGCACATGGGCTTTCAGCTTCTCCGGCACCCTGGGCGGCAAGCTGCTCATGTGCTGATCAATCTTCGCTGCCAGTAAGAGAAATTCGTTCATGCTCAATGCGTTGTTCACTCGAAGAGTGGGGCAACTTTGGCAAGCACCTCATCCACAATCGCCTGCGGTACGCTTTCGAGCTTGCGGCCATGACGCGATCTGATGTCCAGGACACGCGGCTGATCGCAGCGCACGACACCCGCGGTTTGTGTGCCGACACCCATCAACGAGACGGTGAAGCCGGCCGTGCGGGCGAAGTTGCCGCCGCGGGTGATCGGCAGCACGACCGGCATGCGCGTCAGCCGATTGAATGCAGTCGGCGAGACGACCAGCACTGGGCGCGTGCCCTGTTGCTCATGGCCCGATGTTGGATCAAGCGACACGAGGTAGATGTCACCGCGTTCCATCACAGCAGCTCACCACCGACCGGGCGGGCATCGAGCCATTCCTGATCCTCTGCCGAGATTTCAGCCGAAGCATCACATTGAGCGAGTAGCTCGTCGAGGGTATAGCGTGGCCGCGGATTGGGATTGACCACCAGACAGCCGTGATCGACGGCGAGGCCGACCGTCGCGCCGGCTTGCAAGTGCAGTTGGTCAAGGAAGGCCGGCGGAATGGCCAACATGACCGAGCCGCCGACCTTGCGCAGGTTCGTTGTGTGCATGATGCGCCTCCGATGAGTTTGGTTATATAAAAGTATAATTTTAATCGCTTCTGCCTACAAAGCCTTGTGTGGCGTAAAGCGACATTGCTGCTGCGTCCAGTGAATGTGATCGCGCGGTGCCTCTAGATATGTGCGGAAAACCATGTGAAGCGGGGTTTTTCGAGGCGCCCTTCAGTACCCTTGCGCCAGCCCCGAATTGCGGCGCGGATCGTTGGCGCCATAAAAGCGGTTTTTGCCGACCGGCGTGCCGCCGAGCGAGGGCGCGCCGACGAGGATGGCCGTGACGTGATTGGCCGGCTGCGGGTCGCTGAATTTCTGGCCCCAGCCCTCTAATATTTTCTGTGTGTCGGGGCTCAATGCGAAGCGCTCGACATTCGTCGTTTCGGGCAGCCATTGCTGATGAATGCGCGGCGCATCGACGGCTTCCTGGATGTTCATGCCGTAGTCGATCACGTTGAGCATCGTCAGCAAGGTCGCCGTAATGATACGGCTGCCGCCCGGCGTGCCGAGCACCATCAGGACCTTGCCGTCGCGCGTCACGATTGTCGGACTCATCGACGACAGCGGACGCTTACCGGGCGCAATCGCATTGGCCTCGCCCTGCACAAGGCCGTACATGTTCGGCACGCCGGGTTTGGCCGTGAAGTCGTCCATCTCGTTATTGAGCAGCACGCCGGTTTTGCCGGCCACCACGCCCGCGCCGAACCAGCCGTTTAGCGTATAGGTCACCGCAACGGCGTTGCCCCATTTGTCGACAATCGAGTAGTGCGTCGTGTTGCTGCCCTCGTGGGGGGCGACGCCGGGTTTGATGTCGCGCGAGACGCTGGCCTGGTTCGGCGCTATCGCGGTGCGGATCTTGGCCGCATAGTCCTTGGCCAGCAGTTGTTCCAGCGGGTTTTTCACAAAATCCGGATCGCCAAGATAGGTGTTGCGGTCCATGTAGGCGTGGCGCAGGGCTTCGATCTGGTAATGGATGGCCTGAGCCGAGCCATAACCCAGGCTTTGCATCGGATAGCCTTCGAGGATGTTCATGACTTCGCAGATCGCTACGCCACCCGAACTCGGCGGCGGCGCCGAGACGATGCGGTAGCCACGGTAATCGCACTCGATCGGTGCGAGTTCGCGCGTTCGGTACTGGGCGAGATCCGCGTCGCTCAAGATACCCTTGCCGGCATGGCTTGATGCCACGATTGCCTGCGCGACGCTGCCTTTGTAGAAACCATCCGCGCCACGCGCGCCGATGGCACGCAGCGTTTTGGCCAAATCCTTCTGCACGAGTTTTTGGCCGACCCTGAACGGTTCGCCCTTGTTCATGAAAATCGTACCCGCGCCGGCAGGATCTTTCCTGAACAGCGCCTGCCCGTTGAGCAGCATCTCGACATCGCCCTGTTCGAGCACAAAGCCTTTTTCGGCATATCCGATTGCCGGTGCGATCAAGGCCGCGCGCGTAAGCGTGCCGTACTTCGCGCGCGCGAGTTCGAGGCCGGCGACCGTGCCGGGCACGCCGACGGCAAGATGGCCGACGGTGGAAAGTCCGGGCACCACTTTGCCGTCCTTGTCGAGATACATATCCGCGCTGGCGGCAAGCGGCGCCTTCTCGCGAAAGTCGAGAAAAGTTTTGCGCCCATCGGCAAGCTGGATCGTCATGAAACCGCCGCCGCCGATATTGCCGGCGGCCGGATAGACGACCGCCAGAACGTAGCCAACCGCCACGGCCGCATCGACGGCGTTGCCGCCGCGCTTGAGCATATCTACGCCGACCTTCGTCGCAAGATGCTGCGCCGTGACGACCATGCCGTTTTCGGCGGCCACCGGTGCTACCGATGCGGCCAGCGACGATGCGCAGCGAAGGATGAGTAACGCTATGACGAGCGAGCGAATCTGGCGATTGGCGATCACATGAGCCTCCGTTGCACGAGCCGGGAATTCTAAAGCGGAGTAAGCATTACGAGCGTCCCGCAGCTTTTGGTCTTTGGGCACAGCGGAACGGCAGAAGCAATGATGCCAATACCTGCATCTTTAGCCGAATCATGGTTTTGCAACGCTCCCCAAGGTGCGCGCACGATGCACCGCCTCGACGCGCGTTCGGATGTCGAGCTTGGAATAGATGTGGTTGATATGCGTCTTGACGGTGGCGAGCGAGACGAAGAGCTTGGCGGCGATCTGGTCGTTCGTGAATTGTTCGCCTATCAGTTGCAGGATCGTCCATTCCTTTGGCGTGAGGCCGGCTGGTGGCGCTTGTTCCTTGTCCGCGCCAGTGCTCGTAGCGTCGCCGCGAACCGGTGCGAGCAACCGCTGGACGAGGCTGCGCAGGAAGGGGCGGGCGATGGCGTCGGCGCCGAGTTTGGGATGCGCGAGCAGGGCTTCGAGTGGCGCGAGTGCACGCGGTGCGAGCCAGAGCCAGTCGAGCGCTTCGGTGTGGCGGGCGTTCAGGCGTACTTCTTCGAGCAACATGGCGACGTCCTCGCGCGCGAGCGCGAGCAGGCGGCGGGCTTGGGCCGCGAGGTTTGCGGCGCCCGATTCCGCGCGGGTGTGGGCGATTGTTTGCAGCCTTATAGTGTCCACGCTTGCGCCGGCGAGCAGATGCGCGGCAGCGCAGAGCAGGTCGCGGCGGTCGCGGTAGATCGAGTCGGGCCAGTTTTCGGCGCTGGTGCGCGCCGCGATTTCGAGCAAACCCTCGTTGTCGGCGTCGCGCGCGCGTAACCATAGCCTGGCGAGCAGGGCTTCCGCGCGCCACTTCAAACCCACGAAATGCTCGGCGATTTCCTGTTCCAGATGTTCCACGCCGGGCCGGGCGGCCTCGCTGTCGCCGTCTATCAGCAGGGCGAGCGTGTCCAGCGTGGTGTAAGGGAAGTGCCAGTAGTCGCCATAAGTGTCGGTTGCAGCGCGCCCGCCCGCGAGGACGCGCCGTGCCGCCAGCGTGTCGAGCCGTAGCAGATGGATCGTGGCTTCGAGCCGCGCGCTGGGGTCGGCCATGTCCGGGCTATCTAACCCTGCCGCGCGGATTCGTTGGCGACGGTCTATGCAATAGCGCAGTGCGATGTCGAAGTTTCCGCCGATGAAGTTGAGCATGGCGCGTTCGTGCAGCGCCTGCATTTGCAGATGATCGAGCTTGTCGCGGCTGGCGCAAGCCAAAACATGAGTCAGCGAGGCTTCGGCGCGATGCGCATTGCCGAGTGCGATGTGCACGCCCGCGGCGACGCGTTCGGCCAGCGCATAGGCCGGGTGCAGGTCGAGACCGATCTGGCGCATCGCGCTGTGGGCATATTCTTCGGCGCAGGCTAAACCGTCGTATTGATGGGCGATGGAAGCGAGTAGCGCCGTCGCGGGGCCGGCGATGGCGGCGTCCGTGCTTGCCGCAAGCCGCGTTGCATCGGCTTCCGCGTCGTGTGGCCGTTTTGTGACTTCGACGCGCCAGGCGGCTTCGAGCAGCGCGTGCGTTGGGTCGGCCATGCAGGCCGAGGTGGCGTCGAGCAGTTTGCGCAGCCAGGGGCGGTCGCGGCTGAAGAGTAGCCGCCAGCCGGCTTCGCGCAGGACGTGGATCGGCAGGGCGGCTTCACCCGTGGCGTCGGACGCTTGTATCGCGAGTTCCGCCGCGAGCGCCAGTTCGTTACGCCCTAGCAGCACGGTGGTGCCGGTTTCGACGGCCGCGAGCCAGTCTGCGCTGGAGCGGCTGCGCCAGAATTCGACGAGATAGGGTCGAAAGCGCGGTGCGAGCCGCAGCCCGCCGCCGGCAAGACAGAGCGGGCCGGCTTCCACCGCCACCGCCAGCAGCGTGCTCTCGGCCTGCGTCTGTGAACCGGTGCCGAGCGCCATCAACCATTCGGGGCGCGCTTCGGGTAGTAGCGCGGCGCGGCCTAGCGCAGCGATCGTTTCGTCGGCGAGCGCGCCTAACCAGGCGTCGGCGAGCCAGGCGGCAAGTTCCGGATCGCGCCGCGCGGCCGGATGCACCGCTGCGAGCCGGGCGCCCCACCAGCCGCACCAGCCATCGCTCGCACCGTCCAGCCCGGCGTCCTGCCATTCTTGCTGCGAGGCCGCCAGATGATGCGCGTTGAGCGCCGCGACGCGGCCTTGCGAACGCCAGCGCGCCAGCGGCAGCAATGCGTGATTGCGGCCGGCGAGGATGATGCCCAGGCCCGGGCCGGCTGTGTCGATTGCCGTTGCGAGCGCGTCGGCCAGCGGCGTCGTCAGTTGCTCGCAGGCATCCACCACGAGTAGGCCCTTTTCGCCGCAGAGATCGAGCGCGGCCGTCAGATCACGAGGGCTGGCCTCGCGTGCGTTAAGCCAAGTGCTGCGGCGCTTTAGCGTGTGCCAGAACAGGCGTAAAGCACAGGTTTTTCCGAATCCGCCCGGCGCGCTTAACGTGACGATGGCGCGCGCCATCGCCGCGTTCAGCGCAGCCTGGAACTGCGGGCGCGGCCGGTCGATTGAGAAGGGGGAAGGCGGAGCGAAGGGGGGCGACGACATGTGTGGATCGTACCGCGACATGCCGTCGGTAAGTTTGAGGTGGAACGGTCTATGCCAACGGCGGCATGGGTTCTGGCACGATGCGGGTTTTTGCGCGCGAGCGCAGCGCGATCGATTACAAGGAACCCGACCCCCATGAGTTTCCCTTTCAAGGCTGTCCTGTTCGATATGGACGGCACGCTGACCGATTCCACGTCTTTTCACATTGCCGCCTGGGATGCCTTCGCGCAGGCGCATCTGGGCGCGAGCCTTGAGGCGGACGATCCGCGTCTGGTCCCCGGCCGCACGCTAGACATCGTGCGGGAAATTCTCGGCCGCCATGTCGAGGGCGAGGAAGCCCGGCTGCTGCATGACGACAAGGAGCTGCGCTTTCATGCCTTCGCGCGCGGCAAGATGCGCCTCATCGACGGTTGCGCCGACTACCTCGCATGGCTTGCGCAAGGTCGGATTCCGCTTGCGCTTGTTACCAACGCGCCGCGCATCAATATCGATTTCATGCTGCCCGAGCTGGGCCTGGCCGATACCTTCGACATCGTGATCGGCGCCGAGGACGTGGCGCGCGGCAAGCCCGCGCCCGATCCTTTTCTGGAAGCCTGCCGCAGACTCGGCGTGGCGCCCGCCGAGGCGCTGATCCACGAGGATTCCAGCCTCGGCATTACCGCCGGTGTTGCCGCAGGAAGTCCCGTCGCGGCGATTCTTTCCGGCCTTTCGTTCGATGCCGCGCTGGCGCTCCACGCGCGCTGGGCCGTGCCCGATTATCGGGCCTGGATGCGGTGCATCGAAAACGGCCTTCTCTGAGGCTCAGTTTGCTCTAGCGCAAAAAAGAGCTATTAATACGCACAGACTCGTGGCATACTAATTGGCTTCCCCCGGCTGCCGATTTCAAGTTTCATGGATCGGCTGCATCGATTTCCAGCTTCCAGTCGTGCCCTTCGGTGGCCGACGCTTCGGTTGGCATCGGTGTTTTCTTGCCAACCCGCGTCGGTGACCACAATGTCGCCGCAGCCTTACTTTGTTTGGCCTGACGGGTCGGGGTCGTCTTCTTTCGACTGGAGTATTCATGCAGCAACCCTCAGGTTTTGCCGCCTTCGGCCTTGGCCGGACCCTTGAACAGAATCTGGAACAACTCGGCATCAAGTTGCCGACGCCGGTTCAACAGGAAGCGATTCCATTGTTGATGGCAGGTTCCGATCTCATCGCCTCGGCGCCGACCGGCACCGGCAAGACCGCCGCTTTTCTGCTACCTGCCTTGACGCGCCTGCAAAACGCGTCGGAAATTCGTGGCAATGGTCCGCGCATCCTCGTGCTGACGCCGACGCGCGAACTGGCGCAACAGGTCGCTAATGCCGCGAAGGATTTCTCGCAGCACATCGCCAAGGTCAAGACCGTCTGCATCACCGGCGGCGAATCCTATTTTCACCAAAACCGCGCGCTGACCGGTCCGCACGAGATCCTCGTCGCCACGCCAGGCCGCCTGATGGACCAGATGCGCTCTGGCCGTATCGATTTTTCGCGCCTCGAAGTGCTGGTGCTCGACGAAGCCGACCGCATGCTCGACATGGGTTTCGCCGACGACGTGATGGCAATCACCGCCCAGCTTCCGAGCGCGCGCCAGACCGTCTGCTTCACCGCGACGATGTCGCACAGCGTGAAGCGTCTGTCTTCGCAGTTGCAACGCGATCCGCAGACGATCGAGGTCAAGGCCGAGTTTGCGAGCACCGATGCAATCGACCAACACGTCGTCTTCGTCGACAATTTCGGCCACAAGCGCCGTCTGCTCTCGCATTGGCTCAAGGCCGAGGGCGAAGGCCAGATCGTGATCTTCACCGCAACCAAGCGCGATGCCGAATCGCTGGCCGAGGCGCTCGACGGCGAGGGGCACTCGACGGTCGCGTTGCATGGCGATCTCGAACAGCGTCAGCGTACGCGCATGCTCAACCGCCTGCGCCGTGGCGAGGCGCGCGTGCTCGTGGCAACCGACGTTGCGGCGCGCGGTCTCGATGTCGCCGGCATCACACACGTTTTCAATTTCGATTTGCCGCGTTTCGCTGAAGATTATGTGCACCGCATCGGCCGTACCGGTCGTGCGGGCGCAAGCGGCATCGCCATTTCCTTCGTCGGCCGCGACGATATCGGCGTGCTGCGCCGGATCGAGCGCTTCATCGGCCGCCCGGTCAAGGTGACCGTCGTCGAGGGCATGGAAGCGCAATTCAAGCCGGGCGAGCGTCGTCCAGGCCCCGGCGGCAACGGGCGCCCGCATGGCGGCGCGCGTCGTTTCGACGACCGTCGTCCGCAGCAGCCTGGCTTTGTTCGCCGCGATGGACAGAGCGAACCGCGGCGCAATTTCGGTGACCGTAGCAGCAGCGGTGGGCGTCCCCCAGGCGAGCGGGGCGGTTTTGCCGCGCCGCGCGAGGGTTTCGCGCCGCGCCGCGACGGTGCAGGTGGAGATCGTCGCGAAGGTTTCGCCAATCGCGAGGGCAGCGAGCGTCCGTCCGACGCCCGTCGCGCCGATGCGCCGCGTGGCTTCGGCGAACGCCGCGAAGGGCGTGGCAGCGGGGGTGGTTTTAGCGAGCGCAAGTCCTTCGGCGATCGCCCGCGGCGCAAGTTCGACTGAACCTGCGGGGAGAGGGTGACCACGCGTTGCAGCGTACCCCGGCATTCATGCCGGGGTCTTCATGGATCATCCGGTTTTGCGGCCGGCCCCGTCTGACAAGGCACCGGCCGGTATAATTCGGCGCGCATGAACGCCGCTACGCCACCCATATTCTCACAAGCCTCGTCCGATCTCGCGGACGAGGCTTTGCGCACGCTGCGCCATGTGTTCGGCTACACGGCTTTCCGTGGCGCGCAGCAGGCAATCGTCGAACGCGTTGCAAGCGGTGGCGACGCGCTCGTGCTGATGCCGACAGGCGGCGGCAAATCGCTCTGTTACCAGATTCCCGCGCTGCTGCGCGAAGGCTGCGGCATCGTGGTCTCGCCCCTGATCGCGCTGATGCAGGATCAGGTTCAGGCGCTCAAGCTTGCCGGTGTTCGCGCCGCCTATCTGAATTCCACGCTCGACGCTGGCCATGCCTTCATCATCGAGCGCGAATTGCTTGCAGGCGAACTCGATCTGCTCTATGTCGCGCCCGAGCGCTTGATGACGCCACGCTTCCAGCAATTGCTCGCGCAGGCGCGCATCGCGCTGTTTGCCATCGACGAAGCGCATTGCGTTTCGCAATGGGGCCACGATTTTCGCCCCGAATACATCCAGCTCTCGGTTCTGCACGAACGTTTCCCGGATATTCCGCGCATCGCGCTTACAGCGACTGCCGATCATGCGACGCGGCAGGAAATCGCCGAACGGCTCAATCTGCAGGCAGCCGAGCTATTCGTCGCCAGCTTCGATCGGCCGAATATCCGCTACACGGTGACCGAGAAAGACAACCCGCGTCGCCAGTTGCTGCGTTTTATCCGCGCGACGCACGACGGTGATTCGGGCATCGTTTATTGCCTGTCGCGCAAGAAGGTCGAAGAAACCGCCAAATGGCTGCGTAGCGAAGGCTTGAACGCGCTGCCGTACCACGCCGGCCTCGACGCCTCGATACGCGAACAGCATCAAAGCAAATTCATTCGCGGCGATGGCATCGTCATGGTTGCGACCGTGGCTTTCGGCATGGGTATCGACAAGCCCGACGTGCGCTTTGTCGCCCACCTCGATCTGCCCAAATCGCTCGAAGCCTATTACCAGGAAACCGGTCGCGCCGGCCGCGACGGCCTGCCCTCGAACGCCTGGATGGCCTACGGCCTGCAGGATCTCGTGCTGCATCGCGAGATGATCGAACAATCGCAGGCGCCCGACGAAATCAAACGCGTCGAGCGCCGCAAGCTCGATGCGCTGCTTGGCTATTGCGAAGCGCCAAACTGCCGCCGCCAGGTGCTGCTGCACTACTTCGGCGAGGGCTCGGAACCCTGCGGCAACTGCGACATGTGCCTCACCCCGCCGCAGACCTGGGACGCGAGCGAAGCGGTGCAAAAGGCGTTGTCGACGATCTACCGCAGCGGTCAGCGTTATGGCGCCGGCCACATCATCGAAATCCTGCGTGGCGCGCAGACGGCGAAGATAATCGAACGCGGCCATCAGAATCTATCGACGTTCGGCCTCGGGCGCGATGTCTCGGATGCGCAGTGGAGTTCGCTGCTGCGCCAATGCGTTGCGGCCGGGTTGCTGGGCGTCAACGAACACGGCGGACTGGTGCTACAGGAAAATTGCCGCGCGGTGCTGCGCGGCGAACAGCGCATCCAATTGCGCCGCGTGCGCGAAACGCAATCCGCTGCGCCGAGCTTGAAGCGCGAAATCGAATTCGAAAGCGACGAGGCGCGCGCGCTGTGGGCCGCGCTGCGTCAATGCCGCCGCAGTCTTGCCGAAGCGCAGAACGTGCCGGCCTACATCGTCTTTGGCGATGCGACGCTCAAGCACATGCTGGAAAAACGGCCGATGAGTCTTGAGGCAATGTACGAGCTACCCGGCGTTGGCGATCGCAAGCTGGAGCTTTACGGCAGCGAATTCCTCGAAGTGCTGCAGCGGCATGCGCGGGGGCAGGGCTAGGGCGGTACATCTTTGAACCGGTTACAGGCGGTCTCAAAACCCGCTGCGCTGGCGCTCGATAGCGAACTTGACGAGCGAACTCGGTCCTTCGAGGTCTACTTTGCGCTTGATGTTGAGCCGGTGCGTTTCCACCGTGCGTACCGATAGATCGAGCCGGCAGGCGATTTCCTTGCTGGAGAGTCCGTCCGCGATCAGCGCGAGGATCTGTTTTTCGCGTTGTGTCAGATCCGGTTGCGGCGCGGCAGCGTCGGCCAGTGCGTCGGCGACGCCGCTCGAATAGTAGCGGCGGCCGGCCATGACGGTATGGATTGCGGTGACGATCTCCTGCGCGGGGCTGTCTTTGAGCACGTAGCCGCGCGCGCCGGCGCGGAAGGCTTCGAGCACGACCTGGGGCTGGTCGTGCATCGTCAAAATCACGACCTGAATATGTGCAAAGCGGGCGTGAAACGTTTGCGTGAGTTCGATGCCGCTCATACCGCGCATGCCGATGTCCATCAGTGCGAGATGAGGAGTTAGACGCTCCGCAGCGGCAAGCGCCGAGATGCCGTCGCCAGCTTCGCCGACGATTTCGAAGCCCGCCACGGTTTCGAGCCGCAAGCGCACGCCATCGCGCACGAGCGGATGGTCGTCGATCAGCAGGATTCGCACGGGATAGGACATCAGGAGGGCTTCAGGAATCGGAAAAATCTACGCTGAGCGTGCGTACGAATAGCTCAGCCCACTTGAGCGTATCGAACACCAAGGGTTTTAGGATCGGCTTCGTACCATGCACATCGCCCATTTTTGAGCGGAGGGCCTGCATGACATAGGCGCCTTGATTCAAAGTGCCTTTGAAGTTACTCACAAACTGCGTCAGTGCCTTATCGTCCCAGGCCAGATCGCGTAATTGACTTTCGATGCTGGACAGTACTTCTCGTGCTGCGAGAGCCTGATTGCAGCGTTGCTGAAAGGATGCTTTGCCTGGATCGCTTGGCAAGATTGAGGATGTAATCGTGTCCACCGCGCCACAAGCAGCCGAAATGGCTCCGCTCAGGTCTCCATCGCGGAAACGTTGCGCCGCCTTCACAAGATCGGCACGAGGAGCGGCTGGTAACTGGGCTAGGTCGACAGGATCGTATAGTTCCAATAGCACGAGGCTGTTGTCCACAACGCCCCATCCATGCCGCGAAAGATGCTCTTCAAGTTGCTCCTGAATAGCCGGGTCTTTTTTGAGAAGCTCCTCTGTCAGGATGGTGATGAAACCCTTGCGATCTTGCTCGCTCATCTCTTTGAACGCAGTATCAATGGCAGTCATCAATTGGCCTTTACCGGCGCCTCCGGACTTCTGGTCCAAGTGGGAAAGATCGCATAGATCAAGGCCAGCTAACCCCACGAGATGCTTGATCTCATGGAAGCTCTGATGCATAAGGCTTGCCCGGATCGCGCCCCACGCTTTCGTTAATGTCGTCACAGCAACCGCCTCCCCCCTTATATTTTTCTTCGGCATCCTGGCGCACGGCAGGCAGTTGCTTGAGCAAGCCCGGTAGCCATTCTTGAGTTGTCTCCCACACTACATCGAGGCTGATGTCGAAATAGCCGTGGGCCATGCGATTGCGCATGTTACGCATGCTGCGCCATGGCACTTCAAGGTGCGCCTGAGTGAATGCGGCATGGCCGTCCATTACCTTTGTGGTGGCCTCGCCGATGATGACGAGGCTCATGATGGCGGCTTGCTGGGTGCGTTTGTCTTCGAGGAAGTCGTTTTTGTCCAGCCCCTCCACGAAACTGCATGCGTCCGCTGCGGCCTGCTGTATGTGATCGATGTAATCAGGCAGACGGTTCTCATTCATACCGGTTGCGCCTCAGCAAGCACCTTTGCGCGAAACTTTGGCGGTAGGTCTCCGGGTGTCAGCACATCAACACGCACGCCAAGTAGTGATTGTAGATCGTCTTGCAGATCGCCCAAATCCAATAAGGTGGCACCCGGCAGTGCATCGACCAAGAGATCAAGGTCGCTGCCGTCCCGGTCGGTGCCGTGCAATACCGAACCGAAGACGCGCGGGTTCGTTGTGCGAAAGCGCTTCACTGCTTCGCGCACTGCACTTCGCTGCATGTCGAGTGCAACGGACGGTCGCATGGGCATCTTTTTTTTATCGCAACGCGTTGAAATGGCAAGTGATTAAGAACGGCGCTTCAAAAATCATTTTTGAGAATTGTGATGCTTTGATTTCACGTATTGCACTGGATGACCGGACACGCTTGTCGTTTTGCAGCGCCCTGTCAGGATTTAAGCGTCGCAGCGGGGAATTCGGCTGTTATGGTGGTCCCGTCCGCGCCCGAGTGCAAGGCGAAGCGGCCGGCCAGCGTTTCCACGCGCTCCTGCATGCTCGACAGGCCCAGGCCGCCACGCGGATGCGCAGTGACTTCGATGAAATCGAAGCCGCTGCCGTCGTCGTGGATCACATAGGCGAGACCGCCGTCTTTGCGTTCGATCGCAAGGCGCACATGGTGTGCGGCCGCGTGGCGTTCGATGTTGTTGAGCGCTTCCTGCGTGACGCGGAACAGCGCTGTCGCAAGTGCGTCGGGCAATTGCAGGTCGGCATAGGTTGCCAGATGCGTGCGCACGCCGGTGCGTTGCGAGAAATCCTTGAGAATCTGGCTTAGCGCCGCAACGAGGCCGAGGTCGTCGAGCAGCGCCGGGCGCAGTCCGTGCGAGATCCGGCGGATTTCGCGTAAGCCGTCGTTGAGTCGAGTGAGCGCGTGAGTAAGCGGATCGGCGAGTGCTGCGTTTTCGCCTTTGGCGCGGTCGAGCGCCGATTCGAGCATGAATTTCGCCGCGACGAGCCATTGGTTCACGCCGTCGTGCAATTCGCGCGCTACACGCGCGCGCTCGGTTTCCTGCGAACGCACGACCTGCTGGGCGAGCGCCCGCATGCGCGCTTCGGCGTCGCGCCGGTCGGAAAGATTGAGTGCAAAGCCGCCGACGGCGACCAGCAAGGCGGCGATGACGGCGATGCCGGCGATCACGCTGAGCGTGGTTTCGATTGCACGCGTGGCTTCGCGGTCGATGCGCGCATGCGCTTGCACGAAGTCGTCTTGATAGACGCCAGTGCCTATCATCCAGCCCCAGCGCGGCTCAAGCGCGACATAAGCGAGTTTGCTTTCCATCTTGTGCGTCGAGGGCCGCTGCCACGGGTATTCGACGAAACCGCCGCCGGCGCGTGCGCGTTCGATCAGGCGTTGGATTGTCGGGCGGCCTTGCGGATCGCGCAGGTTCCACAAATCCTGGCCGACGAGTTCGTGCTGGCGCGGATGCATGAGATTACGGCCCGAGAGGTCGTAGATGAAAAAGTAGCCGTCCTCGCCGTAGTCGAGCTTTGCCAGCATACGCAGCGCCGCTTCGCGCGCGGCGGGGTCGGGCTGATCGTGCAGATGCGCGAGCGCTGCGAGCGCGAGGTCCACATAATTGCGTAGCTCGGCCTGCCGTACGCCGAGCAGCACTGGCTGCACAGCCTGCGCTTCGGCCTCGGCAAGCGCGCGCGCTTCGATGCGTACGACGGCCGCGACGGCGGCGATTGCGAGCAAAAGCGGGGCGACGGCGAGGATCAGGACTTTTAAGCGCAGTTGCATTGTGGTTACCGCAAGCTTTGCTCGCTGACGAGCCAGTCGAGCATGCCATGCGCGGCAGCGCGGCCGCTTGCGAAACAGGCGGTCAAGAGATAGCCGCCGGTCGGCGCTTCCCAATCGAGCATTTCACCGGCGCAGAAGACGCCCGGAATCGCGTGCAGCATCAGATTTGCGTCGAGCGCTTCGAAGCAGACGCCGCCGGCCGTGCTGATCGCTTCGTCCAGCGGGCGTGTCGCCGTGAGCGTCAGGGGCAGCGCCTTGATCGTGTCGGCGAGCCGCTGTGGGTCGTCCATTTGTTCGCGGCTCAAGGCTTCGCGCAGCAAGCTGGTGCGCAGGCTATCCAGACCGACGCGGCTTTGCAGATGGCTGGCGAGCGAGCGCGCGCCGCGCGGGTGCGCAAGCTCACCGAGCACGCGGGCAGGCTCGCGGCCCGGCGCCAGATCGAGCGTGATTTTTACGCAGCCTTGTGCGAGCAAGGTGTCGCGCAGTGGCGCCGAGAGCGCATAGATCAGGCTGCCTTCGAGTCCATATTCGGTGACGAGGCATTCGCCCAGGCGCGTGTGCCGGATGCCGTCGGCATCGGTAAACGAAAGCCGTACAGACTTTAGCGGTTGGCCGGCGAAACGTGCGCGAAAATGCGTGCTCCATGTGAGTTCAAAACCGCAGTTCGCGGGCTGTAGCGGGGCGGTTTCGACGCCGCGCGCAGCGAGCCAGGGCACCCAGGCGCCGTCCGAGCCCAGCCGCGCCCAACTTGCACCGCCGAGCGCAAGCAGGCTTGCGTCGCTCGCGACCTCGCGTGCGCCATGCGGTGTCGTAAAACGCAGCGCGCCGTCTTCGTTCCAGCCGAGCCAGCGGTGGCGTGGCGCGAAGCTCACACCGAGTGCGCGCAGGCGCACAAGCCAGGCGCGCAGCAACGGGGCGGCCTTCATCTCGCGCGGAAAGACGCGCCCCGAGCTACCGACGAAGGTTTCCACGCCGAGCCCGCACGCCCATTCGCGCAGCGCGTTGGCATCGAAGGCGGCGATAAGCGGTGCCAGCGCGGCGCGGCGCTTGCCGTAGCGCGAAAGAAAGGCATCGTGCGCCTCCGAATGCGTGATGTTCATGCCGCCGACACCGGCAAGCAAAAATTTGCGCCCGACCGAGGGCATCGCATCGAACACCGTCACCGACAGTCCCGCCGTTGCGAGAACTTCGGCGGCCATAAGCCCGGCCGGACCGCCGCCAATGATGCTGATTTTCTGCTTGCAGGATGCTTTGGACACGCTGTGCATAGCCGTTACGGGAAGGGCCGGGATTGTCGGCCGGCTGGGTACGGCTGGCAATCCCGGCGTTGCACCGGATCGGGCGGAAAGCAAATATCGATTATTGATGGATAAAGGTATGTTGTTTTGTATGTGCATGAATGGCAACACTGCTGCATGCATCGTGTAAAAGGATCTCCCATGGCGACCACACTGTCGCCCAGCGGCGTCAAGAAAGCCACTAATGTGTCGCTCGCAGATTCTCTGCTGGCCGAGGCGCGGGCTCTGCGGATCAATGTCTCCCAAGCCGCCGAGGCAGGGCTCGCACGCGCCGTTGCAGAGAAACGCGCCGAGCTTTGGCTGACCGAAAACCGCGAGGCGCTCGATGGTTGGAATGCCTACGTCGAAGAACACGGGTTGCCTTTGGCCAAGTATCGGGGCTTCTGATGGCTCGGTTCGACGTCTACCGGAACCCGGACGGGCCGGGTTATTTACTCGATCTGCAGGCCGATTTGATCGGCCATCTCGCCACCCGCGTCGTCGCCCCCTTGCTGCCGCTGGGCCTGGCTTTAAAGCCGGCCAGAATCCTCAATCCCGTATTCGACATCGGGGGGACTCCAGTCGCCATGATTGCGCAGGCGATGGCCGCCGTACCGGTCCAGATGCTGCGAATGCCTGTTGCGAGCCTGGCGGGAAGGCGAGATGAGGTTATCGCCGCGATGGATCTGCTGTTTCGGGGGTTTTAGGGGGCGGGCGGCTCACGCATTGTCAGCCGGCGCCGTGCTGGTTCCCAACGACAGCCGCCATTACGGATAGATAGCAGCGCCATTGATGCTGGAAAACTGGGCGTAGTTCACGGCTGCGTATTTCTACGTAGGAACTTCCGGTAGTGATCCTGATGTGGAATCAATAAATTTTATTGATACTTCAGTCTGCGTCGCGGTTCTCTATAACGATAAAAACGACGCGGACCTTTCACTCAACTTGCTGCCGTAGCCATTTGGCGCTGCGGTCCGTAGCGGAGGAATTCATGAATCGCATCCTGCCTCATCTTGGCTGGGCTTTGCTTGCGCTGATCGGCGCGGGCGCGCTCGGCGTCGTCGCGCTCAATCGCGGCGAATCGATCAACGCACTCTGGGTCGTTGTGGCTGCAGTATCGATCTACCTGATCGCCTATCGCTATTACGCGTTGTTCATCGCGCACAAGGTCGTCGGCATCGATCCGAAGCGCATGACGCCGGCCTGGAAATACAACGATGGCCTCGACTATGTGCCGACGAACAAGAACGTACTGTTCGGCCACCATTTCGCGGCGATTGCCGGCGCGGGTCCGCTCGTGGGGCCGGTGCTCGCGGCCCAGATGGGCTATTTGCCCGGCATGCTCTGGATTCTCGCCGGCGTGGTGTTCGCCGGCGCGGTGCAGGATTTCATGGTGCTGTTCATCTCGACGCGGCGCGACGGTCGCTCGCTCGGCGACCTTGTGAAGTCGGAGATCGGTGCGGTGCCCGGCGTCATCGCGCTGTTCGGCACCTTCATGATCATGGTGATCATCCTCGCGGTGCTCGCGCTGATCGTCGTCAAGGCGCTGACCGATTCGCCCTGGGGCAGCTTCACCGTAGCGGCGACGATTCCGATTGCGCTCTTGATGGGCGTGTACCTGCGCTTCATCCGCCCGGGCCAGATCGGTGAAGTTTCGGTTATCGGCTTCGTGCTGCTGATGGCGGCGATCATTTTCGGCGGCCAGGTCGCCGCGAGCCCGACCTGGGGCCCGATCTTCAGTTTCGACGGCAAGCAGCTGACATGGATGCTGATCGGCTACGGTTTTGTCGCCTCGGTACTGCCGGTCTGGCTGCTGCTCGCGCCGCGCGACTATCTGTCTACTTTCCTCAAGATCGGCACCATCGTCGGCCTTGCCATCGGCATTTTGTTCG
>JAVBKC010000004.1:0-3213 GCA_031554255.1 Niveibacterium sp.
CGCGACCCCCGGCGTGACAGGCCGGTATTCTAACCAACTGAACTACCACTCCATGCCAGAAACTCTGGCGTCCCCACGGGGATTCGAACCCCGGTTATCGCCGTGAAAGGGCGGTGTCCTAGGCCTCTAGACGATGGGGACCCGGAACGACTACTTGGCTTCCCTTGCGCTGGTGGAGGTAAGCGGGATCGAACCGCTGACCTCTTGCATGCCATGCAAGCGCTCTCCCAGCTGAGCTATACCCCCAGCATACGGAAGCCCTTCAACAAAAAGGGCCGACCGATTGATCAGCCCTTCGTGTGCGTTGGCGGAGTGGACGGGACTCGAACCCGCGACCCCCGGCGTGACAGGCCGGTATTCTAACCAACTGAACTACCACTCCACACTCAAATACAAGGGCAACATCTAGCTGCCCTTGCCAGAAACTCTGGCGTCCCCACGGGGATTCGAACCCCGGTTATCGCCGTGAACGGGCGGTGTCCTAGGCCTCTAGCCGATGGGGACCCGGTACAATCTTCTCTTTCGCGCTGGTGGAGGTAAGCGGGATCGAACCGCTGACCTCTTGCATGCCATGCAAGCGCTCTCCCAGCTGAGCTATACCCCCGCGTCGAAAGAGACTGCGATAATAGAACGTATTTCGTATTTCGTCAAGACGATTTCCGTCGGGGAAGTCATTTTCTCCACATCTGCGCCAATATGGCATCGGTTTCGGAACCTGAGCATGCGCGTATCTCATGGGAAACCGCAATGGACGCGCCGGTCGCAATGTAATTCAATTGGGGAGGATCAATGAGCCTGCAACGGCGAGCCACAAAGCGTGTAAGCAGCACGACAAAGTGGTGTCGGAAGAGAGATCATTGGCACAGGAACTACATAAAAAGATGAGGTCACATGAAAATCAATCTACCCGTAACCGATGTCGAACGCTTTCCCGTCGTCGGCAGGCCCATCGTTTCCAAGACCAATCTGAAGGGCATCATCACCTACGCGAACGAGAGTTTCATCTCGATCTCCGGGTTTTCGCGCGAAGAACTCGTTGGTAAGAATCACAATCTCGTCCGCCATCCTGATATGCCGCCAGAGGCCTTCGCCGATCTCTGGAACACGCTCAAGGCGGGTAAGCCTTGGCGCGGCGTCGTCAAAAATCGCGCGAAGAACGGCGATTTCTACTGGGTCGAGGCGTATGTGACGCCGCTGACCGAACAAGGCCGCATCGTCGGCTACATTTCGGTCCGCACGCCGGCCCGCCGCGAAGCGGTCGAAATGCTCGGAAAGCTCTATCGTGCGGTACTCGAAAAACGCGGACAACTTCCGCAAACCCCTATTCCACGAGCCTATAACGTAAATCTGCGCATCCTGCTGCCCGGCGCGCTCGGTGCCGCATTCGCACTCGCGGGCGCTGCGTTCAATGGCCTACCCGCCATGAGCTGCGCGGGCCTCGCAACGGCAGCCATCGTCTATACCCTGGTCGAAATTCAGCGCCGGATCACGGGCCCGCTCAAATCGCTAGGCGAATCCATTCAAATGCTCGACGAAGGCCGCCTGGACGATCAGATCATCATTACCAAGGGACCGCTCGCCGATGTGCTGACGAAGCTCGAATGTCTGCGCATTCATTTGCATGCAACGCTGTGCGATCTGCGAACCAACGCGGGCGACGTCGACGAACGCGCCCATCAACTCGAACGCGATACCGCGCAGATGGTCCGCAATCTGGGCGAGCAGAACGATCGCATACTCGCCGTCGCTGCCGCAATCGAGGCGTTGACCGCCGCCGTCGGTGAAATTTCGCAAAGCACGGATGCCAGCCTCGTCGCCGTAACCACGACCGAGACGTTCGCACGCGATGGCCGGGCGAGCAGCGAGCGCGGTATTGCCGCCTATACGCGCCTGACCGAAATCGTCGGTGCAGCCCAGGCTCAGATGCAACATGTGAGCACTTCGGTCGACGAGGTTTCCACGGTGACGACGCTCATCACAGGGATTGCCGAGCAGACGAATCTGCTCGCGCTCAACGCAGCCATCGAGGCCGCACGCGCGGGCGAGCAAGGTCGGGGTTTCGCGGTTGTCGCTGATGAAGTCCGCAAACTTGCCGAACGTACAACGGCGAGCACGCGCGATATCGCAGCCACGGTCGGTACGATCCGCGACGGCACGGCGAGCGCCGTTCGCAATATGGCTGCGGTCGCCGACGATGTCGCGCAAAGCGTGAGCGAAATCCGAACGACCGACAGCAAGCTTGCAGAGATTCTCGAAGCCAGCTCCAAGTCGTCGAATATCGCGCAAACGATCAGGCAAATGCTCGCGCAACAGAGCGGCGCCTCGCAGGAAATCGCGGATACGATGGCGCGGATCACGCACATTGTCGACGCAAGCCGGACCGCAATCGCGCAGACCGGAGAAGCGGTGAGAACGCTCAAGGAAACCGCCGACGAAATGCACCGGTTGATCGCGCGCGACACCGGCAACTAAGACCGCGCGCCAAGCAGCCCAAGGGGAAAATTTGCCCCTTGGGCTGCTTTTCAGATGAGCTTGCCCGGATTCATGAGCCCTTGCGGATCGAGGCTCTTCTTGATGTTACGCATCAGCTCAAGCTCAAGCGGTGATTTGTAGCGCGCGATCTCTTCGCGTTTAAGCTGGCCCAAGCCATGCTCGGCCGAGATCGAGCCTTGCAGCGCATGAACGATGTCATACACGACACGGTTGACATCGCGCTCGCGCACCAGCAGCGCAGCATTCGCTGTCGGATCGGCCATCGAGCAGTTGTAGTGCAGATTCCCATCGCCGACATGGCCGAAGGCAACGATACGGATACCCGGGAAAACCGCCTCTAGCGCCGCGCCGGCGCGCGCGATGAAGGCGGGAATCCGGCTCACCGGCACCGAAATATCGTGTTTGATCGACACGCCTTCGCGCTTCTGCGCTTCCGAAGCGTTCTCGCGTAGCGCCCAGAGCGCCTGCGCCTGCGCTTCGCTCGCTGCGATTGCCGCGTCGGTCGCGTCAAACGATAGCAAGGCCGGTGCCAGGATGCGTTCGATCAGCGCGCCGAGATCGGTTGTGTCATCGCTATCGGCAAGCTCCAGCAGCACGACCCACGGCGAGTCTGCGGCCAGCGGATTGTGGGCGCCCGGAATCTGGCGCAGCACGATTTCTAAGGTGGCGCGGCTGATCAGCTCGAACGCGATCAGCCGCTCGCCCGCGCCCGCGCGCACC
>JAVBKC010000028.1:0-3098 GCA_031554255.1 Niveibacterium sp.
GAAGATAGCAAAAAAATAGCGTTTAAAGCACCTTATATGCAGATGGGAATTATAGCTTCTCTAAAGGATTGTGATCCAAATGATGATGAAAAGAATCCTCATATAAGGTTTGTTGGAGATAAATACACAAAAGAGATTCAAGTATATCAGAGTACTATGTCTTATCTAAAAGGCTGGCAATCTGTAATGAAAAAAACAACTTATACCTTTGACACATTAACCCAAGAAGCTATTGAGAAAGAAATTGTTGAGAGCATTGAAAAAATAATATCAAATAAATATTAAAGACGTAGCAAAGGTAGGGTAGGTAACTATATTTTAAAGATTTACAATCAAATAACATAGTATATACCTAATGGAGAGTTTGAAGAAAGTATCTTACCCTACCTACCCTATAATCCTTTAATTGTCACTGATGAAACTATATACAGAATTTTGTTTTTTATAAAATTTTCAGAGGGTCAATATTTCCTTTGAAGGATGTGTAAGTATGAATGCCCCCATGTCAATACCTGTCAATCTTTAGACTAAACAAGCTCCCCCTCCATCATCTACAAAAAAGAAGAATCTGGCAGGGGATTATTTTATTTACTATTCTAACCATCCTTCAACCCCTACTAATTGTTGGTGAAAGATAATCTTTCATTGTGAGGTATCTCACTTAAAATCAACTTGCAAAAATTAGTATTATGGTAACAATTGTAGGATTCAAACAATGTGAATCAAAAGATGGTAAACAATTTGTAGCATTAGAAATTCAAGGAGAACTAAGATTAGTTCAATCAGAAACAACAGGTAAATTTTATCTTACAGCCAACAAAACAAGCATCTCAACCTCATTTCCCTTGCAGGTATGCCAGACCTTATTAGGTAAGCAATTACCGGGTAATGTAGATAAAGTAGAATGTGAGCCTTATGAATATGTAAATAAAGAGACTGGTGAGGTCTTGACCTTCTTCCATACTTATGTATATTCACCAGAAGAACAAGCTGTACAAAGTATGCAAAGTGTACAAGCTTATACTCCACAGCCTTTCATACAGCAGAACCAAAGCTCTTTAGGAGAGTTTAGTTTGTCTAATGTAATTGGTGCTGCATAATAACAAATAGTACCTCAGACCTTCTTATATTAGGTTTGAGGTATTCTATTTCTCTGCTCCTGTCCAGAAAATAGGAATATACTATATGTAGGATTTCCTAAAAAGTGGACAGATACAATAATACTGGTAGCATCTCATTTTTGTCACTGATGGAACTTGGTATCTCCTAAAATTCTCTATGAAGAGTCCTAATTAAATAGTGTATACTTGAGTATTAGATAGTCGACCCTTAAAAACCACATAACATTCAATTATACAATAAATTATAAAGTAAAATAGTTGTGTATATCTGCAAGAAAGTGTATCTTAGAGTACAAATTCTTGCAGATTTATTATGTTAGCACCAAGTAAAAAAGAAGGTCAGAAGAGTTTATTCTTCTCTTTAGGAGATAGCCTAAATCAAAAACATCCGCTGTATATTCTAGCCGGTAAAGTTGATTGGCAGATGTTTGAACGAGAATTTTCTGTACTCTATTGTCCTGACAATGGCTGTCCTGCTAAACCCATTCGGCTGATGGTAGGATTACTGATTCTCAAACATGTGCGTGATTTGTCAGATGAAAGTATTGTGGAACAATGGTCAGAAAATACTTACTATCAATACTTCTGTGGTCAGCAAGACTTTGTCCCTCATGCACCCTGTGCTTCGAGTGATTTGGTTCATTTTCGTCATCGCATAGGCGAAAAAGGGTGTGAGCTCATTTTCAAGGAAAGCATCCGCATCACCGGCAAGGATGGGCAAGAAAAGGATATTTTGGCAGACACCACTGTTCAAGAAAAGAATATCACTTACCCTACGGATGCAAAATTACATCGCAAGATTATTCAAAGATGCAAAAAGATAGCCTCACAAGAAAGTATTGAGGTTCGTCAGAGCTATACCCGTACACTTAAAAGATTGGCAGTAGACCAGCGTTTTAGGAATCATCCCAAGAATAAGAAGAAAGCCTATAAAGCAGATCGTAAAGTAAAAACCATAACCGGCAGGTTGGTTCGTGAATTAGAACGTAAGCTTCCTACTGACAGTCCTCATTTGGCTGATTTGGAAGTCTTCAAACGTGTACTTGAGCAGACTAAAAAAAGCACACACAAGATTTATTCGCTGCACGAACCCGATGTGCAATGTATCTCTAAAGGCAAAGAACATAAAAAGTATGAGTTTGGTAACAAAATCTCCATTCTCTACACACAAAATACAGGGGTGATAGTTGGTGTTACCAGCCATCGTAACCCTTATGATGGGCATACTCTTGAACCGGCTCTTGAACAATATAAGCGATTATTGGAGAAATCCCCCAAAAGCGTGACTGCTGACAGAGGATACAAAGGTAAAACTAAAATAGGAGAGACCTTAATACAAACACCAAAGCCCTTCAACTCCAAAACTATCAGTAGCTATCAACAAAAGAGACTCAGAAAGCAATTTAAACGTAGAGCTGCCATAGAACCAATTATAGGACATCTCAAATCAGACCATAGGCTCGGACGCAATTTTTATAAGGGGATTATCGGCGACAGCATCAATGCACTGCTAGCTGCAGCGGCTTTCAACTTCAAAAGGATGATGAATATATACAAGAAAAATATTGGCGACTTATTTTTTAAGATATTCTATAATATGCTTTATCTTGAAAAGCTAAAATGCGCTTCTTAAGGGTCGACTAGGTAATGAGCTTTCTTGTCTACAATCTGTTCAGCGATTTTCACTTGACAGCCAATAGCATCAATACTCACTACTGCATCTTCTAAATCCAACATATCCAGAATTTTAGGAATAGCTGTTATTTCATTTGATTTATCTGAAACCTTTTCTTGTGCTACACACAACCCATTCTCACTCACCCAAGCATTGAGGATATATAAGCCATCGTTTCCGCGTGTGGTAGGTGAAACTCCTTTGAGCTTTTTCCCATCTATAGCTATTTGTTTTTCTGCCAATGTATCCAATATGTCTTTACCATGGGATGATAAACAACTTTGGAGTGAATGACTATCTAT
>JAVBKC010000036.1:0-60225 GCA_031554255.1 Niveibacterium sp.
AGGAATCCGGCTTCTCGCCCGACGATATCCGCGTCGTGATCGACACGCGCGCGACGGCCGATGCAATCATGGAACGCCTACGCTGGTTGCTCGACGATACGCGCGATGCCGACGAGCGCTTCCTTTTCTATTCGGGGCATGGTGCGCAAATGCCCTCGCTCAATCCGCGCGGCGAAGCCGATCGGCTCGACGAATGCCTGTGCCCGGTCGATTTCGATTGGACGCCGCGGCGCGCGATTACCGACAAACGGTTCCGCGAGCTTTACACGCAGTTACCCTACGATGCGCGTTTTGTCGCGATGTTCGATTGCTGCCATTCGGGCGGCATGACGCGCGCCGGTCGCGGACGACCGCGCGGACTTACGCCGCCCGACGACATCCGCCATCGCACGCTGCGCTGGGACGCCGAAAGCCAAATGTGGGTACCGCGCGAATGGGCGTCGCGGCAGCGCGAAGTAGCGAATCGGGCGCTCGAAAGACGTACCGCACCCAATGCCTTTGGCATGTCCCGTCTGGGCTTTGCCACCAGCCTGCGTGGTCACGACGACAAGAAGTACGACGCCGCGCGGCGCGCCTACGGCCACCAAGGGCCATACCTTCCGGTCCTGCTCTATGCCTGCCGCGAAGCGCAGCTTGCCGCCGAATACCGCCACGGCGTCACATCCTATGGCGCTTTCACCTATTGCTTGACCGAAATGCTGGCCAGCGAACGTCGGCGTGGTCGTAACCTCGATTTCACGACGCTGATGAACGGCGTTACCGCGCGGCTCCAGGATCTGGGCTATGAACAGGCGCCGCAGTGCGTCGGGCCGAAAGAAATCCTTAGCGCGCAGATTCCGTGGAGCGAGACGCCGCTGCCAAAGCGGCGGCGGAAGTCGACAACAGAATAGTCGAGCAGCAGGTTCTAATGGGCACCTCGAAAAACTTCTGCTTTCGTCGCGCTACTGCGTTGCTCGCGAAAAATTACTCCTTACATATCAAACATATACTGCGTCGCAATTTTTCGTGTCAAACCTTGCCTCGCTTAGAAATCAGGGTTTTTCGAGGCGTCCTAATGGCCTTGCTGATTTTTGATCGATTCGACGGCCGAGAATTGGTTGATGACTGTAAGAACCTGATTGCTACTGTCGCGAATCTTGTCAATAGCAGATCCGGCATCGTTGGCGTATTCGACCCCTTGCTCGGCTTGTTGAAGCATTTGGCTCATGCTGGAAATCGCCGCCGAAGTACCGGTATGGATGCTGTTGATCATCTTTGCGATTTCATTCGTCGATGCTGCCGTGCGTTCGGCCAGCTTACGAACCTCGTCGGCGACGACGGCAAATCCGCGGCCCTGTTCGCCGGCGCGGGCGGCCTCGATGGCGGCATTCAGAGCCAGCAAATTGGTTTGTTCCGCAATCTCTTTGATCGTATTGACGATGGTGGAAATGCTGGAAGACTTTTCGCCCAGGTCTTTGATCAACTGAGCGGATTCGCCAGCGCTGTTGGCAATATTGCGCATTTCCTGTGTGGCCGTTTTGATGACGCTGGCCCCCTGATTCGAAACTTTTTCAGTCTGCTCGGAAAGAACGTAGGCTTTTTTAATACATTCGATATCGTTTCTTATGCTGATTTCCCGCTGGGTCACGTCAGAGGCGAATTTAATGACCTTGTATATTTTTCCGTTTGTGTCGAAAACCGGGTTGTATGAGGCCTCTAGCCATACAATTTTGCTGTTGTTGCCTCTACGCTCGAATAGACCGGGGATGCATTCGCCGCTGTTGATGCGGCGCCAGAATGCCGTATATTCCGGGCTGTTGGCATAGGTGTCATCGCACAATATGCGGTGATGTTGTCCCTTCAGCCGATCCAGCGTATATCCAACTGTCGACAGGAAATTATCGTTAGCTGTCAGAATGGTGCCGTCGGGTAAAAATTCGATGACAGCCATCGAGCGATGAAGCGCCTTGATCTGGTTATCCTGCTCTTGCGCTTTATTGACGTCGGCCGTGATGTCTTGGGCGAACTTAATTACCCGTTCCGGCTTGCCGTCTGCTCCATATATAGGGTTGTAAGTTGCTTCCAGCCAGATCGTCGAGCCATCGCTGCGAATGCGTTGGAATCGTCCGGAAACGAAATCACCCCTTTGAAGTTTTGCCCAGAAATCTTTGTAATCCTGACTATTTGTATATTGCTGACCGCAGAAAATACGGTGATGCTTTCCAATAATGGCGTCGAGCTCGTAACCCACTGCAGAGAGAAAGTTTTTATTGGCTTTAAGAATGGTTCCGTCGAGCCTGAATTCAATCGTTGCCATTGACCGATCAATAGCATTAAGCTCTGCTTGTTGCTCGCGGACTACGGTTTCCAGGTGGTCCAGTTTTTTATGTATGGTGCGATTGAACAACATGATAATTCTCCAATTTAATGATTCTGGAAGCCGTTACCATATCGCTTACGACTGATGTTCGGCGAGGCATGTATTTTGGCGCGCTATCGAAAATAGACGTTACACAATCGGCTGGCAGGCTTACACGCAAAAATTTTCAAAAACATACGCATTTTTACACTTAATTTCGTTGATTATACCGCCTGCTTAAGGATATAGGTATAGCGCATACACATTTCAAGGTTCAGAGGGGTGGCAGGCCTTGCTGCTGTTCTGGAACCGGTAGGTTATGCGTGCGGAGCCGCTACCGCGCGTCGGCCTGATCGGGGACGAGTTGCTGCACTGTTTTCAGTCCTTCCAGCATCGCCGGGCTCGCGTAGCAGGTCTCCTCCTCGCGTGCGTAGCGTTCGCACGCTGGGGTCAGGACAAGGGTCGAACAGCTTGGCTAGTGTGTGGCCGCTACTAGGAAGACTGAGTCTTTTGCGCAAGGCTGGGAGTTTCGCCAGTCCCGGATTGAGGCTTTCCAGCTGCAGCGCGCGCGAGGCGGCTGCGGGCTTGCGCAGATGTCGAAATCGCGGCGCCCCTGGATCAGCACCGGCACGCCGCGCTGCGGGAGCTGGCGTGCGCCACGAGCGGAATCAGATGCGCCTGCTTGCGCGCGCCGTTGTAGGTCGGCAGCCGCACGTAGCGCGAGCCGGACGGCGTCGGTCCGTGCATCCATCGCGCGTTTGAAGCCCGCGATTTCCGCCGCCGCTTCGCCCTTCACGCGCATGCAAGCAGAATCGCCCCGAATTCCATGTCGGGCACATCACCGTCGAGCAGATGACCAAAGAGCCTTTCGGCTGTTTGTTTGCCGAGCTGTTTCGCGCCCTTGGCGCCTTGGACGATTTCCTTGATGATCGATGCAAAATCCATGCGGTTCCTTAATTATTAACATGACCGCCTTGTATTGCGGCGAAGGCAAAGCATGCCGCAGCGCGTGGGCGTTTGCTCAAATCTGTCGGAGACGAATATGGAAATCGGATTCATTGGACTTGGCATCATGGGGCGGCCCATGGCGCTCAATTTGCTCAAGGCAGGGCATACCCTGCGCGTCTGGACGCGCCGCGCCGAATCCTTGCGGCCGCTGCTGACTGCCGGCGCGATACGGGCTGCTAGCCCGGCGGCGCTTGCAGCCGATTGCGAAATCGTGATCTCGATGATCGGCGACGCGCCCGATGTTGAGGAAGTAGCCCTCGGTCCGTTAGGCGTGGCCGAAGGCGCTGAAGCTGCCGGCCGCACAGATCTTATCTATATCGACATGAGCACTATCGCGCCTTCGGGCGCGCGAGCGATTGCGGCGCGGCTCGCCGAGCGCGGCGTCACGATGATCGATGCGCCGGTATCGGGGGGCGAAGTCGGTGCGCTCGCCGCATCGCTGACGATCATGGCAGGCGGCGATGCCGCAGCCTTTGCGCGGGCGCAGCCGGTGCTCGAATGTATGGGTAAGACAGTGACATGGATCGGAGAGGTCGGCGCGGGCCAGGTGGCGAAAGCCTGCAACCAGATCCTGACCGGATCGGGCATTGCAATCGTGGCCGAGGCCCTACTGTTCGCGCGTGCTTCGGGCGTGGATCCGGCGCGCGTGCGCGAAGCGATGCTCGGCGGCTTCGCCTACAGTCGTATCCTAGAAAACCATGGCGAGCGTATGCTCAAGCGCAATTTCAAACCAGGTTTCAAAGCCTGGATGCATCAAAAGGACTTGCGCATCGTGATGGAAGAAGCCTGCCGCATGGGGCTCGCGCTGCCCAACAGTGCGGCCACCGCGCAGATGCTTAACGCCGCGCAAGGCGCGGGTATGGGTGAGGACGACTCGATCTCGTTGTTACGTGTGCTCGAACAGCTTTCGGGAAGGGACTGAGAAATGTGCGGAATGCGCAGGCGTTTGTTTTTCGTGTTCGTATTACCGCTGCTACTGGGCGCTTGTGCGTTGATGGCGCTCGGGCTCGAAAAACCCGAAGTCAGTGTCGCCGGGCTCGATTTGCAGGAGGCGAGCTTTTTCGAGCAAAAACTGCGAATCAAGCTGCGCGTGACCAATCCGAACGAGCGCGACATCGCGATCGACGGCATGCATTTTTCGTTCGAGGTCAACGGCCAGGAATTCGCCAAGGGCATGACAGGAGAATCGACCGTGCTGCCGCGACTCGGCGAAACCTACGTGATGGTCGACGCGCACACCTCGCTGATGGCGCTGCTGCGCCAATTGCCGGGGTTTCTGGATTCGAACGGCAAGCTTGCCTACCGCATATCCGGCGACGTGGTCGCGCGCGACTACGGGCGGATTCCGTTCGACCGCAAGGGGGAACTCTCGGCCGAGGAGATTGGCAGGAAACTGCTGTCGCCGGAGCCTGGAAAGTCCGAGTCGCGCGGCAGTTTTTAGTTTTTCCATAGCCCTCTGGCCAGAGATTCTGGCGAATTTAGCGCGTGGTACGGCGTTTTTCGTTACGCAGTTCGCGCAGGGTTTCGACGCAACCGTCTTCGTGCTGGGTTTCTAGCCTTACCGTGAAACCCCAGAGCCGGGCAATGTGGCGCATGACTTCGTCGGTCGTACCGACGAGCGGGCGGCGGCGGTACTCGTTGTGTCTGAGCGTGAGCGAGCGATCGCCGCGTAGGTCGACATTCCAGACCTGGATACTCGGATCGCGCGAACCGATGTTGTATTGGTCCGAGAGGATCTCGCGGATGCGCCGATAACCGGTTTCGTCGTGGATTGCCGAGATGCGCAACTTCGTGTTGCGGTCGTCATCGAGCACGGCGAAGAGCTTGAAGTCGCGCATGAGCTTGGGCGAGAGAAACTGCGCGATAAAGCTCTCGTCCTTGAAGTTACGCATTGCGAAATCGAAGGTTTCGCGCCAGTTGCTGCCAGCGAAATCGGGAAACCAGTAGCGATCTTCATCGGTGGGGTCTTCGCAGATACGACGGATGTCTTGCCACATCGCGAAGCCGAGCGCATACGGATTGATACCGTTGTACCAAGCTTGGTTGTAGGGTGGCTGGAGTACGACATTCGTGTGCGAATGCAGGAACTCGATCATGAAACTGTCGGAGAGCAGGCCCTCGTCATAAAGGCGGTTGAGCAGGGTGTAATGCCAGAAGCAAGCCCAGCCTTCGTTCATGACCTGAGTTTGGCGCTGCGGGAAGAAATACTGTGCGATCTTGCGCACGATGCGCACGATCTCGCGCTGCCAGGATTCGAGCAGCGGCGCGTTCTTCTCGAAGAAGTAGAGGATGTTTTCCTCGGGTTCGGGCGGGAAGCGTCGCTCGGTTTCTTCCTGTGGCTTGAGTTCGTGCGCCGGCAGCGTGCGCCAGAGTTCGTTGACCTGCGATTGCAGGTATTCCTCGCGTTCGCGCTGGCGCAGGGTTTCCTTTTCGAGCGAGAGCTTGGGCGGGCGTTTGTAGCGATCTACGCCAACGTTCATCAAGGCATGGCAGGAGTCGAGCAGCAATTCGACTTCCTCTTCGCCGTAGCGCTCTTCGCAGTGGGCGATATAGTTCCGCGCAAAGATCAGATAGTCGATGATCGCATCGGCATTCGTCCATGTGCGAAACAGGTAGTTACCCTTAAAGAACGAGTTGTGGCCGTAGGCCGCGTGGGCGATGACGAGCGCCTGCATCATCATCGTGTTCTCTTCCATGAGGTACGCGATGCAGGGGTTTGAGTTGATGACGATCTCATAGGCAAGCCCCATCTGGCCGCGCTTGTAGCCTTTTTCTGTCGACAGGAAATGTTTGCCGAAACTCCAGTGGTGATAGTTCACCGGCATACCGACCGAGGCGTAGGCGTCCATCATTTGCTCGGAGGTGATCAGCTCGATCTGGTTCGGGAACGTGTCCAGTTCGAACTCTTGCGCTACGCGCGCGATTTCGCGGTGGTATTCGTCGATTAGCTCGAACGACCATTCGGCCGGAGAGGGAAGGGCTTTGCGGCGTTTCTTCATAGGATGCTTTTCTTGAAGAGTTCCCTGAACACCGGGTAGATGTCGGATAAGCCCTCGATTCGCTGCATCGCGAAATTGCCGTGACCACCGCGCAGTTTGTCGTATTCGCGCCAAAGGTTCTGCGGTTCGCCGGGCGTGATTTCAATGTAAGCGAAATGCTGGACGTAGGGCAGAATCGTTTCGGCGAGCAGCTCACGGCAGTGCGGCGAATCGTTTTCCCAGTTGTCGCCGTCGGAGGCTTGCGCACCGTAGATGTTCCACATACCATTGGCGTAACGTTCGTGCACGATGTCCTTCATGAGTTCGAGCGCGCTCGATACGACCGTGCCACCCGATTCGCGCGATTGGAAAAAATCCTCCTCGCTCACTTCCTTGGCGATCGTGTGGTGGCGGATGAATACGACCTCGATTTTTTCGTAGTTTCGCGTGAGGAACAGGTATAGCAGCATGAAGAAACGCTTGGCTGTTGCTTTTTTCTCCTCGTCCATCGAACCGGAAACGTCCATTACGCAGAACATCACGGCTGCGGTCGATGGCTTGGGTATGCGAACCCGGTTGTTATAGCGCAGGTCGAGTTTGTCGAGGAACGGAATGCCTTCGATCTTTGCGCGCAAGGTAGCGATCTCGTCGCGCAGGCGTCGCACGCGCGGATCGTCTTCGCTCGCGCGCATCAACAGGTCTTCGAGTTCTTCCTGCGCTTCGCGTAGCCGTTCGGAGTAGGGCGAGCCGACGGCGAGCCGGCGTCCGATTGCGCCGCGCAATGAACGCACGATGTTGATGTTTGTCGGCGTGCCGGCGACCGTAAAGCCGGCACGCTGCGAGCGGTATTCGGGAATCGCTGCAAGTTGCGTTTTAATAAGATTCGGGAGAGCGAGGTCTTCGAAGAAGACGTCGAGGAACTCTTCGCGCGAGAGTTGGAAGACGAAATCGTCCTCGCTCTGTCCCTCGTTGCTTGCGCGTCCTTTGCCGGCACCCGAGCCGTCGCCGAGCGGGCGCTCGATCTCGTCGCCGGCCGCAAACTGATCGTTGCCCGCGAACACGGTTTCCCATTCGCCGCTGCGGTCGAGCCCGAATTGCGGCTCTTTCAGATCCTTGGAGGGAATCGTTACGCTTTCGCCGTTATCCATGTCGCGGATCGAGCGGCCGTCGATTGCATCCGCAACGGCGCGCCGAATCTGCTGCTTGAAGCGGCGAAAGAAGCGCTGCCGGTTGACCGCGCTCTTGTTCTTGCTGTCGAAACGTCTGTCGATGATGCGGACCATGGTGTGGGCCTTTGCGGCGCGCGTCCGGCGCGGTGGCCTCGCATCCCGAGGCCACCGCAGCACGCGTGCCCATGATGTGGCTCAAGAGGACTTGCGCACCCGTAGATACCAGTCACACAGCAGACGAACCTGATTCTCGGTGTAGCCCTTCGAGATCATGCGATTGACGAAATCCTGGTGTTTCTTCTGTTCGTCGTTGCTCGCCTTCGGCGTGAATGAGATGACCGGCAGCAGGTCTTCGGTGTTCGAGAACATCTTTTTCTCGATCACGGCGCGCAGCTTCTCGTACGACGTCCAACTCGGGTTGCGGCCGTTGTTCTTGGCGCGTGCCCGCAGCACGAAATTCACGACTTCGTTGCGGAAGTCCTTCGGGTTGCTGATGCCGGCAGGTTTTTCGATCTTTTCCAGTTCGTCGTTGAGCGCCGAGCGATCGAAGATCTCGCCGGTGTTCGGATCACGATACTCTTGGTCCTGAATCCAGAAGTCGGCATAGGTCACGTAACGGTCGAAGATGTTCTGGCCGTATTCGCTATAAGACTCCAAGTACGCCGTCTGGATTTCCTTTCCGATGAATTCGGCATAGCGCGGCGCGAGGAATTCCTTGATGAAGCCGTTGTAGCGCTGCTCGACCTCAGGCGGATACTGCTCCTGTTCGATCTGCTGTTCGAGCACGTACATCAGGTGCACAGGGTTGGCAGCGACTTCGCGGTGGTCGAAGTTGAACACGCGCGAGAGCACCTTGAATGCAAATCGCGTGGAAAGCCCGGCCATGCCTTCGTCAACACCAGCGTAATCGCGGTATTCCTGGTAGCTCTTGGCCTTTGGATCGGTGTCCTTGAGGTTTTCGCCGTCATAGACGCGCATTTTGCTGTAGTTGCTGGAGTTCTCCGGCTCCTTGAGCCGCGAGAGCGACACGAATTGCGCGAGCATGCGCAGCGTATCGGGCGCGCAGGGCGCTTGTGCGAGCGAGCTGTTGAACAACAGCTTCTCGTAGATCTTGATTTCCTCCGATACGCGCAGGCAATAAGGCACCTTGACCGTGAAAATGCGGTCGAGAAAGGCTTCATTGTTGCGGTTATTCTTAAACTGAACCCATTCGGATTCGTTCGAATGCGCGAGCACAATGCCGTCGAACGGAATCGCACCAAACCCTTCCGTGCCTTTGTAGTTGCCTTCCTGCGTCGCGGTCAGCAGCGGATGCAGCACCTTGATCGGCGCCTTGAACATTTCGACGAATTCGAGCAGGCCGCGGTTGGCGAGGCAAAGACCGCCGGAATACGAGTAGGCGTCCGGATCGCTTTGCGAGTAGCGGTCGAGCATGCGGATGTCCACCTTGCCCACGAGCGAGGAGATGTCCTGGTTGTTTTCATCACCGGGTTCGGTCTTGGCGACCGCGATTTGCTGTAATGCCGAAGGACGCAGTTTGATGACGCGAAATCGCGTGATGTCGCCGTTGAACTCGTGCAGCCGCTTGACCGCCCACGGCGACATGATGGTGTTTAGATAACGGCGCGGAATTCCGTAGTCGTCCTCAAGAATCGCGCCGTCCTCCGTGACGTCGAAGAGCCCGAGCGGCGATTCATGAACGGGCGAGCCCTTGACCGCGTAGAACGGTCGTTTCTCGATCAGGCTTTTGAGTTTCTCGGCGAGCGAGGACTTGCCGCCGCCGACCGGGCCGAGCAGATAGAGGATCTGTTTCTTTTCCTCAAGGCCCTGGGCGGCATGGCGGAAGTAGGAGACGATGTTCTCGATGACTTCCTCCATACCGAAGAAGTCGCGGAAGGCCGGGTAAATTTTGATGACCTTATTGGAGAAGATCCTCGACAGGCGTGGTTCGAGGCGCGTGTCGATCATCTCGGGCTCGCCGATTGCGAGCAGCATGCGTTCGGCTGCGTTGGCATAGACGGACTGATCCGCCTTGCATAGGTCAAGGTACTCCTGGATGCTGAGTTCCTCCTCCTTCGTCGTGTCGAAACGAGCCTGGTAGGCGGTGAAGATGCTCATCTCAGAACCTCCTCTGCTGGTCGGATCAGCGTGACTCCGCGTTTTGCGACATGTTGGTCCGGTCGGGATAGTCGCCTGCTCTGCATCTGTGAGTCTGAACGTCACCCACGGGTTCCGCCAGTCCCCCAGCAAATTTCATTCCGAATGCGACGCATTACCAGGTTCGACTGCTTGCCGCAGGCGACATCAAACACTCGTGAAGCCTCGTCGGCCAAGCTTCACGAGGCTGTGACGGATGGGCGATGGCGGCTTTTGTCGCTGTGTTAAACTCCGTAGATTGAGGAAACCAACCTAAGCCCACAAACGGGCTTGGGGTTCAGCCGGGTGCGCCAATCGAAGGCGTCTGCCTGCTAGCCTCGGCGCCGTTCCGCAGAAAATCCAAGGAATTTTTGAATGCAGACCAACGAAGTGACGCTGGGCGCACTGGAGCGCCAGATCGATATGTCCGTAGCCATGGCCGATGTCGAGCGCGACGTCGAAACCAGGCTCAAAAAGCTTGCACGTACCGTCAAGATGTCCGGTTTCCGGCCGGGCAAGGTGCCGATGAAAATTGTCGAGCAAACGTATGGTTCGCAAGTGCGTGGCGAAGCAATCGGTGCTGCCGTCGAGAAGATTTTCGGTGAGAAAGTGCGCGAGCAGAGCTTCCGCGTCGCCGGCTATCCGCGTATCCAGCCGAAGGAAAATAAAGTCCAAGGTAGCCTCGAATTCTCGGCCGTCTTCGAGGTCTACCCCGAGTTCGAACCTGCTGATATCTCCGGCAAGTCGGTCGAGCGTCCCGCGCTGACAATTGGCGATGTGGAAGTCGAACGCACGATCGAGATCCTGCGCAAGCAACGCACCGAGTTCGAAGTCGCCGAACGTGCCGCCGCCGTAGGCGATCGCGTCACGATAGATTTTGTCGGTACGCAGGATGGCGAAGCCTTCCAAGGTGGCACGGCCGAAGATTTCCCGCTCGTGCTTGGCGCCGGTGCGCTGTTGCCCGAGTTCGAAACAAATGTCGCAGGCCTGTCTGTCGGCGAGAGCAAGACATTCGATCTGACCTTCCCCGAAAATTACCAAGCTAAGGATATGGCCGGCAAAACGGTCCAATTCGCGGTCACGGTCAAGAAGATCGAGGCACCGCGTTTGCCGGAACTCGACACCGAATTCGCCAAGGCGCTCGGCATCGCCGATGGCGATGTGGCCAAGATGCGTGACGAAGTTCGCTCTAATCTTGAGCGCGAGGTGCGTCGCCGTATCCAGGCCGCCGTCAAGGAGCAGGCGATGAACCTGCTGCTCGAAGCCAACCCGATCGAAGTGCCAAAGGCGCTTGTCGAGGCCGAAAGTCAGCAATTGGCCGAGAACGCGCGCCAGGACATGGCTCAGCGCGGTGTAAATGTGAAGGATATGCCGATCGAGCCGTCGTGGTTCGCCGAGCAGGCTGTTCGCCGCGTCAAGCTGGGACTAGTGCTAGCCGAAGTCGTCAAGAAAAATGAGCTGCACGCGAAGCCCGAACAAATCCGTGCACTTATCGACGATTACGCGCAAAGTTTCGAAGATCCGGCCGAGGTCGTGAAGTGGTATTACTCACAACCGCAGCGCTTAGCGCAGACCGAAGGAATCGTGATCGAAGACAATGTGGTGGACTGGGTTGTCAAGAACACGCAAGTGACCGACAAAGAGGTTGTTTTCGACGAGTTCATGGGCAATACAGGCCGCTGACCGACTAGAGAACGCCCCGAACCGCCGCTTTTGCGGCGGTCGCCCCGCTGGGGTTTTAGTAAATATAGGGGCGCCCCTTCGTTTTCTAGAGAGAAACCATGAGCCATAATCGAAACGCTTCGTCCTGGGAATCCGACTGGAACCCGCGCGGCCTCGGCCTTGTGCCGATGGTGATCGAGCAGAGCGGTCGCGGCGAACGCGCTTACGACATTTATTCGCGCCTGCTGCGCGAGCGCATCATTTTCCTGGTTGGACCGGTAACGGACGAGACGGCGAACCTCGTGGTCGCTCAACTGCTGTTTTTGGAAGCCGACAATCCGGACAAGGACGTCTATTTTTATATCAACTCGCCGGGCGGATCGGTGACCGCCGGCATGGCGATCTACGACACGATGCAGTTCATCAAGCCTGACGTCAGTACGCTTTGCATTGGCCAGGCAGCCAGCATGGGTGCTTTCCTGCTTGCTGCGGGCGAGAAGGGAAAACGCATTGCGCTACCGAACGCGCGCATGATGATTCACCAGCCGCTTGGCGGTTTTCAGGGTCAGGCATCGGACATTGAGATCCACGCGCGTGAAATTCTTGCGCTGCGGGCAAAACTCAACGAAATCCTGGCGCGCAATACGGGTCAAAGCGTCGAGAAAATCGAACGTGACACCGACCGCGACAATTTCATGTCGGCCGATGATGCAGTGGCTTACGGAATTGTCGACAAGGTCTTGAGCAGCCGCGCACTGGCTGCCGAATAAGGCAACAGGGCAGAGAGGACCCGAAGGATGGGCGAAAAGAAGAGCGGTAGCGAGAAGCTGCTGTACTGTTCGTTTTGCGGCAAAAGCCAGCACGAGGTTCGCAAGTTGATTGCGGGCCCGTCGGTCTTCATCTGCGATGAATGTATCGAACTGTGCAACGACATCATCCGCGATGAGGTCGGTGGCGATGCCACAACGCGTGCGGACCGCGGCGATCTGCCGACACCGAAGGAAATTGGCGCGATTCTCGACCAGTACGTGATTGGTCAGGATCCCGCCAAGCGTATCCTTTCGGTGGCGGTCTACAACCACTACAAGCGCTTGCGCCATCAGTCGCGCACCGATGAGGTCGAGATTGCCAAGAGCAACATCCTGCTGATCGGGCCGACAGGTTCGGGCAAGACCTTGCTGGCGCAGACGCTTGCGCGATTGCTGAACGTACCCTTCGTCATGGCCGATGCAACGACGCTGACCGAAGCTGGCTATGTCGGCGAGGACGTCGAGAACATCATCCAGAAATTGCTGCAAAAATGCGACTACGACGTCGAAAAAGCGCAGCAGGGCATTGTTTACATCGATGAAATCGACAAGATCTCGCGCAAGTCCGACAATCCGTCGATCACGCGCGATGTTTCCGGCGAGGGCGTGCAGCAGGCTTTGCTCAAACTCATAGAAGGTACGGTCGCGTCGGTGCCGCCGCAAGGCGGGCGCAAGCATCCGAACCAGGATTTCGTCCAGGTCGATACGACGAATATCCTCTTCGTCTGTGGCGGCGCTTTCGACGGTCTCGACAAGGTGATTCGCAGCCGTTCCGAGCAGGTCAGCATGGGTTTTGGTGCCGCAGTCAAGAGTCGTGACGGTCGCGATGTTTCCGAAGCGTTACGCGATGTCGAACCGGAAGATCTGATCAAGTACGGTCTGATCCCCGAATTCATCGGCCGCTTGCCCGTTGTGGCGACTTTGCATGAACTCGACGAGGCCGCGTTGATCGAGATTCTCGTCGAGCCAAAAAATGCGCTTGCCAAGCAATACCAGAAGCTTTTCTCGATGGAAGGCGTCGAACTCGAAATCCGTCCAGCCGCGCTTCAGGCAATTGCACGCAAAGCGCTCAAACGCAAGACCGGTGCGCGTGGACTGCGCTCTATCCTTGAAGCGACCCTGCTCGACACGATGTACGAGCTGCCCGGCATGGAGAATGTCGAAAAGGTGGTGATGGACGAAAGCACGATTGAAGGTACCGGGAAACCCTTGCTGATCTATGCCGATCAGCCCAAGGTTTCTGGCTCGAACTGAACGCTGTTCGGACGCCCACCCACGAGAGCGCGATCGGGTTCATGCGCGGCAGGAAGCTCTCAAGCTTCCTGCCGCGTATTGATGCTCCGCTATGTGCTCTTGCAAAAGATCGTGATCAGATTTTCAGGCTTGCTTGAAATCTGGACCGGGAGCACAACATCCCCGGTACCCCGGACAAAAGGAACTTCAAATGGCAAGCTTGCCAGCCCTCCCGCAAGAGACCGTAGAATTACCACTGCTGCCGTTACGCGACGTCGTGGTATTTCCGCACATGGTGATACCGCTTTTCGTGGGCCGCCCGAAATCGATCAAAGCGCTCGAAAACGCCATGGAGGCCGGCAAGAGCATTCTGCTCGTGGCGCAGAAGTCCGCCGCCAAGGATGAGCCGACGGTCGAAGATCTCTACGAGATCGGCTGTATCGCGAACATCCTCCAAATGCTTAAGCTTCCCGACGGCACGGTCAAAGTACTCGTCGAAGGCACGCAACGCGCGCGGCTGGAAGCGGTGGAAGATCAGCGCACGGTATTCGTGGCGACGGTTACGCCGATTGGCGGCGAGGAAGTTCAGAACCACGAGATCGAAGCCATGCGCCGGGCCATCCTTGCGCAGTTCGATCAGTACGTGAAGTTGAATAAGAAGATTCCGCCCGAGATCCTGACGTCGCTTGCCGGTATCGACGACCCTGGTCGACTTGCCGACACGATTGCGGCGCATCTGCCGCTCAAACTCGAACAAAAGCAGAGCATTCTCGAATTGCCAGGCATTGTGGCCCGGCTCGAACGCCTGCTTGCCCAACTGGAAACCGAACTCGACATTCTGCAGGTCGAAAAGCGCATCCGTGGTCGCGTCAAGCGGCAGATGGAGAAAAGCCAGCGCGAGTATTACTTGAACGAACAGGTCAAGGCGATCCAGAAGGAGCTCGGCGAAGGCGAGGAGGGCGCGGACCTCGAAGAGCTCGACAAGAAGATCGTGGCTGCGGGCATGAGCAAGGAAGCGCTTGCCAAGGCGCAGTCCGAGATCAAGAAGCTGCGCTTGATGTCGCCGATGTCGGCCGAAGCTACTGTCGTGCGCAATTTCATCGAAACGCTGGTCGGTTTGCCTTGGAAAAAGAAATCGCGGATCAGCAAGGATCTTACGGCGGCTCAGAAAGTGCTCGACAAGGACCATTTCGGCCTTGAGAAGGTCAAGGAGCGAATCCTCGAATACCTTGCGGTCCAGCAGCGCGTCGACAAGCTCAAGGCGCCTATTCTCTGTCTCGTCGGCCCGCCCGGCGTGGGCAAGACTTCGCTTGGTCAGTCGATCGCCAAGGCCACGAATCGCAAATTCGTGCGCATGAGCTTGGGCGGCGTGCGCGATGAGGCCGAGATCCGGGGTCACCGTCGAACCTATATTGGGTCCATGCCAGGCAAGATTCTGCAGAACATGACCAAGGTTGCGGTAAAGAATCCGCTTTTCCTGCTCGATGAAGTCGACAAAATGGGCGCGGATTTTCGCGGCGATCCGTCTTCGGCGTTGCTCGAAGTGCTCGATCCGGAACAAAACAGCACGTTCGTCGACCACTACATCGAAGTCGAGTATGACTTGTCCGATGTGATGTTCGTCGCTACCGCCAACAGCCTGAATATCCCGCCAGCTTTGCTGGATCGCATGGAGTTGATCCGTCTTTCGGGTTATACGGAAGAGGAGAAGGTCAGCATAGCCCAGCGTTATTTGGTCCCGAAGCAAATGAAGCACAACGGACTCAAACCCGAAGAGCTTGCGATGACCGAGGACGCGCTGCGCGACATCATCCGTTATTACACGCGCGAAGCCGGCGTCCGCAGCCTTGAGCGCGAAATCTCGAAGACCTGTCGCAAGGTCGTGAAATCGCTCGTACTCAAGACACGTTCGAGCAAGATTGTCGTCAATGCGAAGAATCTCGACAAATACCTCGGCGTTCGTCGCTTTAACTTCGGTGTCGCGGAAAAGGAAAACCAGATCGGGCAGGTCACAGGTTTGGCGTGGACCGAGGTCGGTGGTGAATTGCTGACAATCGAATCGGTCGTATTGCCTGGCAAGGGCAAGGTCATGACGACTGGCAAACTCGGCGAAGTGATGCAGGAGTCGATCCAGGCCGCACTGTCGGTTGTGCGCAAGCGTTGCCGCCAACTTGGAATTTCCGAAGATTTCTACCAGAAGAGCGATATTCACATTCACCTCCCGGAAGGTGCGACGCCGAAAGACGGCCCTTCGGCCGGGATTGCGATCTCGACAGCTTTGGTTTCCGTACTGACGGGTATTCCGGTGCGCGCCGATGTTGCGATGACTGGCGAGATCACTTTGCGTGGCGAGGTCCTGCCGATCGGCGGTTTGAAGGAAAAACTGCTCGCAGCCGTGCGTGGCGGGATTCGTACAGCTTTGATTCCGGAAGAGAACGTCAAGGATCTGCAGGATCTTCCTTCGGACATCAAAGAGAAAATCGAGATCATTCCGGTTAAATGGATCGACAAGGTGCTCGAACTCGCACTCGAACGCATGCCCGAGCCGCTACCCGAAGTTCGGGAAGAGGCGGCCGCGCCGCCACCCTCGGCCGGAGAGGAAGAAACACGTTCTGGTGTTCTGAAGCACTGAATAAAAATCGTCGATGCCGGGGAAGCGCTCAAAAAAGCGCTTCCCCGGCATTTTTCTTGCCTCCTCCAGTAACCCTCGAATGCCCGCAAAGCCGCTTGACACAAGCGTTTGCCGTCGTTATAAAGCCCTGCACAGGCTTTGCGACGCAGGGGGCCTCGCAAACCCGCGTCAATACTGGCTTGCAAGGATCTCCTTCCCCACTATCGACGAATTGAGGAGGCTTTTGTGAACAAATCCGAGCTGATCGATCACATCGCGAAGCAGGCCGACATTTCCAAGGCGGCAGCAGGCCGTGCGCTGGATTCCATCGTCGCCGCGGTCAAGCAATCCCTGAAAAAAGGTAATGACGTCACCCTTGTGGGTTTTGGTACCTTTACGGTCGGCAAGCGTGCGGCGCGCACAGGCCGCAATCCGCGTACCGGCGCGACGATCAAGATCAAGGCAGCCAAGGTTCCGAAATTCCGCCCTGGCAAAGCGCTAAAGGATGCTGTAAACTAATACGCTTTCGCGGGCAGGCCGAATTTAGGTGGCTCGTGAAGAGGGTGCTTAGCTCAGTTGGTAGAGCGTCGCCCTTACAAGGCGAATGTCGGCGGTTCGAGCCCGTCAGCACCTACCAGTTGGTTGAAAAATTGGGGAGTGGTAGTTCAGTCGGTTAGAATACCGGCCTGTCACGCCGGGGGTCGCGGGTTCGAGTCCCGTCCACTCCGCCAGCAACGAGGCGAACGTAAGTTCGCCTTTTTTGTATCTATTACAAGCCACCATTCGCATGTTCGACGCGGTCCGCAATAGCAAACGAATTATCCAGATCATCCTCGCCCTGATCACTGTGCCATTCGCATTGTTTGGGGTTGAGTCCTACCTCCAGAGATCGGGGCGCGATACTGACGTGGCGAAAGTCGGCGGTAGCAACATCAGCGTTCCCGAATTCCAGCAGGCGCTACGTGATCAACAGGATCGCTTGCGTCAGCAGATGGGTGAGGCCTTCGACCCAGAGATCCTCAAGCAGCCGGAGATGCGCGAATCGGTGCTCAATGGTTTGGTCAGCCAACGGTTGATCCAGCTTCAGGTTTCGAAGGATCATCTGCGCGCAACGCCCGATGCACTGCGCGATACGATAGCTAATATTGATGCCTTCAAGGAGGAAGGGCAGTTCTCGATGAAGCGCTACGAGGCACTGCTGGCTGCTCGCGGCATGTCGCGCGAGGGCTTCGAGGCGCAACTAGCGCGCGATGTGGCGCAGCAACAGTTGCTGGCTGCCGTGACGGGGAGCGCGTTTGCACCCAGTGCGTCGGTCGATCGCTGGCTCTCGTTGCAGGACGAGCAGCGCGAGGTTTCGATCTGGACGATTCCGGCAGCGAAATTTACCGGTGGAGTGAAGCTCGCTGCGGATGCCGCGAAAAAATTCTACGACATGAATCTCAAGCGTTGGGAGCGGCCCGAACAAGTCAGAGTCGAGTATCTGGTGCTCAATGCAGACTTGCTCGCATCTCAGGTTTCGATTTCCGATGAGGATGCACGCAAGGAATACGAGGCGCACAAGGATAAATTCGGTGCGCCCGAACAGCGTCGCGCCCGTCACATCCTGATCGATGCGCCCAAGGACGCGCCCGCCGACAAGCGTACGGCAGCCAAGGCCCGTGCCGTGACCTTGCTCCAGCAGGTAAAAGCGAAACCTGATAGCTTTGCCGATATCGCGAAGGCAAATTCTCAAGACCCGGGTTCTGCACCGCAGGGCGGCGAACTTGGTTTCTTTGCGCGCGGCGCCATGATCAAGCCTTTCGAGGATGTGGCGTTCACGCTCAAATCGGGCGAGATCAGCGATGTCGTCGAGACAGATTTTGGTTACCACATCATTCAACTCGAAGAAATCCGCGGTGGCGGTCAGAAGAGTTTTGACGAGGTAAAAACGCAGATTGTCGATGAACTCAAGCGTACTGGCGCAGCGAAGAAATTCGCCGAACTTGCCGATGCTTTCAGTAATACTGTTTATGAGCAGCCGGATACGCTCAAGCCTGCGGCAGAGAAGTACAAGCTTCAGCTGCAACAAAGCGATTGGATTGTCAAGGGTTCGCATGCGGCGACCGCACCGTTCAATAACGACAAATTGCTGGCAGCGCTATTCTCTGCCGATGCTGTGGCGAATCATCGCAACACTGAGGCGATCGATGTCGGTAATAATATGCTTGTCTCGGCTCGTGTACTCGAACACAAGCCCGCATCGGTGACGCCGTTCGCCGAGATGCAGACAAAGATAGAGGAACAATTGCGGGCCGACGAAGCGGCAAAGCTTGCCGCCGCCGACGGCGAGAGGCAGCTTGCCAAGCTGCAGAAAAACGAAGCCGTCGTGGCCGACTGGAGCGCACCGGAAACCGTGCGGCGTTCGAGCCCTGGCAAGCTGCCCATGGCTGCCGTACAGGCGGTGTTTCGCGCCAATGGCGACAAATTGCCGACTTATGCTGGTGCAGCCTTGCCGGGTCAAGGTTATGTGATCGCCAAGATCTCCAGGCTCGAACGCTCCCGGCTCGCGCAGGATGATCCACGGCGCAAGGGTCTGGCTACTCAGTACAACCGTCTGTTTGCGGACGAGGATATGCGCGCTTACTTGGCGGCATTGAAGGATCGCTACACAGTGACAAAAAATCAGACGATCCTGACCGCCAAGGAATAAATGGGATTGGAAGTCGTGACCAAAGAAATGGGGCGGATCATCCGCCCCATTTCTTTTCTGTCGGAGCCCTAGGTCTGTTTAGCCTTCAGGCGTTCCGAGGGCTGTCGTGTTGAAGCCGGCGTCGACATATGTGATCTCGCCTGTAATGCCTGAGGCAAGATCCGAGCAGAGGAAGGCTGCTACGTTGCCAACTTCATCAATCGTCACGTTGCGGCGGAGCGGCGCGTTCCTTTCGTTGTAGGCGAGTAGTTTGCCGAAGTTGCCGATGCCGGACGCGGCAAGCGTCTTGATTGGGCCTGCGGAAATACCATTGACGCGCGTGCCTTCGGGGCCGAGGCTCGCCGCGAGGTAGCGGACCGAGGCTTCAAGGCTCGCCTTGGCCAGTCCCATGACGTTATAGTTCGGCATGGTGCGGATCGCGCCGAGATACGATAACGTCAGCAGTGCGCCGTTGCAGCCTTTCATCAGCGGGCGCGCGGCCTTGGCGAGCGCAGGAAAGCTGTACGCGCTGATTTCATGTGCTGTACGGAAGGCTTCGCGCGACAAGCCATCGAGGAAGTCGCCGTCGAGTGCTTCGCCCGGAGCGAAGGCAATCGAATGAACGAGCCCGTCGAGTCCATCCCATTTTTCCCCAAGCGAGGCGAACGATGCTTGGATCTGGGAGTCGTCGCCGACGTCGCACGGGAAAAGGAGCTTACTGCCGAACTCGGCGGCAAACTTGGTGATCCGTTCTTCGAAACGATCGTTCTGATAGGTGAAGGCGAGCGATGCGCCCTCGCGATGCATCGCCTTGGCGATACCGTAGGCGATCGAGCGGTTGCTAAGCAGGCCGCAGATCAGAATGCGCTTGCCGGCAAGAAAACCCATATGCAATCTCCTTATTGGGAACGCAATTATAGCGAAGCACATATCCGCGCCGATATAGCTGTGAAAGCTGAGGCTAAAAAGATGAGCTGCGCTGATTGCTACTTCCGGAACTTCGTCCGTCGATCAGGCTCTAACTTGCGGACTTTGTGCATCTCCTCCGCAAGATATTGACCCCGCTCAGAATTGCGGGGTTTTTTTTGCGTTGTTCGGCCGGCGGATCTTGTCACTTCTGCCGATAATCGCGAACTTGAGGGAAATTCATGGCCGAAGACAGCGATCTCGAACGTACAGAACCAGCATCAGGCCGTCGCATTCAGAAAGCACGGGAAGAAGGTAATGTTCCCCAATCCAAGGAATTGGGGAGTTTCCTGGTTCTACTCGCGGGCATTTCGACGCTGTGGGTTACGGGCGGCTGGATGTACGGCCGCATGCGCAACATCGTGGGCGTCGGGTTTTCGCTCGATAAACGTCAGACGACAGATCCGCAAGCGATGCTGGATATGCTCTACATCCAGTTTCTGTCGGCGTTAATGACTTTGGCGCCGATACTTTGCGTGCTGATGGTCGCTTCGGTTATCGGGCCGCTGCTGATCAGTGGTTTGAATTTTTCCGGCAAGGCGTTCGGATTCAAGGCTTCGCGCATGAATCCCATGTCGGGGCTCGGCCGACTTTTCTCTCTCAACGGACTTGCTGAACTTGTCAAGGCGACACTCAAGGCGTTTGTCGTCGGCAGCATTGGCGTCTGGGTCGTTTGGTCGCGCAGAGAACCTGCGATCGCACTGATCGGTATGTCGCTTGATGCGGGGCTTGCTAATTTTGTGCAAATTCTGCTTAGTGCCGCGATCAGGATGGTCATGGGGCTTGGCTTGATCGCATTATTCGATGTGCCATTCCAGCTTTGGCGCTACTATTCAAAGCTGCGCATGACGAAAGAGGAAGTTCGTCAGGAGCACAAGGAAGGCGAGGGCGACCCACAGGTCAAAGGTCGTATTCGCCAGAAACAGCGTGAAATGGCGCGCCGCCGTATGATGCAGGAAGTGCCGAACGCCGATGTTGTCGTTACTAACCCGACTCACTATGCTGTCGCGCTGCGCTACGAGGAAGGCAAGATGCGTGCTCCTCGCGTCATTGCCAAGGGCTCCGACCTCATAGCGCAGCAAATACGGGATATCGCACGCGCTAACCAAATACCGCTGCTCGAAGCTCCTCCGCTCGCTCGTGCGCTCTATAAGTACGCCGAGATCGACGAGGAGATACCGGCCGCGCTATATAACGCTGTTGCTGAAGTGCTGGCCTGGGTCTTCGGCCTACGTTACGCGGCGGCCCAGGGCGTGCCCGCGCCGGCCGAACCCGCGAATCTGCCGGTGCCTGCCGCGCTCGATCCGGATACGGCTCAAGCCAAACCCGCCTGAGTGGCGACCGACTAGGATAAAGGAAAGCCCAATATGGCTAACGGAAGCAATGCGATCGATCTGAAGCGGGTATTCTCGATCGCCAACCTCCGCCAGCTTGCAGCACCGATTCTCGTGATCATGGTGCTCGGCATGATGGTGCTGCCGCTGCCGCCGCTGGCTCTCGATCTACTGTTTACCTTCAATCTTGCGATGGCGATCATGGTGTTGCTCGTCGCGATGTACACGAAGAAGCCGCTCGATTTCTCGGCCTTCCCGACTGTGCTGCTAACGACAACGCTGCTACGCCTGTCGCTCAATGTCGCGTCCTCGCGAGTCGTATTGCTCGAAGGCCATACAGGGCCTGACGCGGCAGGAAAGGTGATTGAAGCCTTTGGGCACTTTCTTGTCGGCGGCAACACGGCTGTCGGTATCGTTGTTTTCGTCATCCTGACCGTCATCAACTTCGTCGTCGTGACCAAAGGCGCGGGCCGCATCGCCGAAGTCGGTGCGCGCTTCACGCTCGATGCGATGCCAGGCAAGCAGATGGCGATCGACGCAGATCTGAACGCTGGCCTCATCGACGAAGCGGAAGCCAAGGGCCGTCGCAAGGAAGTTAGCCAGGAAGCCGAATTTTACGGCGCGATGGACGGTGCCTCGAAGTTCGTGCGCGGCGATGCGGTTGCCGGCATCCTGATCATGCTGATCAATATCGTCGGCGGTCTTATCGTCGGTATTGTCCAGCACGACATGCCGGCTGCGCGCGCAGCCGAAAACTACACCTTGCTGACGATTGGCGATGGTCTCGTGGCCCAGTTACCGGCGCTCGTGATTTCGGTCGCGGCCGGCATGGTCGTCTCGCGCGTTGGCGATGGTCAGGACGTCGGTACCCAGGTCGTCGGCCAGCTCTTTACGAACTCGATGGTCATGGGTTTGACGGCGGGGATTCTTGGTGTTCTTGGTTTGATTCCAGGCATGCCACACTTCGTCTTTCTGCTACTTGCCGGCACATTTGGTTACGGCGCACGCCGTATCGCACGCAAGCAGAAAGAAGAGGTGGAGACCGAGTCTGCGGCCTTGCCTGCCGCAGCGGCGGCACCAATGGAATCGTTGGATGCAAGTTGGTCCGACGTGAGCCCTGTTGACGTGCTTGGCCTCGAAGTAGGTTATCGCTTGATTCCTATGGTCGACAAAGGTCAAGATGGCGAGCTGCTGCGTCGAATCCGCGGTCTGCGCAAAAAGTTCGCGCAGGAGGTTGGTTTCCTTACCGCGCCGGTGCATATCCGCGACAATCTCGAACTGCGCCCGAATGCTTACCGGCTCACGCTCAAGGGCGTGGAGATCGGTACGGGCGAGGCGCATCCAGGCATGTTTCTCGCGATTAATCCGGGCCGGGTCAATGGGACGCTGCCGGGTACGGTGACGCGCGATCCGGCCTTTGGCCTGCCAGCGGTCTGGATCGAGGCGAATCTGCGCGAACAGGCGCATGCAATGGGCTATACGGTCGTCGATGCAAGCACCGTTGTTGCGACGCATCTGAACCATGTAATCATGGGCCATTCCTCCGATCTGCTCGGCCGCCAGGAAACCCAGGCGCTGCTCGATCATATCGCCAAGGATTCGCCGAAACTCGTCGAGGATCTGGTGCCCAAGCTCATGCCCTTGCATGTGCTGCAACGTGTCTTGCAATACCTGCTGGAGGAGGGCGTCAATATTCGCGATACGCGGACAATCATCGAAACGCTGTCCGAATATGCGGGACGCACCCAAGACCCGCTGGAGCTTGCTTCTCGCGTGCGCGCGGCGCTGGGGCGGGCGATTGTCCAACAGATGTTCCCGGCTTCGTCAGAGCTTCAGGTCATTGCCTTGGATCCGAACCTCGAACGCGTACTTGCGCAGGCCGTCCAGTCGGGCGGCGGCGATAGTGTGCTCGAACCTAATCTTGCCGAAAATCTGCTGCGCGAAACCGCGACTGCAGCACAGCGTCAGGAAGATCTTGGTCTGCCGCCTGTTTTGCTCGTACCGAACAATCTGCGCTGGCTGCTTTCGCGTTTCCTGCGCCGTGGCGTGCCAAGCCTGCGTGTGCTGGGTAACTCTGAGATTCCCGAGAACCGCAATATTCGTGTGACCGCGATCATTGGCGGCGCGCTTTGACCTCGCGCTGTTGTGTAAGCCTGTCGTTCATCGCGGGTAGCTGTAACATCGCTCAAATCGAACGCCCGAGAGTATTCGCTAGAAAAGCGCCGAAAGCGTAGATATCGTCGGTAAATTTTCGTGCATCCTTCGCTGCTTGGCGGGCGCTTGTAGTCAACCAAGGTTTGCCTTGTCGGCGTCCTATTGCGCTACCGCATTGCCCTAAAGCCGTTCGAGTTGTACCGTGGCAATTCGTCGTCGGAATAGGAAGGCTTTTTCGGCTTTTCTCCTCGCCTGATTCGAAGGCGTTCCGACCCATAATATGTCACCCAAGGACGCGAATTGCGCTTGCCGCGAGCAGGCCGGACGTCTGGTAAAACGGGAAATGAACAAGACGCGACCCGCGTTCCGGAGAAACCAAGATGGTCAACGTCAAGCGCTACTACGCCCGCACCGCCCGTGAGGCTCTGCGCATGGTCAAGGGGGAACTCGGCTCCGATGCCGTCGTACTCTCGAACCGGGCGGTCGACGGTGGCGTCGAAATTCTGGCCTTACCGGCAAGCGAAGTCGGTGCCGTCCAAGCGGCAGCCCGCTCGGCTCCTCTGTCCGCCACACTACCTACACCCCAGCAAAGTGTTCAGTCCCGCCACCAAGACGAGGACGGAGACGAATCGCAAGATTTCCATGTGAGCTTATCGACGCGGATCGCGCGTCCGGCAAGCGAAGATAGTTCGCCGGCAGGTTTTTCCGACGGTGTGCATCACGTTGTCAGCGATCGCGCCGCGCAGGTTCGGCCGTTCATGCCGCGACGTGTCGATACTTATGGCAATCCCAATGCCCATGCGGCGGCGCCCGTCGCAGAGCCCGATCTCCCCTATGCGGCACGCGGCGAATTGCGTACCGCAGTGCCGCCGCAGGTCCGCCGTGACAAGCCTGCATCTCCCCCGCGCGAAATCCGCCCCGTGCGCGAGGAGCATGACGCGGCCGCACAGGAACGTGAAAAACGCGTCCGCACGCTCGAGGCCGCAAATGCGCGCCTGGTGGAAGAAATGGGTGCGATTCGCGGCATGATCGAACGCCAACTCGCCGGTTTTGCGTGGGGCGAACTGACGCGGAGTTCGCCAGTTCGCGCCCAGGCCATGAGCGATCTGCTTGAAGCTGGTTTTTCGGCCCAGCTTGCACGCGAATTTACCGAGACCGTTTCAAATACCGCTGTGCCCGAGGAAGCACGCAATCATCTGCGTGCCCAGATCGATCGCCGGCTCCTGACGCTCGAATCCGAAGCCGACTTGATCGAACATGGCGGCGTATACGCGCTCGTTGGCCCGACTGGTGTCGGCAAGACGACGACTGCGGCCAAGCTTGCCGCCCGCTGCGTCGTACGTCATGGGGCCGACCGCGTAGCACTGATTACGACCGATAGCTATCGGATTGGCGCCCATGAGCAATTGCGAATCTACGGCCGTATTCTCGGTGTGCAGGTCCATGCTGTGCGAGATGCCTCTGATTTACGCCACACCTTGCAGGATCTTTCGAACAAACACATGGTGCTGATCGACACGATCGGCATGAGCCAACGCGACCGCATGGTTGCGGAGCAGGCCGCGATGCTGACCGGCGTCGGCTGCGTGCGTCGTTTGCTGCTACTCAATGCGACAAGTCGTGGCGATACGCTCGAAGATGTGCTGCACGCTTACGCGGGACCGGATCTGGCCGGTTGTATTTTGACAAAAACCGACGAGGCCGCTTCGCTTGCATCGGCGCTCGACGTACTTATCCGTCATGAACTGCGCGCTTACTACGTTGCGAACGGTCAGCGCGTGCCCGAGGATCTGCATCTACCGAACCGCACCTGGCTCGTGCATCGCGCATTGCGCGAGCTGACACCTGATTCGCCGTTCCGGATTACATCCGACGAAGCCGGACTTATTGCTGCGTCTTCCCGCACACGTCCGGATGCTGGAGGAGCCGCCAGATGATGCACGTTGAGGATCAGGCAGCCGGTCTGCGCCGATTCTTTCACCATGCGTCGCCACAGGTCGTTGCGGCCGTTGCGTTCGGTCCGGAAGCCTTGCGGTGGTTGGCACAAGAGGCGAAGGTAGGCGCGGCAGAGGGCCGCCAGACCGTCGTTTTCGACGAAATTGTGACCAGTGGAAGCTTGGCTGATACGCTTGCCTTGCCCGCCCGTTTCGATCTGCTTCAGGCCGTCGATCACCATGTTGGGCTCGAATCGGTTCGTATCGAGGTGGGGGCGGGACTGAGCTTGTATCCTGCCGCTCGGATGGCTCGCGCGCTTATCGGCGCCGACAGGATACTTGCGGCGCGCTTTGCCGAGATCTGTAGGCGGTTGCAGGCAGGCGTGGACCTTTGGCTCGTTCATGCGCGGACTTCGGAAGAATTCGTGCTATCGCCGCTTGCGGCGGCAGCACATAGATTGGTGCTTGTCGTCGAGGGCAATGCGCGCTCGGTGACAGGGGCCTATAGCTTGATCAAGCGACTCACCCCCGGACCCTGGCCTCAGGTCGATTTGGCCTTGGCCGATCAATGTGGCGGCAAGAATGCCGAAGCGCTTATCGAGAACCTTGGAACCACCGTGTTGGCCCAGACGGGTTTGGCGGTACGGCGAGTTCGCGGACTGGCAGCCAGCTCTGCTGCGGCTGCTGCGGTATCGGACGATGTGGAGCGCGAACGCTTTCCGGAGCGTGTGCTTGGATTTGCACGGCGAGGTTCGCGCACCTTGGCTCTGGGGCTTTGAGATATGGGATTGCAGAAATCATGCGGAATGGACGTAAACAGGGCTGCCGCTGGTGCCGGGAAATACGTTCCAGCCATAATGGCCCGAGAAGAATTCGGCGGTAGTGCAAAGCGCTCGCTGCGGCCGAGGAAGAGAGAGTCAACCATGTACACCGCGTCAGGAACACTCGACAAAAATCAGCTCGTCACGCAGTACGTGCCGCTCGTCAAGCGTATTGCTTATCACCTTATGGCGAAGCTGCCGGCTTCGGTCCAGGTTGAGGACATTATTCAGAACGGCATGCTCGGTTTGCTCGACGCCATCGGTCGCTACGAGGAGGGCCTCGGCGCCCAGTTCGAAACCTATGCGGTGCAGCGCATTCGCGGTGCGATGCTCGACGGCCTGCGCGAGAACGACTGGCTGCCGCGCAGCTTGCGGCGCGAGATGCGTCGTATCGAAAGCGCAGTCCATCAGCTCGAACAATCTTTTGGTCGCCAGCCGACCGAGAAGGAGCTCGCCGACTCGCTCGACATGACGCTCGCGGACTACCAGAAAATGCTGCAGGAAGCGCGCGGTTACCAACTCGTTTATTTCGAAGACTTCAGCGGCGAGGAAGACGAAGATTTTCTCGACCGTTACGTCGTTAGCGCAGACGGCAATCCGCTCGACCAGCTCGAGGATAAGTTGATGCGCGAGGCGCTGGTCCGGGCAATCAACGATTTGCCCGAACGCGAAAAGATGGTGATGGGTCTTTATTACGAGGAAGACCTGAATCTACGCGAAATCGGCGAAGTGCTTGGTGTATCGGAATCCCGGGTCTGTCAGCTCCACAGCCAGGCGATCGCGCGTTTGCGCTCTCGCATTACGGGTGTGCTGCCACGCGCCAAAACCCGCGAGCGCGCCATACTCTAAATGAATCCGGGTGACGACTTCGGCATCATGTACCCGTAAATTCGAGCGAATGCTCAACGGGTGTTCTGACTCCTACGACATTGCAGCTCGCTCCGCCAATCACGGCGGAGCGAGCTGCAACGCATGGTCAATAAAACAAACACAGGACGCGTTCGCGCATGGATAAGATCAGCATCGCCGGGCTCATCTTGGGGATCGGAGCGATCCTGTCGGGCCAGATGCTCGAAGGCGGCCATGTGGCGTCGCTCGGCCAGCCAACGGCCTTTTTGATTGTAATTGGCGGTACGCTAGGTGCTGTCATGCTGCAGAGCCCCTTTCCGATATTCCGTAGGGGTGCCGCAATGATCCTTTGGGTCTTCCGGCCTCCGGTGCCGGCCTTCGAAAAAATCATCAGTCAGGTCGTTAGTTGGAGCCAGACAGCGCGCAAGGATGGTTTGCTCGCACTTGAGGATCAAGTGGCAACGACTGCGGATACCTTTGCTGCCAAGGGACTGCAGCTGCTCGTCGACGGCGTGGAGCCCGAGCGCTTGCGCGAAGTGCTAGAAGTCGAGATCGACCATTGGGAGCAACAGCTCAAGGCTGGCGCAAAAATATGGGAGGCTGCCGGTGGTTACGCGCCGACGATAGGGATTCTCGGCGCAGTCATGGGGTTAATTCACGTAATGGAAAACCTTTCCGATCCGTCCAAGCTTGGCGCGGGCATCGCAGTAGCATTCGTCGCGACGATCTACGGCGTGGGTTCGGCTAATCTGATTTTCTTGCCGGTCGGAAAGAAGTTGCTTGCGCACATCGCGCGCATGGTCGCTCTGCGCGAAATGCTTGTTGACGGTTTCGTCGGCATTGCGCATGGCGACAATCCGCGAATTATCGAAAGCCGACTGCAGGGTTATCTGGCCTGAACCGGCTGCAGTGAATAGTAAGGAAGGCGAATCGATGGGCCGGCGACGCCAATACGAGGAAGAGCATGAGAACCACGAGCGCTGGCTCGTATCCTATGCCGACTTCATCACCTTGCTGTTTGCCTTCTTCGTCGTGATGTACGCCTTGAGTTCGATCAATGAAGGCAAATACCATATTCTCTCGACAGCCCTGATTGAGGCGTTTCGAAATCCCGACGGCACACGGATTGTCCCGATGCCTGCCGCTGCCAGCAACGAGGTGCCCAAGAAACCGCATTCGGGCGAACAAAATCGGGCGCGGCAAGTTATGCGAGAGAAGATGCAAGGCATGGCTGAGCAAATCCGTCGTGCGCTCGCGCCGCTCGTCCAGGACGGTCGCGTTACGATTAACGATGGCGCTTTCGGGATCAGCATCGAGATCAATGCGAGCGTGCTCTTCAATCCGGCCGAGGCGGTTGCCGGACCTGAGGCGGTTCGCGCCTTGCGCGCGGTCGGCCAAGTGCTTGCCAACGGCGACTTTCCGATCAAGGTCGAAGGCCACACCGACACGATACCGATAGGCAACACGGTGTTTCCATCGAATTGGGAACTTTCCTCCGCACGCGCCTCGACCGTCGTGCGAACCTTCATCGATTCCGGCGTGGCGCCGAGCCGGCTTACCGCAAGCGGCTTCGCCGATCAGCGACCTGTCGCCGACAACGCTACGCTTGAAGGACGTGCCCGTAATCGGCGTGTTGCGATTCTCGTCGAATCGATGCTGCCGCCGCCCACCGCGGATACCGACGCGCCCCAACAGAAACGCAGCGATCCGCTGCATGAAGTGTTGGACTCAGTTGTGCCGCCTACGCGTTGAAGCGAGGCGAGGAACGCAGCTAAGCCGAACCGACCAGGCGCCCGCCAGGTTTACCGGCCGACAGCCCCCCAGCGTCGTAGAGCGAGGGGCCGCTTGCGGCCATCAGCATCGACAATACTTGCTGGTTATGCTGCAACTGGGTCTGGATCAGGATGCCATTTTCGGTATTGAGTGCGTGCGCGCGCGCCGCAAGTGCAAGGTAGCGCTGCCACAGCGTGCGGACCGCATCGGGTTGTGCGGCAATGAAAGCGGCGATGCCCGTGGCGGTTGCGTCGACACCATGTTGCGACAACGTTTGGACACGCGTGTTTTCGCCCGTCTGCAAGCGACGCACGGCAGCTGTCTTTTCTTCTGCAAGCGAGAGCAAGGCCTCGATATCGGGTTGCTTGAGCAATTCCTGCTCGCGTTCGAGCAGGCGCACGAAATGATCGAGCTGGCCGAAATTCTCGGCCAGCTGCGCATTGAACTGGATCGTGATGACGGGCGAGTTAGCCAAAGCGAGCCCCGCTATTTGAAAACTCAGGCCTGCTGCGGCTGAGCGGAAAGCATCTGTCGTACTGAATCGAGTAGACCATCGGCAACTTTTTCGGGGTTGACCTTGAAGCGGCCTTGCGCGATTGCCTGTTTGATTTCATCAACCTTAGCCGAATCGATTTCGGGCGTATTTGCGAGCGTGCCTTCTAGCTGTTGCAGACGCGAGAATTCGACCTTGGACGTTGTTGTCGAGCCAAGTTTATCGGCCGGCTCGCGTTGGCCACGTGTCTTAACTTCTCCGGTGCTCCCGCCGACGGATTTCGGCGTGCCTTCGATTTTCATGATGTGTCGCTCCGCAGTGACTTGCCGTCTCTATTTGTGCTTATTCTATCGACGCCAGCGCGGCGAACTTTAACGGTTTTTACACCCTGGGTCTGCATTGCCCTAGCGTAGAACCTCGACTATGCCTCCGATGTGTGCGATTCCCTGGATCGTTTTTCCGTCGCGAAGTCGGACCTGGACGGTTTGCCCTTCGACCGCCGCCGTGAGCGCAACTCCTTCGTTCGAAACCTCGAAGCCATCGCCGCGATAGACGACGCGGACTCTCTGGCCGCGCTGCACGGCGCTGGCGACGAGCAGTTGGTCGGTGCGCAGCGCCGTGCCGGCCGCGACCGCGACTCGTAGCGTGGCACCGCTCGCCTGCTCGGGTGTCCGCAACACACCGGCCGGCTGGGCGGCAATGTCGCCGGTCATCGGCGCCCAGTCTGCTGCGGCGAGTACCGTACCGGCCGAAAGCGGCCGCGCGGCAGCTAAGTAGCTGCCTTCGACGCGTACCCGTGTCGGCACATAGAGCGTCCAGCGCGGCTCCTCGCAACGTATGCCGACGATAGTCTGGCCCCAGGCGCGTCGCCCCGGTGCGAGGAATGCTTCGGGCCTGAAACAGCTCTGTGCGCTGCGCGGCAGAGCGTTCGGCTTGATCTCGATCGTGACCTTGTCCGTGATCTGGCGAGTCTCCCGCAGCAGAAAAGCTTCGATAAAGGCGCGCAGATCGAAATCAGCCGTCTGACTGATCGCCGATGCCGAGTAAAGCAGAGTGAGGAGGGTAAAATAAAAAAGTTTGCTCATGATTGGATTGTCCCCGCCGTCTTGCCAAACCGGCAAGCCTTGCCGGATTCTGCATTGCCTTGCCGGTTAAGACGTCTGAATTGCCGGGGGAAACCCTTCTTTTTAAATAAAGCTCCGTGTCGACCTTACCCGATAATGCTGGCACGGAAACTGCATTACATACCCGCGAGTGAAACGCCTAGTACCGCTTCACCAGCACAACGGGCTTTCACAAGGAGAACTGTTATGTCGATGAGTGTTTTTGATCGCCAGCTTGGGTTCCAGCAGGACGCGCTTAACCTGCGCGCCTACCGGCAGGAAGTGCTGGCGGGGAACATCGCCAACGCCGATACGCCGAATTTCAAGGCGCGCGACATTAACTTCAAGGATGCGCTGCTCGGCGCGACGGGCGGGCAGATGCAAAAGCTTGCGCTTGCAGCGACTGCCGCCAGTCATCTGCAGCCTTCCGGCAATTCGCAACCGGCCGATGCCCATCTGAAGTTTCGCGGTGAAAACCAGTCGGCGGTCGACGGCAACACGGTCGAAATGGATACCGAGCGTGCCGCCTTCGCCGAGAACTCGCTCAAGTACGAAGCAAGCCTGACCTTCATCAACGGACAGATCCGTACGATGCAGCAGGCGATCCAGAATCAATAAGGGGCTGATACATCATGAGCATGCTCGATGTCTTCAAGGTTGCCGGTTCGGCACTGACAGCGCAATCGCTGCGTTTGAATGCCGTGGCGAGCAACCTCGCGAACGCTGAAAGTGTCGTCCAAGCCGATGGCCAGCCTTACCGCGCCAAGCAGGTCGTCTTCGAGGCCACGCCTATGGGCAGCGAAGCCTCCATGGGTGTGCGCGTCAAGCAGATGGTCAGTTCGGCCGCGCCAGCGCGAACGGTCTATGACCCCAAGAATCCCGCTGCGAACGCCGACGGCTATGTGCAGATGCCAAACGTCGATGTGGTCGAAGAGATGGTCAACATGATCTCGGCCTCGCGTTCCTACCAAACCAACGCCGAGGTGATGAACACCGCCAAGACCTTGGCCCAACGTACGCTTGCGATCGGCCAAGGTAGTTGATCGCGTTTGATGGAGTAAGAGTATGAGCACAACGAATTCCGTGGGAGCGCCGGTCAGCCAAGACCTGCTCAATTCGGTCAATACGCGCCAGAAGAAGGCTACCGACACCACTTCGGACACACGCGACCAGTTTCTGACGATGCTGACAGCGCAGTTGAAGAATCAGGATCCGATGAATCCGATGGATAACTCGCAGATGACGACTCAACTCGCCCAGCTCAACATGGTCGATGGCATCAACCAGGTCAACACAATGTTGCAGTCGATGATGGACAATTTTGCGACGAGCCAAGCTAATGAGGCAACGGCGATGGTTGGTCGCGCTGTGCTCGTCGGCGGCTCGGATCTCCAGTTGGTCGATGGTAACGCGCTCGGCGGTTTCGATCTGACCGGGCCGGCAGACGACGTTCAGGTTTCGGTCCTCGACGCCAATGGCAAGGAAGTTACTAAGCTCAGTCTTGGCAAGGCAGAAGCCGGTTCCCATGTGTTTACCTGGGACGGAAAGATGGCCGATGGCAAAACCGTGGCCCCCAACGACACCTACAAACTCAAATTTTCCGCCACGCTGGATGGTCAAGCGGTCGACGCCAAAAATATCAATAGCCTGCAGCTTGGAACAGTGACGAGCGTTATCCGCAACGGCAACAGCGCCGAATTGCAGGTCGGCGGGCTCGGTACATTCAAGATGTCGGATATTAAGCAGATATTGTCCTAACAGAGAAATTAAGGAGTTAATTCATGGGTTTCGCACAAGGTCTTTCCGGATTGATCGGCGCGTCCAAGGCGCTCGACGTTATCAGCAACAACATCGCGAACGCGAGCACGGTCGGCTTCAAGAGTTCCCTCACGCAGTTCAGTGACGTTTACGCCTCGGCCCTAAATGGCTCGGTTTCGAGTGTGCAGGTTGGTATCGGTACAAACGTCGCCAAGGTGTCGCAGTCTTTCGCTCAGGGCAACATCACCCCGACGAACAATCCGCTCGATCTTGCAATTAATGGCGGTGGGTTTTTCTCGGTAAGAGCCCCCGATGGCACGACCGGCTATACGCGCAATGGCCAATTCGAACTTGACAAAACTGGCTACCTTATCACCGCAGGGGGGGAGCGTTTGCAGGGGTATCCCGCCGGCAGTCCGAGCGGTCCTGCGGCCGATTTGCTCATGGATACGGCCGATATCAAGCCGAAAACCACGAGCAATGTGCGCCTGGGGATGAATCTGGACTCGCGCAGTACCATACCCACCGTGCCGTTTCAAAGTACTGCGGCTAACCCGCTGCCGGACCCGCTTTCGTACAACTCATCGACCTCGGTTGCCGTGTATGACTCTCTGGGCAATGCGCATACTTACACGATGTACTTTGTTACGGCCGGCAATGGTAACTGGAATGCCTTTGCCTCGACCGATGGTCAAGCCGCAGTACAGTTTCCCGGTGACGTACCCGTAGCGAATCCCCCAACCGGTGGACCGGCGCTGCATTTCGACCAATCGGGCTCGCTGGTTCTTGGCGGTTCGGTCGTCGCGGCCACTATCACTGCCGGAGCATCGAATGGGGGCACCGCGCAGATGGGCGTATCCTCCAGCAACCCGGCAGGTTTTCCGACGGGCGGCTATACGCTTACCTATACTGCTGATCCTAGCGGCACACCTCCTGCTCCCCCCACGTACACTTTGACGGACGGTACAACGACTTGGACGGGAACCGGTACTAACGCGGCGTCGGCGCTGGCTGATCTGAACACAAAAACGACAAGTCTGTCGCTTTCGTTGAATCTCACGGGTGGTTCCCCGAGCGACAACGATTCCTTTACGATTGGCAAGGCAACGACTACGACGCCGACGATGCCGTTGCCCGTGACTGCTAATATCAGTTCAGCGTACGGTGCTGTTGCGCCTGTCAGTTTCAGTCTTGATTTCACCGGTACTTCGCAATACGGCGGTGTCTTCGGTGTCAACAAGAATCAGCAGGATGGTTATGCCTCCGGTCGGCTGTCAGGTATCTCGATCGATGAGAGCGGCCAGATTCTCGGCCGTTACAGTAATGGTCAGACCAAGCCCGGCGGTCGTGTCGTGCTAGCGAACTTCGCTGATCCGAACGGTCTGGTTTCCCTCGGGAAGAATCTTTGGGGCGAGACGACTGCCTCTGGCCAACCGATAGTCGGCACGCCGGCTTCCGGCACACTCGGCGCCATTCAGTCCGGCGCGGTCGAGGCGTCGAATACCGACCTTACGCGCGATCTTGTTGACATGATCACGCAACAGCGCAACTATCAGGCGAACTCGCAAACGATCAAAACCGAGGACCAAATCCTGCAGACGCTTGTGAACCTGCGCTAATTCGCGTGTCGTTCCCGCCCGTCATGTATGGCGGGCAGGCGCGGCAAACCAGGCGTCCGTAGGGCGTTGTTCAAATTTGTGGGGAGTTCGGGTGTTGTAGAACCGGGCGCTTCACGGCGATCGGTGTGGCTGCTCGGCCCACTTGAACGCCGAACGGAAACGGACGATAGAAATGGATCGCGTAATATACACAGCGATGACGGGCGCCAAGAGCACTATGCTCCAAGAGGCTTCCGTCGGTCACAATCTTGCCAACGCTTCGACCGAAGGCTTCAAGGCCGAATTGCATCGGTTGCGTGCTGTACCGATCCTCAGCGATGCGCAGCCTTCGCGTTCCTTTGTCGTCGATGCCAGCGTGTCGAACGATTTGAGTTCCGGTCCGTTGCTGCATACCGGACGCTCGCTTGATGTCGCGATCAAGGGACAAGGCTGGCTTGCAGTTCAGACCGGTAACGGTGGCGAGGCTTATACGCGGGGCGGACGGCTGGAAGTCTCGCAGAATGGCCAACTCATCGATGAGCGCGGTATGCGCGTGCTCGGCGAAGGTGGCCCGATCTCATTGCCGCCTGACAATCAGTACGAAATCGCCCCGGACGGCACAATCTCGGCCGTGGCAACAACGGGTAACCGCAACGCGGCAGAAGTCGTTGGCAGGCTTAAGCTCGTCAATCCGCCGCAGGTGGAGCGTGGAGAAGATGGTTTATTCCGTCAACCCGACGGGGCGCAGGCAGCTGCCGACAACGCCGTGCAAGTGGCAGGTGGATATGTCGAAGGCAGCAACGTCAATGTCGTGGAGCAGATGGTTCAGATGATATCGCTGGCGCGGCATTTCGAATTTCAGACCAAGCTACTGAGTTCTGCCCAGCAGAACGATCAATCTGCCGATAAGGTGATCAGTAGCAGTTGATCGCGCAAAATACAAACCAAAATTATCCGGAACCGTTGCCTGTCAGCGGTTTCTGCGTGTAAGGAAAACCGGAGCGATCCGGCATTTTTTGCAAGTTCAAAGCGGCCCGAAATAGGGCCGTTTTTACGTGCCTGTTCCGACCAAAAATAAGCGGGCATTTCAGGCACAATGCTTGCATGGTATTGGGCTCTATCTTTGAGCCGCGAACAGGAGAAGCAGTATGATTCCCGCACTCTGGGTGGCCCGCACCGGCCTCGACGCACAGCAGAAGCAACTCGACGTTATTTCGAACAACCTTGCGAACGTAAGCACGAACGGCTACAAGCGCTCGAAGGCTGTTTTCGAGGATCTGCTATACCAGACACTACGCCAGCCTGGCGCGCAGTCCTCGCAACAGACTCAGATTCCGTCGGGCTTGCAACTTGGTACCGGTACGCAGGTTGTAGCGACGGTCAAGCTGCACACGCAGGGTAATCTGCAGCAAACCAGCAACCCACTCGATGTCTCGATCCAGGGGCAGGGTTTCTTCCAGATCACGCTGCCCGATGGCACCACGGCTTATACGCGCGACGGTTCCTTTCAACCTGACAGCCAGGGTCAGCTCGTTACTGCCAGCGGCTATGCACTGAGCCCCGCGATCACGCTGCCGCCCAATGCACAGCAGGTTACGATTGGCAAGGATGGTACGGTCTCGGTCTCGACTGCCGGCAGCACGGCGCAGACGCAGGTTGGCACGATCCAGGTTGCGACCTTCATCAATCCGTCGGGTCTCCAGTCGGTGGGCGAGAATTTGTATCTCGAAACCGTTTCGAGTGGTACGGCGAACCAGAACAACCCTGGCAACAATGGCGCCGGCGTGCTCAATCAGTTTTATACCGAATCCTCGAACGTTAACGTGGCCGAGGAACTCGTCGACATGATCCAGACTCAGCGCGCCTATGAGTTCAATTCGAAGGTTGTGACAACTGCCGACCAGATGCTGCAACGGCTTGCACAACTCTAAGGGGACGCGATGAAACGCCTGCTTCTGCCGCTTCTAGCTGTCGTCGCAATCTTGCAAGGCTGTGCGACGACCACGCCTGCGACCTCGGTCCATCAGCCGATGTCGGTGCGTCCGCCCGAGCGCGAGACGAAGAGCGCGATTGTTGGGGGCTCGATCTTCAGCGCGAGTCTTGCACAGCGTGGTCTCTTCGAAGATCGCCGGGCACGTCTTGCCGGCGACACGCTTACGATCAATCTCATCGAGCGCACGCAAGCGGCAAAGAATGCCGGCACGAGTACTTCGCGCAGCACCAGCATTTCTGCCGGTATTCCGACGATGGCCCATGTGCCGCTCAAGGCGCTCCAGGGGCTAGAACTGTCGGCCAGTACAGGCAACAAACTCGACGGCAAAGGTGCGTCTACCGCTGATAACAACTTTACTGGCACGATCACGGTGACTGTTGTTGAAGTGATGCCCAATGGCAATATGATCGTTTCGGGTGAAAAGCAAGTTGCGATCAATCAAGGCGATGAATTTATCCGTTTTTCCGGTGTGGTGAATCCGAGCTATATTTCAGCTACAAATACCGTAAATTCAACTCAGGTTGCTGATGCGCACATCGAATACCGTGGTAGTGGTACGCTCGACGAAGCGCAAAAAATGGGTTGGCTGGCCCGTTTCTTCCAGGCCGTCAGCCCATTCTAGGAGTATCGCTATGCGTCGTTTCATCGTTCTCGTTAGCTGTTTGTGCTGTCTGGTGCCAACCGCTCAGGCCGAGCGTATCAAGGATCTCGCGGCCGTAGCCGGTGTTCGTAGCAATCCGCTGGTCGGCTACGGGATCGTCGTGGGCCTTGACGGTAGCGGTGACCAGACGACACAGACGCCATTTACCGTGCAATCGATCGCGAACATGTTGTCGAACATGGGCGTGGCATTGCCGCCGGGCGTCAGTCTTCAGCTCAAAAACGTGGCGGCCGTTATGGTCACGAGCACCTTACCGCCATTTTCGCGGCCAGGCCAGGAAATCGACGTGACCGTAGCCTCGCTCGGCAACGCCAAGAGTCTGAAGGGCGGCACGCTGTTGATGACGCCGCTCAAGGGCGCGGATGGCAATGTCTATGCGCTGGCTCAGGGGAACCTGGCGATCAACGGCGCTTCGGTTCAGGGAGGCGGCTCTTCGGTACAGGTTAATCATCTTTCTGCTGGCCGGATTCCGAAGGGCGCGATTGTGGAGCGCTCTGTTCCGATGCCTGTGGGTCAGAACGATTCGATCACGTTGGAGCTGCGCGAAGCGGATTTCGCCACGGCTGAAAAGATTGCTCAGGCGATCAACCGTGCCATGGGCGATGGTCTTGCGGCGCCGCTCGATGCCTCGATGATCCGGGTTCGCGCACCGGCCGATCCTGGCCAGCGCGTGGCCTTTCTCGGCAGGCTGGAGGCACTGGATGTTGTGCCGGAGCAGGGGCTGGCGCGTGTGATTGTCAATGCGCGCACGGGTTCGATTGTCATGAACCGGGCGGTGCAGATACAGGACTGCGCTGTGGCGCACGGCAACCTTACGCTGACGGTCAGCGCCGATAACCAGATAGTTCAGCCTGGGCCACTCGCTGGTGGTACGACCGCGCTTCAGCAAAACGCAAAGGTTGCTATGCATCAGGAAAACGCCAGCCTGATTCGTATCAAGTCCGGCACGAACCTCTCCGATGTTGTCAAGGCGCTCAACGCGGTCGGCGCTAACCCGCCCGATTTGATCGCGATCTTGCAGGCGATGAAGGCGGCGGGGGCACTGCGCGCCGAAATCGAAGTGATCTAAATGGCTGTCCCCGTCCAAGACTCTATTTTCGATCAAGGTCGGCTCAATGACCTCAAGCGTTTGTCGTCGCAGAATTCGCCCGAGGCGACTCGTGCGGTCGCCAAGCAATTCGAAGCATTATTTCTGCAGATGATGCTCAAGCAGATGCGCCAATCTATCTCTTTGGGCGGATCGCAGAGTGGTTTCGACGGCGAGCAGGTTAATTTCTATCGCGGACTTGCCGATCAACAGCTTGCGCTTAATCTTTCCAAAACCGGTGGTTTTGGTCTTGCAAAGGCGATTGAACGCCAGTTGATGCCAAAGCAGGGCGTCGATTCGGGCCAACAGCCGACCGGCTTGCTCGACGCTTCAACGATGGCGGCTCTTCGGGCGGCAGGATCTGCCAGGGCGGCAAATATCGCACCTGGCACCGGCAAGAGTGACGGCAGTAGTGGAGGCTCGGGCGACAGCGGCGGTGCTTCCGGTTTCATCGGCCGGATATGGGACCATGCGGTCAATGCGGCTAAATCGCTTGGTGTGCCAACGCAATTCATCGTCGGGCATGCGGCGCTCGAAACCGGATGGGGCCGTGGCGAACTGAAGCTACCCGACGGCTCGTCGTCGCACAATCTCTTCAACATCAAGGCGAGCCCGGACTGGAAAGGTAAGACGGTCGATGCTTCAACGATCGAATATGTAGGCGGCGTGCCGCAGCGACGCGTCGAGCGCTTTCGCGCCTATCCTTCATATTCGGAAGCTTTTACCGATTACGCGCGCTTGATTGGCAACAACTCACGCTATGCAGCAGCGGTCGGCCAAACCGATGTACGCAGCTTTGCCAGCGGCCTTGCACGTGGGGGTTATGCAACCGATCCGATGTACGCCGACAAGCTTACGCGGATCATCGGTGGCAAGACTTTGCGTTCCGCGCTCTCAAGCGACGCCTGATTCAGCCGTTACTGAACCTATACTGTTTTCGTGCGGCGACGTGTCGAAAGATATGTCGCCGTTTAAGCTTTATTGCGGGCTGTAAGGCCGTACTAGTGCGGATTTTGTGATTGGCACATGAATTGCTTGTTATGGCCGTAAATGGCTTTATAACGCGAGAAAGAACATGGGAACCAGCTTACTGTCGATCGGGATTACGGGACTCAACGCTGCACAGGCGGGTTTGGTCACAACTGGCCACAATATCTCGAATCAGGCAACGCCGGGATATAGCCGCCAAAACGTTATACAGAGCGCGAATCCCGCACTCTATGGAGGCACCGCCGGCTTCTACGGCCAAGGCGTGAGCGTCGATACGGTCAAGCGCGCCTACAATCAGTACCTCGGTGGGCAGGTGCTCACGGCCGATACGCGGTTCCAGGAATTACAAACCTATGCGGAGCAGATGGGTCAGGTAAACAACCTGCTTGGCGATACGACGGCGGGGTTGCCGCCTGCCCTACAGGGTTTCTTCTCTGGCGTGCAAGCCGTGGCAGACCCGTCGAATACTTCGAGCAATGCAGCACGGCAGTCGATGATGTCGCAGGGGCAGGCGCTGGCGAGTACCTTTCAGTCGCTCTATGGGCGGCTAAACGAGTTGCGCGGTCTGACTTCGACGGAAATCAACTCCTCGGTCGATACGATCAACGATGCGGCCAAACAGATCGGACTGCTGAATCAGCAGATTGTCTTTGCCGGCAATCTTGGCGCGGGTACGCCAAACGATTTACTCGATGCGCGTGATGCTTTGGTTGCCCAGCTCAACCAGCAGGTTCGTGTGACCCAGTTGCAGAACGATGACGGTTCGGTCAATATTTTTATTGGCAACGGTCAGCCCCTGGTGTTGAAAGATCAGGTTAATCAGCTTACGACAGGGCCTTCTGGCCACGACGTTTCCAAGCTCACGGTCAGTATCGTGATGCCGAATGGTACGCAGGAGCTGCCTGAGACAGCGATCTCTGGCGGCCAGCTTTCGGGCCTTTTAAGTTTCCGATCGCAAGGTATTGATACTGCACAGAACAGCCTGGGCCGCATTGCAATTGCCTTGACCGACACTTTCAACGCGCAGAATCGGCTTGGTCTGGATCTGAACGGCAAGTTTGGCGGCGATATCTTCAAACCGCTTTCGGGTCAAACCGTCTATCCGAATCAGCCGAAAAACACGGGTACTGCGCAGATCAGCGTACCGATCACAGATGCTTCGAGCCTGACGACGAGCGATTATTCGCTGACTTACTCGGTCGCGAATATTTTCCAGCTTGTGCGTCGTTCTGATGGACAGGCCTGGACTGCAACGGGTACCGACGCGTCGGATGCGCTTGCCAAGGTGCTTGTCAATGCACCCAATCAAGGTTTTTCATTGAATATGAGTGGTACGCCGAACGTTGGCGATTCCTTTTTGATCGAGCCGACGCGCTTGGGTGCCGCCAACTTCGATCTTGCACTTACCGATCCGAGCCAGATCGCGGCGGCCGCGCCGATTGCAACGGCAGCGGCAAATACGAACACCGGCACCGGCAAGATCGACCCAGGCAGTGTGAGCAGTGTGGCAAACCTTACCGGTTCTACGCCTGCACTCTCGTTACCGGTGAATCTCACGTTCTCGGGCGGCGCCCTGACGGGGTTCCCGACCGGGTTCGATGTGACCGTGACTCAACCCGATGGCACTAATACGGTGTACCCGAAGCCGGCTACGTCGGTGTCTTATGCAAACGGCGCCAAGATCGATTTTGCGGGTGTGAGTTTCTCTATCCAGGGGCAGCCGGCCAATGGTGATAGCTTTAGTGTGCAAGCCAACACCAATGCGGTGGGCGATAATCGTAACGCCGTGGAGCTCGGCAAGCTTCAGCAGGCTAAGACAATAGGCGGTACTGCGAGCTATGAATCGTCTTACGCGCAACTTGTCAGTCAGATCGGGACGCAGACACGTACCGCACAGGTTTCTGCTGCGGCGCAGCAGTCTGTGCTGCAGCAGGCGACCGATGCGCGCGATTCTTACTCGGGCGTTAACCTCGACGAAGAGGCCGCAAATCTGATTCGCTACCAGCAGGCATACCAGGCTTCGGGCAAGGTGATGGAAGTTGCCTCGAAGCTTTTCGATACCATTCTCTCGATCGTCAACCGCTGATCCCAAGGAGAACGAATATGCGTATATCGACTTCAATGCTTTACAGCCATGGTACGCAAGGCTTTCAGAGTCAAGCGTCTGGGTTGCTGCAGCTTCAGAATCAAATCGGTAGCGGCAAACGCGTTGTGACACCGTCGGACGATCCGATTGCAGCTTCCTCCGCGCTTGTTGTCACTCAGGCCATGAATGTCAATGCCCAATGGACCGCGAACCGCGCCACCGCCAAAGATGCGCTAAGCACGGTTGATACCACGCTCGCATCGGTGACAGATTTGGTCGAATATGTGAAGGATCGAGCGACTCAGGGTGGCAATGGTGCCTTGGGGCAGGATCAACTCAAGGCGATTGCGTCCGACCTGCGTGCGCGTTTCGATCAGATGGTCGGCTATGCGAACACCAACGATCCTCAAAGCGGCTATCTGTTCGCAGGTTATCGCTCGAATACACAGCCTTTCGTTGGCAACGTGGCGTCCGGTATCGGTTATGCCGGCGATCAGGGCTCGCGCACAATCCAGGTGTCCGATTCGCGTGTGCTCCCGACGAGTAACCCTGGCAGTCAGATTTTCATGAATATCCCGGATGTCAATGGTGCGTTCACGACCTCGGCTGCCGCGACGAACACCAGCAGTGCGATGATCGACGGCGGTAGTGTCACTGGTAATTACAACGGCCACGCTTACCAGATCAAATTTACGAGTGCGGCGAACTACGACATCCTGGACGTTACCTCCGGCTCCACGGTTTCTAGCGGCACGTATATAAACGGTTCGCAGATCTCGTTTGGAGGCATCCAGGTTTCGATTGGGGGTACGCCGGCTTCGGGCGATTCGTTCGACATCAAATCGGGCGGCAGCACAGACGTTTTCAGCACGATGCAGGACTTGATCCACTCGCTGGAGAATGATTCCGGTGGCGCTTTGAATTCGAAACTGACGCAAGCGATGGACCGGCTCGACAAGACGCTCAACAACGTGTTGAGCGTGCGAGCCTCTGTCGGCTCCCGGATCAACGAGGCGCAGTCGCTTGATGCAGCAGGCGATCAGGCCAATGTTCAATACAAGGCCACGCTTTCGCGTTTGTTGGATGTCGATTACGCGCAGGCCAGTTCCGACCTCGCACAGCGAATGACGGCGTTGCAAGCATCGCAACAGGCATTTATCAAGACGACTAATCTTTCGTTGTTTAATTACATTTGAGTGGAACGATGAGGGCTAGTCCGCTGCTGTTGATGCTCGTGTTGCTTGCGGGCTGCGCCTCGATCTTCACGGATGATAAAGTCGACGCGGACAATGGGGTAGAAGTTGCGGCGGTAACGGTCGAGGCTCCACAGGTTCAAGCGGAAGTTTCTCTTCCGATACAAACCGAAGTTCCGCCTACAAAGGCTCCTTTAGCGCAGCTTGAGACGCCGGCAGTGATTCCTAATGCGAAGGAAGCCGCGCCGCCACCGAGCGATGCCTTGCCGTCCAAGGGTACGCTCGTGGACATCATCTTGGGTGCTGTTGATTATGTCGTCTATCCGGCTGCGCCAAACTGGTCGGTGCACGAAGCCGTGCTGGGAGAGGATCGCGTACGCGTTGAGTTGAAACTCAACCGCCTCCATGTTGGAGGCGAGGGCCAGGCGTTGCAGGTTCTCAGGCGCCGCGCTGACGAAATCGCCCGCCGTGGCGGTTATTCCGGTTATCGAATCGAGCGCTTCGAAGAAATGATCGAATCAGGCTGGATTGCGCAGAAAGCGGCGAACGCGGAGCTGGTCTTTAAGCGTTGAAGCGTTTCTTATTTTATCGGCTGACCCGCTGTCAGTCGGATGAATTGATCGATCATCTGAAAAGCATGCTCGTAAAGATTCTGAAAAACCGGTGCGAACAGCGGTAGCACGACGACCAGCCCACCCATTCCGACCGAAAGCGTGATCGGAAAGCCGAGCGCAAACAAATTCAATTGTGGTGCGGCGCGTGTGAGTACACCCAGCGCAATGTTCGTGATCAATAGCGCCGTAACGAGAGGTAGGGCGATCATCAGGCCGGTTGCAAAAAGCACGGCCGTATCTCGCACCAACGCCTCAAACCCGCGCGGATCAAAATGTGTAGCGCCGGGGGGAAGCCACTCAAAGCTGCGCGCGAGTACGTCGAGCACCAGCAGGTGACCATTCATCGACAGGAAGCAAAGCGTCGACAGCAGGCCGAAGAGGCGCGATAGCACGTTCGTCTGACCGGCCGTGGTCGGATCATAGAAGGATGCGAACGACAGGCCCATTTGCAAGCTGATCAGATCGCCCGCGAAATCCATCGTCGCGAAGGCTAGCCGCAGCGCAAAACCGATCGAATAACCGATCATGATTTCGCAGGCGATGCCGGCCGCTGTCAGAAACGAACCAGGTGAAGTGGTTAGCGGCGAGGGCGGTACCGCAATCGAAATCGTGCCGGCAATCGCTAGCCCGGTCAGCAGTCTTACCCGGCGCGGTAGCGAACCGTTGTTATAGACCGGCACCGAGGAGAACAACGCGAGTATGCGGATTGCCGGATAGGCATAGAGCGCGAGCCAGACTTCGAGCTGAGCCGAACTGATATTGAGCATTGAATTGAGTACTAACCGATCATGCTGGGTATCGATTCAAAAAGCCTGCGGATGTAGTCGGTCATGGTTGTCAGCATCCAGGGACCCGCAGCGATCATCATGATGAACATGACAACCAGCTTTGGCACAAAGGTCAACGTTGCCTCGTTGATCTGAGTGGCAGCCTGCATAATGCTCAGGAACAAACCGGTGACGAGCGCAGCGATCAGCATTGGCGCCGAAACCAGCAAGACGATGAATAAAGCATCGCGGCCCAGGGCGACGACAGCGGTAGGGGTCATGCGTGAATCTCCTTGAGGATCTATCCGAAGCTGCGCACCAGCGTGCTTATCATCAGATTCCAACCGTCAACGAGCACGAAAAGCATGATTTTGAACGGTAGCGATACGATGACGGGTGACATCATCATCATACCCATCGACATCAGCACTGAAGCTACAACCATGTCGATAACCAGGAACGGCAGGAAAATCATGAAGCCGATCTGGAACGCGGTTTTGATTTCACTTGTCGCAAAGGCAGGTACGATAACGCGCATCGGCAGGTCGGACGCTTTTTCGACTTTAGGCGTTTTTGCGAGCTTCGAGAATAGCGACAGATCCGGTTCACGCACTTGTTTTAGCATGAAGGCTTTGACCGGTATCGTAGCGCGATCCAGTGCAACATCGAACGAAATCTGGTTTTCGGCCAATGGCTTATAGGCGTCGTTGTACACTTGATCCACGACTGGACTCATGATGAAGAAGGTCAGAAATAGCGCAAGCCCGACAAGCACCTGATTGGGCGGCGATGTTTGCGTGCCCATCGCGTTTCGCAGCAGCGAGAATACGATGATGATCCGGGTAAAGCTCGTCATCATCAGCACTACGGCCGGGATGAAGACCATCGAGGTCATCATCACCAGCGTTTGCACCGGAATCGAATAGGTCTGACCGCCGCCGGGTGACGGCGCGGTCGAAAATGCCGGCAGGCCCTGGGCTAACACTGCGGGCGCCGCAGCCAGCAGAGCCAAGACAGCGCCGGCATGCAGCATATGTTTAGCGCGCATCGCGCCCTCCCTTAATGATTTTCGCAAGCCTCGCGGCGAAGTCCTGCGCGACAGGCGCGGTGGTCGGATTGCGCGGCACATCGACCGACGACAAGCGGCCCAGCGTACCGACATGGCCGGGTGCGACACCGAGCACGAGCACGCGGTCGCCGATTTCGACGAGCACAACGCGTTCGCGCGGCCCGACCGGGACTGCGCCGATCACACTGAGTTTCGCCTGGCCCGAGACGCCTTGAGATTGAAGACGCTTGAGTAGATGTAGCAGGCCGTAAAACGCGGCGAGGACGATCACGAGCCCGAAGATCATCGTGACAATGCTTCCTGCAGTATCGGTAACAGAGGCCTTGGCTGCGATGGGCAGGAGTGCGCAGAGAGCAATCAGGAGTCGTTTGGGCATTGCAGAATTCACGGAAAGGCGCATTTTCCCATTGTGGCGGCCTATCGTTTCCGCCGCCAGCGAAAAAAAGTGAGATTCCACCTCCTTTTCGGCTTCTGTCTTCGAATTCGCTATGCTGTCCAACCGGGGGTATTCAAAAAAACGATACGACGGGCGCGAACCGCAGGACACTAATACACCTAAATTGCATACGAAAAAACGGTGATACCTTCAATACTGCCGCCTGATCCAACGCGAAAGCGTGGTTTTCGATACCGGGCGCGGGCGATTCTTTATAAAAACAGGCGTTCGCTCAGGCAACGAGGGGCCGGCTACCACTTTGGAGGGATTTCGCAAAGCAGTGTTCGAACCATTCGAGCATGGCCCGATTCGCTGCGGCTAGCGTTTCGGGTTCACCGAAAAGTTCGTCTGCGCCGGGAATTTCGACCCAGTTTTTTTCGCCGCTCAGCAAGTGCATGGCGCGTTCGCCGGGTCGGCGCGTGGCGTCTGCTTCGCCGCCGACGATGAGCTGGATCGGGACCGTGTTCTGGCGCAGCGGCGCGGCGCCCGCCAGATCGATGCGGCCGGCGCGACAGACGATTGCGAAGGGTTGCGGCTGCTTGCGCGCGGCCGCCTTCAGCGCGGCTGCGGCGGCGGTGCCGCTTGCATGCAGGCCGATCGGCAGTTGCGCCAGCGTTGGCTGGTGGCTGCACCAGCCGAGCGCTGCGAGCAGGCGATTGGCGAGCCGTGGCACGTCGTAGCGTGCATCGGGGTCGCGTTCTGCTTCGTAGCGGGTGAGCGCATTGACCAGTAGCGTCGAGTAGCCGACTTCGTGCAGCAATTGCGCCGCGCTAAATTCGCGCGATTCGCTCGCCGCGATCGGCTCGGTGGCGAGGAAGACGATGAGCGCGCGCGCTTCCGGCTTGTCGGACAAAAAGGCTTCCAGCCAGATGTTGTCAGCCTGGATGGATAGGCTCGAATGCCGGTGACGAAAGCTCATTGGGAAATGCTCGCTATCCTGATTGGAATTCTTCTGGGGCCGAATGCCCCCTGATAAGGGCGGAAACGGCCTGCCTGGACTGTACCGCAATCGGGGCAATGGCCTGCGTGATCGAGTCGATAGACGAGGATCTTGTACCCGTCGCGGACGATCAGCGCGCTCGCACAATTCTGACAGTACGTTGTGCCGCCTTCGGTGTCATGGGTATTGCCGGTGTACACATAACGCAAGCCGTTTTTGCGCGCGATTTCGCGCGCGCGGCGCAATGTCGCGGCGGGTGTTGCAGGGCGGTCCGTGAGCTTGAAATCGGGATGGAAGGCCGTGAAATGCAGCGGCACATCGGTACCGAGTTCGCGTGCAACCCAGCTTGAGAGTGCTTCGATTTCTGCGTCCGAATCGTTGGCGTCGGGAATCAGCAAGGTCGTGATCTCGAACCAGACCTGGGTTTCGTGGCGTAGATAGAGGAGGGTGTCGAGCACCGGCGCGAGGCGCGCGCCCGCGAGCTGGCGGTAGAAACTTTCGCTGAAAGCTTTGAGATCGACATTCGCCGCATCCATCGCGGCATAAAACTCGGCGCGTGCGGCCGGGCCGATGTAGCCGGCCGTCACCGCGACCGTAGCGAGGCCCGCCTCATGGCAGGCGCAGGCCGTGTCGATTGCGTATTCGGCGAAAATTACCGGGTCGTTGTAGGTGAAGGCCACACTTGCCGCGCCGGCGGCGTGGGCTGCGCGGGCGATTGCCGTGGGCGAGGCTTCGTCCATCAGACTGTCCATGTCGCGCGATTTCGAGATGTCCCAGTTCTGGCAGAACTTGCAGGCGAGGTTACAGCCGGCAGTTCCGAAACTTAAAACGCCGCTGCCGGGATAGAAGTGATTCAAGGGCTTCTTCTCGATTGGGTCGATGCAAAAACCTGAGCTGCGGCCGTAAGTCGTGAGCACGATTTCGTCGCCCATGCGCTGCCGCACGAAACAGGCGGCGCGTTGGCCTTCATGCAGCCGGCATTCGCGCGGACACAGATCGCACTGAATGCGACCATCGTCGAGCGCGTGCCACCAACGGCCTGGATGGTTCATGCGATCAGCCTCGCCGCAACCTCGCAATATTTACTGACCGGGTAGCGACCGACGCGCGCGTTGTCCGGCCAGCGCTCCGGGAGGCCCGCTTTTTGCGCGAGGAATTTGAAGAAGTCTTGCGGGTTGGGCAGGCTTTCCCAAACCTGTGGCAGAAAGGTCGCACGGCGCGCGCCGCTGGCCAGCACCACGCCATCGCGCCCGGTACGCACCCAGGCGAGCGCATCGTAAAGACGCGCGCAATCGCGCCATTCGATTTCGCCGAGCACGGAAATCTCGATCGAAATCTCGGGCCACTCCAGCGTGGTCAGCGGTGCGAAGCGCGGATCGTGGAAGGCCGCATTGCAGGCATTGACCGCTACGTCGGTGAGCAGCGGCCGTTGCGCTTCCAGGCTACCGACGCAGCCGCGCAGCTCGCCACGCTGCGTCAGCGTGACAAAGCTTGCTCGCAGTGGACCAGGTTCGGGCGGACCTTCGTTAGGCAGGGCGAGCCCGAGCCGCGCTTCGATGGCACGTCGTGCGGTGGCGAGCAGCAAGATGCCGTCGGTTTCAATGGATGACATGTTCGGCGTCCGTATCGAAGGCGATGGCGCAATAGCCGACCACGCGTGCGCGATCGCCCGCCGTATCGCCCGAATTGCATAGATCGATCAGCCGTGGCGTTAGTTGGCGCTGCTGCGCCGCCGTGAGCAAGCCGTTGAGCGGATAAGCGCCGCAGGCTTGTTCGGGATGGATTTTCGCTTCCAGCGCGAGGACGTGCCGCACGGTATCCGTGTCGCGCGTTCTTGCGCTGGCGTAGTCGTGATAGTGAGACAAATCTGAGGAAATCACGAACAGGGTTTCCGGCCCTCCCCACAGTGTTTCAAGGACGGCGGCAACGACATCGGGAGCGGCCTGGCCGACCGCCAACGGTAGCACAGTGAATTCGCACAGCAGCTTTTGCAGGAACGGTAGCTGCACTTCGAGACTATGTTCTTGCGCATGCGCGCCATCATGCGTGATGACGCCGGGCAGGGCGCGGATCGCCGCGCGGGCGTCGGGGTCGATTGCGACGCTGCCGAGCGGCGTGGCAAAGGCGTCGCTGGTCGGCAGTGCGATGCCTTTGATGCCGACACGGTGGCAGGGGCCGAGAATCACGACACGGCGGATGCTGCCCGCGAACGGTGCGAGTGCGGCATACGCGCGGGCGGCCGTGGCCCCCGAATAGATATATCCAGCATGCGGCGCCAAGAGGGCCTTGGGCGGCTGGGCGCGGGCCGGGTGGGAGCGTGCCGCGCCTTCGAGCAAGGATGCCGTCAGCGTGTCGAGCGCGTCGGCGGCGTCCGGATAGAAGAACCCGGCAACGGCGGGCGGGCGGATAGTGCTGGGTTTCACGAGGGGCGTCTCCTGAAGGCTCTCCTTAAGTATAGGGCGCTTCGAAAAGCACCCGCTTTCGTCGCGTGCGAGGGCCGCAGACAATTGCAACCACAACAAAGAAGCCCGCCCTACGCCATCAACATCACACACATTTGATCTGCGGTAGAGCCATAAAGGCTAAAAGCGTCACAGTCTATCCGGCGTTATTTTGCACTTTCCCGGCAGGGTCATCGCACCGACTTGTCATAAGTTGAGCCCGAGCAGCCGGGCTCGATAGGTTGGAGAAGTTGCCGCCAGGAGCCGCTTGGTTTGGATGCTGGCTTTTCTTGATGTATCGAGTCGAAGCAAGTTGATGACGATGTGGCGCACGATGGCCAGACTGTTGGCGGTAACGCCTGTACGTACCGTGGACTGATCTTCAGAACTGAACGTCCAGACACCAGAGCAGGCGGCGCACTGACGACTGACTCACGTGGCCAGCATTTCAAGCAGCCGCATGCCACCGGTAGAATTGCCGGATGAATAAGCCGATCTTTCACGCACTTGTTCCGGCTGCAGGCAGCGGTAGCCGCATGGCGAGCGCGGCGCCGAAGCAATATTTGCCCGTGCTGGGGCATCCTGTCCTGCGCCATACGCTGGATCGTTTGCTGACTGTAACCGCGCTGTCGGCGGTATGGGTCGTGCTATCGCCCGACGATACCGATTGGGCGCGTTTCGACTGGCCGCAAGATGCCCGTTTGCACGTCTTGCGCGTCGGCGGCGCGAGCCGTGCGGCTTCGGTTGCGAATGCGCTTGCTGCGATTGCCAGTCATACGCCGTCCGAGACCTGGATGCTGGTCCACGACGCGGCGCGCGCCTGTATCGCCCCAGCAGACGTCGAAAATCTGATCGCGACCCTGGCCGATGACGAAGTTGGCGGCATCCTCGCTGCGCCGCTTGCTGACACGCTCAAGCGCGCCGACAGTGCGGGCAGGGTCGTCGCGACGCTCGCGCGCGAGGGGCTTTGGCTTGCGCAAACGCCGCAGATGTTTCGCCTCGGGCTGCTGCGGCGCGCATTAGCTGCGACGCCCGATGTTACCGACGAAGCCGGCGCAATCGAAGCGCTGGGCTTGACGCCACGGCTCGTGCCAGGGCGGGCCGCGAACTTCAAATTGACCTATCCCGAGGATCTCGCGCTCGTGGCGCGGATTTTGGCGGGCGAAACACAAGAGGATGAGACATGAATGCAGCGCTTTTTCGCATCGGGCAAGGCTTCGACGTGCACGCGCTGGTGCCCGGCCGCAAACTCATCATCGGCGGCGTGACGATCCCGTTCGAGTACGGCTTGCTCGGACATTCCGATGCCGACGTGCTGCTGCATGCGATCACGGACGCGCTGCTCGGCGCAGCGGGGCTTGGCGACATCGGCCGGCATTTTCCGGACACCGATGCGCGCAACAAAGACGCCGACAGCCGCGTGTTATTGCGTAGCGCCATGGCGGCGGTTGCGGCTACCGGCTGGCGCGTCGGCAATGTCGATGCGACCGTGATCGCCCAAGCCCCCAAGCTGCTGCCGCATGTACCGGCAATGGTCGCGAACATCGCGGCCGACCTCGGCGTCGCGCCGAGCGAGGTCAACATCAAAGGTAAAACGACCGAGCGGCTCGGTTTCACGGGGCGCGGCGAAGGCATCGCCGCCGAGGCTGTCGCGCTATTGCTGCGGCGGGACTGATGACGACACAGCGGATCTTCTTTGGCCTGCTGCCGCTGCCTGTCGTGCGTGACGCGCTGCAAGCCACAATCCGCACCTTGGAAACCGAGGTTGGGGGCCGCGCCACGAGCACTGCCACGCTACATATGACGCTGGCTTTCCTTGGCGAACGCTCGGGAATGGACGTAGCGGTCGCGCTGAACGTTGGCGACGCGCTGCGGGCCCGCGCCTTCGAACTGACACTGGACAGGCTTCAGCGCTGGCCTAACGGTATTCTGTGGATGGGATGCAGAGCACCGCCGGATGCGCTCGGTGCGCTTGTCACAGAGGTGCGGGAGGGGCTGAGGCAGGCGGGTATCGCTCTAGCTGCGCCGGGATTCTTTCCGCACATAACCCTGATGCGCAAGACGCGCGCGCCGTTCGAAGCGCGCACGCTTGCACCCATCGTTTGGCCTGTGGCGGGTTTTGCCTTGATCGAATCGCAACGCCAGCCTGCGGGTCCCGAATATCGAACGCTAAAGGGCTGGCCGCTTACTTGATTGAAGCCCTAAGGACAGAAGCAGTCGCCAAGCTGGTCGCAGAGCTGCTGAGGCGAGTGGCGCGTGTAGTCCTTTTCGACGCGGCTCGAAACAGTGCGCGCCGTCGGGATATCGAGTTCGGCATTGATGAGCCCCATGAAGGTCGGCGGTGCCACGAGCACGGCGCGCGCGTAATGCTTGTCGTTGCGTGCGCGGCGCAGCTCGCCGGCTAGGTGGTGGGCGAACTCGCGGGCCTTGCTGCGGCGCAGTTCATCGGGGCCGTGCCAGTCGGAGCGGTCCATGCCGCCGACCGACAAGTCTTCGGCAAGTCCATCGTTCATGGGCTCTATCTGCCTGAGCAGGGTCAGGCCCTTGCTCGGCCCTTGGTTTTCGTAAAGGGACGCCGAGCGGGCATTGGCGACGAGAACCCAAGTAATCGACATATCGAATTCCTCCTGTTACAAACGGCGGCGGCGCAAGCTGGCCCCCCGTCTTCAAGCATAGAAGTGAGGCGCAAAAACTTGTAGCGCACGGGAAGGATCGCCGCCGTAGCTCGGTAAATCTGGGGCTGCGGCGGTAGGATTCGCGGGCGAAGCAATGCGCGTCAAGACTCGCTCGATTCCAACGCGTAAATTTCGTTCCACATTTTTGCTTCGACCGCTGTGCCGCAAGACGGATGCTGGGTTTGTAATCCGCCTGTCTTGCGCGTCGGGGCTTGCTTGAACAAAAAGCGCACAGCCGCAAGGAGTTTACTAAGATGTACCGTCGCAATCTCACTTGTCCCTCCTCGTCGGGAGTCCTTATGAACAAGATAGGTTCCGAGTCGATCGCGCAGGGCAGCGCCGCCGTGAGCTTCGATGCCGCAGTCGAACGTCATCTGCTGCACGATATCGGGGCCGACCCGCGCATCGCGCATGTTTCGGAGTGGATGCGCGCCACGGCCATGACGGCGCGCGACGATCTCGCCCAGCGCTGGGTCGACACGCAGTACGAGGATGCGCAGAGCCAATCGCGCCGCGCTTATTACCTTTCCGCCGAATTTCTGGTCGGCCGCGCGATGAGCAATGCGCTCGCCGCGCTCGGTCTCGAAAAAGAATTCGCCGCCGAGATGAAGAAGGCCAAGATGGAACCGGCCGATGTGCTCGAAAGCGAGCCCGACGCGGCGCTCGGCAACGGCGGTCTGGGGCGGCTCGCGGCGTGTTTTCTCGATTCGCTCGCGACGCTCGGCGTGCCGTCTTTCGGCTATGGTATCCGCTATGAATTCGGCATGTTCAGCCAGCGTATCGTGGACGGTCGCCAGGTCGAGGTGCCCGATACATGGCTCGCGCGCGGGAACCCGTGGGAATTCCCCCGCCGCGACGTGTTCTACCCGATCCAATATGGCGGTTGGGTCGATTACGTGAATGGCCGGCCTGTCTGGTCGCCATCCGAGCGCATCCTCGCCCGCGCCTACGACATGGTCATCCCCGGTCACGAAACCCGCCGCGTCACGACGCTGCGCCTGTGGCGCGCGACCGCGCTCGACGAACTCGATCTGGCGGCGCATACGCGCGGTGACTACTCCGGCGCTTCTGAAGCACGTAGCAAAGCCGAAAATATTTCCTGGGTGCTCTACCCGGACGATTCGACGCCGCAAGGCCGCGAGCTGCGCCTGCGCCAGGAATACTTCTTCGTCAGCGCCTCGCTGCAAGATATTCTTGCGCGTCATCTACGCGAATACGGCACACTCGAAAATCTTTGCGAGAAAGCTGCGATCCAGCTTAACGATACGCATCCGGCGCTGTCCGTGCCGGAACTCATGCGTCTTTTGATGGATGAGCACGGTTTTACCTGGGAAGCGGCCTGGAGCCAGGTCGAGCGCATCGTTTCCTACACCAACCACACCTTGATGCCGGAGGCGATAGAGAGCTGGGCGGTCGGCATTCTGCAATACCTGTTGCCGCGCCATCTGGACATCATCTACGAAATCAACCGCCGCTTTCTAGACGCCGTGGCGCACGAATTTCCCGGCGATGCGGCCTTGCTCAAGCGCGTTTCGCTGATCTCCGAGGAAGGCGAGCGGCGCGTCCGCATGGGGCATTTATGCATCGTCGCCTCGACGCAGGTCAATGGCGTCGCGCGCCTGCATTCCGATCTCATGGTGCAGACGATCTTCGCGGATTTCGCGAAAATCTTCCCCACGCGTTTCACCAACGTGACCAACGGCGTGACGCCGCGCCGCTGGCTCGCCCAGTGCAATCCCGACCTGGCCCGACTGATCGACAAAAAAGTCCGCGGCAAGTGGCGCACGAATCTGGATCAGTTGCAAAAGCTCGACAAATTCGCCGACGACAAGGCTTTCCGCGATGAAGTCGCCAGCATCAAGTTTGCCAATAAGGAAAGGCTCGCCGCCTATATCAAGCGCGAGTTGAATATCGTCGTCGATCCGCACGCGCTATTCGACATCCAGGTCAAGCGTATTCACGAATACAAGCGCCAGTTGCTCAACATGCTGCATATCGTGCAGCGCTATCGCGCGATGCTCGCCAATCCGGACGCCAACTGGCAACCGCGCGTGCATGTGTTCGGCGGCAAGGCCGCTTCGGCCTACAAACTGGCGAAGCTGATCATTCGGCTGATCCATGACGTTGCCAACACCGTCAACAATGACGAGCGACTGCGCGGCCGGCTCAAGGTCGTCTTCCTGCCCGACTATCGCGTCTCGGTCGCCGAACGGGTTTTTCCGGCGGCGGACGTGTCCGAACAGATTTCGACGGCAGGAACCGAAGCCTCGGGCACCGGCAATATGAAGTTTGCGCTCAATGGCGCGCTCACCGTTGGCACCTGGGACGGCGCGAATATCGAAATCGCCGAGCATGTGGGTCTCGACAATATCTTTATATTCGGTTTGCGTACCGAAGAGGTCGAGAAACTCGCGCGCGAGGGTTACAATCCACGCACTTGGTATGAAGGCAACGCCGACCTCAAGGCCGTGATCGACATGATAGCGAACGGCGATTTCTCGCCCGAGGAGCGCGCCCGTTACCAGCCGATCGTGGATGCATTGCTCAGTCGTGATCAGTATTTCCTGCTCGCCGATTTCGCCGCCTACGTTGAAATCCAGCGTCAGATCGATGCCGCTTACCGCGACCGCGACCGCTGGTTCGCGCGCGTGGTGCACAACATCGCGAGCATGGGCAACTTCTCGTCTGACCGTACCATCCGCGAATATTGCGAACGGATTTGGAAGGTTCATACCCGCTGATCATGCTTAAAGCCGACGACATAACCGCGCTACTCGAAGCCCGTCATACTGACCCGTTCTCCGTGCTCGGCCTGCACGAGGACGCCGAAGGCGGTTTGCGTCTGGCGGTCTTTTTGCCTGGCGCTTGCCGGGTTGGCGTACTCGACGCGGCGAGCGGAAAGCCGCTTGCCGAACTCGCAGCGATTGATCCGGCCGGCTTCTTCGAGGGCGCGATTCTTCGCTGCAAGCCAGGCTTTGCATACCGCCTCGCGGTGACCTGGGAAAACGGCCAGACGAGCGAGGAAGAAGATCCCTATCGCTTCGGTCATATCCTTGGCGATATCGACGCCTGGCTCTTCGGCGAAGGCAGCCATCTGCGACCCTATGAGTTTCTTGGCGCGCATCCGCGCATGATCGAGGGCGTCGAAGGCGTGAGCTTTGGTGTCTGGGCGCCGAACGCGGAGCGGGTGTCGGTCGTCGGCGATTTCAATTTTTGGGACGGACGTCGTCACCTGATGCGACTGCGCCGCGAATGCGGTGTATGGGAGCTTTTCGTACCGCACTTAACGCCCGGCGCGATCTACAAATTCGAACTGCGTACGCGCGATGGCGCCATTCTGCAAAAGGCCGATCCTTGCGGTTTTGCGTCCGAAATGCGTCCGCGCACCGGCAGCGTCGTCGCCGGTCTACCGCCGCTGCGCAAGCTGCCCGAACAACGCGCCGAGGCGAACTCGCTACGCGCGCCGATCAGCGTCTATGAAGTGCACCTGGGCTCGTGGCGGCGCGTACCGGAGGAGGGCGATCGCTATCTTTCTTGGAGCGAGCTTGCCGAGCAACTGATTCCGTACGCGAAGGATCTGGGTTTCACCCACCTCGAACTGATGCCGGTGTCAGAATATCCGTTCGACGGTTCCTGGGGTTATCAGCCCGTTGGCATGTATGCGCCAACGGCGCGTTTCGGCGACCCGAAAGGTTTTCAGGATTTCGTGGCCACCGCGCATGAGGCCGGCATCGGCATCCTGCTAGATTGGGTGCCCGGTCACTTCCCGACCGATGCGCACGGCCTCGGCCGCTTCGACGGCAGTGCGCTCTACGAGCACGAAGATCCGCGCGAGGGCTACCATCCCGACTGGAATACGCTGATCTACAACTTTGGCCGCAACGAGGTGCGCAACTATCTCGTCGGCAACGCGCTGTACTGGATCGAACGCTTCGGCGTGGATGGGCTGCGCGTCGATGCAGTCGCCTCGATGCTCTACCGCGATTACTCGCGCAATGCCGGCGAGTGGGTGCCGAACGCCCAAGGCGGGCGCGAGAACCTCGAAGCGATTTCCTTCCTGCGCCGCATGAACGAAGTACTGGGCGAACACTGCCCTGGCGCGATTACGCTGGCCGAGGAGTCGACATCCTGGCCGGCGGTATCGAGGCCGACCTACGAAGGCGGGCTCGGTTTCCACTACAAGTGGAACATGGGCTGGATGCACGACACGCTCGAATATATGAAGCATCAGCCTGTCCATCGGCGCTACCACCACAATCAACTGACCTTCGGTCTCGTTTATGCATTCAGCGAAAACTTCATGTTGCCCCTCTCGCACGACGAAGTGGTGCACGGCAAGGGTTCGCTGATCTCGAAAATGCCCGGCGACGGCTGGCAGAAATTCGCCAACTTGCGCGCTTATTACGGATTCATGTGGACCCATCCGGGCAAGAAGTTGCTCTTCATGGGCGGCGAATTCGCCCAGGGCCGCGAATGGAACCACGATACGAGTCTCGACTGGCATCAGCTAGAAATCGATTCGCATAGTGGCGTGCAGTCGCTCGTGCGCGATCTCAATGCGCTCTATCAGCGCACGCCCGCGCTGTATCAGCGCGACTTCGAACACGAGGGCTTTTGCTGGCTCGACATGAACAATGCCGACTGGTCGGTGCTCGCCTTCGCGCGTTTCGGTCTCGCCGACGAGGCGCTTGTTGTGAGCGTGAGCAACTTCACACCCGAGGCGCGTCATGCTTATCGCATTGGGGTGCCGCATGCCGGCCGCTATCTCGAACTGCTCAACACCGATGCGGCGGCCTATGGCGGCTCCGACGTTCGCAATAGCGATCCGCTCGAATCCGAACCTATTCCCTGGGCGGGACATGCCAATTCGATCATGCTGACCTTGCCGCCGCTCGGCACGGTGATTCTCGGATTCCAGGGGTAATCGATGGCGTCAGGTTTTCATGTAGCGAGCGGGCGTCCGTGGCCGCTAGGCGCGACCGTAGACCTCAACGGCGTGAATTTCGCTGTCTTTTCGGCCCACGCAACGCAGATCGATCTTTGCCTTTACGACGAGAGCGGCGTCACCGAAACGCATCGTATTGCCTTGCCAGGGCGTACCGGCGAGGTCTGGCACGGCCATGTCGTAGGGCTTGCGCCGGGCCAGCTCTATGGCTATCGCGCCCACGGCCCGTATGCGCCCGAGCGCGGCCATCGCTTCAATCCGCAGAAGCTCCTGGTCGATCCCTATGCGCGCGAACTCGTCGGCGAATTCCGCTGGCGCGACGACGCTTTCGGTTATGCCATCGGGAATCCTGGCGGCAATGCGGTCGCGAGCACGCAAGACAATGGTCCGACAGCGCTCAAGAGCCGCGTCGTGCTTGACTTGCCGGTGGCCGACGATATGCGTCCGCGCGTGGCGCCAGAGGCGACGATCATCTATGAGGCGCACGTCAAGGGCCTTACGATGCTGCACCCGAAGATTCCCGACGCCCTGCGCGGCACCTATCTGGGTGTTTGCCATCCGGCGATGATCGAGCATTACAAAAAGATCGGCATCACGACGATAGAACTTTTGCCGGTGCAATACGGCTTGTCGGAGCATTTCCTCGGGCAGCGGAACCTGTCCAACTATTGGAATTACAATCCGCTCGCCTATTTCGCGGTCGAGCCGCGCTACTGGTCGCGCACAACGCGTTCGGCGACGGCCGAGTTTCGTCAGATGGTCGATACGCTCCATGCCGAAGGCCTGGAAGTCATTATCGATGTCGTCTACAACCACACCGTCGAAGCGGGGTCCAACGGACCGACGCTGTGCTATCGCGGGATCGACCATGCAAGCTATTACCGCCTGCAGCCGAACGATCCGTCCTATTGCGAAAATCTGACCGGCTGCGGCAACACGCTGAACGTCGCACATCCGCGCGTCACGCAAATGGTGCTCGATTCCCTGCGCTACTGGGTGACGACCTTCGGCGTCGACGGCTTTCGCTTCGATCTCGCACCGGTGCTGGGCCGCCGTGCGCACGGCTTCGACACCGAGGCGGCTTTTTTTGTCGCGTTCGAACAGTGTCCGGTGCTCTCGACGATCAAGCGGATCGCCGAACCCTGGGACATCGGTTATGACGGCTATCGGCTCGGTCAGTTTCCAACGGCGTGGATGGAATGGAACGACAAGTTCCGCGATTCCTCGCGCGACTTCTGGCTTCATAACGGCCGCACGCGCGGCGAGTTCGCACGCAGGATCACGGCATCGAGCGACGTATTCCAGGGCACTCACCGCTCGCCGCTTTCGTCGGTGAACTTCATTACGGCGCACGACGGCTTCACGCTGCACGATCTGGTCTCCTATAACCAGCGTCACAACGAAGCCAATGGCGAGGACAACCGCGACGGTCACGGCCACAATCTTTCGAACAACTGCGGCGAGGAGGGGACGAGCGATAACGTAGCCGTCCTCATGCGGCGCAGGCGCTTGAAGCGCGCGCTGCTGTCGACGCTGCTGCTCTCGCGCGGCACGCCGATGCTGCTGGCTGGAGATGAGATCGGCAATTCGCAGGGCGGCAACAACAACAGCTATTGTCAGGACAACGAAATATCCTGGATAGATTGGCGCGCGCCCGATACCAAATTACTCGAATTTGTCGCCTCGCTGATTCGTCTGCGCAGCATCTATGGCGTCGTGCCAAGCAGCGTCTGGCCGCGTCAATCGCTTGGCCAGGCCTCGGGCTATGAGCTTGTCTGGTGCGAGCCGGGCGGCGCGGTCATGACGGCCGAGCAATGGAATTCGACCAGCGAACACGCGTTCTATGCGCTCTTTACGCCAGGCGTGGGCATGAGCGGGCCGCGCGTGATGATGCTCTTCAATGGCGATTCGGCGAGCGCCGAGTTCCGTCTGCCGGCGGGGCGCTGGATTCGGGTTCTCGACACCGATCTCGACGATTCGTTTGCGACGGCCGCGTGCGCGGAAAGCTATACGCTCGCGGGGACGGCCTTCGCGACCCTATTTTCGCCGCGGTCGCAGGACGCAGCCGCTCTGACTGAATTTGACTCCTCGACAATACAATAAGGAATCCTCAGCGATGCTTTTCGACCGACGCACGAGCGGTATTCTGCTGCATCCAACCTCTCTGCCGGGACCCAACGGCTCGGGCGACCTCGGCGCCTCGTCTTATCACTTCGTCGATTGGCTCGTGCGCGCCGGCCAGTCGCTCTGGCAAGTGCTGCCGCTGATGCCGATCGGCCCCGCAAATTCGCCTTATATGAGCGTGTCGGCCTTCGCCGGCAACCCGCTTTTGGTGGACCTCGAAGAGCTGGTCCGGCGCGGTTGGCTCGCACCGATCCGCGACGCGGAGCGCACGGGTTTCGACCCTCACCGCATCAACTATTCGCGCGTCGTCCCATTCCGTCTGGATAAGCTGCGCGAAGCAGCCAAGGGTTTTCTCGAACGTGCGAGCGTCGACGAAAAAGCCGAGTTCGCGGCCTATTGCAAAGCCGAAAAAGCCTGGCTCGACGATTATGCACTGTTCATGGCGCTCGACGAACGTTTCCCTGGCCGGATCTGGCCGGACTGGGACGAAGGCTTCGCGCGGCGCGACGCCCAGGCGCTGGCGCAGGCGCGCAAGGATCTGGCATCCCAGATCGTCTTCTGGCAATTCGTGCAGTGGTGCTTCGAGCAGCAGTGGCAATCGCTCAAGCGTTATGCGAACGAACGCGGCGTGCAGATAGTCGGCGATCTGCCGATCTTCGTCGCGCACCACAGCGCCGATTGCTGGGCGCGTCCCGATCTGTTCCATCTCGACGAGAAATTCCAGCCCACGCTGATTGCGGGCGTACCGCCCGACTTCTTCTCCGCAACCGGCCAGCGCTGGGGCAATCCGCTCTACGACTGGGCCGCGATGGATCGCAGCCGCTACACATGGTGGATCAAGCGGATCAAACGCCAGCTTGCGCTTGCCGACGTATTACGCATCGATCATTTTCGCGGTTTTGCGGGTTATTGGGAGATTCCCGCGAGCGAGCCGACAGCCGTCAACGGTCGTTGGGTGCAAGGGCCGGGCAAGAAGCTTTTCGCCGCCATCGAAAAGGCGCTGGGCAAGCTGCCCATCATTGCCGAGGATCTGGGCGTCATCACGCCGGACGTCGTGGAACTGCGCGACGGTTTTGGTTTTCCCGGCATGCGCGTGCTCGAATTCGCGTTCGCCGATACGCCGCAGCACAACTTCCTGCCGCACAACTACGTACAGAACACGGTCGTCTACACGGGCACGCACGACAACGACACCGTGCCGGGCTGGTGGGTAACCTGCACCGAGCGCGAACGCGAATTCGCTCGGCGCTATCTCGAAACCGACGGTCGCGACATTCACTGGAAGTTCATCCATGCCGCCGCGATGTCGGTCGCGAACATGGCGATCTACCAGTTCCAGGATGTGCTCGGCCTCGACGGCCGCCATCGCATGAATATGCCGGGCTATATCGGCTATTGGGAATGGCGTTTCACGTGGGATTACGTGGGTTCCGAGCCCGCCGAGCGGCTCTCGCAGCTTTGTGCGCTCGCGGGCCGGACCTCGCCGGATCGGCTGCCCAACATGGCCGAGTGGCCTGCCGACAAACCGCGTCCCTGAGCGCGGCCAGGCATGCAGGATGCGGACCGTTTTGATTCATGCCAATGGATTCTGGCGGTAGAAGGCCGCGAGCTGCGCATAGACCGCCGGGTATTCGCTTTGCAATAACGCAGGTTCGACAAAGAAGACTTCGCTCATCACCGCGAAGAATTCGGCTGGATGCTCGGCGGCATAAGGATCGATTTGCGTGTCCTCGCCGGCGTCCAGCCTGGCGCAGAAATCTTCAAAGGCGGCGCCGAAGGCGTCGCTCCAGATTTTGACGGACATGCCCGCGTGCAAGGGCGGGCAACCGTCCGCTTCGCCGCCCAGCATGTCGAGCTTGTGCGCGAATTCGTGGATCACGACATTGGCGCCGTCGTAATCCGCATGGTCGTCGAACCAGGCAAGCAGCACGGGGCCGGTCAGCCAGGCTTCGCCCAGCGCTTCCTCAGCGTATTCGTGCATCACACCGTCATCGTCGAGAACGCGGCGCGGAATCAGGAAGTCGCCCGGATAAACGATGATGCCGACCCAGCCTTCATAAGCGGCGAGTCCGAGTTCGAGGATCGGCAAACACGCTTGCAGCGCGATTGACAAACGCATATCGTCGGCGACGACGAGGCCGTGGGTGCCCGAAAATTCCTTGCGCGCAAGGAATTCGACTGCGAGAGTGCGCAGTTGGCGCCGCTTCTCCGTATCGAGTCGCGCGAGGAAGGGCAGCGATGCTTCTATTTTTGCCCAGTGGGGCGGCGAAATTTCGGTGCGAGCTAGAAGTTGCTTCAGGAACTTCATCTTGTAACTTCAGTCTAGGCAGTTCATTTTAGCCCTCGGAAATCGATGGCCATGTCACATGTGATAATGCACGAATGGTCCAGGTAGCTCACTCCCTCGATGCCGCCGCAGGCGCTTTGCCGCCGATGGCGCAACTGTGCGAGGGCCTGGCCGAGACCGCGGCGAGCCTCATCGGCGAGGCGCTCGATTTTGCCCTGCCGCGCTATGGGGACCGTCTGCTCGATAGCGGCGAGCCCATCGCGCGCCATGCGCTCGGCATGACCTTGATCGCAGTCTCCTTGCGGCTCGATCTCGAAACGCGGCTCGCGGCGATCCTGTTCGCCGTAGACGATTCGTTAGCCAAACCGTCCGAGACCATAGAAGCGCGCTTCGGTCGCGACGTTGCGCGCCTGGTCGAAGGGCTGCGCCGCATCGATGGCTTGCGCCTGCTTACGCGCAATGCGGCGCGCGCCGATCTGTCCGGCGCGCGCGCGCAAACTGAAGTGCTGCGCAAGATGTTGC